>JAEYRD010000146.1 GCA_023435725.1 Pseudomonadota bacterium | reverse complement strand
TCGCAGGCCTTTGCCGCGACAGCATTCGCATGCGTTGTCATGCTTTGGCGCTGCGCGAGCCGGACGGCTTCAGCCACATCCGATGCCGCAAAGATCGCAACGGGCGCCAATCGCATCAGCGATCCGTTTCCCGCGTGATCCTTGTTGTGGGGACCGCTCCCAGCGGGGGTCCCGAGCCGGATAAAGCGATCGAGGGCGTGCCGCGTGGTGATCCCGATATCGAAGCAGTTGCCGTTGACGCTGTTTTCGCCTTGCTTCCACCACCGCACGAAGCGGTTCAGCAAGTCGATCTCGTCGAGCTTGTTCTTGGCGATGAGCGAGTCGGCGAGACACAACGCCATGCTGGTGTCGTCGGTCCATTCTCCCGGCTTGAGGGAGAATGGGCCGCCGCCGATCATTTCGGACACATGCGGCCGGGAATCGCGCTCGGAGAACTCCAATGGCACGCCGAGAGCGTCTCCCACCGCGAGACCCAGCAGCGCGCCATAGGCCCGGTCCTCGATCAGGGGGCCGAGTTTCGGCTTGGCTCGTTCGCGCGTCGAGCTGCCGAGCTCGATGTGGGCATCGTAGTCTTCGGCGACGGGGAGGCCGACGCGGCCAATTGCTCGCTCGTCCTTGAGCGTCACCCTTGCCGTGGCAAGCGACGTCCCGGTCTGTGCCGCGATAACATCGAGGAACGCCTTGGTGTTGAGCTGGGGATCGATGAAGTAGCTCGCCGACCCGTCCGGGCGGCAGCCCACGCTGCCGCCGGGAAAATAGGTCTCGTCGCGAAAACCTATGAAATCATAGGCGGCCCGCACGCCGGGCCAAATCTCGTCGTTGTAGAGCGGGACATTGAAATATCGATCCGGCAACAAGTCCAAATTCGACGGAAGCTTTGAAAAATAGCCGGCCATGCGCGAGGGCTTCGGCTCGGCGCCTGGTTCGGCAATGAACCAGAACACCGCACTTCGAGGAGGGATGGTCAATGGTGGGAATTCCTAAATGAGGATCGACACCCATAGATTCAATTTGGGGCCCAAGATATTGCGGGTGTTTTCAAAGAAAGATTAAGAGTGATTATTCGGACACAGATATTGGCTTCTGATCGGCGCTGACATTCGCGCCACGGATGGCCTGCCAATTGGTCGGCTAAAAGCGTTCCGGCCGGTAGGGCGCCGGATCGATCGCCGGCGTTTCGCCGCTCATCATCTCGGCGAGCAGGCGACCGGTCGCGGGTCCCAGCGTAAAACCCTGGTGGCCGTGGCCAAAGTTCATCCAGAGGCCGGGATGGCGCGGGGCAGGGCCGAGCACCGGCAGCATGTCGGGCGTGCAGGGGCGCGTGCCGAACCAGGGATCGGGCTCGACGCGCTTGCCGAGATCGATCAGCTCGCGTGCGGAGGCTTCGGCGCTGGCGAGCTGCGCGGGAGTGGCGAGCGCCTCGGGGCCGGTCAGCTCGGCGCCGGTGGTGATGCGGATGCCCTTGGCCATCGGGCCCATGGCATAGCCGCGGCCCTTGTCGACCAGCGGCAGATCGAGTGACGCGCCGCCGCTGTAATGCATGTGGTAGCCGCGCTTGCGCACCAGCGGGATACGATAGCCGAATTTGTGCAGGAGATCGGGCGACCATGGCCCGAGCGTCACGACGGCTGCAGCGGCATCGATACGTCCCTTGTCCGTATCGACCGACCAGCCGGTCGCAGTCTGCTGCAAGGTCTGGGCATCACCGAGCACAATTGCGCCGCCGAGGCGCTCGAACAGCTCGGCGTAGGCTGTGACCAGCGCACCTGGATCGGACACCGTCCAGGTGTCGAGCCAATGGATCGCGCCGGGAAGGTCGTCGCGCAAGATCGGCTCGGCTTTGGCGAGTTCGCTGCCGGAGAGCAGGCGAAAATTCACGCCGAATTCGCGCCGGTCTTGCTCCGCCGCCTGCATCGCCACGTCCAGCGACGCGCGGTCGCGATACAGCGCGCGATAGCCGGCGCGGCGAATGAGGTTGTCGGCATGAGCTTCGCGAATGAGAACGTCGTGCTCGCCTGTTGCGTAGGCGATCAGCCGCGCCCAGCCGGCGATCGCTTCACGATGCCGCTTCGGCGCCGAATGCCACCAGTAGCGGAGCAGAGGCTCGATATGGAGGTGAAGCGACGACAGGCTGTAGCGCACGTCGTTGGTGCGGCCGGTCGCGATCTTCAACAGCGTGGCAAGGTCGCGCGGCATCGGATAAGGGCGGACCGCTTCCGCCTGGATCATTCCGGCATTGCCATAGCTGGTCTCGCGGCCCGGCTCCCTGCGATCGACCAGGGTGACAGACCAGCCGCGCTTCTGGAGATGCAGCGCGGCACCCACGCCCACCATGCCGCCGCCGAGCACGATCGCACTTTGCATTCGAATGACCTCGCCAAATCGAAACCGCCCGGTTTGGCCGGGCGGTTTCAACTCGATTGTTCCTCTTACTGGCCGCCGCCGAAGCGCCGCGACCACCAGCCGGCGCGACGCGGTGCAGCCGGCGTTTCGCTGGCCGCTGCCGGCGCGGGCTCCGGAGCCGGGGCCGGGGCCGGGGGGGCGACCGGTTCGGTCGCCTGCGCAAGCGGCGCTGCGGGCTCGCTCTGGCTGCTCGACAGGAAGCTCACCTTTTCCCGGACCGTGGAGCGGCGCCGCGCGGTCTTGTCGTCGGCGGGCTCTTCTTCGACCGCCGGTGCAGCTGCGGCAGGAGCCGGCTCTGGCTGTGTTGGCGCCTCAGCCTGCACCTCGGCGCGGGGCTCGGGCTGGGTGACTTGCGGCTCGGTGTGCTCGGCCTGTGCGATCGAGGGCGCAGCCTCGCCGTCAAAGCTATCGAGATCGGCAACCGCCTCGCTCGCTTCCGACGGCGCATTGGCAGCGAACTCGTCGCCGATGGAGCCGGCGAGACCTTCCTCATTGCCACCGCGACGGCGGCGGCCACCGCGACGACCGCGCCGGCGACGGCGTTCGCCGCTGCCCTGCTGCTCGCCGCGGGCTGCCTGTTCTTCGCCTTCCTCGCCATCCTGCTCGGACTCGGCGTCCTCGTCGCCTTCGCCGGCCGCTACGGCCGCCTCGGGAAGGGTGGGCGCTGTGTCCTCGCGAAGCTCGCCATCGCGCTGGCCACCACGGCCGCGCCTGCGGCGCCGGCGCCGGCGGCGCTGGCCGTCCTGCTCGGGTGTGGCGTCGCCTGCAGCCTGCTCCTCGGTGAGACCTTCGGTCTCCTCGGTTTCAACCTCGGATTCGAGCTCCGCATCGAACTCTTCGTCGTCATAGGCCTCGTCAGCCACCGGCGGCGGGCTCGCGGCCGCCTGCGCCGCGAGCAGCGCCTTGGCGGCTTCCAGCGTATGCACCTGCTCGCCGCGGTCGATGAGGTAGGCCTGCGGTCCGCTGACGCTGGGGTCGGCAATGATCGACAGCGTGACCTTGAAGCCGTTCTCGAGGTCGCGCAGATGACCGCGCTTGTGGTTCAGCACATAGAGCGCGACATCGGTGCGGGTGCGGACCACGAGATTGTGGGTGGCGCCCTTCATCAGGATCTCTTCGAGGCCGCGCAGGAGCTGCAGCGCCACCGAGGAAACCGAGCGGACATGGCCGGTGCCGCCGCAATGCGGGCAGGGATCGGTCGAGGATTCCAGCACGCTGGCGCGGATACGCTGTCGCGACATCTCCAAGAGGCCGAAATGCGAAATGCGGCCGACCTGGATACGCGCGCGATCCTGCCGGAGACAATCGGACAGCTTGCGCTCGACCGATCGGTTGTTGCGCTTCTCGTCCATGTCGATGAAGTCGATGACGATCAGGCCGGCGAGGTCACGCAGGCGAAGCTGGCGGGCGACCTCTTCGGCCGCTTCCAGATTGGTCTTGAGCGCGGTGTCCTCGATGTGGTGCTCGCGGGTCGATCGTCCGGAGTTGACGTCGATCGAGACCAGCGCCTCGGTCTGGTTGATGACGATGTAGCCGCCGGAGCGCAGTTGCACGGTCGGCGAGAACATCGCGTCCAGCTGGCTTTCGACGCCCATGCGCGAGAACAGCGGCTGACCGTCGCGATACTGCTTCACCGCGCTGACATTGGCGGGCATCAGCATCTTCATGAAGTCGCGCGCTTCGCGGTAGCCGGGTTCACCGGCAACCTGGATCTCGTCGATCTCCTTGTTGTAGAGGTCGCGCAGCGAACGCTTGATCAGCGAGCCTTCCTCGTAGACGAGGGTCGGGGCCTGCGACTTCAGGGTCAGGTCGCGCACCGTCTCCCACATCCGGATCAGATATTCGAAGTCACGCTTGATCTCGGGCTTGGTCCGGGAGGCGCCTGCGGTGCGCAGGATGATGCCCATGCCCTCGGGCACGTCGAGATCCTGCACCACTTCCTTCAGGCGGGAGCGGTCCTGGGCGCTGGTGATCTTGCGGCTGATGCCGCCGCCGCGCGCGGTGTTCGGCATAAGGACGGCATAGCGGCCGGCGAGCGAGGGATAGGTCGTCAGCGCCGCCCCCTTGTTGCCGCGCTCTTCCTTGACCACCTGCACCAGCATCACCTGGCGGCGCTTGATGACTTCCTGGATCTTGTACTGGCGGCGCGGCCGGAAGGTGCGCTCCGGCACTTCCTCCAGCACGTCGTCACCGCCGACGGATTCGACGACTTCCTCTTCGGCTTCCTCGCCGTCCTCATCTTCGTCGTCCTCTCCGGCTGCTTCCGCGGCCTCGGCATGCGGCGCCTCTGCGGTCTCGCCGGCAGCGTACACGGCATCGGCGGGTTCAGCGACAGCGGTCACCGCTTCGGCCAAAGTCTCGGCGTGGGCTTCGGAGGGGTGAGCTTCGGAGGCTGGAGCCTCCTGCGTCTCGGCAACGACCTCGGTCGCGACAACGGGCTCGGCGCCGATTGCTGCGACCGGCGCGGGCGTCTCGTCGGCATGATCAAGATCGTGGTCGTGGTGATCGTGCTCGCCGTCGTGACCATGGTCGTCATGATCGCGAGCATGATGGTGATCGTCATCATCGGCATGATAATGATCATCGTGCCCATGCTCGTCGTGATCGTGGACTTCGCGCTCGCCGTGATGTTCCGCATCGGCGTGCAGATGCTCGCCCTCGTGCGCAGCATCCTCGGTGTGCTCCGGCAGCGCTTCGCCATCGACCGGCTGGGCAGTGTGATCGGCACCGGCGTCGAGACCTTCGACGATGTCGCTGCGAACGCGTTCGCCATGACCGCGGCGGCGGGCGTTGCGGTGGCGCGAGCGGCGGCGGCCATGGGAGCGGTTCTCGCTCTCTTCCTCAGCCTCGCGATGGGCCTGTTCCTCGGCCTCGATCAATGCCTGCCGGTCGGCGACCGGGATCTGGTAATAGTCGGGATGGATTTCGCTGAAGGCGAGGAAGCCGTGGCGGTTGCCGCCATATTCGACAAACGCGGCCTGGAGCGACGGTTCGACCCGGGTGACTTTGGCGAGATAGATGTTCCCGCGCAGTTGCTTGCGTTGCGCAGTCTCGAAATCAAACTCTTCGACGCGATTGCCGCGGACCACGACGACCCGGGTCTCTTCCGGGTGGGTGGCATCGATCAACATCTTGTTGGGCATGTCTTAACTCTTGGAGGCGGCGGGCGCGACTCACCGTGGGCGCGAACAGCGCTGCCGGGTGACGCGACGGTCCACCTGATTCGGGGGTGAGAGGAAGGCCGAAACGCCGTCTCTCGCGCCTTGCCGGACCGCAAGCTGGGGGACCGAAGCGGCGCGCGGGATTTTCACTCCGCAGCGTCGCGAATGGTCCTTCAGAATTCGTCGGCACAGTCTGGCGCATCAAGCGTCGGCCCGTATGAAACATGTGGGCGGCGAGGCCGCCCCTCAATCAGTTGCTGCCGGCCAAGGCATGGCGCGAGCGCGCTCGCCTTGGGATCACAGACCGCTCCCTTGGGATTAAGGGACCGGGTAACGCGTCGCGCCGCTGTCAAAAACCGTCCCGGAAACGCGGTGGTAACCGGGGACCGTCCGCCGCCGGGGCTTAGCCCGTTCCACCTCGCTGCCGCGCACCGCGCTGGCCTTAGAAGGGAACGGAAAACGCTGGAATTCCCAAACCTTGAGAGTTCCGGCGCTGCACCGAGAGGCTGAATGCGACACAACCGGCAATATTGGCCGTCAGCACTCCGTACATACGTGGAATGAGCCAGCCGTGCAAGGTCGCGTCGCACGGCGGTCACAGTCAGCAAGTTTCGCATATCTGTCATTAAGGATCGATTAACCCTGTGGTTCTATTGCGTTAAAAAAGCTGCTCGGAGGCACGAAATCGGTGGCGGGCTGCTCAATTCAAAGGGTTTTGCTGGGATGCGCGGTCCTGTGCGCTGCAGCATTGTCATGTGCTGATTTCTCGCACCTGAGAGCAGCGGAGAGCCAGTCGCAACCGTCTGTTGCAGCAGCGAGTTTTCCAATCGCTTCGGCTGCTCGGCTGGCCGGCGATGGCAAGCAGACCCGCTTCATCCTCGACATCGACCAGACCGTTACCTTCCGCGCCGTGACGCTCGCCGACCCGTACCGGGTGGTGGTCGACGTGCCGCAACTCAATTTTCGGCTGCCCGCGGACACCGGAACCGGGCGGGGGCTGGTCAAGGCCTTCCGCTACGGGCTCGTCATGCCGGGCGGCTCGCGAATCGTGTTCGACCTGACCGGGCCGGCCAAGATCGCCAATTCCTACGTGGTGGAAGCGGCCAACGGCCAGCCGGCCCGGCTTGTGCTCGAGCTGGAAGAGGTCGACCGCGCCGCGTTCGTGCAGTCGCTTGCTCCGGAAAACCGCCCCGAGCTGCGGCCCGCGATCGCCGACGCGCCTCCCGCAACGGTTCCGGCTGCGGCGCCCCCGGAAACAGCGCAGCAAAAAGCCGACGGCCGTCCTGTTGTCGTGATCGATCCCGGCCATGGCGGGATCGACAACGGCACCCAGTCGAGCGGCGAGAGCGAGAAGAACCTGGTTCTGGCTTTTGGCCTCGCGCTGCGTGATCGCCTGGAAAAGGCTGGCAAATACCGCGTGGTGATGACGCGGAACGACGACACCTTCATCCCGCTCAACGACCGGGTCAAAGTCGCCCGAGGGCTCAAGGCCGCATTGTTCGTCTCGATCCATGCCGATGCGCTGCCGCGCGCCGAGGGCGACGCGCAGGGCGCGACCATCTACACCCTGTCGGACAAGGCCTCCGACGCCGAAGCCGAGCGGCTGGCGGACTCGGAAAACCGCGCGGACGCCATCGCGGGCTTCAATCTTGCGGAGGAGCCGACCGACGTCGCCGACATCCTGATCGACCTTACTCAGCGCGAAACTCGTACATTTTCAAACCGTTTCGCTCGCCTCTTGATGGGGGAAATGAAGTCGACGGTGCGGATGCACAAGCATCCCCTGAAATCGGCCGGTTTCCGGGTGCTGAAGGCGCCCGATGTGCCCTCGGTACTGGTCGAGATCGGCTATGTCTCCAACAAGGGAGACCTCGAGCACCTCGTGTCCGAGGGCTGGCGCTCCCGTGCCGTGGGCTCGATGGCGCAGGCGATCGACGGATTCCTGGCCAAGCGGATGGCGACTGCAGGATCGTCGAATTGAGAAGGGGTTTTTCCGTCCCGCCGCAAAAGCCCTAGTTTGGCCACAGCGGACGCTTTATAAAAACGCCGCAGGGGGTTCCGGAATCGACGAGAATCCCGTTCGGCAAGCGTCTTAGGTCCGGCATTGATGTAATTGAGTAGGCCGGTGAATTCGCGACGTGAGATTGGCGCCTGTTTTTGGGGTGCCGGGGCTGATCCTGAGTTTGAACGGATAAACAGATAATGCGCTTGCTTGTGCGGTTCATGGGCTTCCTGTTCGCCGCGGGAACGGTGGTGTTCCTTGTCGGTGTCGGGGCCGTGGCAGGCCTGATCTGGCATTTCTCCAAGGACTTGCCGGACTACTCTCAGCTCCAGGATTACGAGCCGCCGGTGATGACCCGCGTGCACGCGGTCGACGGTTCGCTGCTCGGCGAATACGCCAAGGAGCGGCGGCTGTACCTGCCGATCCAGGCTGTGCCGAAGCTCGTGATCAACGCCTTCCTCGCGGCCGAGGACAAGAATTTCTACGAGCATGGCGGCATCGACTACACCGGCATGGCGCGCGCGGGCGTGCTCTATCTCCAGAACTTCGGCTCCAACCGCCGCCCGCAGGGTGCCTCCACGATCACCCAGCAGGTCGCCAAGAACTTCCTGCTGACCAACGAGGTTTCCTTCGCCCGCAAGATCAAGGAAGCCTTGCTGGCGATGCGCATCGAGAAGACCTACTCGAAGGACAAGATCCTCGAACTGTATCTGAACGAGATCTATCTGGGCCTCGGCGCCTACGGCATCGCGGCCGCTTCGCTGGTCTATTTCGACAAGTCGGTGAACGAGCTGACGGTGGCGGAAGCCTCCTATCTGGCGGCGCTGCCGAAGATGCCCGCGACGCTGCATCCGGTGCGTAACCGCGACCGCGCCATCGAGCGCCGCAACTACGTGATCGACCGTCTGCTCGAGAACGGCTGGATCAAGCAGGCCGACGCCGACAAGGCCCGCAAGGAGCCGCTGGCGGTCACCAACCGCTCCAACGGCGCCCACACCTTCGCCGGCGAATATTTCGCCGAGGAAGTCCGCCGCGACATCTTCGAGCGCTACGGCGAGAAGAAGTTGTACGAGGGCGGTCTCTCCGTCCGCACCACGCTCGATCCAAAGATTCAGGTCATGGCGCGCAAGACCATGGTCACCGGTCTCGTGAACTATGACGAGCAGCAGGGCTATCGCGGCGCCATGAGCAAGCTCGATATTTCGGGCGACTGGGGCGTGAAGCTTGCCGAGATCAAGTCGCTGTCGGACATTTCGCCGTGGCGCATGGCGGTGGTGCTGGAGACGAGCGACCAGTCTGCGCGCATCGGCTTCCAGCCAAGCCGCGAACTCGGCGGCGCCGTCAGCAAGCAGCGCGAGACCGGCCTCGTCACGCTCGACGGCGTGCGCTGGGCAAGGGCGACCCAGGGCAATGCCAAGGGCAAGACGCCGACGTCGGTGGCGCAGGTGCTGCAGCCTGGCGACGTGATCTATGCCGATCCGCTCTACAGCAAGGAGGGGCAACCGGTCGAAGGCCAATACCGGCTGCGCCAGATCCCCGAAGTATCGGGTGCGATGGTGGTGATGGACCCGTGGACCGGTCGCGTGCTCGCAATGGTCGGCGGCTTCTCGTTCGACCAGAGCCAGTTCAACCGCGCCACGCAGGCCTACCGGCAGCCCGGTTCGTCGTTCAAGCCGATCGTCTACTCGGCCGCGCTCGACAACGGCTATACGCCGTCGACCGTGGTGCTCGACGCACCCATCGAGATCGACCAGGGCCAGGGCGCCGGCGTGTGGCGGCCTGAAAACTTCTCCTCGGGCAAGTTCCAGGGCCCGGTGACGCTGCGCAACGCGCTGCGTCAGTCGCTCAACACCGTAACGGTGCGCCTCGCGCAGGACATCGGCATGCCCCTGATCGGCGAATATGCGCGCCGCTTCGGCGTCTATGATGAGCTGCCGAACTATCTCTCCTACGCGCTCGGCGCCGGCGAGACGACGGCGATGCGCATGGTCACGGCCTATTCGATGATCGCCAATGGCGGTCGCCGGGTGAAGCCGACCTTGATCGACCGTATCCAGGACCGCTACGGCCACACCATCTTCAAGCACGACCAGCGTGAATGCCGCGGCTGCGACGCGCCGGGCGGCTGGAAGAACCAGACCGAGCCCCAACTGATCGACCGCCGCGAGCAGGTGCTGGATTCCATGACCGCCTATCAGATCACCGAGCTGATGGAAGGCGTGGTCCAGGCCGGTACCGCGACCGTCGTGAAGGAGGTCGGCAAGCCGATCGCCGGCAAGACCGGTACGACCAACGAAGCCAAGGACGCCTGGTTCGTCGGTTTCTCGCCCGACGTCGCCGTCGCCATCTATATGGGCTACGACAAGCCGCGTCCGCTCGGCAAAGGCAATGCCGCGACCGGCGGCCATCTGGCCGCTCCGATCGCGCGTGACTTCCTCAAGCTCGCGCTCGCCGACAAGCCTGCGGTTCCGTTCAAGGTGCCGGCCGGCATCAAGCTCGTCCGCGTGGTCGCCAAGACCGGCATGCGCGCCGGCCCCGGCGAGACCGGTGGAACCATCCTCGAAGCCTTCAAGCCGGGCACGGCGCCGCCGGACAACTACTCCGTCATCGGCGTGGCCGATGCTGACGGGCGCATGCCCCAGCAGCAGCCGCCGCCCGATTCCGGCTTCTTCATGCGCCCGGGCACCGGCGGACTTTACTAGCTGACAACGCCGACGATCGGAGAGCGGATGGTTGCGCTTTGGCGCCGCCGCCGCTACATCCCCAGCTCAAATGCACGCGGGATTCCGCGAGACCAGAGAACAACATGCGCGCCGAAATCGAACGGTTGGTAGAAGAGATCAAGCAGTCAGTCGGGCTGCTGAGGAGGCATCTTTGACGTCGAGAAATCGACGGCGCGCCTCGCTGAGCTGAACAAGCTCGCAGAAGACCCCAACCTCTGGAACGACCCCCAGAAAGCCCAGAAGCTGATGCAGGAGCGGACCTCGCTTGAGGATTCGCTAACCGGCATCGGCAAGGTCGAGCAGGAGCTCGAAGACGACATCGGCATGATCGAGCTCGGCGAGGCCGAGGGCGATGCGGGCGTCGTTGCCGAAGCGGAAGCTGCGCTGAAGAACCTCAAGAAGGAAGTGGCGCGGCGCGAGCTCGAGGCGCTGCTCTCGGGCGAAGCCGACCGCTTCGATTCCTATCTCGAGGTCCACGCCGGCGCCGGCGGCACCGAGAGCCAGGACTGGGCGCAGATGTTGCTGCGCATGTACACGCGCTGGGCCGAAACCCACGGCTTCAAGGTCGAGATTCTCGAAGAGTCCGAGGGCGAAGAGGCCGGCATCAAGTCCGCGACGATCCAGGTCTCCGGCCACAACGCCTATGGCTGGCTGAAGACGGAGGCCGGCGTGCACCGCCTCGTACGTATCTCGCCGTTCGATTCCAACGCGCGGCGGCACACCTCGTTTTCGAGCGTGCAGGTGTTCCCCGTCATCGACGACAGCATCAAGATCGATATCAAGGAATCCGACGTCCGCACCGACACCATGCGCTCGGGCGGCGCCGGCGGCCAGCACGTCAACAAGACCGAATCCGCCGTGCGCCTGACGCACATTCCGACCGGCGTTGCGGTGGTCTGCCAGGCCGGCCGCTCCCAGCACAAGAACCGCGCGCAAGCGTGGGACATGTTGCGCGCGCGGCTTTACGAGATCGAGCTGAAGAAGCGCGAGGAGAAGGCCGCAGCCGACCAGGCCGCCAAGACCGATATCGGCTGGGGCCACCAGATCCGCTCCTACGTGCTCCAGCCCTACCAGATGGTGAAGGACCTGCGCACGGGCGTGCAGACCTCCGACACGTCGGGCGTGCTTGGCGGGGATCTCGACGACTTCATGGCCGCAACGCTGGCGCAGCGCGCCTTCGGTACCACCGCTGGTGACGTCGAGGACGTGGACTGATCATGCCCCGCGTCGCCTTCATCGGATTGGGGCGGATGGGGCATGGCATGGCCGGCCGCTATCTCGATGCGGGCTTCACGGTGACGCTGTGGAATCGCAGCAAGGCCAAGGCCGAAGACCTGATCGCGCGCGGCGCGCGATGGGCGACCTCGCCGGATGACGCCGCGATCGATGCCGACGCCGTCGTGACCATGGTCGCCGATGACGAGGCCTCGCGCGCGGTCTGGCTCGGGCCCAAGGGCGCGGCCAAGACGGCGAAGGCCGGCACCATCGCGATCGAATGCTCCACCGTCTCCTATGACCACGCGCGCGAGATGGGCCGCGAGCTCAATGCGCGTGGTCTCATCTACATCGACTGCCCCGTCACGGGACTGCCGGACGCGGCAGCGAGCGGAAAGCTGACGCTGCTGGCTGGCGCCGATGTGGCCGATCTCGAACGCGCGCGGCCCTATCTCGAGCCGATCGGCTCGACCATCCGCCATTTCGGCGCGGTCGGCTCCGGCACCGTCTACAAGCTCATCAACAATCTGATGGGCGCGATCCAGATCGCCGGCCTCGCCGAGGGCCTCGCGATCGCCGAGCAGGCCGGGCTCGACATGAAGCTGGTGCTGGAGTCGATCCAGGCGGGCGTGGCAGCGAGTCCGCAGGTGCAGCGTCACTCCAAGCGCATGGTCGCCCGCGACTTCAGCGGCGCGACCTTCACGTCGGCGCTACGGCACAAGGATGCCGCCTATGCCGTCAAGCTCGCCGAGAGCCTGCTGGCTGACAAGCCGCTGGTCGCGCGCGCCGCGGTCGAAGTCTACGCGCAGGCGAAGGCTGCGATGCCGAACGACGATGAAGGCAGGATGATCGAGCTGGTGTCGCGGCCGAAGAAGCCGTCCTAGCCGGTCACATCCACAGGGCGCGGCGTGTTCAACCTGTCGCTTCGGAACGCGGGAATTTCAAACGTCATCGGAAATCGGGTGGCGGTGCCTGTCGCAGCGAAGCAGGCGGCTGGCTCGGCCGCCGAGGTGACAAGCATGCCCCCGAACGATAACCGGATCGACGGGCGTGTGCTCAGGCTGTCGCGCCACGTCACTTGAACTCCGGGTTCCGCGAGTCGTTTCACCTTGCGGAAAATCGAGGCGCTTGCCAGCCGAACCCCGCCTTGCGACACTCTCCGCAAAACAAGACTACAAAACATAGGGGAGAGAACGATGCCGGGTCGTCGCTTAAGCCTTGCTGCCCTCGCCATGCTTGCTGCCGGAGTGCTCGTCACGACACCGGCCCTGGCGCAGAAGAAATACGACCCCGGCGCCACCGACACCGAAATCAAGATCGGCAACATCATGCCCTATAGCGGGCCGGCGTCGTCCTACGGCGTGATCGGCAAGACCGAGGCCGCCTATTTCAAGATGATCAACGATCAGGGCGGCATCAACGGGCGCAAGATCAACTTCACCAGTTACGACGACGCCTATTCGCCACCGAAGGCGATCGAGCAGGCGCGCAAGCTCGTCGAGAGCGATGAAGTCCTCTTGATCTTCCAGGCGCTCGGCACGCCCTCGAACTCCGCGATCATGAAATACATGAACGCCAAAAAGGTGCCGCAGCTGTTCGTCGCTTCCGGCGGCACCAAGTTCGGCGACCCCAGGAATTTCCCATGGACCATGGGATTCCAGCCGAACTATCAGAGCGAGGGACGCATCTACGCAAAGTACATCCGCGATCATTTTCCGAACGGCAAGATCGCGGTGTTCTGGCAGAACGACGACGCCGGCAAGGACCAGTTCAAGGGCCTGAAGGACGGACTCGGCGACAAGGCCAGCATGATCATTGCCGACAAGTCCTACGAGGTCAGCGATCCCTCCATCGACTCGCAGATCGTCGCCTTGCACGATTCCGGCGCCGACATCTTCTTCTCGTGGGCGGCGCCGAAGGGATCGGCGCAGGCGATCCGGAAAGTCGGTGAGCTCGGATGGAAGCCGAAGTTTTTCCTCGCCAATACAGCGACGTCGATCGCTTCGGTGCTGAAGCCTGCCGGGCTTGAATACTCCAAGGACATCATCTCGACGGCATATCTGAAGGACCCGACCGATCCGACCTGGGACAAGGATCCTGCGGTGATCGCATGGCGCGCGTTCATGGACAAATATTATCCCGAAGGCGATAAGGCCAACGCCAACAATCTCTACGGCTACGTACAGGCCGAGGCCATGGCGCAGGTGCTAAAGCAGTGCGGCGACAATCTCACGCGCGAGAACGTCATGAAGCAGGCCGCCAGCCTGAAGGATTTTCACACCGACCTGATGCTGCCCGGCATCATGGTGAACACCTCGGCCGACGATTACTTTCCGATCGAACAGATGCAGCTGATGCGTTTCAACGGACAGGCCTGGGAGCTGTTCGGCAACGTCATCACGGGCGAGGTCGGTCGGGAGCGCAGCCAGTAGTCAGGGCTCGCTGGCAGCCTTGGCCTTCAGTGCCATGCCGCCGGCGACGCCGACGCCGAGTACATACATCCAGCCCTCGTGGAAATCGAACAGATGCGAGTTCAGCAGCGAACTCGCGATGTTCTGCACGACGGTGACGAGCCCGATCCAGGCGGCAAGACCCTCGCCCAGGAACAGGCGGAGATGAGCGATCCACATCGCGTAGAGCAGGACGATGCCCACGAGGCCCCACTGCACTGCGACGTTGAGGGTCTGGTTGTGCGGATTGCTCACGATCTCCGCGTCGAGGCTGCTCGCGCTTGTGGCGGCGCGCTCGAACTGCCGTTTAATCGATCCGGTGCCATGACCGATCAGGGGGGCTTCAGCGAAAGCGTGAAGAGATTTGCGCCAATAGGTCAGCCGCTGCGCGGTGGAGGCGCGGCTGATGTCCTCGTGGCCGTGGCGGTATTCGACGGCGATGTCGGTGATGCGCTGGCGTAGATAGGGCGACGTCGTCCAGGCCAGCGCGCTCGCGGCCATCGTCCCCGCGAGCAGAAGCAGCGCCGCCCGCCGGCTCAGATGTCTCCAGGCGAACAGGCCCAGCAGCACCGCGATGCAGAGCAGCGCAGTGCGAGCCGAGGCGACGAACACCATGTTGGTGGTGAACAGCAGGATCAGCGCCACACAGGCCGCTGTCATCACGACGCTTCCACTGCGCCAGAAAGTCAGCGCGGGTAGCGCCAGCGCAAAGGCGCAGAGCGTGAATTCCTGGCTCTGGTCGATGTAATTCTTGACGGGAACGCCGGCCGACGCCCTCGCGCTGATCTTCCAGGCTGGATCGAGCAGCACGATCCAGGAGAACATCGCAAGCAGCACGCAGGAAGCGAGAAAGGCGAGGCAGACCCAGGAGCCGCGCTCCGATCGGCTGAAATGGTAGAGCAGTGCTGGAACCAGCACGAGTTTTGCGACCGGCTTGATCGCATGCAGCCGGTCCGCCCACGCTCCGTCCGACCACAGCGTGCCGAGAACCGCGAGCAGCAGGAATGCGAACGGCAGCGCAAATGCCGGCCGCGCGAGCTTGCGCGCATAGTCGCGCCAGTCGATGGTTGGGCTCACCGCGAGCAGCCAGAGCCCGACGAAGATCGAAGGCGCTGTGGTCGACCAGGGCAGCGACGCAGCGATCAGGGCAGCGAGCACATCGGCTGCTCGCATGAGGGAGGCCGAGTCGCCGAAGGCCTGGCATCGGCTGCGCAAGGCTTGCCGATCGGCCGGGCCCGACCATGTTGCGGGTTCAGTAGTCATCTGAACGACGCTTACCGTACCGCGACCAGGCTTTCCACGGGCATCTCATGCCCGAGAAAATCGCAGGCCTGGGTCTCGTAACCGAAGCGTTCGGCGAGCTCGTGCCGCCTCGCGCGGATCCTGCCGCGGCACTCTTCCTGCCGCGTCAGCACGCGGGTGACCGAGGCCGCGATCGAGTCGGTCGAGAACGGGTCGAAATAGTCGGCGAGCTCGCCCGCGACTTCGCGGAACACGGCGATGTCAGAGCACAGCACCGGCGTGTTTGCGGCCAGCGCCTCGATGATCGGCACGCCGAAGCCTTCGGCCACGCGAGGCGCCGTTACAATTCAGACATGAATGCCAAGTCCGGGTCCAAAGCAGCGGCTCCGCAGCCGAATGCCGCCGCGAAGCTGCACGCGCCGCTGGCGCGGTTGTTGCGCCCGCTCGTGCGGCTTTGCATCCGCAGCGGCATGACTTTCCCGGCGTTGGCGCAATTGCTTCGCGAGCTCTTCGTCAATGTCGCCGAGCACGATTTCGCGCTGGAAGGAAAGGAGCAGACCGACAGCCGCGTCAGCCTGCTCACCGGCATTCACCGCAAGGAGGTGGCGCGGCTGCGTGGCGCAGGCGCGCCCGTGCACGAGGCGCTTGCGGCAGTGTCGCTGACGAGCGCCGTAATCGCGCGCTGGCTTGCCGCGCCTGAGTTCACCGACGCGAAGGGCGAGCCGCTCGCGCTGCCGCGCACCGCCGAGGGCGAGGCGCCGTCATTCGAGCAGCTCGTCGCCTCCGTCACCAAGGACGTCCGCCCGCGTGCGGTGCTCGACGAATGGATCGACCGCAAGCTCGTCACCATCAACAACGTTGATGAAATCGAGCTGGTCGAGGCCGCCTTTGTTCCGAGCGGCGAGGACGACAGCAAGTGGCACTATCTTGGCCGAAATCTGCACGACCATATCGCTGCCGCCGCGCAAAACGTCTCGGGTCCGGCGCGGCAGTATCTACGTCAACGGCGAGCGCATCGCCTACGCCAGCGACGTCCCAGTCCGGATCGACGGCGAGGCGGCGAGCCCCAAGGCCCTGCGCGTCGGCCAGCTCGCGCGCGTGGTGGCGACCCGCCAGGCCGACGGCACGCTCGTCACGCGCAACATTACGATCGCAAGCGAGGTCTCCGGTCCGATCGAATCCGTGAAGGGCAATGAGCTGACCGTGCTTGGTCAGAAGATCGTCGCGAGCCTGGTCGAGCCGCGGCGCGAGGCGACCGAACGTGTCACCGGCGTCGTCGAGCGCGGGCCTGACGGCCTGCGCATTGGCGGCCTCAAATTGAACGGCGTCGATCCGTTGCTCGTCGGCCGCGCGTCCTGATCGAAGGCAGCGCGCGCCAGGGCGCGATGCAGGCCACGCGTGCGCGGATCGACGATTTCTCGGATCTTGTCGGCGCAAGCCGCCTCTCGGTCGAGGCTTACGTGCAGCGCGCGGGCGCGAACCTTCAGCTCGGCTCCGGCTTCGTGGCCCGTGACAGCTCGCGCTTTGGCCCGGCACCCGGCGAAGCGCGCATGGTGGTCAACGGCGTATTCGACCGCTCGCGCGGCTTCCAGGTCGATTCGGCTCAGGCGATCGGCCAAGGACCGGGGGCATCTGGACAGCCGCCCGCCGGCGCTGAAGACGCCCGGCCGGCCGAAAGAGATGCTGTGCGGGCTTAGCCTGCGCTCAGCCGCACGCCAGCGCGCAGAAATTTTTGCGGATCGACCGCTTCGCCGTCGATCCGGGTTTCGTAGTGCAGATGCGGGCCGGTGGAACGTCCGGTCGAACCGACGAGACCGACCACCTGGCCGATCTTCACGATCTCGCCGACCTTGACGTTGATTTCCGAGAGATGGCCGTAACGGGTCGAGAGTCCGTTGCCATGGTCGACCTCGATCATGCGGCCGTAGCCGCCGGACCAGCCGGCGGAGACCACCTTGCCGTTGGCAGTGACGCGTACGGGATCGCCTGTCGCGGCGCGGAAGTCGAGCCCGGTATGCATCGCGGGACGGCCAAGGAAAGGATCGCTGCGAACACCGAAGCCCGAGGTGAACTCGACCTCGCCGATGACGGGCTTGCGATAGGGGACCAGCGCCAGCGTGCGGTTGAGCCGGTCCATCTCGGCACGTGTCGTGTTGATGCGATAGAGCTGCTTCTCGAACGGCCCGGCATTGGCCGTGAGTTTGACCGGTACGAAGGGGCCGCCCATCGCTGAGCGCGGTACGGCGGCTTCGAGGCTGGCGAGATTGAGGCCGAGATCGCTGACGACGCCGCGCATCCGGCGCATGCGCGAATCCATGCCTTCCTCGACGGCGCTGAGCGCGGCCATCTGACGACGCTCGACCTGGTCGAGCGAGGTCGTGAGCCGGACCAGGACATTGTCGAAGCCCTGGTTCCTGGCGAATTGGTTGACCTGCGGGGCGGCGACGGTCGGCGCACGCGACTCAAGCCGCGCTTCGCGGTCCGGTGGCGCCACGAAGATCACGGTGTCGCTGATCGGCGAGGGCTTCGGCGTTCCCTGCGCGCCCTGGTTCGCATCGCTGCGCTGCGGGGCCGAGCGCGGGATCGATCCGGTCACGTCAGGCATGGCGCCGAGCGCCGTTGCCCGGGACTCAAGCGCCGTCTGGCGCTTCAAGATCTGGTCGAGCTTCTGGTCGAACTGTTCCTGGTCGAGCAGCTGGCGGCTGGTGGTGCGGTCAACCTTGGCACGCAGCTCCGCGATGC
Source organism: Pseudomonadota bacterium (assembly GCA_023435725.1). Taxonomy (GTDB): domain Bacteria; phylum Pseudomonadota; class Alphaproteobacteria; order Rhizobiales; family Xanthobacteraceae; genus Bradyrhizobium. The sequence continues at coordinate 2,171 of JAEYRD010000146.1, read as the reverse complement.
GGTCCTCATAGGCGTACTGCATCTCGGCCTGGCGGGCGATCAGCCGGGTCAGCACATCGTCGCGGAAGGCGAAATAGGTCGCGGTCGCGGCCGACCAGAGCCCGAGCAGTACGACCGTGCCAACCACGATCCAGAACACCACGGGCCCGAAGCGAACCTGCTTGCCGGCGTGGACGATGGTGTAGGCGTCGTCGGTGGCGGGAAGGGGAATCGCAGCCGCTGCCGCCGGGGCGGCAGGACGACGGTGGCGAGGTCGCCCGTGGTCGTGAGGATGATGCTGGGGGTACTGCGAGTATTGGGCAGAACTTTTCGACATCGGCACTCCCGCGCCGGTCGGATGGGTTCCTTGCGGCTCAATTGCCGCAGCAATCTGGGGTGATCATGGTTAATTTTCAGGAAACGGAACCGCCCGAATTTAAAGGGCTGGTTAAAGACTTCTTGCGGTTTCCAGGACCGCGTCGGCATGGCCGTCGACCCGCACGTTGCGCCAGACCTTGGCCACCTTGCCGTCGGTCCCGACCAGCACCGTGGTGCGAAGAATTCCGAGGAAGCTCTTGCCATACATGGACTTTTCGCCCCAGGCGCCATACGCTTCGAGCATCTCGTGCTTCTCGTCCGAGATCAGCGGAATCCCGAGGCTATGCTTGTCGCGAAACTTCTCCTGCGCCTTTAACGGATCGGCGGAGATGCCGAGCACGGCCGTGCCGGCTGCGGCGAAGGCATCCGCAAGGCGGGTGAAGTCGATGGCTTCCCTGGTGCAGCCGGGCGTATCGGCGCGGGGGTAGAAAAACAGGACCAGCTTCTGGCCGGCATAGTCCGAGAGCTTGACTGCGCCGCCGCCATCGCGGGGCAGGCGGAAGGCGAGGGCTTTCTGGCCTTCGCTCAAGGTTGCCTTCGCCGCCGCAGCCGATTTGGAAGAATTTAACTGTTTCGATGCGGCCCTATGTGATCCTGCTTTTGCTATGGTCCCGGTTGATTTGCTTGCCGGTGTCCGCTGTGTTTTCGCGGACTTTGTTTGAGTCGCTGCCCGCGTTTTCAGGGCCTTCTTTTTCGCGGTCGGACTGCCGGAGGGCGTTTTGGACGATTTCTTTCGGGATTTCTTGGACATACGCCTTCCTTTCGTCGCTTTCGACGGGTCAACCAAAGCGGTATTGCAGCTCTCGTCCGGTGTGCCGGAATCGGGCCCTCGGCTGGGCAAGTCTGACGACGCCGGAGTATGGTTACAAGGAATTCCACGCATCACCCCACTGCTCGTTGAACGCGCTCACGGGGCGAAATGACGAACAGCAGGAATATTCGAGGTATGGCGGCAATGCCGGCGCAGGGAGCTCCGCTTCCCGTGGACGGCTGCGGCCCCGGCGGCGCTCAATCCTACGACGGGCGCCTGTATCGAGAGGCAATGGCAAGGAATACGTCGCCCCAGGACTACAATCGGGATTTCGATCGGCGCGGCGGTCAACAACAGCCGCAGGAATGGGACGACGCCGATTGGGATCCGGACCAGGAAGCGGCAGCGGGCCATCGTGCGCGCCGGCTGTTGTCGCGTTCCAATTCGGGCTTCCATCGCTTCGGTGACGGCTTTGGGGCGATGCGCCGCTGGCTGGGCGGCGGTCGCTGGCTGAAGCGGGTGCTCGTCGTCATCGGTGCTCTCGTCGTGATCTTCGTCGGCTGTTTCAGCGCGCTGTGGTGGCGGCTCGGCGCCGGTCCCATCAATCTCGACATCGCAACGCCCTGGCTCGCTGCGGCGATCGAGGACAATATCGGCCACGGTAACACCGTGGAGGTCGGCGGCACCCAGATCGAGCGGGCCGGGCGGGTCCGTATCGCGGTACGTATCCGGGACATCATCGTCCGCGACCGCGATCACGCCATCGTCGCCAGCGCGCCGAAGGCCGAGGTGAAGCTGTCGGGTGCGGGTCTGCTGATGGGGCACCTGCGCGCCGAAAGCCTCAATCTCGTCGATGCAGAGCTTGCGATCCGCATTGCTCCCGACGGGACTGTCACCGTATCCGCCGGCGACACTGCAAAGCCTCTGGCAACCGGCGTCGCCTCCAAGAAGGATGCGGGCCTGCCGCCGACATTCCCGCGCAATGGGGTCCCGCCGCCGCCATTTGCGACAACGCCTGCGAGCCCGGACGCATCCCAAGCCGCATCCCAAGCCGCCCCCCAGG
>JAEYRD010000029.1 GCA_023435725.1 Pseudomonadota bacterium | reverse complement strand
ACATCCGGCGAAAGACGACCGAGACGCATGCCGACCAGGCGTTGCTGCGCGATGGCGGCTTCTGGGCCGTCATCGCCTCGGCGGCGCTGATCCAGGGCAGCCATATCGCCTACTACACGTTCTCGGCCATCAACTGGCAGGCGCACGGTCTCGGCGGGCTCACGATCGCGGGCCTCTGGACGCTGGGTGTGATTGCCGAGATCGTCGTCTTCGCGCTGTCCCCGCGCTTCTCGCTGCATCCGTCCTCGCTGATCGCGATTGGCGGCGCGAGTGCCGTCGTGCGCTGGATCGTCACGGCGCACGAGCCGCCGCTGGCGCTGCTCGCGATCGTGCAGCTCGGCCACGGCCTCACGTTCGGCATGACCATCGTCGGCACGATGAATCTGCTGGTGCAGCGCGTGCCGTCGCATCAGATCGCGCGGGGGCAGGGCTACTACGCCGCGTGCAACGGGCTTCTGGGCGCGACGACCTCGATCGCGTCAGGCGCGATCTACGCCCGAATCGGCGACGGCCTGTACTATGTCATGGCGGCGATGGCCGCTGCCGGAGCGATCGTCATCTGGTCGGCGCGGCACCGGCTCAAGGCTCATCCCCACAGCGAGGCGTCGGGCGGATAGACTAGGCTGCCGTCATAACGCAGGGCGTGGTCGCGATCGCGCGCCAGCAGCAGCGGGCCGTCGAGATCGACGAAGCGCGCCTGCGGCGTCACCAGCATCGCCGGCGCCATCGACAGCGAGGTCGCGACCATGCAGCCGATCATGATCTCGAAACCGAGCGCTTGCGCGGCATCGGCCATCGCGAGGGCCTCGGTGAGGCCGCCGGTCTTGTCGAGCTTGATGTTCACGGCGTCGTAGCGCTCGCGCAAGGGAGCAAGCGAGCCACGGTCATGCACGCTCTCGTCGGCGCAGACCGCGAGCGGGCGCCTGATTCGCGCCAGCGCGTCGTCCTTGCCGGCCGGCAGCGGCTGCTCCACCAGGGTGACGCCGGCGGCGTCGCAGGCGGCGAGATTGCGTTCCAGATTGGCCTCGGTCCAGGCCTCGTTGGCATCCACGATCAGCTCGGATTCGGGGGCGGCCCTGCGCACGGCCGCGATCCGCTCCGCATCGCCCTCGCCACCAAGCTTGATCTTGAGCAGCGGCCGGTGCGCCGCCCTGGCTGTCGCCGCGGCCATGGCCGCGGGGGTACCTAACGAGATCGTGTAGGCCGTGGTGCGCTCGCCCGGCACCGGGCGGTCCAGGAGGCTCCAGGCGCGCAGGCCGGCCGTCTTGGCCTCGAGGTCGATCAGGGCGCAGTCCAGCGCGTTGCGGGCCGCGCCGGCCGGCATGGCGGCTTGCAGGGCTTGCCTGGTGAGCCCGCCGGCCACGGCGTCCTGCATGGCCTGAAGGGCGGCAAGCGTCGCCTCGGGCGTCTCGCCATAGCGGGGATAGGGCACGCACTCGCCGCGGCCAGTCAGGCCGTTCTGGCTCACTTCGGCCACAACCGTGACGGCCTCGGTCTTGGCGCCCCGGCTGATGGTGAAACTGCCGGCGATGGGAAAGCGTTCGATTCGCGCGGAAAGGAGCGGAACTTTGCTGGAAGTCATTTTGAACTCTGGCGAAATCTGAACCTGCTGGTTACCTGTAGCAACTAACAATGGCCAGTTGGGGGTACCTTTTCTAGGTAAGGGCGCGTGCGCAACGATCTGATTTCCTCCGCCTCGGCACGGGAGCGGACATCTTGAGTGGCGATCCGAAGTTGGAACGGATTGCCAAGGGCAATGCGCTGGCTCTTTGCGCCACCGGAACCTGGACCGCGGGCTTCGCGCCGGTCCTGGAGCGGATGGTGGCCGACGCCGAGAAGCTGGCTGGCACCCCGCAAAGCGTCTTCATCGACGTTTCCGAGGTCGCCCAGCTCGACACATTCGGCGCCTGGCTGATAGAGCGGCTGCGCCGCAGCCTGACGCAAGGGGCCGTCGAGGCGCAGATCGCGGGGCTCTCCGCGAACTATTCGAGCCTCGTTGACGAGGTCCGGCGGGTCAAGGCGACGCCCGTCATCGACACCGGTACCGTGACCATTACCGGAATGCTGGAGCAGATCGGCCGCACCGTCGCCGGTATCGCCGGGACGGTCGCGGGCCTCGTGGACATGCTCGGCGCGGTGTTGGCTGCGTCTGGGCGTGTGCTGATTCATCCGCGCTCATTCCGCCTGACCTCGACCGTGCACCACATGGAGCAGGTCTGCTGGCGGGCTGTGCCGATCATCGTGCTGATCACCTTCCTGATCGGCTGCATCATCGCGCAACAGGGCATTTTTCATTTCCGCCGGTTCGGCGCCGACATCTTCGTCGTCGACATGCTCGGCGTGCTGGTGCTGCGCGAGATCGGCGTGCTGCTGGTCGCGATCATGGTCGCTGGCCGCTCGGGCAGCGCCTACACCGCCGAGCTCGGCTCGATGAAGATGCGCGAGGAGATCGACGCCCTGCGCACCATGGGTTTCGACCCCATCGAGGTCCTGGTGCTGCCGCGCATGATGGCCCTGGTGCTGGCGCTGCCGATCCTCGCCTTTCTCGGCGCAATGGCCGCGCTCTATGGCGGCGGTCTCGTCGCCTGGCTCTATGGCGGGGTCGAGCCCGAAGCGTTCCTGCTGCGCCTGCGCGATGCCATCTCGATCGATCATTTCATCGTCGGCATCGTGAAGGCACCGGTGATGGCCGCGGTAATCGGCATCGTCGCCTGTGTCGAGGGCCTCGCCGTGCAGGGCAGCGCGGAATCGCTCGGACAGCACACGACCGCGTCGGTGGTGAAGGGCATCTTCTTCGTCATCGTGATGGATGGCGTCTTCGCCATCTTCTTCGCCTCGATCGGAATGTGACGATGGCAGGCGAGATCGAAGATCCCATCATCCGCGTTCGCGACATCACCGTCCAGTTCGGCGCGACGCGCGTGCTCGACGGGCTGAACCTCGACGTCAAGCGCGGCGAGATCCTGGGCTTTGTCGGCCCCTCGGGCGCGGGCAAGTCGGTGCTGACGCGCACCATCATCGGTCTCGTGCCGAAGATTGCAGGGAGCATCGAGGTGTTCGGCGTCGATCTGGATTCCTCCAACGCATCGGAACGCCGCAATGTCGAGCGCCGCTGGGGCGTGCTGTTTCAGCAGGGCGCTCTGTTCTCCTCGCTGACCGTGCGGCAGAACATCCAGTTCCCGATGCGCGAATATCTCCGGGTGTCGCAGCGGCTGATGGACGAAATCACCATGGCCAAGCTCACCATGGTCGGCCTCAAGCCCGAAGTCGCGGAGCGGTTTCCGTCGGAACTGTCGGGCGGCATGATCAAGCGCGTGGCACTCGCGCGCGCGCTGTCGCTCGATCCCGACCTCGTGTTCCTGGACGAGCCGACCTCGGGCCTGGACCCGATCGGCGCGGGGGACTTCGACGAACTGGTGCGGACGCTCCAGCGCACTTTGGGACTGACCGTTTTCATGGTAACGCACGACCTCGACAGCCTTTACACAGCATGTGACCGCATTGCCGTTTTAGGGAACGGTAAGATCATTGCGGCAGGGTCGATCGCCGACATGCAGGCCTCGCAGCATCCCTGGTTGAGGCAATATTTCCATGGCAAGCGCGCCCGCGCGGTCATGGGTTAAAGCAGCTGGGTCGAGTAGCCGGAGCACCTGATGGAAACGCGGGCGAATTACGTATTGATCGGATCATTCACGCTGGCGGTGATCGCCGCGGCGATCGGCTTCGTGCTGTGGTTCCAGTCGCTGCATACCACCAAGCAGCGCAGTCCGCTGCGCGTCGTGTTCGAAGGCCCGGCCGCGGGCCTGCGCAACGGCGGCAGCGTTAATTTCAACGGTATCCGGGTGGGTGAGGTGGTCTCGGTGAAGCTGGACAACCCGCGGCGGGTTGTCGCACTCGCCATGATCGAGAACAATGCCCCGATCCGCAAGGACACCCTGGTCGGCCTCGAATTCCAGGGCCTGACCGGCGTTGCCGCGATCTCGCTCAAGGGCGGCGAGGAGGCCGCGGCCCCGCCGCCGCTCGACCAGGACGGCATTCCGACGCTGACGGCCGATCCCAACAAGCTCCAGGACGTCACCGAGGCGATCCGTGGTACGCTGCAGAACATCAACAAGATCGTCGCCGACAATCAGGAGTCGGTGAAGAACTCGCTGAAGAATCTCGAGACCTTCACCAACTCGCTCGCCCGCAACTCCGAGAAGATCGACGTCGTGATGGCCAAGGTCGACGGCGTGATGCTCAAGGCCGACAACCTCATGCTCGGCCTCAACACGCTGGCCGGCGGCAAGGATGGCGGCGAGCTGTTCCAGGCGGTGAAGTCGATCCGCGAACTGGCCGACGATTTCGACAAGCGCTCCGGCGCGCTGATATCCGACGGCCGCCGCACCCTCGGCGACATCAGCCGGGCCGTGAACAATTTCGACCGCAACCCGACCCGCGTGCTGTTCGGTGCCAGCAACAGCTCGCAGCCGGCCCCGCCGCCCGAGCCGCCGAAGCCGGTGGCGACCGAGCGCCGGCGGTAGGCGTCGTCCACAGATCTCACCTTCGTCATTGCGAGCGGAGCGAAGCAATCCAGACGGTCTCCGCAGACGCAGTCTGGATTGCTTCGTCGCTTCAGTGCAAAATTGCTGCGCAATTTTGTCACGAGCTCCTCGCAATGACGGTGCTTGTAGGGCCGCTTTAGCTCTGCAATGGCGCAGCAAACCGCTGGCGAAATGGCAGTCCAAAACAAAAACGGAGCCCGTGAGGGCTCCGTTTTTTCATTCGCTATTCGCCACTCGCCATTCGCGAGCTTCGCCTCACCCCAGCCGGCCCGCCGCGTGGGCGAGGAGGGTGTAGACCAGACCCGTCTCCGATGTCAGGTGGTTGCGCAGCTCCTGCGGGCCGCGGCCGTCGCGGGCGACTTCGTCGAGCAGGCGCTCGAACTCCGCGACATAGCGGTCGACCGTGCCCTTGAAGTTGCGGTCGGCGCGATACTTGCGGGCGACCTCATCGAAGGCCTTCTGGCCGGCGGGCGTGTAGAGGCGCTTGGTGAAGGCCTTGTTCTCGCCGCGCTGGTAGCGATCCCACATCTCGGCGGCGAGGTTGCGGTCCATCAGCCGGCCGATGTCGAGCGACAGCGATTCCAGCGGATTGCCGCCACCTTGCGGAGCCTGCGGCTGCGGGGCCGGTGTTGCGCGGCTACGCGGAGCTTCACGGCCGGTCGGCGCACCCTGGTTGGCGTCCGTCCGGTTCAACAAGTCCGACAACCAGCCGTCGCGGCTCTGGTCGTTGCCCGCCGGCGCGACCGGCGGAGCTTCGGTGCGGCGCGAGGCCGGCATGCCGAGGTCCGGCGGCGGCAGCGTCGAGGCGCTGCCGGTGTCGCGCATGCGCGTCTCGGTGGTGCGGGCGCCGACGGTCGCCACCATCGGCTCTTCCTGGCGCTGCACGGAGGCGCGGCCCGTCGTCGAGACGTCGAGGCCGCGGCCATGCTGGGCCACGATGCGGTTGAGCTCGGCGAGGGCCTCGATCTGGTCGACGATCACCTTGCGCATCTGCGCAGTGCTCTCGGCGGCCTCCTGCGGCATCTCGAGCACGCCGCGGCGCAGCTCGTTGCGGGTGGCTTCGAGCTCGTTGTGCATCTCGAGCGCCATCTGCTTCATGCTGGAGACGAGGTTGGTGAACTTCTCCGTCGACTGCTTGAACATCGCATCCGCCTCGTCGGTGGTCTGGCGGTAGATGTCGTGCATGGCCTCGATAGTCTGGCGGTGCTCCTCCTCGGACGCCGACCGTACCGCCTCGAACTGGCGGGTGATCGCGGCCGAGCCTGCGCCGGCGGTTTCCGCGACGACGCGGGCGATGTCGCGGGCGCGCTCTTCGGCGGCCGCCAGCGATTCATCGAGCAGGCCGGTGAAGCGCGACAGGCGCTGGTCGAGATCGGTGGTACGCAGGTCGATCGTGGTGACGAGCGATTCCAGCGTCTGCTTGCGTTCGGCGAGCGAAGCGGTGGTGTTCTTGTTGCTCTGCTCGACGACCTGCGCGGCGTCGACCAGCGCCTTGCCGTGCGCGTCGAACTGCGTCGACAGCTCGCCGAGATCCTGGAGCGCCTTCGTGGTCTTCGTATTGAAGACGTTGAGCTGGTCTTCCAGGTTCTGAGTCGCAGCGCCATTGCGCGAAGTGACGTCGTTCATCGCCGAGACGAAGTCGGCGACGCGCGTCACCAGCGCCCGCTCGAGCGAGTTGAGGTTGTCGTGCGCACCGGTCAGCACCTCCTGGAGGAGGATGTTGCCTTCGCGCAGACGCTCGAACAGGGCGACCGTGTCGGTGCGCAGGATCTTGCTGGTCTCCTGCATCTCGGTGACGGCCGCGATCGAGACCTGGCGCGACTGGTCGATCGCCGCGCGCGATGCCTGCTCGAGATCCTTGAGCGACTTGCCGACCGCGCCGGTCGCCATCTCGCTCGCCACGTTGATGGTGCGGGCCACTTCCGAGCCGCTGCCCATCATGGTCTGCGAGAACGCATGGCCGCGTGTCTCGATCGACTTCAGCGCGTCCGAGGTGACGCGGTCGATGTCGAGCGTGAGCTGGCTGGTCTTGGAGCCGATCGCGTCGACCAGTGCGCCGCGCTTGGCGTCGATCATGTTCGACAGACGGTCGGCCTGCTGCTGCACGTAAGTGACGATCTCGTCGGTCTTGCCGGTCATGGCCTGGCCGAAGCTGCTGCTGGCGGCGAGCACCGAGCGCTCGACGTCGGCCGAGCTCGTCTTGACCCGCGAGCTGGCCTCGTTGGAGGCGCTGATCAGCGCGTTCTGGGCGTTGAGCGCGCTGGTCTGGATGTCGTTGGTCGCATTCGTCGCGGCCGTGCTCAATGCGCGCTCGATCTCGGTCGAGATCGTGCGGATCTGGCTCGCGGCATCCGCCGACGTCGAGGTCAGCGAGGTCTGCGCCTCACGCGCGCTGTTGAGGATCGTCGAGGCGGTGTCGGCGCCGACCGCGGTCAGCGTGCGCTCGATATCCGTGGTCAGCGACTTGATCTGGCTCGCCGCATCGGTGGAGGCGGAGATCAGCGTGCCCTGGGCCTCGCGCACGCCGCTGGTGAGCGCCTCGATGGTGGCGCCGCCGGCGGTCGCCAGCGCGCGCTGCATCTCGGCTGCGAGCGAACGGACCTGGCCGGTCTGTTCGGCCGAAACCGAGAGCAGGGTGCTCTGGGCATCGCGGACGCTGGTGGTGATCGTCTCGGCGGTCGACTGGCCGACCTGCGAGAGCGAACGATGCACTTCGGCCGCGAGCGACTTGACCTGGCTCGCCGCATCCGAGGACGCGGTGACCAGCGTGCTCTGGGCTTCGCGGGCGCCGGATGTGATGGTCTCGGCCGTCGCGGTGCCCGCCATCGAGAGCGAGCGCTGCATGTCCGAGGACAGTGCCTTGATCTGGTTGGCGGTCTCGCTCGAGGCCGCGATCAGCGCGCTCTGCGCATCGCGGGCGCCGGCGGTGATCGATTCCGCCGTGGTGGTGCCGGCGAGCGACAGCGAGCGCTGCACGTCGGCGGTGAGCGTCTTGACGTGGTTGGCCGCATCCGAGGAGGCGGTGACGAGCGTGGTCTGCACCTCGCGGGCGCCGGCCAGGATCGAGGCCGCGGTCGCCGAGCCTGCCGCCGACAGCGTGCGTTCGATGTCGGCCGACAGCGCCTTGATCTGGTTGGACGCGTCGCCCGAGGCCGCGACCAGCGTCGACTGTGCCTCGCGGGCGCTGGTCAGGATCGAGTTGGCGGCGCCGGTGCCGACCGCGGTCAGCGCGTGCTCGACCTCGGCGGAGGTCATCTTGAGCTGGGCGTTGACGTCGGAGGAGACCGTCATCAGCGACTGCTGGGCGGTGCGCGCACCGGTCTGGATCGTCTCGCTGGTGTTGACGACGAGGTTGGTGAGCGAGCGCTCGGCGTCATCGACATGCGAGCGGATCGCGGTCGAGATCATCTCGGCGCGGGACATCATGTCCTCGCTGGCCTGGCGGCCGCTGCTTTCGATGCGGCCGGCGACGGCCTCGACACGCGAGCCGAGCAGGTCTTCGAACTGCGCCACGCGCACGTCGATGTCGTTGGCGACCGCGCCGACCCTGGTCTCGATGGCCTGGTGGATATCCTGGAAGCGTGCCGCAATCGTGTCGGTCAGATGCGTGCTGCGGCCGTCGATGATCTCGGTGACGCCGGTGATGCGGCGGTCGACCGCCTCGATCGCCTGCGCGGTGCCGTCCGTGAGCGTCGAGGTCAGGAGCGTGAGGCGGGTGTCGATCGACTGCACGGCCTGGGAGGCGCCGTTCGTCAGTGCGCCCGTCAGGTAGGTGAGGCGGGAGTCGATCGACTCGAGCGCCTGCGACGCGCCGGCCGTCAGCGTCGTCGTGAGATATGTCAGCCGCGTGTCGATCGACTGGATCGTCTGCGACGCGCCGTCGGTCAGCGAGGTCGTGAGATGGTTGAGGCGCGTGTCGATCGAATCAACGGCCTGCGATGCGCCGTCGGTGATCGACGTCGTGAGGTGGGTGAGGCGGGAGTCGATCGACTGGATCGCCTGCGCGGCACCGTCGGTCAGCGACGTGGCGAGCGTGTTAAGGCGCGCGTCGATCGTTTCGGTGACGGACGTGGCACGGGTGTCGAACGATTGTTCCAGCGCGTTGACGCGGCCGCCGAGCTGGTCGTCGAAAGTCTTGATGTGGCCTTCGATCGTGCTGTCGAGGCCGGCGATCTTGCCGTTCAGCGAGGAGTCGAGATTGGCGACGCGTTCGCCGATCGTGGTCTCGAACTGCACCAGCCGCTGGTCGAGCACAGCCGTGATGTCGCCGCCGTTCGCGCTGAAGCGGGTGTCGAAATTGTCGACATAGGTCTTGAGGCTCTCGGCGATGTCCTGCGTGCGCTGGCCCATGCGGTGGACGATCTCGCCGCCGAACGTCTTCACGGTGCGGTCGAACTCGGAGATGTGGCGCGTGATCAGCGCGCCGAGCGTGCCGGAGTCGCGGGCGAACCGCTCGACCAGCTCGGTGCCCTGGTTCTTCACCAGCTCGTCGAAGGCGCTCATCTGCAGCGACAGCGAGTCGTGCGCGGTCTCGGTCTGGCTCACGACCTTGGCGACGAGGGTGTTGACGGTGGCGTCGAGCGCCTCGCTCGCCTTGTCGCCGGACGTCATGATCTGGCCGGCGAGCCGGTTTCCGGCGTCGTCGATCTTGGCGGAGAGGTCGTTGGAGCGCAGCTCGAGCTCGAGCAGCAGCGAGTCCGCCGAATTCTTCAGGGAGTCGTGCACCTGCTCGGTGCGCTCGGAGATGCCGTCGACGATCGCGGCAGAGCGCTGCTCGAACTCGCCGGTGATGCGGTCAATGCGCTCGTTCAGCATCTCGTGGACGCGGTCGGCGAGGTCGACGAACTCGTCGTGGACGTGGCCGGTCTTGAAGTTGAGGCTCGTGGTCAGCCGCTCGCTGGCGTCGAGCACGGCGCGCGTAGTCTCGTTGCTGGCCTCCTCGAGGCGGTCGAGCAGGTCGCCGCCGCGCTCACCGAGCGCGAGGATCATGTTGTCGCCGGCGTTGCTCAGCGCGCCGGTGATGTGGGCGCCACGCTCTTCCAGCGCGCCCGTGATGGACTTGGCGACCTCGTCGACGCGCGAGGCGATCGCGTCCGAGATCAGCGCGATGTCGTGGCGCAGGTCGATCTGCACGCCGGAGATGGCGCTGCGGACCTGCTCGGCCTGGCCGACCAGGTTGTCGCGCTGATGCGCGATGTCCTGGAGCAGGGCGCGGATGCGCACTTCGTTGTCGGAATAGGCGCGTTCGAGCGCCGCGACCTCGTTGGCGACCAGCGTCTCGAGCTCGCCGGCGCGTGCAATCGCGCGCTCGATGCCGTCACCCATCGCCGCTACCTCGCGGCGGATGGCCTGGCCGACGGTGACCATGGAATCGGAGGCCGAGCCCTCGGGCTCGGAGAAGCGGATCGCGACCTGCGCCATCGCCTGCGCGATCATGCGCATTTCCTGGCCGCGCCAGACAAGGCTCGCGAGGAAGTAGAACAGCATGATTGGCGCGAAGAACATCGCGATCAGGCCGGCGATGACGAGCACGCCGCCGCTCTGGCCCATGGCGGCCTGGATCGAGGGCAGGAAGCCGACGGTCAGCGCGGCGCAGGCGGCGAGCCAGACGCCGGCGAAGATGGTGGCGAAGGTATAGACATTGCGGGCAGGGCGGCCCTTCTGGAGCGCCTGGAGCAGCTGGCCGATGGTCTCGCGATCGTCGTTGGCGGCGCGGCGCGAAGCGCGCGGCTCTTCGAGCGGCTCGAACACCGCCCGTTCGTTGGCAGCGGGGCGCGGCTCGAAGGTTGGCTCGTCAAAGCTCGGGAGGGCCGGTGGCGGCACCGGAGGGGTCGTTTCATTGCGCATCGATGCGGTGCGGCTGGTGTCCGCAGCGGTATCGCTGATGTTAAGGGCTTCCTGGATCGCAGAGAGCGCAACTTCTGTGGGGTCTTTGACCTTCTTGGGAGTGTTCGCCATGTTCAGTCCGAGCCCTCGTTATTCTCACACGCCCCCCGCGAGCCCTGCGCGCTGCGCAAGCCCACAGACCGGATCATGCCGCTTATGCGGATCTCCGAGCCATCCCCACCCGGACGGCTTGTCCGCCAATTTCCGCAACATCCTATTGGCAGAGCGTCGCGAATGAAATGCCTTCCATTAAGACAATCTTAATCATCGTTAACAGGATCGCGCCGTAACGCCTTAGCAATAAATGTAATTCTCCACCGAACTCGCCTGATTATGGCAACTTCTCGTCAATAAACGGGCAGATTTGCGTAAAACAGCCCAAACACTTCGTTAACCATTTCCATGCTTCGGTAGGGGAACCTGACCGCCGGACCGGCGGGACCATCGCGCGATGTCGGGGCCTGCGCCATGACGCCTGAACTGCAACGGATGGACTGGATGCCTTCGCCCCCGCTTGCACCCATCGACAGCCCGCTCGATCTCGATCATCTCTCCCGGATGACGCTCGGCGATGCCGAGCTGGAACAGGAAGTGCTCGCGATGTTCGCCGAGCAGGCGGTCCGCCTGATTGCGGCGATGGCGGCGCTGCCGGCCGAGGCCGGCGCACTCGCGCACAAGCTCAAGGGCTCGGCGCGCGGGATCGGCGCCTTTGCGGTGGCGGATGCCGCAGCCAGCCTCGAGACCGCGATCCGGACCGGCCACAACCGGCCCCACGCCTTCGCCGCGCTGAAAGAGGCGGTGGCCGAGGCCCGCGCCGCCATCGAGGCGATCCTGAAGCACTAGGCCGGTGCCCCCGCAAAAAAGCGGTTGGCTAGTCATTTGTTTTGACGCGTTTTCTTCGCGCGAACCAGGGTCCACTTCGCATCAAAACGCTATGGCGCCGGGCTGACCGACCCGTTATAGGACAGCCCAGACCCTCCTTTTACTCCCAACCAACACCGCGGCAGCACGAGCACATATGGCCAAGATTCACTTTGTCGACCACAAGGGCGAAACCCGCACGGTGGAAATCGAGAACGGCGCAACCGTGATGGAAGCTGCCATCCGCAACAGCATTCCCGGCATCGAAGCCGAATGCGGCGGCGCCTGTGCCTGCGCAACCTGCCATGTCTATGTCGACGAAGCCTGGCGCGAGAAGGTCGGCAGCCCGACGCCGATGGAAGAGGACATGCTCGACTTCGGCTTCGACGTGCGGCCGAACTCGCGCCTGTCCTGCCAGATCAAGGTCTCCGACGAGCTCGACGGGCTCGTGGTGGCGACGCCGGAACGCCAGGCCTGATCTTCTCTACATCTAATATGTGCCCGGCGGCGCGACCTCGATGCCGCGCTTGTGCCAGGGTTTGAGCTTCTCGATCACCTCCGCGGTCAGCGGCGCCGGACGCCGCGTTGCCTCATCGAGCATGACGCCGACCGACGTCGCCGAGGCGATGCACTTGCCTTGCGAAAACACGACCTGCTCGAAGG
>JAEYRD010000011.1 GCA_023435725.1 Pseudomonadota bacterium | reverse complement strand
CTAGGGTACCGTCAACTCTCGAAGAATCAAGAGATTTCTTCCCCTATAAAAGAAGTTTACAATCCAGAGGACCTTCATCCTTCACGCGGCATGGCTGGTTCAGACTTTCGTCCATTGACCAATATTCCTTACTGCTGCCTCCCGTAGGAGTCGGGCCCGTGTCTCAGTGCCCGTGTGACTGGTCGTGCTCTCACACCAGTTACTGATCGAAGGCTTGGTGGGCCGTTACCCCGCCAACTACCTAATCAGCCGCACAGCCATCTTCAAGTGATAAATCTTTAAATACAAAGTGATGCCACTTCGTAGTACTATGGGGTATTAATCCAAATTTCTCTGGGCTATTCCCCGCTCGAAGGAAGGTTCTGTACGTGTTCCTCACCCGTTTGCCGGTCGCCAGCATCCGTATTGCTACGGCCCTGCTGCCCCTCGACTTGCATGTATTAAGCCTGCCGCTAGCGTTCATCCTGAGCCAGGATCAAACTCTCCATTGTAAATGATGTTTGATACTGACATTTAACTTCAAAGTCGTTCATAGCCAAAAGCTACAAACGCTAAAATTAACGTGTCAAATCGAATTGTTTTCGCTTTGACTTACCTTGTTTGTTATCCCCGCCAAAAGGCGGAAATAAGTGCTATTGTTTCCCAACTTTCAAAGATCTTTCGGCTTTACCAGCCACCCGTTTTTTTGAACGGAGTGCAAAGGTAAGGGCCTTTTTATTTCTACCAAAATTTTCTGCATTTATTTTTAGAAAAAACAGAATCAATTGGAATGAAAATCAACTTGTTTTAGAAAGAGCCCGCCGTTTTTTTTATGGCGGACAGCAAAGGTAAGGGTTCCACAAATACTGGCCAATTTTTAATGACCGCTTTCTTCACTTTTCAACCCCTTTATCTTTTTCATAACACCTGCAAAGAACACCCGCTTTTTAAGCGGGGGGCAAAAGTAAGGCTTTGAAGTTTCCTGCCAAATTTTACCCTGTGTTTTTAAAAAACTCTTTCCTTATTTTCTTCAGAGAACTAACCCTTTTTTCAATCGGGGGTGCAAAGATAGGAGTGAATTGATACCCGCCAAATCTTTTTTAAACAGCTGTGAGTAACATTTCACAGGATTCACGCTGGTAAAGGGTTTCAATAATCAAAAATTTTTGGCGCCTGGCTCTGTTATACCGGGAGGATAAGTGACCCGCACCAGGAATAAACCATGCGGCGGAACCGCGAAACTCGCTTCCCTACAGTCTTTTGCTTCGACTACGGTAGAAAATTCATCCAGGGTCATCTTATGCCGGCCAAGTTTCAGCATTGTAGCCGTCAATGCCCGGACCATCCCCCGCAGAAACCTGTTGGCCTCCACCCGGTAAACCAGGCAATCACCTTCCCGGTACCATTCACTATGCATTATCTGGCAAATAAAGGATTTCACCTGCGTGTTGCGCTTGGAAAAAGAGGTAAAATCCTGGTAACTCTTTACCCGCTCAGCCGCCTGCTGCATGATCTCCAGGTCGAGCCTGTAGGGAAAATAAAAAGCCCTGTCCCGCAGAAACGGATCCTTTTTCTGGTATATAAAATACCTGTATTCCCGGCTCGTGGCATCGAACCGGCAATGAGCCGCTGGCTCAACCTCCCTAATCGAATGAACAACAATGTCTTGTGGCAAAATGGCGTTGATCTTGTATAAAAATTGCGGATGTACCACCCCCTCAAAATCGAAATGAAAGAAGTTTTGGAGCGCATGTACCCCTGCGTCAGTCCTCGACGAGCCCGTCATGGATACGCTTTCCCGCTGTAAAATCCTGAAAGCCTTCTCGATTTCCTGCTGCACGCTGTTGGCGTTCTTCTGGGTTTGAAAACCACTGTATGCTTCGCCCTTGTAGGCAACTTCCAGGAAATATCTTGGCATATAAGGAGAGATGGTATTGAAAACCGGCTGGGCGGTTGGATTTAGTCGACCAGGTTTTTAAAGCGATGTACAAAATAGGGATCCCTGAATTCCTCCTGCAGGACCGTAAATCCAGTTTTGTCACTGCTATTAGGATAAGCCGCTTCATAAAACTGGAATTTGCCGGCTTCATTTAGGAACAGGTTCCCGAGATTACGGATCTGGTCAACAGAGAAACATTTACCCTTGAATTCTTTTCTCGCCTCATTTATCATTGACTCACTATCCTTTATCCCCGCCATTTTCTTTCTCAGGCGAAAAAAATCATCCTCTGTCGCCTGGGAACTACAATTAATCCTCGTGGAACTTTTTGTGACGGCCTTAGTGTTTTCATCAATATCGAGGAATTTCCGGTCATCAGCCGCTTTCTTGCGAGCATCCCCCAGGATCGTCCTGGTATTAGGAATAAATATCTGTATGGTATCCTGGCGGTAGTCTGCAATTTTATCAATAAAAACCAACCCAAATCCATCAGTAGTGGAACTTTCGGCCTTTTTGATCACCTCCGATCGTTCATAATCAGGCGAGTTTGTGCGACCTGTATGGGCTGGTATTGCATTTTCTGAAGTTGTAGAAGTGTTGACAGGCTCTTCAATGGGTTCCTTTTTGAGCTCAGCCTGATTTACCGCCGTTCCTTCTTTCTCCTTACCAGTCTCAGTTTTTGCTACAACTGGTCCTTCCTTTAATGTCACCGGTTTTTGCTGTTCTTTTACGGTAGGTTCCTGCCTGGCAATTGACTTAAGACTGTCGGCCGTTTTCACACCAGGGTCTTCTTTTTGTATTTCCTGCGATGGAGGGTCTTCCTTTTTTGTCTCAAGCTTTGTTATTACCTCTTCGTTTTTAGAAACTGTATCAACCGCCACAGGCCTGGGTTCCTCCTTTCTTGTCTCCTGTTTTGCAACGATTTCCTCCTTCCTCGATACCGTGTCTGGCGCTAACGGTTTGGACTCTTCTTTTTTAGGTGCGGCCACCACAGTTTCATTGGCTTTATTAACTGCCTGTACCGGTTTGGAAGGCTGCTGACTTATATTCGAGGCAAACACGGGTTTTTCCCTAAGGGAAGGAT
>JAEYRD010000238.1 GCA_023435725.1 Pseudomonadota bacterium | reverse complement strand
AGGACCACACGATTTGGCCGTACACGGATCACACCGGTCGTGTGCGCGAGGTCTTCGCTCACGGCTCTCCGCCCTGCGAAGCTTTTCGCGCCGATGTGGCCCACGTCCACCGCCGCCCGGCCCGCGTGTCGTGACGATCGCGATACGCCCCTCTTCCTTGGGCCGGAGTGAGACGAGAGATACGTCATTTCCGAAATTCGGTAAAGCGGAATATATTTGCCGATACCCGCTGACCGACAATTCGCGTGTCTTGCCCGACGGGCAACGCAAGGTCCTGTAGCCCGCGTGCCAAAAGCCTCACCCCGCGAGCCGCTCGATCACGAGATCGAGCAACGCGCGCAGGCGGGCCAGGCGCCTGAGATCGCGGTGATAACCCACGAAAGTATCGCGACCGGGTGGCGTCGTGCCGATGTCGAGCGCGACGAGCCGTCGATCGCGGTCGCCGAGAGGACGCGGCAGCACGGCAAGCCCGCCGCCGCTCGCACAGAGCTCGGCCTGCGCCTGCCTGTTGTTGCTGCGCGATGCGACTGCGGCATTAGGCAGCGTGCGCTTCAGCCACGCGGCGTCGGGCATGTCGGCGAATTCGGCATTCATCGTCACGACGCGCACGCCGCTTCCGTCGCCGGCGCACGGCGGCTTGCTGCCCTTCTTGCCATAGAGCGCGTAGGGAATGTGCAGCAGCTTTCGGGAGATCACCTCGGGCTCGTCGAACGGCTTGATGCGGAAGACGAGGTCGGCCTCGCGGCGCGGCAGGCTGTAGAGACGTGCGTCGGTCAGAAGCTCGACGCTCACCTTGGGATGGCGCGTTCCGAAGGCGGCGATGATCGGCGACAGCATCACCGTCCCGAACCAGTCCGATGACGACACGCGCAAGAGGCCGTCGAGCTGCGTCTCCGCTGCGGATGCGCGCCGCTCCAGCGCGATCGTCTCCTCCTCGATCCGCTCGGCATGCCCAAGCACGGTCGTGCCCTCGTCAGTCAGCACAAAACCATCGGCAGTGCGCTGGAACAATTTCTGTCCGAGCGCCTGTTCGAGCGCGCGAAGCCGCCGTCCCATCGTGGGCTGGGTCTGGCCAATCTTGCGCGCCGCAGCCCCGAGCGTGCCTTCGCGCGCAATCGCCAGGAAGATGCGCAGATCGCTCCAGTCCATCGGAAGCCCTTACATACAAAAATGTATGACAATCGTACATCTTCGTTTCTCCCCATGCAAAAAATTAGAGGCATATTGGGGGGCCGACAACGGAGCAAGACGATCATGACGAGACCATCGACGATGCGCGCAGGCGTTCTGGAGACCCACAACGCGCCGCTGCGCCTCTCAACCATCTCCACGCCCGAGACCGGCCCGCGCGAGGTGCTGGTGCGGGTGCGCGCGAGCGGGGCCAATCCACTCGACACCAAGATCCATGCCGGTGCGGCGGCGCATGCGCGCCATCCGCTGCCCGCGATCCCAGGACTCGATCTCGCAGGCGTGGTCGAACAGACCGGGCGCGAGGTGACGCGGTTCAAGCCGGGCGACGAAGTCTATGGCATGACCGGTGGCGTCGGCGGCGTGCAGGGATCGCTGGCCGAATTCGCCGCCGTCGACGTCGACCTTCTGGCGTTGAAGCCCGCCAATCTCAGCATGCGGGAAGCAGCCGCCCTGCCCCTCATTTTCATCACGGCCTGGGAAGGCCTGATCGACCGCGCAGCCTTGAAAGCCGGCCAGAAGGTCTTGATCCACGGCGGCGCAGGCGGCGTCGGCCACGTGGCGATCCAGATCGCGCGCGCCTTCGGAGCAGAAGTGTTTGCGACCGGCTCGGTATCGCAGCGCGCCACGATCGAAGGTTTTGGCGCAACGTTCATCGACCGCGATACCGCCATCGGGGCCTACGTGGCGCGGCATACGAATGGCCGCGGCTTCGACATCGTCTACGACACCGTCGGCGGCAAGGTGCTCGACGCTTCCTTCGAAGCCGTGCGCCGGTTCGGCCATGTGGTGAGTGCGCTCGGCTGGGGCACGCATGCGCTTGCGCCGCTCTCGTTCCGTGCCGCCACCTATTCAGGCGTGTTCACGCTGCTGCCGCTGCTCACAGGCGAAGGCCGCGCGCATCACGGGGAGATCATGGCGGAAGCCACGCGCCTGGCTGAAACAGGCAAGCTCGCACCCCTGCTCGATCCCAGGCATTTCACGCTGGAGAGCGTTGGCGACGCCTATGCGCTGATCAGGGATCGCGCCGCCAGGGGCAAGCTGGTCGTCGACATCTGACCGCGCGCAGCAAAGTCCTGTAACCCGAATGAAGCGCGGCGCAATCGTATCAGCGGAGCTTGTAGTCCCGGATCACGCTTCGCTCGATCCGGGCTGCGGAGCTGTGCCGATCGCCTCGAGCGGATAGACGTCGATCGCGGGCTCTTCATAAGGATGCGCACTTCGGATCGCCGCGATCACTGCGGCGAGTTTATCGGCTGCGCAGACGGTCTCGATGCGCTCTTCCTCGACCGCCTCGAGCCGTCCGACCTCGCCGATCTCGGGACTGGCGCCGGCATCAGGCCTGAAGCGGCCAATGCCCGTCACCGTGAAGCTGCAATAGGAGTAATTGCCGATCACGCCGGCGCCGGCATCGCCCATCGCTTGCCGCACGCGATCGCCGTCAGGCACCGGAACGAAGACGACGATCTTGTAGTGCTTCATCGTGGCCTCTTCGCGCATCACGCGCGGGCGACGGCTAGTCTTCGCTGGACGCAGCAAAGCGGTTGCGCAGATAGGCCTGCGACAACAGGAAAAACAACGCGCGCTCGCCATGATATTTGGCGGACGGCCGGGTGCGCTCGAAGCCATCGGCAAAGATCTTGCCGGACTGGTCGCACACATGCCATCGCCAGCCAAACCGCTTACGCCTGGTGAGGATCACTTCGAACATGCCGACGGGCTTGGTCCCCTGCTCCTGCCGGTCTCGCAAGGCATACGCGCCTGCTCCGGCATCCCCCGTGAGATGGATGCCCGACATATAACCCAGGAGGATGGAAAGAGAATAAAATTGATTATCGGAAATACGTATCTTGCACCAGCAATCACGATGTCGCGACGCCTCTGGAATAAGGCCCTGCTGGCGGTGTTTCTTCGCGTTCCAAGGCGCTTCGTCGCGCTGACACGAGTATTCAAAGCAGAACACAGAAGATGAGCATCTGTTCACTCGCACACACAATCTCAGAGGTAACAGGAGGCAGCACGATCGTGCGCTAGATGAGAATTATTGTGCCGGGCGTGAAGTCCAACGCCCGACCGCATGCGGCATCGGCGCGAAGGCGCTAGCGCGCGACGACTTCGACTTCGCCGTCGACGCCGTTGACGACGTTGAAGCCACGCTCGTAGACCTTGCCCTCGTTCTTGGCGATGGCGCGGTATTCGCCTTCGGAGAGCACGACGCGCGGGAAGGCGCCGATCGATTCCTTGATGACGTCGCCGCCGGGGGTCAGCACCGACCAGGCGGTGTTGGCGAGCGCCTCGCCTCCCCGGTCGCTGACGAGCTTCAGCGTGATGACGGCGGCGCGATGCGTGATGGTGACGTCGGTGAGCTTGCCGGCCTGGACGCGGATGTCCGAGCGCACCACCGAATTGGCGTCGCCATAGTTGGAGATGATGTAGTAGGTGCCCTCCGGCAGCAGCACGACGTCGCCGGCAGAGACGTTCGGCACCAGCGAGGCGCGCTCGCCGGACTCGAACTGGCTGCCCTTGTAGATCGCGAACGAGATCTGGTTCTGCGGAATGCGGCTGGTGCCGACGCGCCCCTCGATGCGCAGGCCGCCGGCCGGCAGCACGAAGGATTCGCGGTCGGTCTCGCCCTTCAGGCTGACGGTGCGCACCGCGCTGACGAGGCCGAAGGCGACGTGCACGACGTAATTGCCGGGCGGCAGCACGATGTTGGGCGTGGCGTTGCGATCCTCACGAATCAGCTTGTAAGTGCCGTTCTCGTCGGGACGGTCGGCAAACACGCGCCAGACCAGGCCGCTGGTGATCGCGGGTGCGTCCTTGCCGTATTTCGCAGTGAGCGACAGCACGGCCTGTCCGGGCACGGCCGCGTTGAGCGGCGCGGCCGGCGGCACGGTCGTGACCGCAGGCGGCGGCATGCTCGGCGTCACCGGCTGCATCAGGGTCGGCGGCAGGCTGGGGGGACCGGCGCCCGGCCCAGAGGGAGGCGCGAGGCTAACGGCGCCGCCGGGATCGGGAACCGATGCCGGGGGCACCGGCGGCGGGCGGTCGGAGAAAAGCTGCGCCTGCGCAGCGTCTTGGCCAAAGGTAACAACGAGGCACGCGACAAGGATCAGCGCCGGCAGCAGCCTGCCACTGCGCCGCCATCCGATGATGCCGTCACCCCCGCGAGTCATGCCACTGCTTTTCACTGAAAACGCGGCAAATTCAAGCCTAGGAAAATCAAGGAAATTCGGCCCTTTGGAACCCGATTGACGCCTGCGTGATTAGTCCTGAGGCAACCGTCCATCGCCATACTCCTGCCCCGTGCGCTTCCCAAAGCGGCATAAACCATGCTTCGCCCCGGTTCTGGCGGAGTGCAAGTACGGTGCCTAGTCTGATCATTAGGGCTGGCCCCGGCGTAGGAGGGTTTCGGTGCTGGAGAGATTGAAGGGTCGGGGAGCCGGCTCAAATGGCGAGAAGGTCGGCCTCGGCGCCACCCGCCGACCGGTCATTGGCCTGGCACTCGGCGGCGGCGCGGCGCGCGGCTTTGCCCATATCGGAATCCTGAGAACCCTGATTGCCAACGGCATCGTGCCCAATGTCGTGGTCGGCACCTCGATCGGCGCCGTGGTCGGCGGCACCTATGCGGCCGGCCAGCTCGATACGCTGGAAGAATGGGGACGCAGCCTGCAAGGCATGCGCAATATCCTCGGTTATCTCGACATCCGCCTCAACGGCTCCGGCCTGATCGGCGGCGAGAAGCTCGCAAGCCGGCTCGAGGAGGCGATCGGCCAGACCCTGATCGAGGACCTCTCGGTCAAGTTCGCCACCGTTGCGACGGAGGTCCGTACCGGCCACGAGATCTGGCTGACGCGCGGCCGCGTGGTCGATGCCATGCGCGCCTCCTATGCACTGCCCGGCATCTTCTCGCCGGTCCTGATCGGCGACCGCTGGCTGGTCGACGGTGCCCTGGTGAACCCGGTGCCGGTTTCAGCCGCCCGCGCGCTCGGCGCCGAAATCGTCATCGCTGCAAATCTTTCCAGCGACATCTTCACCCATTCCACGACGATCTATTCGCATGGCGCGAGGCCCGAACCGGTCGCGCCCTCGGCCGAGGATGCGACGGTCAAGCGACGCTTCCCGCGCTTCTTCTCGCCCGAGAAAACCATGAAGCGCGAGTTCTTCGGCGGCGGCGGCCGGCCCGGCATCTCCTCGGTGATGGTCGATGCCTTCAACATCATGCAGGACCGCATCACGCGCGCCCGCCTCGCCGGCGATCCGCCGGATATGCTGATCACGCCGCGGGTCGGCCAGTTCGGCTGGTTCGACTTCCATCGCGCCGAGGAGCTCATCGCGCACGGGAGCCGCGCCGCCGAGCGCGCGCTGGAGTCGATCCAGGAGGCGATCGAGGTGCTCGCGCCGGCGCCGGCGGGCAGCGCGCCCAAAGCCGACGAGTAAAGGCGAACGAGTGAGGCCGGTCAGGCCGTCTTGATGTAGTCGCGCAGGGCTTCCTGCTCGGACTCGTATTCCTGGACGCGGCGCTTGACGATGTCGCCGATCGAGATCAGGCCGACCACCTTGTTGTTCTCCATCACGGGCAGATGGCGGAATTTGCCGGTGGTCATCGTCTCCATGAGTTCGGCGACCGTGTCGGTCTCCTTGCAGCTCACGACCTTGCGGGTCATGACCTCAGAGACCGGCTCCTCCAGCACGCCAGCACCGCGCTCGCCAAGCACGCGCACGATGTCGCGCTCCGACAGGATGCCTTCGAGCCGGCTCTGGCTCATCACCAGCACCGCGCCGATCTTCTTCTCGCTGAGCAGCTTGATCGCGGCCGCCAGCTTGACGTCGGGCTCGACGCTCATGATCTGGTGGCCCTTGGTGTTGAGAATGGAACGTACCGTCATTGTCGCCTCCTGAATCGGACCCGGCCGCCTGTCGGCGATCCGGACTTGTTCGCGAGTCTTCAACTAACAGTTTCAGCGCCGGTTTCAGGCTCGGGCGCTTTGCGAAGCATCGCCTTACGCTATTGTTTGAGCATGATCTTTTCGGAAAACCGCTACACACCTTGCGCTAGCGCGGCCTTCGGGTCCGGATCATGCTCTAGCGGCTTGTCGCTTCAGAACATTCTTGGCTGGAATGATGGATGAATTCAGGCCGGGCCGCAAGCGCCGCTTCAAATGCGGTTCGAAATGTCCCGTGATGACGCATCCGCAGCATCGTTTCGCACGCGCGGCACGGGATCGAACAGGGCGAACAGCAACAGGCCGGCGAAGAAGCCGCCGATATGCGCCTGCCATGCGACGCTCGTGGTTTCGGCGTCGACCCCGATCGCACCAACGCCGAAGATGATGTTGACGCCAAACCACACCGCGAGGAACGCGACCACCCGCCCGTCGCGCAGCGCGCGCGACAGCGGCAGGGCCGGAACTTTTGCGGCGGTATCGGCGTCCGAACGGCTGAACGAGAGGAAGCTGCCGCGGACGAACGCGAAACGGATCGCCGCCGCCATCGCGCCCGATACCGAGGCCGAGGCGCCGATCATCGGCGCCACCGCATGCTCATGGGTGACGAGATGCGCGAGCGCGCCGGCCGCCGCTGTCACCGCCATGAAGACGAAGAACCTGACAGCGCCGAAGCGGCGCGCCAGCGCGCTGCCGAACGGCAGCAGCCACAGCACGTTGAAACCGAGATGGGTCAGATTGGCGTGCAGCAGCGAATAGGTGACGAAAGTCCACACCTTGGCGCCGGCTCCGCCGGGGATCTGCAGATTGAGCAGCGAGGAGTCGTAACGTTTCGGGATGAAGCCGAAGACGTCGATGGTCCAGTTCTCGAGATCCGGCGGCAGCAGGACCCGCAGATGGATCACCGCCAGCAGGAGGATATAGGCGGTCAGCGCCACAGGCAGCGTCAGGATCGGCTCGCGCGGAGCCTCCTCACTGACGGCCGGCATGTCCGGCAAAGGATCTTGCGGCGGAGAATCTTGCGGGGAATCCAAGGCAGCTTCGCTTTCAGGCGCGATCGGAGCGTTACGCTTGGAGATAGTCGCCTTTGCCGGCCTTGCGCAAGTGCACAAACGGAAAAGGGAGGGCCCTGGAAAAGCCCTCCCCGTCCGTGTCGGCCTTCCGGTACCAGAAGAATGAAGGTGTATCCCCACCCCTCCCCGGCCCGCGACCAAACTGTTTGACGCCCGTGTACAGGCCTCGCCGAGAACCTGGTTGAAAGCGGCGAGGCTTGCGACCGCGATGACCTTAGCAGGGCAGCGGCCCGGGCAAAGCGCATAGTTAATTTAACGTTAACGACGCAAAGACAACCCCGGAAGCGCCGAAAACGCCGCTGCGGCATGGACGCTGCAAATCCCCTCCTGCACAACAACAGAGGGATCTTGGGTGCGCTGAAGCGGGACAGGTTTGTCCCGCAAGGTTGCTCCCCGGGGTGAGCGTTCAGTCATGAAACATCGGTCGAGCCGCGAGTTCTTCGCGTATTGGGACAAGAAGCGCGGCACCGCGCGGGCCCCTGACCGGGCCGACATCGATCCGGCCGCCGTTCGCGGCCTGCTTGGCGACATCTTCGTGCTGTCCTGCGAGCAAGACCTCGGCTTCCCGTTCCGCGTCGCCGGCACGCGCGTCTGCGCGCTCGCGGGGCTCGACCTCAAGGACCGGAGTTTTGCGGCGCTGTTTACCGAAGCCAGCCGCGGCGAGATCGAGGAGATCGCAACCGTCGTCGCCGACGAGACGTTAGGTGCGATCGCCGGCATCACTGCCGCGCGCGAGGACGGCAGCAAGGCGCATCTCGAGCTTCTGCTGCTCCCCTTCAACACCAAACCGCACACGCCGGTGAGCATCACCGGCGTGCTCGCGCCGTTCGACGACGAATGCGGCGCGCTTTCGGCCTACACCCTCACCTCCTGGCGCTATCTGCACCAGCCGGAGAAATTGCTGCCGCGCGCGATCCGCAAGCTGCAGATCGCACGCGGGCTGATGGTGTATGAGGGGCTGCGCTAGGCAGCCTCATACATGGTGCTCACGGCATCGCGAGATGCCAGGCGCCATTCAGGAAGCCGTCGCCGGTGATGTCGCCGGGCTTCTGGTCCTTGGCGAAGGTGTAGAGCGGCTTGCCCTTGTAGGCCCACTGCCTGGAGCCGTCGTCGCGGGTGATGATGGTGTAGCCGTCGCCCGCGGCGTCGCCGGCCTCGGCCTTCAGCACCGGCCAGTTCGTCGCACACGGACCGTTGCAGGCCGATTTGCCGTCCGCATCCTTGTCGAAGGTGTAGAGCGTCATGCCCTTGGCGTCGGTGAGCACGTTGCCCTTCTCGGTCTTGCCGGTCTTGGTCGGCGGCGCGGCGAAGGCGGCGGGGATGATCGCGAGGGATGCGGCGAGCGTGAACGCGAGGCGGATCGAGGACGTCATGGTGTCTCCTGTCATGCAATTGGCTTGCAGGAGTAGTACGCCGCGCGCTGCGTCGTATTCCTGAGCCGGGCGGCAAAGATATTTTCGCTGCGCGCGGCATTGCGGCGGAATAAACTGGAATGCGTGGAACGACGGATCGACATGAGCAAGCTGCATTGGCGTCTCGCGCGCGCGACAGACCTGCCCGCGATCAGCGCGATCGCGGCACGGATCCATCCCGATCTCCCCGAAAGCGCCGACGTGCTCGCGGAAAAGATGCGGTTCTATCCCGAGGGCTGCCGCGTGCTCGTCGCAGACGACGGGATCGCCGGCTACGGGCTCTCGCATCCCTGGAAGCAGCACCGGATTCCGCCGCTCGACGGCTTCCTCGAACGACTGCCCGATGATGCGGACTGCCTCTACGTGCACGATGTCGCCGTGCTGCCTGATCGTCGCGGCGGCGCTGCCCGCGCTTATATCGCGACGATTGAGAACCTCGCGCGCTCGAGAGGCATCGCAACGCTCGCGCTTGTCTCAGTCTACGCCACGCGGCCGTTATGGGAGCATCTCGGCTTTCGGCCCGTCACGGTGGATACGGAGCTGCGGGCAAAGCTCGCATCCTACGGCGAAAGCGCGACGTACATGCTTCGCGACCTCACGGCGGCGTAAGGTCCCTCCCCAATTGGTTCGGGCTCACGCGGGCGTGAAGCCACGCC
>JAEYRD010000234.1 GCA_023435725.1 Pseudomonadota bacterium | reverse complement strand
CCTATGACCGCGACCGTGATGGTTTCGTCATGGGTGAGGGCGCAGGCGTGGTCGTGCTGGAAGAACTCGAGCACGCGAAGGCGCGCGGCGCGAAGATCTACGCCGAGGTGATCGGCTACGGGCTGTCGGGCGATGCCTATCACATTACGTCGCCGTCGCCGGACGGCGATGGCGGCTTCCGCAGCATGTCGGCGGCGCTCAAACGCGCCGGCCTCACGGCATCCGATCTCGACTACATCAACGCGCACGGCACCTCGACCCCGCTCGGCGACGAGATCGAGCTCGGCGCGGTGGAGCGTCTGCTCGGCAATGCCGCCTCCAAGGTGGCGATGTCCTCGACCAAGTCATCGACCGGCCATCTGCTTGGCGCGGCCGGTGCGATCGAGGCAATCTTCGCCGTTCTCGCGATTCGCGATAACATCGTGCCGCCGACGATCAATCTGGACAATCCGTCGGTCGCGACTGCGATCGATCTGGTGCCGCATGTTGCGAAGAAGCGTGAGGTCAACGTCGCGTTGTCGAACTCTTTTGGTTTTGGCGGTACCAATGCGTCGGTGATCGTCCGGCGCCTGATCAATTAATTTATGGCGGCGACGAATCCACCGTTTTGCCGTATTCGGCGATAGTCATGGAAGTGGGCGCGTGCATTTGGCTCGGCAAGTAATTGTCAGGCCGCGATTGAACCGGCAGGATTCAGGTTTGCTTCGATGAGTGAAAGGCCGCCCATTTCGCCCCGGAGTCCGCGGGCTGCGCTCGAGCCCGAGCAGGTGCCGCCGCCGCCGAAGCGGTCGGATCGTGCGCGCAACCCGCTCGTGATCATCGGTAACGCCATCATCACCCTCCTGCTGATCGCCATGATCGGCGCCGGCGCCGTCTATTATTACGGCCGCCAGGTGCTTGAGGCCGCCGGCCCGCTTAGGGAGGACAAGATCGTCAACATCCCGCAGCGCGCGGGCAAGCGTGACATCGCCGAGACCCTGAACAGGGAAGGCGTGACGGATGTCAATCCGTGGGTGTTCATCGCCAGCGTGGCTGCGCTGAAGGCGAGCTCGGACCTCAAGCCCGGTGAGTATTCGTTCCAGAAGAACGCATCCTTGCGCGACGTCATCGCCACCATCGTCGAGGGCAAGGTGGTGCAGCACGCCGTCACGATTCCGGAAGGCCTGACCTCCGAGCAGATCGTGGCGCGGCTTTCCGACAACGACATCTTCACCGGCAGCGTTCGCGAGTTGCCGCGCGAAGGCACGCTGTTGCCCGAGACCTACAAGTTCCCGCGCGGCACCACGCGCGAGCAGGTGATCCAGCGCTTGCAGCAGGCGCACAAGCGCGTGCTGGCCGAGATCTGGGAGCGCCGCAGCCAGGACGTTCCGATCAAGACGCCGGAGCAGCTAGTGACGCTGGCCTCGATCGTCGAGAAGGAGACCGGCAAGCCGGACGAGCGCAGCCGCGTCGCCGCGGTGTTCGCCAACCGCCTGAAGCAGAAAATCAAGCTCCAGTCCGATCCGACGATCATCTATGGCCTCGTCGGCGGCAAGGGCACGCTGGGCCGCCCGATCAAGCGCAGCGAAATCACCCAGCCGTCGCCGTACAACACCTATGTGATCGATGGGCTGCCGCCGGGGCCGATCTCTAATCCGGGCCGCGCCTCGCTCGAGGCCGCCGCCAACCCGGCCCGCACCCGCGACCTCTATTTCGTCGCCGACGGTACCGGCGGGCACGCCTTCACCGAGACCTACGACGCACACCAGAAGAACGTCGCCAAACTCCGCGCGATGGAGAAGCAGATCCAGAACGACACGGTCGAGCCGGCCGAGGATGCGCAGCCGCCGGCCGCCGCCGCGCCCGCCGCTGCCGATACGCCGACCGCGACCACGCCGCCGGCGCGGCCCAACCAGCAGAAGAAGCCGCCGGCTCGCCCCGCCAATCCTGCACCGGCGCGGCAGGGCGCGGTGCAGTCGTCGCCGCCGGTGGTCCAGCGCTAAGCCCCGCGCAGAGCTGCCTGCGGGACTTTGCGGATTCCACTTTCCGGCAAAATAGTCTTAAGATTCGCGTGCCTTGATGGCTCTGCGAATCTTGTCTTTCTGGAGAATTTCACCCGATGGCGCTGTCGTCCATGACCGGCTTTGCCCGAAGCCACGGCGTAAGCGGGCCGTACACGTTCGAATGGGAGTTGAAGTCGGTCAATGCCAAGGGCTTTGACCTGCGGGTGCGTCTGCCGCAGGGGTTCGACGAACTCGAGGCCCACGCCAAGAAGCGCGCCGGCGAGGTGCTGTCGCGCGGCACCATCTACGCCAATCTCAACGTCAAGCGCACCAACGCCGCCGCCGCGGTCCGCGTCAACGAGGATGTGCTGAATGCCGTCCTGAAGGCCGCCACCCTGATCGCCGGCAAGGTCGACGCGGTGGCGCCGAGCATCGATGGCCTGCTCGCCATCAAGGGCGTCGTCGAGGTCGCCGAGCCTGAGGGCGACGAGGCGGAGGACAAGGCAGCGCGCGCCGCGGCCGCCGAAGCATTCGACAAGGCACTCGCCGATCTCGTCGGGATGCGCAAGCGCGAAGGGATTTCGCTCGGGCAGATCCTGACCCAGCGTGTCGACGAGATCGAGCAGCTTGCGAAAAAGGCGGAAGTCGCGCCGGGCCGCAAGCCCGAGGCGATCAAGGCCAGGCTGGCCGAGCAGATCGCCGCGCTGATCGACACGTCCGACCGTTTCGATTCCGACCGCCTGATGCAGGAGGCGATCCTGATCGCGACCAGGGCCGACATCCGCGAGGAGCTGGATCGCATCGCCTCCCACGTCGCGCAGGCGCGCGAGCTGATCGGAAAGGGCGGCCCGATCGGGCGCAAGCTCGATTTCCTGGCGCAGGAGTTTCACCGCGAGGTCAACACCTGCTGCTCGAAGTCGAACGACATCGAGCTCACCAATACGGGACTCGCCATGAAGAACGTGGTCGAGCAGTTCCGCGAGCAGGTCCAGAATCTGGAGTGATCGATGACGACGGGCGGTCACGGGACTGACGGTGTCGAGCGGCGCGGATTGATGTTCGTGCTGTCGTCGCCGTCGGGCGCGGGCAAGACGACGCTGTCGCGTTTGTTGATCGAGCGGATGGCCGGCTTGCGAATGTCGGTGTCTGCGACCACGCGCGCGAAGCGCCCCGGCGAGGTCGATGGCCGCGACTATCTATTCGTCGACAAGCCGCGCTTCGAGGCGATGGTGAAGGGGGACGAGCTGCTCGAATGGGCGACCGTGTTCGACAACCGCTACGGCACGCCGCGCGGGCCGGTCGAGGCGGCGCTGTCGGCGGGGCAGGACGTGCTGTTCGACATCGATTGGCAGGGCACGCAGCAGCTCCGCGAGAAGGCGCGTGCCGACGTCGTCAGCGTGTTCATCCTGCCGCCCTCGGCCGACGATCTCGAAAAGCGCCTGCATTCGCGCGCGCAGGATTCCCACGAGGTGATCCGCAAGCGCATGAGCCGCGCCAGCCACGAGATGAGCCACTGGGCCGAGTACGACTACATCGTGATCAACCACGACGTCGACGAAGCCTTCGCCGAGGTTCAGTCGATCCTGAAGGCCGAGCGCCTCAAGCGCGAGCGGCGGATTGGCCTCGTTGGCTTCGTGCGGGGTCTGCAAGGTCAGCTTCAAGGCTAGGCTGCGACAGCCGCGGCCCATCCTTTGCCAGCCGCTCCAGCATGGCCGTGATCACGTCGACGTCGACAATATCGTCCATATGGACGTTCTCATCCGCCTCTACGTCTTCATTGCGATCGACCGGCTGCTTGTCACGGACGTCGTTGGTCGCAAGCCGGGGCGCTGAAGCCTCGATCTCGAACTCTCCGTTGAATTCCGCGATCTCTGCCTCGTCGGGTTCTACTGCCTCGACGTGAGTGGAAGCGGATTGTGTTGCGATCCTGCCGATCGCGTTGGTGAACGCGGCGAGCTGCGCGGGCTGAGGACGCGCGGCATCGAAATCCACCGGCCTCGGCCGCTGCGCGCGCGGCGCGGAGGCAAGCTCCGCGTTGAGCCAGGGGGCACGACTGTCCTCGTGATCCTGCGGTTCCCGATTGTCCCATTTGACGCGGCGGTGATCGCCTGCCTGCGCGCGGATCCGACCGCCGGCGAAACGGTAGATGATGCTGGCGAGCACACCGGCGAGCGCGAGTGCGCCGCCGACGACGAGCAGCAACATCTGGAGCGAGCCGGTCGTATTGTCGGTGCTGTTGTCTGCGGCGGCAAGCGCCATCGGGGCAGGGGATTTCGACAGCTTCGTGCTCGGCTGCGCGGCGGCCCCGACAGGAGCGGGCGCGGGCTGCGATGCCGGCTGAGCGGGCGCGGTGGAGGCGTCGGGCCAGCGCGCGGTGACGGCGGGCTGCTGCGTGTTGCTGTCAGAGGGGGGGCTCGCAGGCTGTTGCGTCGGCGCCGGTGTCGTTGCTGCGGCCTGCGTCGGTGCAATCGGTGCGCCCGGCGCAGCGCTCTGCGGCCTCAGATATTCGGCGCGCGCGTTCTGCACCGAGTGCTGCTGCGGCGCGGCTGAATCTGCTGTTGGTGTGTCGGTCGCAGCCTGCGCCGTCCGCACGGCCTTTGCGCTGTCCTTGCCGCCTTGGGCGCGCAGATACCAGCATTGCCGCTTGGTTCCGCGCTCGACCCGGTAATTCCAGTGCTGTCCCTGTGGCGCGATCCCCTTCGGCGAGGCGAGGCAATCGGAAGCTGCGTTTGCCGGGCTCGATGCGCTCGGCGCATTCTGCGACACGGCCGCCAGTGGTGCGCCGGCAATGACGCTGCCAACCAGTGCGGATATGAATTTCGCGGTTCGGTTGCCCATCCTGGTCTCCCGGTTACGCATGACGCGACGCTTACCCGCCCTTTGTCATCAAAGACTTGGGTGGCAATGAGCCGCAAATCCGGAGAGGATGTGGCTTGAATCGGGCCTGCGCGGTGATGGTTCCGCGGCGAAATCAGGCATTTCTCCTGCTTTTGCGGGTTCCGGTGGATGAGGTTCCCGAGCGGCCGAGCGATGATGGCCAGCGCCTCGCGGCTCGCCGTATTCTCATGGGCCGATCCGTCCGAAGACCATACCCGGTGACGTGCCGGCGACTGCGGCTCCAAGAACTTCGGCTCAACTTCCGCGCGGACTGCAACAAACGAGACGACGATGCGTTTAGGTCGCACTACGATTCAACCTAAGGAGGTTTTCATGGTCAAGAAGGCCCTTTTTGCGCTCAGCGTCGCAGCGGTCCTTGTCCTCGCGCCGAGTGCTGCTTCCGCGCAACGTGGCTTTCACGGCGGAGGATGGCACGGCGGTGGATGGGGCGGCGGCGGTTGGCGTGGGGGAGGCTGGGGCTGGCGCGGACCGGCAGTGGGTCTCGGCGTAGGCCTCGGGCTCGCCAGTGCGGCCGCTTGGGGATCCGGCTGGGGCTGGGGATCTGGTTGGGGTGCTCCGGGCTGGAGCTATGCTTCCTATGACAGTTGCACGAGATGGCGCCGGGTCTGGACAGGTTGGGGTTGGCGCGTCGTCCCCGTGAATGTTTGCTGGTGACACGCAGCGGCTTGGCGGTGAACCCACAGAGTTCACCGTCTTGTTCGGCGCCTGGATTCCTTGGCATCGATTGCGTGATCGATGGCAAAGGGGATTGGGCGACTACCCAGGACCGAGCCGGTCCCAGGCTTTGCCTCACGCAATCAGACAGCTGCGATCAGGCAGCTTCGATCACGCAGCCTTGGTCTGAGCCGCGGCTGCGAGTGTATCGCGCAAGTGCTGTTCCTTCTTCTCGTCTAGCGAAGTCTTGAGAACAGTCCCTCCCGCACCTTTGATTTCATTGAGAACCTTATCGGTCGTCATGTTCTGGATCAGCAAGAACAGAACAGCATCTCCAGGTTTCACCTTCGAAGTGAGTTCCTTCATGAATGGATCTTTGATCCCGAAATCGGTCAGCGCGCCACCCAGCGCGCCGGCGCCAGTGCCGATAGCGACGCCGATGAGAGGATTCAAGAACACCAATCCGAACAGTAGTCCCCAGAAGCTGCCGCTCGCGGCGCCCATCATCGTCGTATTCACGAGCTGATTGAGTTTGACAGAGTCTTCGGTTTTCACCGCGATCACGGCATCGTTGATCGTGATCAGATACTCCTTTTGCAGCTTGAGTATTTTCTGCCG
Source organism: Pseudomonadota bacterium (assembly GCA_023435725.1). Taxonomy (GTDB): domain Bacteria; phylum Pseudomonadota; class Alphaproteobacteria; order Rhizobiales; family Xanthobacteraceae; genus Bradyrhizobium. Next base: position 29,337 of record JAEYRD010000234.1, on the reverse strand, counting down.
AACTTCCTCTGCTTTGGCTTCGTTTGGATAAACAATTGCGACGAGGTCTGACATTGAATCACTCCCGTATTCACCTGAAGCGCTGCCCCCGATCACGTGCACTCGTTACGCGCGGTTGTATCTATCACAGAGCAAAAATGGCTCCAGCCGGCTAATCGAACCCGTGTGTTCACAACTCGGAGATGTCTATCGCCTCCGTGCAAATGAGTAAGCGGCGTTGTCTTATGCGGCCGCGCGCAAGTGCTTTCGTCGCCAGCAAGCTCGATCGTGATCGCTTGTTGCAATCTGGCTCGGACAGGAACCCAAGGGGCGGGTGAGTGATCGCTATTCCGCCGCTATCAGAAACTAAGCAGAAGTTCGCGAACAGCTTCTGAATGGGAAGTTTTGAGACACTGTGCTCGCGTCTTTCCAGAACACGGCTTTCAAACCAGAAAAGTTTCGCGCGAGCAGTCCTGAATCGGGGGGCAAAGCCTCACGGGAGGAATTGATATGCCGCGCTCGAAATTATGGCTCATCTCCGCGATGATGCTACTCTCGATCGGATTCGCTCTCTGTCCTCAAGGACCCGCCGATGCTGCCAGCTTCTGTGCGCAGCTAAGAGGGTCGAAGGCCGCGGGACAACCCGATTGCTCATTTTCAACGCTGGATGCCTGTCGTGCGCGTGTAAAGCACAGGGGCGGCGGCCACTGCTATAAATTGACCCATTAGCCTGATCGGGCAATGCACGGCGCCGCCTTGGTTCTCACGTTGTCGGGCAGGCGCGGTTGCATCGGCAATGATGATCCGCGCCAAGGCGGCGTAAAGGAACCTGCTCGAGGGCGCGCAGCGGCAGCCGGATGAGCGTACCGCCGAGCTTCACGACGATGCGCGAATAGGCCAGCGACGTGCTGCGGCCGGCCGCGATGCCCACCGCACCTTCACGGCCCACGGAGCAGGCTTTCGACCTCGCGATCATCCTCGACCGGCACGGCGAACGACACCAGCGTGGGGCCGTAGGGAAAATGAACCACGGCCACATCGTCGCCGGCGCGATGCAGGATCTGGCTCGCCTCGAAGTCGACCGGCTGAAGGTGGAGTGCAAGCAGTTCGAAGTCTTGATGGCTGAGCTGCCGGAGGAGATCGTTCTGGGGCCGACCGGTCACATATCTTTCTCTCGGTTGGCCGGGAATCGGCACCGGCTTCAACCTACGTTTCTGCAGCGGAACCAACGGTTCCAAAGTGCACGCAAGGTGCGTTCGCGCGTTGAAAAGTCGGAGTCTGGGTCGCGGAATTTCGGAATGCGACGGGGGCGTCGGGCCACACGGCGCGACAGCCCCAACCCTTTCATCTTCGCGAGCTCTGTTCAGGAATGGACAAAGGAGGCTCGCGGATAGGCGTAGCGTCGCTGTCGCCAAGCGCCGTGCCCCGTGCGCTTTGACGGACCGCCAATCGAATCGTGCTTTTCAGTGAGACGGGAATCGGCTCCTTGCCGCGTGCGCGCGGTAGGCATCGATCGCCTTGTTGGCGAGCTTCAACTGCCGGCGCTCGCCAGTCTTGAGCTGCGCCTCGATGGCGTCGAGAATGAAGTTCGCGCTCTCATCCGGAGGGCCGAGTTCTCCGCTCTGCTCCAGGAAGCTCCAGGCGATAAAGAATGCGCTCTCGACGGTGCAGCGAATGGACATGCGCTCCCAACGCGGCGCAGCCGAAGGCGTTCCGCGCGCGCCTCGCTTCGCAAAAACAGGAGGCTCGCCCTATTTGAGCTCGGGGTTGGTGAGCCGAACTTCAACTTCAGCGTCGAGCCGTGATTGGCGTACCGCGGCGATGATCGCAAGCACGATGCCTGCGGCGATGAGGTCGGACGGCTCACCCGAAGGCTGGTGGCGGCGACAATTCGCTTCCGCAGGGAGCCCCGGTTGGGAACCCGGCCTCGCGTCAATTCCGAATTGATAGCGTCGAGAAACGAGGGCGGCGGGACGTCGGTCCCACCGCCACATGCGTCTTGGTTTTCTGTCTCAGTTCTTGAGCACGATGCGGCCCACGACCTTGCCGGCGCGCAGTTCGTCGATCCATTTCTGGACGTCACCCATCGGCTCCTCACGCATCGGCGTCGGCTTGATCTTGCCGGCGCGGGCGAGCGCCATCAGCTCGTGGCTTTCCGCGAGCGTGCCGACCATGAAGCCCTCGACGGTCAGGCGCTTGTAGACCCATTGCACCATCGGCAGCGTGAACTGGCCGCCCATCAGGCCTGAGACTACGACCTTGCCGCCGCGTGCGGCGACTGCGACGGCGAACGCCATCGACTTCTCGTTGCCGGCAAAATCGACGATCTCATCGAAGCCGCCCTCGGTCTCTTTCAGGATGCGCTTGATCACGTCGGGCTCGGCCGGATCGTAGGCTGCCGCCGCGCCGTTCTTCAGCGCGGTTTCGCGCGCGGCTGGGCTGAGGTCGGCGACCGTGATCGGCTGCTTGAACATCGCCTGCGCAAATGACAGGCCCATCATGCCGACGCCGCCGAGGCCGATCAGCAGGAGGTTGCGCTGGCGCGGACGGTCGACCAGGCGCTTGAGCGCGCCATAGGCGGTCACGCCGGAGCACATCAGGGTGGCGGCCTGGTTGACGGGCAGGGGATCGTAGTCGAGCAGGTATTTTGCGTCGGGCACCAGGACGTGGGTGGCGAAGCCGCCGTCGATGGAGACGCCGAGAAAACGCTGCTTGACGCAGAGGTTCTCGTCGCCATTGGCGCAGTCGCGGCACTGGCCGCAGCCGATCCATGGAAACACCGCCTTCTTCGCGCCGACAAGGCTGGCCGGCACATCGGGGCCGACTTCGTCGACGACGCCCGCGATCTCATGGCCGAGCGTGAAGGGCAGCGTCATGCCGCGCGTGGTGTCGAGCTTCTTGCCGCCGCCGAGATCGGCATAGCCGTCCTGGATGTGCAGATCGGAATGGCAGAGGCCGCAGCGCTCGATGCGCACCAGCACCTCGCGGCCTTGCGGCTTTGGCGTGTCGATGATGGTCTCGCACAAGGGCGCGTCGAACTTGACCAGGGACTGCCTGCGCATCAGTGCCATATTTCTTCCTCCGAAATTCCTGTTGTCACGCTTCGCTGCGTATATCCGCCAATTCGCGCGCCATGGCAACAAAGCCGGAGATGGGAATGGTCTCGGCACGCCGCGTCGCATCGACGCCGGCAGCCGCCGCAAGTCGTGCGGGATCGACGCCGAGCGATTTCAGGCTCTGGCGCAGCATTTTTCGCCGCTGGCCGAAGGCTGCGGCCGCGACCTGTTCGAGCAGCTTGCGATCGCAGGGGAGAGGTTCTGCACGCGGCACCAGGCGCACGACGGAGGAGGTGACTTTCGGCGGCGGCACGAAAGCGGATGGCGAAATGTCGAACAGGATTTTTGTTTCCGCGCGCCAGTTGGCGAGCACGCCAAGACGGCCATAGGCCTCCTCGTCCTCGCGTGCGACGATGCGCTCGCCGACCTCGCGTTGAAACATCAAGACCATCATGTCGTACCAGGGCGGCCAGGGCTCGATGGTCAGCCAGTTGATGAGAAGCTGGGTCGCGATGTTGTAGGGCAGATTGGCAACGATCTTGGCCTTCCCGCCGTCGAGCAGTGGGCGCGGGTCGAAGGTCATGGCATCGCCATGCACGATCTCGAGCCGGCCGGGATAGCGCAGGGAAATATCCTGCAAGGCGGGAATCGCGCGCTCGTCATGCTCGATCGCGATGACGCGTTTGGCGCCCAGTGCGAGCAGGGCGCGCGTCAGGCCGCCGGGCCCCGGGCCGATCTCCACGATGGTGGAATCGTCGAGCGGAGCTGCGGCACGCGCGATGCGCGCGGTGAGATTGAGATCGAGCAGGAAATTCTGGCCGAGCGATTTGCGGGCCGACAAAGCGTGCTGGCGAATGACCTCGCGAAGCGGCGGGAGGTCGTCGATCGCACTCATCAGATTTTCGCGGCCGCCATGCGGCTCGCAAGCTTCAGCGCAGCGATCAGGCTCGCAGGATTGGCGTCGCCGGTTCCGGCGATGTCGAAGGCGGTGCCGTGATCGGGCGACGTGCGGATGAACGGCAGGCCGAGCGTGACGTTGACGGCGTCGTCGAAGGCGACCGTCTTGATCGGGATCAGCGCCTGGTCGTGATACATGCAGACCGCGCAGTCATAGGTGCTGCGCGCAGCCTCGTGGAACATGGTGTCGGCCGGCAGCGGGCCCCTGGCATCGATGCCGTCATTGCGCAGCGTCTTGAGCGCGGGCGCGATGACGGTCTGCTCCTCGTGGCCGAGCGAGCCGTCCTCGCCGGCGTGCGGATTGAGGCCGGAGATCGCGATGCGCGGCCGGGCGATGCCGAAGCGGGATTTCAGCTCGGTTGCGACGATGCGGACCGTGGAGACGATCAGCTCGCTGGTGAGCTGGGACAGCGCATCGCGCAGCGAGACGTGGATGGTGACCGGCACCACGGCAAGCCGCGGCGACCACAGCATCATCACCGGTTGCGGCGCGCGGCCGGCCTCTGCGGCGAGCTCGGCGAGGAATTCGGTGTGGCCGGGATGGCGGAAGCCGGCGCGGTAGAGCACGCTCTTGGCGATCGGGTTGGTGATGACGGCGCCGGCGCGGCCCTCGCGGACGTCGGCGACCGCCTGCCGGATCGAGGCGAGCGCGGCCGGTGCGCTCGATGCGTCGGGCTTGCCGGGCTCGGCCGTCGCCTGCTCGCCGGTCGCGACCACGGGCAAGGCGTTCGTGAAGGCTGCTTCAGCCTCGCCGGCGCTCACCGAGGCGATCCCGATCTCGGCCCCGAGCGCTTTGGCGCGCCGCGCGATCACCGCTTCGTCGCCGAGCAGATAGAAGGCGGGCAGGTTCAATTCGCGGCGCCGAAGCCAGGCTGCGATCGTGATGTCGGGGCCGATGCCGGCGGGCTCTCCCAGGGTCAGGGCGAGGGGCTTTGCAGGGGGCTTGGCCATCAGCGGTTGCGGTATTCGATCATCGCCGCCTTGCGGATTTCTTCGAGGTAGGCCTTCTGGGTCTTCTCGTACTTCTCGGAGTACATCTTCTCGCGGATCTCGCGCTTCTTCGGCGTGTCGATCATGGTCGGCTTGCGCGAGCACAGCACCACCATTTCGATGCCCTGCTTGGTCACCTCGGGCGCGGTCAGGTGGCCGATCGGCGTATCGTCGAGCACCTTGCGAAGCGCCTCCGGCAGGTCTGTGGTCGTCTTGGTGACGCTCTCGCGGATGGTGGCGTTCGGCGTCGAGCGGAACAGCGAGTTGGCTTCCTCGCAGCTTCCGACGCGCGCGCGATAGCTTTCGGCTTCCTTCTGTCGCGTCTCCATGAACGCCTGGGACGAGCCGCGCGGCACGATCAGCACGATCGGCTGCATCTTGTATTCAGTGCCCTCGATCTGGAGCTTGTCGCCGGTCTGGGCCTGCACGGCCTGCGCGACGTCACGCTCGCCGACCATCAGCTTTTCCTTGTAGCGGCCGCGCACGAGGCTGGTCCAAACCATCTCGGCCTTCATGCGGCCTTTCAGTGTCTCGGGACGGACGCCCTTGGCCTCGAGCGACTTGGTGAGCTGGTCCGGCGAGACGCGCATCCGCTGCGCCATGCCTTCGTAGGACTGGTTGATGTCGGAGACGCCGGGATCGACGCCGTACTTCTTGCCTTCCTTGAGCTTCACCTTGTCGTCGATCAGCTCGTTGATGACATCCTGCCGGCTCGGCGTCTTCTGCGTCGTCAGCTGGTCGAGCTTGGTGCGCTGCTCGATGTCGAAATCGGTGATCGGATCACCGTTGACCATCACGACGATGTTCTGCGCGCGCGACGGTGAGGGCAGGCCGGTCAGGACCAGTCCGGCGCCGAAGGCGAGGAGGAGGCGGAAGACAGGCAATCGGGTCGTCATGGTTGTCGCTCGGATGTCAGCCAGGATGGGCCTGCGATCGGGAACACGCCGCAGGCACTTCAGACGGTCTACTGGTAGCCGGCGGAACTGCTAGATCCGGTCGAGGTCGCGAGCGTGCGCAGACCGATCTGGAACATGAACGCGTGGCTCAGCACGGGCGGCGTCGTGCCCGCGGAGTAGCTATACGAAGTTACATAGTTCGCCGCCAGCACGAAGCAATCGTCGACATAGCCGGCGCCGAGCACATACTGGTTGATCTTGTTGGCCTCGAGGTCCCAGCGCGCAGAGCCCGTCACCACCCAGTTGGCCGCCACCTTCAGCGAGCCGGAGGTCAGGATGCCCTCGCGGCGCGTCAGATAGCCGAGCTCAGGCTGCGGCGCGTAATTGCCGTACATCATGCTGACCGACCAGCGATTGAAGTTGGCGCGGCCTTCCGCCTCGAAGCGCTCGACGTTCCAGGTCTGCTCGTCCATGCGGGAGCGGACGCTGAACGTATAGGTGCTGTTGGGCGAATAGCTGGCGCTCGCCACGTAATCGGACTGCGGCTTGTCGAGGCCGGAATCAAGTCCGGTGTTGATGGAGTCCCGGACCGCGTAGGAGTTCAAGCCGAACAGCTGGTAGGACTGGCCGAACAGCACCTTGACGGCGCCGCCCTTGTCGAACTGCGTCGTGGCCTGCACGCCGACATTGGCGCGGCCGCCGCCCTCGACGCGGTCGTAGCCGGAGAACTTGTCGACGCTGAACAGGTTCGAGGTGTCGAACACCATGCTCTGCGCGTCCTCGTTCGGGAGCTTGCCGGCATAAGTCTCGTTAGGCCGGATGATGACCTGCGCGATCGGCTCGATGGTGGTCGAGCCCCAGGGCTGAACGTTGATGAAGGGATAGCGGTACTCCAGACCGACGGTCGGCATCAGGCGCAGCGCCTCGGTGTCGCCGACGGGCAGGAAGTTGGACACACCCGGCTGGTTGGAGACCGAGGAGTTGATCGCGTCGGCGCGCACGATGGCGAACGGCGTCCAGATCTCACCGAACGGATCGGTGAAGGACTTGCGCCACTGCGCTTCCGCCGTCAGGCGGGTGTAGGTGCCGGGGAAGCCGCGCAGCAGGCATTGCGACGGCGTGCGCGCGAGCGGATCGGCCGATGCCGTCGTACACAGGCCGTTGGTGTTGGCGAGCGTGGTGATCGGATCGAACACCGCCGTGTCACGCGACAGGTTCGTGAAGTTGGTCTTGTAGCTGAACTCGCCGCCGAATACCGGATAGTTGAGCACGTTCGAGTAGTCGATCACCGGGTAGACGATCGGCACCTGGTTCTGGTTGCCCGAGAAGCTCAGCCAGTACATCGTGCGCGCGTCAAAGAAGCTGCGATTGCCGACGCCGGTCAGATAGAGCTGCGAGAGCGCGTCGGTCGGCAGGTTCAGGAAGGAACCGAGCGGATCGCGGTACGCCGACAGACGGTAGTCCGACATGAAATAATAGTCGGAGAGCAGGACGCCGTCCCAGCCCCAGACCCATTTGTCGTTCAGCGCGAACTGGCCCTTGGTCTCCACGCCGCCGCGGAACTGACGGTCGCCCGGCTGGCCGGCGAACTGACCGGGGTCGAGCTGGTCGATGCCGTAGACGCGGATCTGGTAGGCGCCGTCCATCAGGCGCTGGCGGAATTCGGCCTGGAACAGCACGCCCTGCTTGGACGTGATGCGCGGGCTGAAGGTCATGTCCATATCGGGCGCGATCGCCCAGTAGAACGGAACTTCGACGCCGTAGCCGAACGGCGTGTAGGTGGTGAAGCCCGGCATCAGGAAGCCGGTCTTGCGCTTCACGGTCGGGTCGGGCGTCGAGAAATAGGGCATGTAGGCGAGCGGCACGCCGAAGAATTCGAGCTGCGCCGTCTCGAAATACAGCATCTTTTCCTGCTGGTCGTGGATGATGCGGGCACCCTTGACCTGCCAGAGCGGCGGCTTCTTCGGATCGTCCTTACAGGGCGCGCAGGCCGTGTAGACGCCGTTCTCGAACACCGTGTAGTTGCCGCTGGAGCGGTCGGCGCGGCTCGCGGCCATGCGGGTTTGGTCGGCGGTGTCCACGCGCAGCGAATCGACGAAACCGTCACGGTAGTCGTCGGAGAGATCCATGATCTCGGCATAGGTGATCTTGCCGTCGGCATCCGGCATGCGGATGTTGCCCTCGGCATGGAGGCGCTTGGTCTTCTGGTCGTAGACGACCCTGTCGGCCTCGACGCTGGTGCCGTTGTAGAACAGCTGGACGTTACCGACCGCGGAGACGCGCGAATTGTTGTAGTCGTAGTCGACCTCGGTCGCCTGAACCAGCATCTGGTTGTCGTTGGCGGCCTTCGGCGGCTTCGGACGCGGCGGCAGCGGATTGTAGGTGAAGCTCTGGGCCGCGGCCGGCGTCACGGCGGCAACGTCCATCAGGCCGCCGAGCGATGCCACGGCGGCGACGGCAAGCAGGAGCCTGCGGATAGACAAACCGCTCCCGTTCGCGCGCACCAGGGTGCGCCGCGTCAAACGAGACACGGGTCCTCGGCGGACGGTCGTCACTATCCGTCCTCCTGATACAGCAAGGCTAAAAAGCCGGTGAGGCCGCCCACCACCACGGGCAACCACGCCGCAGCGATCGGATGCATCAACTCAGCCTTGCTCAAGTCTTCAGTCACTTTCGACAGAACGTAGAGCAGAAAGCCTGCGCCCACGCCACTCAAAACCATCTTCTGCACGCCGCCCATCCGGAAGAAGCGCAACGACACGGAGGCCGCAAGCATCACCATCGCTGCAAGCAAAAACGGCTGTGCCAGAAGCTTGTGATACTGGAGTCGATATCCGGCTGTCGCGAAGCCCGAGCTCTCGGAGGAGCGGATGTAGCTCGGTAGTTGCCAAAAAGACACAGTTTCCGGTGTGGAAAAGCTGTTGCGGACCTGGGCTTCGGTCAGCGTCGTCGGGATCTGCAGGGTGGCCTGGTCGATCGGCGGCGAATCCAGTGAGAAGCGGCGGACGGACTTGAACAGCCAGTGGCCGGACTCGAGCGTGGCCTCGCGGGCCTCGATCCGCTCCTTGAAATGCCAATCCGTATCGAATCGGAACAGTGTCAGCCCGGTCAGCCGGACGCCCTGTTGCTCGCTGCGCGCCGCATTGATGATGATCTGGCCGTCATTGGTGACCTGGTTGAGCCAGAAGCCCGAGGCGTCCTGGATGCCGCCGCCAGGCGCCGAGCCGAACAGCTCGGCCTCCATGCGCTTGGAGAGCTCGCGCAGATTGGCCGACAGCGGATTGTAGGCGACGGTGGCGATCACCCCGATCAGAAGCGCGCTGCCGAGCGCCGGCGAGATGAACTGCCACGCGGAGATGCCGGCGGCACGCGCGACCACGAGCTCGAGCCGGCGGGAGAGGGCGAGGTAGCAGGTCATGGCGCCTATCAGCATGCAGAACGGCGTCAGCTTCTCCAGCAGCTGCGGCACCCGGAACAGCGAGGTCTCGGCCACCATGATCGCGGAGGCGGAGGCGAGGCCGGAGGTCTTGCGCACCATCTCGATGTAGTCGACCAGCACCAGCAGCAGGAAAATGCTCGCGAACACGCCGAGCGCCGCGACGACGAAGCGTCCGGCGAAATAGCGCCCGAGTGTATTGGTGAGCATGCTCATGCGGTGGCCGGCCGTCCGAACAGCCGCGCGATTCGCGCGTTCGATCTGTTGATGGCTTCCATGAGGCCGGGCGGCGGCTCGACCACGATGCCGCCGATGATCATCCACAGCCCGACGCCGATGGCGCCGAGAACCATCGCGTATTGGACCAGCACCGGGCCCGGCGATTTCACCGCCATCACGGAGCAGGCGAAGCCGGCCATGCGCAGGCCGAACACGGCGATGATCGAGGAGCCGATCGAGAAATTGCGGCTCTGGCGGGTCGTGCGAGGCGCGCCGAGGAAGGCGAAGGTCAGCACGGCAAAGGCGAAGGGATAGATCGGCGCCAACAGGCTGTCATGCAGCGCGGAGCGAAACTGCCCGGGGATCTGCTTATAGACGGGGTCGTCCTCGGACGGCGAGAACAGCTCCCAGAGATAGCGCTCGCGGATGCCGAGGGTGACGTCATGGCCCTGGTTACCGAATTTCGACATGTCGAAACCGTAGCGGCCGAACGCCACCAGCGCGGGATCGCGCTTGCCGGCCTCGAACCGCTGGAGATTGCCGTCCTTCAGCACCAGGAACGAACCGTTGTCGTTCTTCACGACCTCGCCGTGCTCGGCGACGATCGAGACGCGCTCGTTCGGATCGCGGCGATCGTCGATGAAGATGCCGGCCAGAATGCCGCCGGGCTGGCGTTCGCGGATCCGGATCGTGAGGTTCTTGTCGAGCTGGGCGAAGCGGCCGGGCTGGAGGATGTTGGTGAGCACGTCCGCGGTGATCTCGGCGTCCCACTGCTTGATCCGCCGCATGCCGTCGGGGGCGAGGTAGGCCGCGATGAAGGCGACCAGCAGCGCCACCACGCAGGTGGCGTAGAAAAACGGAAAGAACAGCCGGAACGGCGAGAAGCCGGCGGCATTCATCACGATGATCTCGGAATCGGTCGCGAGCTTGTTCAGCGTGTGCGAGATCGCGATCATCAACGCGATCGGCGAGATGATCAGGACCAGGGCCGGGACCACGAGGCTGGTGATACCGAGGAAAGTCAGGATGGTCTGACCCTGACTCGTCATCAGGTCGATGCCGCGCAACGCCTGCGTAATCCAGATCACGCCCGTGAGGCTGACGAGGACCAGCGCAAACGACGCCAGCGTCGTGCGGAAAATATACCTATCAATCGACCCCATGCGCTACCGCACGAATCCCACCAAGTCCCCACTGCAGGCCCAAATTCCGGCTGCCCAACCAATCCCCTGAACGGGGATCCCCAAGATCGGCCAACCGCCTTTTCGTCCAGCTTACACTCTCACTACCATCCCTTTGATCCGTCAACAAAATGGCTGCCCCGTGGCACCCTCGATATATGGTTAATATTTCCCTCGTTGTGGCCCGGCGGCCACGGGGGTGCTTGGCATCTGCGGGGTCGCTGGCCCATAGTGCGGCGGGCTCAGTGAATCGCCATTCAGGTCTGGCCTGTGACCGGGACCGCCGAATGGCAGAAAGTCCCATGTTTTTGAGGAGTTACCCATGTCCGATGCCATCAAGGTCGGCTTCGTCCCGCTGTCTGCCGCCCCCCGTGGCATCATGGTCGTGTTCTGCGACGACAGTCTGAAAGTCGGTCCGGCGACCGCCAAGGCTCTGGGAGGCGCTACCGAACTCGTGAAGCGGGCGGCCTCCGCCGCCGCCTTCAAAGGTAAAAGCGGCGCCGCGCTGGACATTCTGGCGCCGGAGGGCGTGAAGGCCAGCCGTCTGGTGGTGATCGGCGCCGGCAAGGCAACCGGCCTGAAGGCGAATGACTTTCTCAAATTCGGCGGGGTGGCGGCGAGCAAGCTTCCGGCCGGGGCTGCCGCCATGACCATCATGGCGGAACTGCCCGGCGGCGCCATGACAAGCGAGCAGGCGGTCGCGCTCGCCTCGGGCCTGCGGCTGCGCGCCTACAAGTTCGACCGGTACAAGACAAAGAAGAAAGACGGCGAGGAGGGCGCCTCGCGCGCCGACGTTTCTTTCGCGGTCGGCGATGCCGCCGCGGCGAAGAAGGCGTTTGCTTCGGCCGGCCACGTCATTGACGGCGTCATCATCGCGCGCGACCTCGTCAACGAACCGCCGAATGTGCTCTTCCCCGAGGAATTCGCGCGCCGGGCCGGTCAGCTGCGCAAGCTCGGCGTCAAGGTCGAGGTGCTCGACGTCAAGGCGATGGACAAGCTCGGCATGGGCGCGCTGCTCGGTGTCGGTCAGGGCTCGGCGCGGCCGAGCCGCACCGTCATCATGCGCTGGGACGGCGGCAAGAAGGGCGATGCGCCGGTCGCCTTCGTCGGCAAGGGCGTCTGCTTCGATACCGGCGGCATTTCGATCAAGCCGGCCGGCAGCATGGAGGACATGAAGGGCGATATGGGCGGAGCCGCCTGCGTCGTCGGCCTGATGCACGCGCTCGCGGCGCGCAAGGCCAAGGTCAACGTGGTCGGCGCCATCGGTCTCGTTGAGAACATGCCCGACGGCAATGCTCAGCGGCCGGGCGATATCGTCACCTCGATGTCGGGCCAGACCATCGAGATCATCAACACCGACGCGGAAGGCCGTCTCGTGCTGGCCGACGTGCTCTGGTACGTCGCCAGGAAGACGAAGCCGAAATTCATGGTGGATCTGGCGACGCTGACCGGTGCGATCATGGTCGCGCTCGGCACCGAGCATGCCGGCATGTTCTCCAACAACGACGAGCTTGCCGACCGGCTGCTCGCAGCCGGCATCGAGAGCGGAGAAAAGGTCTGGCGAATGCCGCTCGGCCCCGAATACGACAAGCTGATCGATTCCCAGTTCGCCGACATGAAGAACACCGGCGGCCGTCATGGCGGCTCGATCACCGCCGCGCAGTTCCTCCAGCGCTTCGTCGACGGCACGCCCTGGGCGCATCTCGACATCGCCGGCACCGCCATGGGGGCGCCGAAGACCGACATCAACCAGAGCTGGGGCTCCGGCTATGGTGTCCGACTCCTGGATCGTCTGGTGGCGGATCATTACGAGCGCAAATGACCCAAGATGACTGAAGTGCTGTTCTACCATCTGCAGAACATGACGGTGGAGAACGTGTTGCCGCCGCTTCTCGAGAAATCGCTCGAGCGCGGCTGGCGAGTCGTGGTGCAGTCGACTTCGCCGGAGCGGGCCGATGCGCTGGATGCGCATCTGTGGACCTATCGCGACGATTCCTTCCTGCCGCATGCGACATGGCGCGTGAACGACGCCGCCGATCAACCGATCGTGCTGGCGGTCGAGGAGGACAATCCCAACGGCGCCAACGTCCGCTTCCTTGTCGATAACGCCGCGCTGCCGCAGGACGCGCAGGGCTATGAACGCATGGTGCTGCTGTTCAACGGCGACGATCCGGATGCGCTCGCCTCGGCCCGCAGCGCCTGGACGGATTGCAAGGCGCGGGGATTCGATGTCACCTATTGGCAGGCCGACGAGCGGGGCCGGTGGCAGCGGCGGAATTAGCGGTCGATCGCAATTAATGATAATTTGCACTTTTCGGGCGATGATGGCCTTGGTCACCTTCGTGCCGCAAAGTGATGTTGGGACAATCGCTTAGGGTTGGTCCTTCACGCGGGGAATTTGGTTTATCGTGCGACATCAAAAGCTTCCCAGGTCGCTCATAGTTGCGTTGGCTGCCGTGGCACCGCTGGTTGCGGGCTGCTCGGGCGGGAGCGATCTGTTGTCGAAGGACGCCGAATGGTTCCAGAGGCCAGGCCGCCTCTTCATCAAGAGCATCTCGATTGAATCGCCGCCGCTGACGCCTGACAAACCGGTTGGGGCCGAGGATCTGGTCAGCGCCGATGGGGCCTGTCCCGGCATGACACCGCCCCCCGGACCGGCGGACGCCAATGCGTCGACGACAGCGCCGACGCCCATGGGCGGCACGGTCGCGCTCGGCCACACCGAATGCGACGTGGTGCGCGGCATCGGCGCGCCCTCGACCGTCAATCTCTCCAGCGATGCCGCCGGCAGGCGCGTCGCCGTGGTCACCTGGACGACCGGTCCGCGCGCCGGCATCTACACCTTCACCTCCGGCCGCCTGTCCTCGATCGAGGGCACGCCGGAGGCACCGGTCGCGCCGAAGGCCGCCAAGCCAAAGCCGAAGAAGAAATCGGCGGCGTAAGGCGAGCGTGCCTCTGCCGAGTGGGCTGAGGCCTGACGATCACTCCAGCCCGGCACGACGAAAGCCCTCCAGATAATGGGCGCGGTCGGCGTCGAGCTTGATCGGCACATGGGTCGCGATCCAGTCGCAGGAGATATTGGGCTGTGCGCGTCGAAGCGCCCGGAGAGCGGAGGCGGCGATCTCCGCCTGTCCCGACATGGCTGCGGCTGCGACCATCACGCGGTGAGCGCCCGCATAATCGGCGCGAAGCCGAATGGCGGTCTGCGCTTGTCGCATCGCCTCCTCGTAGTTGCGCCCAAAATAATAGGCGAGTGATGCCGAGCCGTAGTTCAATGCCAGCAGCGGATCACGCGGGGAAAGCCGCAGCGCACGCTTGACCGCCTCGATTGCCTCCTCCCATCGCCCGGAGAAGGCGAGAGCCGTCGCATAGTAGTTCTGAGCATGCGAGAAGCTTGGATTGAGCCTCAATGCCAGCTCGATCTCGGAGAGTGCGTCATCGAACTGGCGCGTGATCAGGTACACGGCACCGAGCGCATGATGGGCCCAGGGGTCTTCGCCGTCGATCCGAACAGCCGCAAGGGCCGCATTTTCGGCGAGCGGCACGGCCACATCGGCATCGATCCATCCCATATGCGCCGAGAAGGTGTAGCTGGTGCTGAGCACGCCGAGCGCCTGGCAATATTGGGGGTCGAGCGCGATTGCCTTGCCCAGATACTCCCGCACCGTCTCGTGATCCTGGGGCGTGAGCTGGCTGTAGTGCGACAGCGCGCGCATGACGAGCTCCCAGGCATCCATGCTGTTCGGCGCCTTGCCGCGCGCGCGCGAATTCTCCGCGGCGTGAAGCTGCGGCTCAATGGCCGATACGATCGCCTCGGTGATCTCGTCCTGGACTGAGAAGATGCTGGTCGCCTCCCGGTCGTAGCGATCAGCCCAGACGTGGCTGCCGCTCGCGACATCGTTGAGCTGCGCTGTGACGCGGACGCGTCCGCCGCTCTTGCGAACGCTGCCTTCGACCACGTACCGGGCTCCGAGCTCTTCGCCGATCTGCTTGATGTGAACCGCTTTGCCCTTGTAGCTGAACGATGAGTTGCGTGCGATCACCAGGAACCAACGCAGCTTTGACAGGGCGGTGATGAGATCCTCGCTGATGCCGTCGGAAAAGAATTCCTGCTCGGGATCGTCGCTCATATTCGTGAAGGGCAGCACCGCGATGACGCGGCGATCGGACACCGGCGAGGCTTGGCGCGCCTCGATGAAACGGCTCTTCTCGACCCTCGCGGCCGCGGCTTCATCAGTTGGCGCCACCGCACTCGGTGGCGTCTCGAGCGTTCCGATGAAGCGCAAGCCCCGCCGCGCGACGGTGCGGATCAGCTTCTGGTCCCTGCCGCTGTCTCCGATGGCCTTACGGGCCGCGTAGATGCGGCTGCTCAGCGATGAATCAGAGACGTTTCGCCCCTGCCACACCGAGCCGATCAGATCGTTCCTGCTGACGACGCGGTCGCGGTTTTCGATGAGATAGATCAGCAGATCCAGAACCTGGGGCTCGACGGTGACCGGTTCGCTGTCGCGACGCAACTCGCGCGTGTTCGTATCAAGCACGTGACGTTCGAATATGAGCTGCAAATCCGGCTCCGGAATCGAAATGCTGCACGCGATCAGGCGACTCGCAATGTGAGAGTGCCTTTGCATCCGACGCGGGCCGAAATTGGCCCGCACAAAATCTGGAGGAAATCTCCAGAATAATCACGCTCGTCTCAAGCAACGCTTCAAGAAAGTCATTCTAGCGACTGCTACGCCTCCAAGCGAGGGACTAGATCGGTCGAAGGATATTTAGAATGTCTACTACCGCTGTTTTTTCCCCGGCGACGGGCCAGCTCAGCATTTTTGGTGATAGCGCTAATAACGGTATCGTGACCAGCCGCGACCAATCCGGCCGCATCCTGATCAATAACGGTTCTGTGAAGCCGCTCGGTGGTGACCCAACCGTCGCCAATACCCGCGAGATCGACATCTTCGGCCAGGGCGGCAATGACACGATCGCCGTCGACGAAGCCAACGGAGCGATGCCCTCGGCGCACATTTTCGGCGGAGACGGCAATGACAGGATCACGGGCGGCTCGAGTGCCGACCTGCTGTTTGGGCAAGCCGGCAATGATGTAATCAACGGCGGCGGTGGCAACGATCTACTGTTCGGCGGGGCAGGGAACGACATCCTGGACGGCGGCAGCGGCGACGACCAGCTGTTCGGCGAGGCCGGCGACGACCTCATGATCTGGAATCCCGGCGGTGGAACCGACCTGTTCGAGGGCGGTGACGGCAACGATACGGCGCAGGTCAACGGAGGCAATGGCTCCGAGACGTTCACGATCACGGCGAACGGCACGCGCGTGCGGTTTGACAGGACCAGCCCGACGCCATTTTCGCTCGACATCGGCACGACTGAGAATCTCGTGCTGCACGCCGGCGGCGGCGACGATGTCATTACTGCGAGCAACGGCCTCGGCAGCCTGATCTCCCTGACGCTCGATGGCGGCGATGGCAATGACAGAATCACCGGCGGTGACGGCAACGACCTCCTGATCGGCGGTAGCGGCAATGACATCGTCAATGGCGGACGCGGCAACGACGTCGCGCAGCTTGGCACGGGTGACGATACCTTCATCTGGAACCCCGGCGACGGCAGTGACACGGTCGAAGGCGGATCGGGCAACGACAAGCTGCTCTTCAACGGTGCCAACATCAACGAGAAGATCAACATCTCGGCCAACGGCGGCCGGGTGCGCTTCACCCGCGACGTCGCCAACATCACGATGGACCTCAACAGCATCGAGCAGATCGAATTCGATGCGCGCGGCGGCGCCGACAACATCACCGTTGGCGATCTCACCGGGACCGGCGTCAAGCAGGTGCTCGTCGATCTCGGAGCCAATCCCGGAGGGACCCAAGGCGACGGCGCGGCGGATGTGGTGACCGTCAACGGCACCAACGCCGGCCAGCACATTGAGGTCACGGCCGACGGCACCAATGTGACGGTGACGGGTCTGCCGGAAGTCGTGAAGATCGCAAATGCAGAACCTGGCGACCGGCTGGTCATCCAGGCGCTCGGCGGAAACGACGTCATCGATGCATCGACGCTCGCCGCGGTGATCGGACTGACCATCGATGGCGGCGTGGGTAACGACACCATCACCGGCAGTCAGGGGGCTGACACCCTGATCGGCGGTGATGGCAATGACAGGGTCACCGGCGGCCGGGGCAACGACGTTGCCGATCTCGGTGCCGGCAATGACACCTTCGTCTGGAATCCCGGTGACGGCAGCGACACCGTTCTCGGTGGCGCGGGCACCGATACGCTGGTGTTCAACGGCTCCGACGCGGCCGAAAGCATGTCCATCGGGGCAAATGGCGGGAATGCGGTCCTTACCCGTGACGTCGGTAATATCGTCATGGATATCAACGGAGTGGAGCGCGTGCAGATCGCCGCCGCCGGCGGGGCCGACAACATCGTGGTCAACGACTTGACCGGGACCGGCATCGCGCAGGTTGCCATTGACCTGAGTGCCGGCCCCGGCAGCCAGAGCGGTGACGGCGCGGCGGACCGTGTGACGGTGAACGGCAGCGCCGGTGACGACAACATCACGGCCGTCAGTAGCGGCGGATCGATCGTGGTCAACGGCCTTGCGGCGCAGGTGACGATCGCTCACGCCGACGCCGGTGATGTGCTCAGTCTCAACGGCGGAGCCGGCAACGATGTCATAAATGCATCCGCGATCAGGGCGGGACAGCTTGCCAGCCTCAACATCAATGGTGGCGACGGCAACGACACCATCACCGGCAGCGCCGGCAATGACACCGTGATCGGCGGACGCGGCAACGACGTGGCCAATCTCGGCGCCGGCGACGACACCTTCATCTGGAACCCCGGCGACGGCAGTGACACCGTCGAAGGCGGCCAGGGTACCGACACGCTGCTGTTCAACGGCGCCAACATCAACGAGAACATCAACATCTCGGCCAACGGCGGTCGGGTGCTGTTCACCCGCGACGTCGCCAATATCGCAATGGACCTCAACGGCGTCGAACATGTCGACTTCAACGCCCTGGGCGGCGCGGACAACATCACGGTCGGCGATCTCTCCGGCACCGGCGTGAACCAGGTCAACCTCGACCTCGGTGCCAATGATGGCGCCGCTGATACCGTGACCATCAACGCAACCGCCGGCAACGACGTCATCACGGTGACCGAGCATGACGGCATCATCACGGTGTCGGGGCTTGGCGAGGACATCAACATCACCGATGCCGGCGCGGGCGACAGGATCGTCATCAACGGCCTCGATGGCGACGACGTCATCACCGCCTCCGGCCTGCACGGCGGCATCCAGCTCGTTGCCAACGGCGGCAATGGCGACGACGTGCTGATCGGCAGCCCCGGCAACGACACGCTGGCGGGTGGTGCGGGGGACGACGTGCTGATCGGCGGCGGTGGCCAGGACGTCCTCGATGGCGGTAGCGGAAACAACGTCGTCATCAACGGCGGCGCGGCGATGGCGGCCGCGATGCTGCTCAACCAGGCCATGGCGGCGAACCTCGTTCCGGCAGGTGACGGCCCTGGCGAGATGCCGCTGCCCGATCCGCATGCGACCCAGAGCCAGGTGCTTGCACCGCCCCAGCACGCCTGAGGCTAGCCGCTCCGGCCTGGAGAACGCTCATGACGACGAACCCGGGCGCGACCGATACGGGTCTCGACGCTCTGCTGATGTTGCTGCACCTGCAGGGCGTTGCGGCCGATCGCGAGCAGCTCAGGCACCGGACCGGAACGGCGATCTTCGGCGCAGCGGACATCGTCCGCTGCGCCAGGTCTCTCGGAGTGAAGGCACGAACCTATCGGACGGAATGGAAACGTCTGGCGGGCAGCCCGCTGCCGGCGATCGCGATGCTGCGCGACGGCAGCTTCATGGTCATCGCGAAAGCCTCCGCCGACAAGGTGCTGGTGCAGTCACCGCAGGCCCGGCGGCCGGTGCTGATGGAGCGCGACGAGTTTACGGTGCTCTGGGACGGCGGATTGATCTTGATGGCCCGGCGCGCCGGGCTATCCGACCTCGGGCGGCATTTCGATATCACCTGGTTCGTCGGCGCGATCGGCAAATACCGGCGGCTGCTGGGCGAGGTGCTGGCCGCCTCGTTCTTCCTCCAGCTCTTTGCGCTGGTCTCGCCGCTGTTCTTCCAGGTCGTGATCGACAAGGTGCTGGTTCACCGCTCGCTGTCCACGCTCGACGTTCTCGTCATCGGCCTGGTCGTCGTTTCCCTGTTTGACACCGTGCTCGGAATCCTGCGCAACTATCTGTTTTCGCACACGACCAACCGCATCGACGTGGAGCTCGGGGCACGGCTGTTCCATCATCTGCTGGCGCTTCCCATGGCCTGGTTTCAGGCGCGGCGTGTCGGAGATTCTGTGGCCCGCGTCCGGGAACTGGAGAACATCCGCAATTTCATCACCAGCTCCTCGCTGACGATCGTCATTGACCTGTTCTTCACCTCGGTGTTCCTGGCGGTGATGTTTGCCTATTCGCCGCAGATGAGCTTCATCGTCCTCGGATCCTTCCCGTTCTATATCGCGATCTCGGCCGTGGCGACGCCGCTGTTTCGCCGCAGGCTGGACGAGAAATTCCGCCGTGGTGCCGAGAACCAGGCCTTTCTGGTCGAGAGTGTCAGCGGCATCGAAACGCTGAAGGCCATGGCGGTCGAGCCGCAGATGCAGCGTCGCTGGGAAGAGCAGCTCGCCGGCTATGTCTCAGCGAGCTTCGGCGTTACGAGCCTTGGCAACACCGCAAGCCAGTTCGTGCAGTTCGTCAGCAAGGTCGTCACCGCGGCCATCCTCTATGTCGGCGCAAGACTCGTGATCGGCGACGCGTTGACCGTCGGCGAGCTTGTGGCCTTCAACATCTTTGCGGGGCGTGTTTCGGCGCCGGTGCTGCGGCTGGCGCAGGTCTGGCAGGACTTTCATCAGGCGCGGCTGTCGATCGCGCGGCTCGGGGACATCCTCAACAGTGCGGCAGAGCCGGCTTATTCGGCCGCGCGCGCGGGGCTGCCGCCGATCCGGGGCAACATCAGGTTCGAGCATGTATCCTTCCGCTACCGGCTCGAAGGGCCTGAAATCCTGCACGACGTCTCATTCGATATTCCAGCCGGGCAAACCGTCGGCATCGTCGGATCGTCGGGTTCGGGCAAGAGCACGTTCGCCAAGCTGGTGCAGCGGCTCTACGTTCCCCAGGGCGGGCGCGTGCTGGTCGACGGAATGGATCTCGTGATGACCGATCCGGCCTGGCTGCGCCGGCAGATCGGCGTAGTGCTCCAGGAAAACATGCTGTTCAATCGCTCGGTTCGCGACAACATTGCGCTGGCGGATCCGACCTTGCCGATGGACCGCATCATGGAAGCGGCCAGCCTTGCGGGGGCGCACGATTTCATTCTGGATCTCCCTGAGGGCTACGACACCGTGGTCGGCGAGCGCGGCTCGACGCTCTCGGGCGGGCAGCGCCAACGTATCGCGATCGCCCGGGCGCTGGTTAGCAATCCCCGTATCCTGATCTTCGATGAAGCCACCAGCGCGCTCGACTATGAGAGCGAGCGGATCATCCACGAGAACATGAAGGAAATCGCCAGGGGGCGCACGGTCCTGATCATCGCGCACCGTCTGTCCACCGTCCGCGGCGCCGATCGCATCTTCACCCTGGAACGGGGCCGGCTGGTCGAGGACGGCACGCATGACGCGTTGATCAAGACCGGTGGCCGGTACGCGGCCCTGCATCGTCTACAGGGAGGGATCTATGAGGTCGGCTAGCGCCGTTACGGCCCCCCGGCCGGAGCAGACCGTCGTTCCCTTCCGAAAGGCAAAGGGCCGGACCACTGAAGAGATCGCCTTCCTGCCCGCGGCGTTGGAAATTGCCGAGGCGCCGCCGTCGCCGACCGGCCGCGCCATCGCGGTGGCCCTAATGCTCCTTGTCTGCGCGGCGCTCGCATGGTCCGCATGGGGCACGATCGACATTGTGGCCTCGGCAACCGGCAAGGTCGTGTCGAGCGGACGAAGCAAGGTGGTGCAGCCGTTCGAGACCGGCGTGGTGCGCGCTATCCACGTGCAGGACGGGCAGGCGGTCAAAGCGGGCGACGTGCTGATCGAGCTCGATTCGACCGTGAACGCGGCAGAGCGCGATCGGCTGCACGACGATCTCATGGCCGAACGTCTCAATATCGCGCGTCTTCGTGCTGCGCTTGCAAGCGGCGAGGAGGCCTCCACCGATCTCGTCGCACCCGAGGGCGCCGACCCCTTGCTGGTCGCGACGCAGCGGCAGCTGCTCGCCAATCAGGTCGGCGAGCATCGCGCCAAGCTGGCTGCGCTTGCGCGACAGGAGGCGCAGAAGGACGCCGAGCATCAGACCATCGCGGCGACGATCCACAAGCTCGATGCGTTGCTTCCCGTCACCCAGCAGCGCGTCGATATCCGCAAGACGCTGATGGAGAAGGAGATCGGCTCGAAGCTGACGTTCTATGAGACCCTTCAGCTCCAGATCGAGCAGCAGGAGGAGCTCCGCGTCCAAAGCAGCCGCCTCAAGGAAGCCGAGTCCGCCGCCGCCGCGATCCGGGAGACCCGCATCCAGGCCGTGGCCGAATACAGGAAGAGCCTGTCTGACGAGCTCGCGAAGAGTGAGCAGAAAGCGAATGGGGTTGCGCGGGACCTGATCAAGGCGGAGCAGAGGACGCGGCTCCAGCAACTGACGTCACCGGTCGACGGCGTCGTGCAGCAGCTGGCGATTCACACCGTGGGAGGCGTGGTCACCCCCGCACAATCGCTGCTCGTCATTGTGCCGACCGATACGCGGCTCGAGATCGAGGCAATGATCTCCAACCGCGACATCGGGTTTGTTGAAGTCGGGCAGAGCGCCGCCATCAAGATCGACACCTTCAACTTCACCCGCTACGGCCTCCTGGAAGGCCGGGTGCTGAGCGTCTCGCAGGATGCCATCATTCGCGACCGCCCGCCGGAGCGCGGAGGCGACCGCGCGCTCGGGACGCAACAACACGACAGCAGCGAGCCGAGCGGGCAGGAGCTGAGCTACAGCGCAGGCATCTCGCTCGATCGCACGCAAATGCAGGTGGACGACCGCCTGGTCAGCCTGTCACCGGGAATGGCGGTGACCGTGGAGATCAGGACCGGCTCGCGAACCATCCTGAGCTACCTGCTATCGCCGTTGCGGCGCTACCGGCATGAGATCATGCGAGAGCGCTAATCTTGGCGAATTAATTCACGTAATTCAATGTCTTGCGCTGCATCACCTGAGCGTGAGCGGCGGCCGCCCCGCTACTGTGCATGGGGTTGTTTTTCAGTTTTTGAATCTAGCCCGCCGCTTCATCGAACTGTGTGCTCGCCTCGAGCCATTGCTCCTCCGCCCGTGCCAGCGCATCCGCTGCGTTCGCGCGCGCCTTTGACAGTTGCGCGGCCTGCTTGGGATCGCGGGTGAAGATGTCGGGCAGGGCAAGCGCCGTGTCGATCTTGGTGATGATCTCGCTGACGCGGGCGATCTCGGCTTCGGCTTCCGCGATGCGCTTCTTCAGCGAGCCGCGATTGTCCGACTTCGGACGCGGCGGCTTTTCGCTCGCGGTGTTGCGCTCGCGCGGGGCGGCTTCCGCGTTGCGCGCGGACAGCACCAGGCGGCGGTACTCGTCGAGGTCGCCGTCGTAGTTGGTGACGGTGCGATCGGCGACGATCCAGAGGCGGTCGGCGCAGGCCTCGATCAGATAGCGGTCGTGCGAGACCATGATCACCGCGCCGGGGAATTCGTTGATCGCCTCCGCAAGAGCTGCACGGCTGTCGATGTCGAGATGGTTGGTCGGCTCGTCCAGGATGATCATGTTGGGGCCGAAGAAGGTCGCAAGCCCCAGCAGGAGCCGCGCCTTCTCGCCGCCCGACAGTTTTCCCGCCTTGGTGTCGGCCGCCTTGCCGGAGAAGCCGATCGCGCCGGCACGGGCGCGCACCTTTGCTTCGGGCGCATCGCCCATCAGCTTGCGGACGTGGTCGTAGGCGGAGGCGTCCTCGTTGAGCTCATCGAGCTGGTGCTGTGCGAAATAGGCGATCGACAGCTTGTCGGCACGCGTCACCTTGCCGGAGAACGGCGCGAGGCGCCCGGCGAGCAGTTTGACGAGTGTCGACTTGCCGTTGCCGTTGGCGCCGAGCAGCGCGATGCGGTCGTCATTGTCGATGCGCAGCGTCACGCGGCCCAGCACCGGCGTTGCAGGATCGTAACCGACCGAGGCATTGTCGACGGCAATGATCGGCGGCGACAGGATCTTCTCCGGCGCGGGAAAGCTGATCTCGCGCACGTCTTCGGTGACCAGAGCCGTGATCGGCTTCAGCCGCTCCAGCATCTTCACGCGAGACTGCGCCTGGCGTGCTTTCGAGGCCTTGGCCTTGAAGCGGTCGACGAAGGCCTGCAGGCGTGCGCGTTCGGCTTCCTGGCGCTTGACCTGCTTGGCGTCGAGCAGCTCGCGCGCGGCGCGCTGCTCCTCGAAGGAGGAGTAGGTGCCGCGGTAGAGCGTGAGCTTGCCGCGTTCCAGATGCAGGATCTGGTCGACCGAGCTCTCGAGGAGATCGCGGTCGTGGCTGATCACGATCACGGTGCGCGGATAGTGCGCGAGGTGGTCCTCGAGCCACAGCGTGCCTTCGAGGTCGAGATAGTTGGTGGGCTCGTCGAGCAGCAACAGGTCGGGCGCCGCGAACAGCGTGGCGGCAAGCGCGACGCGCATGCGCCAGCCTCCGGAGAACTCGGCGCAGGGGCGCAGCTGGTCAGCGGCGGAAAAGCCGAGGCCGGAGAGGATCGCGGCGGCGCGGCTCGGCGCCGAATGCGCGTCGATGTCGACGAGCCGGGTCTGGATCTCGGCGATCCGGTGCGGATCGGTCGCGCTTTCGGCCTCGGCGAGCAGCGCGTCGCGCTCGAGATCGGCCTTGAGCACGACAGAGATCAGGCTTTCGGGCCCGTTCGGGGCTTCCTGTGCGAGGCTGCCCACCCGCCAGCGCGGCGGCAGGGTCACCGAACCGTGCTCGGCCGCCAGCTCTCCCCGGATCACCTTGAACAGCGTCGACTTGCCGGTGCCGTTGCGCCCGACCATGCCGACGCGCGAGCCGGGCGTGATCTGCACGGAACTCTGGTCAATCAAAAGGCGTCCGGCGAGGCGGATGGAGAGGTCGGTGATCGAGAGCATGCGGCCTTGTCACCGCAAGGCGCCCCGAACGCAACCCGTTTTTGCGCAGGCCGTTTTGCGGCGGTCAATTCTGCGAGCCGCCGTCGCGATCGCGCTTCTTCAATTCGTCCAGAAGGTGCTCGAGATGCGAGGTCAGTCGCGGTTCGGGGCGAAGGCTCTGCTGGAGCCGTTCGCCTACGGCATCGCAAATCGCGCGGCTGGTGCGCCGGTCGATCTGTTCGCTGTCATTGGCAAAAAGGCCAGCCATCGCGAGGTTCCGTGTTCTCAAAGTGACGACACGGTACCAAGTCCTTGGCCCCCAAAATGGTTTCGCCGTGTGCGGGGAATGCCCGGCATTCTAGTAAAGATTGTATGAATGCGCGATATCCGCCATATGCGAAGCCCCGGCGCAGGGGAACGCCGGGGCTTCGCTTGGATGGTACCTTGGGGATAGGTACCTTAGGGAGGTGCAGGCGGGTTCAGTAGCAGCGGTTGATCAGCCGCCAGCGGGGTCCCCAGGGGGTCGGGACCAGCCGGCGCACGTAGCAGCCGCCATACCCGTAGGAGACGGGACCCCCGCCATAGAAGCGCGGAGCGCCCCAGCCGTAGCCACCGTGCCAGCCGCCGCCGTGCCAGCCCCAGCCGCCATGCCAGTGAGCGGAGGCGGAGGTCGGTGCCAGCGCGGCACCCAGCGCGACCGCGGCAATGGCGGCAAGCGAAAGTTTCCTCAACATGGTGATCTCCTCAAAACTGCCGGCGCGGGGCTATCGCGTCGATGAAAAGGCCGCCGAAACGGTCCGCCTCATGATCAGGCTTCGGTTTCGATGGACCCAACCCTACGCCCGCGAGACTGAACCGAATCCTGACGGGGGCTTCAGATTGGGTTCATCCGGGTGAAATTGTTGTAATCCATGTTGGAATCAGGTGCCTGCGCCCTGCGGCGAAGCGCCTGTGAGGGCCGATCTGGCAGTCGCTTGCCGGATGGCGAAGGCGCCGATATAAGCCCCGCAACTCCGAACCACCGATTTTCTCAAGGACATGACCATGGCGATTGAACGCACTTTCTCGATCATCAAGCCCGATGCGACCGCGCGTAACCTGACCGGCGCGGTTAACGCCGTGATCGAGAAGGCGGGCCTGCGCATCGTCGCGCAGAAGCGCATCCGCATGACCAAGGAGCAGGCCGAGACCTTCTATGCCGTCCACAAGGCGCGGCCGTTCTTCGGCGAGCTCGTCGAGTTCATGACCTCGGGTCCGGTGGTCGTCCAGGTGCTGGAGGGCGAGGGTGCTGTCGCCAAATACCGCGACGCGATGGGTGCGACCGATCCGTCCAAGGCGGCCGATGGTACGATCCGCAAGCTCTACGCCAAGTCGATCGGTGAGAATTCTGCTCACGGCTCGGACGCGCCGGAGACCGCTGCGATCGAGATCGCGCAGTTCTTCTCGGGCAACGAGATCGTCGGCTGATCCATCAGCCGATACTCAAGCGCGATGGAGGCCATCGCGCTTGAGGTTATTGTTGGAGCATGATCTTTTCGGAAAGCCGCTACACACTTTTCCGGATCAAGCTTTAAGACGACGGGGCGAAAGGACGTATTGTGAACTGGCTCTGGCAGATCTTCGATCCCGCTACGATCGGGGTATTCTTCACCCAGTTTCGCAATGAGATGGCCGAGCCGACCTTCTGGATTGCGGTCGGCAAGATCATCTGGATCAACATCCTGCTCTCCGGCGACAATGCGCTGGTGATCGCGCTTGCCTGCCGCGGCCTGAAGCCGCGGCACCGGCTTTGGGGCATGATCCTGGGTGCCGGCGCGGCCGTGCTGCTGCGGATCATCTTCACCGGCATCGTCGCGAGCCTGATGGAGCTGCCCTACCTCAAGCTCATCGGCGGTCTCGCGCTGATCGTGATTGCGGCAAAGCTCCTCGTGCCGGAACAAGAGGACGAGGACGGCGTCGAGTCGGCTTCGCATCTCTGGCAGGCGGTGCAGATCGTCGTCGTTGCCGACATTGTCATGAGTCTGGACAACGTCATCGCGGTGGCCGCCGCCGCCAATGGCAGCGTGCCGTTGTTGATCCTCGGCCTCGCCATCAGCGTCCCCCTGATCGTGGCCGGTGCGGCGCTGATCATGGCGCTGCTGACCAAGCTGCCGATCCTGGTGTGGGCCGGCGCGGCGCTGCTCGGCTGGATCGCCGGCGAGGTGATCGCGACCGATCCCGGCATCGCGCCGAAGCTGCACACGCTGTTCGACGGCCCGTTCGGTGCGTCCCTGGACAATGTGCTCGCTGCCTTGCGCATCCCGCCGCAATTCGCCCATGGCGGCGGAGGCGGTGAATATCTCTGTGCGGCGCTCGGTGTCGTCGTCGTGCTGGTTGTCGGCAGCATCTGGCGGCGGCGCAGCCTGAGCCTGGCCGCGCTCGAAACTTCCGAGCGCCACGCCAAGGCGTCGGCGGAATGATCTTCTAGCGCCTCACGATCGAGCCGGAGCGGCCGATCAGGCGGGCGAGCTGGCGGAAGCGGCTGCCGACGCGGTCGGCGACGAGGTCGCCGAGGCGATGCTCGAACACCAGCATCAATTTGCGTCCCTGGCTGCGGAAATGCGTGGCCGGCAGCACGCCTGGCCGCGCCGCCGAGATCAGATGCGCGACGCGGAATGCCGCACCCAGCAGGCGCGCGCGCTCGAGCTGCGCCGGTGTCAGCAGCTCCTGCATCGTGGCCGGCGGCTGGTTTTCCTCGCTGAGGCCCGCATAACGATAGAACACCGACAGGCCGACAAAGGCGCGCTCGGTATGGGTGATCGCGCCGAAGTTTCCGTTCACGACCAGGCTCAGCGTCTGCTCGCCGCGATGGTCGGGATGCACGCGCCAGCCGATGTCGGAGAGCAGGCACGCGGTGTGACGCAGCCGGCGGTCCTCTTCGGTCTCGCGCAGCTTCACCACGCGCGCGAGGGTGTCGGTCCAGGCGATCAACTCACGGGCGTGCTTCGCCGAGCGCGATAGCAGCTGGTTCAGCTCTTCGGCCGCGCAGATCAGCCCGTCCTTGTTGCGTTCGGACTCCGGTAGCTTCTCGTGCAGAAGGCCTTCACGCACTCCGAAGGTCGAGAACACGATGGTCTTCGGCTTGGCGACCCGGATGATGTGCTCGAGCACCAGCGCCGCATAGGTGAGGAGCGGGCGGCGTGCGTCGGCGACGATCTCGATGTCGGCAAGCATGTCGGCGGCCGCGAGCCGCCGCAGGCGACGCGAGAAGTCGAGCGCTTCTGCTGCGGAGATGGAGTAGCCGTGCATCACCTGCAGCGAATAACCGCTCTGGATGATGTGGATGCGCGCGAGCGCGCGCCAGGTGCCGCCCACGGCGTAGAAGGTGCGGCCGACCCCCGTGGTGAGCTGCGGCACCTCGTCGAGTTCCTCGCGCACGATGCGGTCGGCGCGCTTGAGCGATTTGTGCGCGAGGTCCTGGAGCGCGAGACCGCCGAGCGGCAGTGTGACACCGCTGCGCACGTTGTTCCTGCGGACGTCGATCAGCTCGAGCGAGCCACCGCCGAGATCGCCGACGATGCCATCGGGGTGATGGATGCCGGAGATCACGCCGAGCGCCGACAGCCGCGCCTCGCGCGGGCCCGACAGGATCTCGATTTTTACGGCGCAGATGCGCTCGGCCTTCGCAATGAAGTCCGGGCCGTTGGAAGCGTCGCGGCAGGCGGCGGTCGCGATCGCAAACACGCGTCCGACCTGCATCACGCGGCACAGCGCGCGGAACCGCTTCAGCGACGTCAGCGCCTTGTCGACGGCGTCGGGCGCGAGCAGGCCGGTGCTCTGCACCTCGCGTCCGAGGCCGCACAGCGTCTTCTCGTTGAACAGCGGGATGAGGCTCCGGGTCAGTCCCTCGTAGACGACGAGACGGACCGAGTTGGAGCCGATGTCGATGACCGCGACGCTAGAGCCGCGCTTGCGCGGCCGCTTCACGTCAGGGACCCCGGATCAGGATTGATGACGTTCATTACGGCGCGTGAGACGGCGCGGCGAGGATTCCTTGAGCGACTTTCCACGGCCAGACAGACTCGGATTTGTCATGAAGTAGTTGTGGACGTTGAAAGGCTCCTCGCCCTTCGCGGCCTTCATACGCGTTGAGGACCCATCGGGCAACAATTGCCAGCTCTGCTCATTGTCCTTCAGGTTGGCGACCATGATCTGTTCGAGAACCTGCTGATGCACCGTCGGATTTTGCAGCGGACACAGCACCTCGACGCGGCGGTCGAGGTTGCGCGGCATCATGTCGGCCGAAGAGATATACACAGCGGCTTTCGCGCTCGGCAGGCCCTGGCCCATGCCGAAGCAGTAGATTCGGCCGTGCTCGAGGAAGCGACCGATGATCGACTTGACGCGGATGTTCTCCGAGAGTCCGGGAATACCGGGCCTGAGGCAGCAGATTCCGCGAACCACGAGCTCGACCTGCACGCCCGCCTGTGACGCCTCGTAGAGCGCGTCGATGATGTCGGGGTCGACCAACGCATTCATCTTCATCCAGACCGCGCCGGGGCGGCCGTGCCGCGCGTGCGCGGTCTCACCCTGGATGTGCTCGATGATGCGCTTGCGCAACGTCAGCGGCGACACCGCCATCTTTTCCAGATCGCTTGGCGCTGCATAGCCGGTGATGAAGTTGAATACGCGCGCGGCGTCACGGCCGATGGTTGGGTCCGAGGTGAAGTAGGAGAGGTCGGTGTAGATGCGCGCCGTCACTGGGTGGTAATTGCCGGTGCCGGTGTGGACGTAAGTTGTGAGGCTTCCGCCTTCACGGCGCACCACCATCGAGAGTTTTGCGTGCGTCTTCAGTTCGAGGAAGCCGTAGACGACCTGCACGCCAGCGCGTTCGAGATCGCGTGCCCAGCGGATATTGGCCTCTTCGTCGAATCGCGCCTTCAGTTCGATCAGCGCCGTGACGGACTTGCCGGCTTCGGCGGCTTCCGCGAGCGCGCGCACGATCGGCGAGTTGTTGGAGGTGCGATAGAGCGTCTGCTTGATCGCGACGACATCAGGATCGCGCGCGGCCTGCTGGAGAAATTGCACCACCACGTCGAAGGATTCGTAGGGGTGATGGACGATGAGGTCCTTCTGCCGGATTGCGGCAAAGATGTCGCCACCATGCTCGCGCACGCGCTCGGGATGGCGCGGCACGTAAGGGGTGAATTCGAGGTCGGGACGGTCGAGGCGGGTGAGCTGCGAGAGCTCGTTCATGGCGAGTACGCCGTCGACGAGGAACACCTCATCGTCGGCAGCCGAGAGCGCGTGCTGCACGAAGCTGCGCAGTTCCTCCGGCATCTTGGCGTCGATCTCGAGCCGGATCACCGACCCGCGGCGGCGGCGCTTCAATGCCGTCTCGAACAGGCGGACGAGGTCCTCGGCCTCTTCCTCGATTTCGAGCTCGGAGTCGCGGATGATGCGGAA
>JAEYRD010000222.1 GCA_023435725.1 Pseudomonadota bacterium | reverse complement strand
GATAGAGCGCGAGCCAGACGCATAACGTCTTCAGAATGATGCGGATCAGCTGGCCGACGAACCACAGCCGCATGACATTGCCCATCTCGTCCATCACCGCGCGCATGCGGGCGCGGTAGGATTGCCTGACCAGCACGACCAGGCTTTCGCGGTAGCTGGTCGGATCGAAGGCAAAGAGTATGCCGAGGAACAGGATGACGAGCACGCCGGTCAGGAGGCTCGAAGCGCCACCCAGCACGAATTGGGCATGGCTGAAAAACCGGCCTTGATCGGCGAAGAGCCATTGCGCAATGTCGCGCCCCCATTCCGGACCGAGCAGGTCCACGCCATAGGACAACAGATGCTGCTGCACGATATCGAGCTGGGTATCCATGACCTTCAGCAGCAGGCGCGTCTGCTCCGGCAGCTTCCCCGCGCCCGAGACCAGGCCGAAGCCTGACAGCGCCGAGAGCAGCAGAAGCACGAGCGTCAAACGCCATACGCGACCGACAGGAAGGATCGGTGCCAGCGCCCGCGCCGCGGCATCCAGCAGGGCCGCAAACAGCACGCCCGCGAAGACGATCAATAGGCTGGGCACCGTCTTCCACACCAGGAACAGCGTGACACCGGCGACAAGCAAGATAAGACCCGTCGCGAGCAGGCTCCGCCGTCCGGTATCCCCGCTATGATCTATGGGGCTCTCGTTCAGAACGACCTCGCGCACGCGCTCTGATCCCATCCTGGATTCGCTCATGGATCGGTCCATTGTCGGGAGCCGCCAGACCTTAGGTGCGAACGCGGCGGCTGCCATAGTGAGGATGCTTGCCGCCCCGGTGCCGCCAGTAGCGGTGCTTGACCGGATTCGTATTGGTATTCGGCCTTGCATCAATTGGCGCGGCTGCGCCCTGTTGCTTCGGAGCCGTCACGCCGGCGTCCTTCGGTTGAGCCTGACAGAGGGTGGATGGTGCAATGACGGCTAGCAGTGCACCCAGGATCAAGGTGCGACACGCGGTCTGGATATTCACACTCGCCTCCATGCGGTCAGCGATATCGGTCAGATCGAGATGGTTCGGATGGCCAGCCCATAAATTCCTGCGCCGGCGGCGATTGCGATCGGGCCGAACAGGACGGATTCAACCGGCTTGAAGGTGCTCGCCCAACGCCCATGCTGACCTCGTTCGCCGGCGAAGACCTCGGAGGACCATTAATAATGGTCCGCTTCGCGGGCGCACATCCGGGATTCTATGTAGGGAGGAGGGCAGAAATCAAGCGGACGAGGGACGCCGGGTCTGGTTGACTCTCGGAAATGAAGGAGGCGGGGCCACTACATCGGTCAGGGACGCATTCCTAAACGCAAGCAGACACAACCAAATCGCCGGCGGTCATTTCGCCAAGTGAGCGTCCTGAAGAGTAAGTCCTGAAGTGTGTGTCCGGTGTTTTGATTCTCGTTTGCATCGGATTTGAGCCTTGCGTGGCACAAACTGCATATCGAGCGTCGGGAACATCTTCCTTGCAGATTACAGATTTTGGTTGCCTGGAAGTGCTATCTATTGGTGTGGCGCGTTGTGCGGTGGTAAGATTATCGGGCTTAGGGGTGGATGTTGGCGGGGTGGGCAAGGAGACACTCGATCTGGTCGAGAGTCGCCAGAATGGAGTGAGTACCTGCCGTGAAGTCAAATGGTGCGTCGAAGCGAACCCGTCTCGGCAGCTGGACAGGTTCGCAGGAAGCCGTCGACGGGCTCTACTGGATGTCTTCTGCAGATCTTCTATTTGCCGCGCGGCCGTCCTACCGCGGACACTTCGCCTATGAGCGGATCAATCCGGCATTCGAGTTGCAACTCGGTGTATCGTCGGAAGGCGTCCGCGATCTGGATATCTTCGATTGCATGAGCGCCGACGACGCCAGATCCGTTTGCGAGGCGCTTGGGATGGGCCTCGCGGAAGGAACAAGCGTCAGGATCCGACAGCGACTTGCGCTCGGCGGGCGACCAAGGGCGATGGAAACGACCGTCACGCCGGTCATGGATCCCGCGTCCGGCGGCATGGTCCGATTGATCGGCAGTCACCGCGAACTGCGCGATGGTCCCTTTCAGCAGGCATGCGGCGGCGGATTCGATGTCAGCGTTGACCTGTTGTCCATTCAGGAAGGCATCCAGCAGCGGATCGCCTCCGATCTGCACGACTCGACCTGTCAGCATCTAATTGCCGCCAGCCTTACCCTGATGCGGATCCGCAGCAGCCTGGGTGACGCACCCTCGGCCGCGCGGCTCTGCGACGACATCGATGCGTCGATCGATGAAGCCCTACGGGAGCTGCGTGCCTTTGCCTATCTGCTTCATCCGCGGAATCTGGAGGGGGAGGGATTGAAGGCGGCGATCGAGCGTTACGCAGAGGGTTTTTCGGCGCGTACGTCGTTGCGCGTGGCATTTGACATCGTGCCGGACGTGGACCGACTGCCATACGAGACGAAGCGCTCGCTTCTGCGCGTCGTTCAGGAAGCTCTGACCAACGTCTTCCGTCATGCGAAGGCGACGGAAGTAACCATCGTCGTCGACGTTGCCGACAATCAGTTCCGGTTGATGATCAGGGACAACGGGCGCGGCCTTCCCGACACCGGCAGGCGCGGCACCAAGGCAGCATCGGTCGGGGTCGGAATTCCGGCGATGCGGGCCAGGCTGCACGAGATCGGAGGTACGCTCGAGATCCAGTCCAATCCAGCAGCGTCGCAGCCTGGCGCCATTCTGTGCGCAATGTTCCCGCTTCGTCTCGCTGTGAACAGGCGCAATCGGCGAAGGAACGTAGCCATCGTGAGGACCTACGCAGGCACACAGTCAACGAAAGAACACTAGCCCGGGGCGGCCAGCCGGAGAAGAACCGGACCGCCGTGAAGGATTTGGAGTGCGCTGCGATGAAGCGAATTCTCATAGCGGACGATCACGAAGCGGTGCGTTCGGGCCTGCGGGCGGTGCTCGAACAACGGGCGGACTGGGAGGTCGTGGCAGAGGCTACCGACGGCGGCAAGGCGGTCGCAGCCGCAATCGAGAGCCGGCCTCACGTCGCCATCCTCGACTTCTCGATGCCCCGCATGACTGGCGTGGAGGTGGCTCGGCGGATCAGGGACTACCCGCTGCAGACAGAGGTTCTGATCTTCACCGTGCACAATTCGGGCTTGATCGCGCAGCAGGCGTTCGAGGCCGGCGCGCGCGCATTCCTGGTGAAGTCGGATGCGAACAAGCTGCTGCTGGCTGCAGTCGAGTCGCTGTTGCAGCACAGGCCGTTCTGCACGCAGAGCTGTGTGAACGACTTCGATCGCGGATCGGGTGCCGATGGTGGGTACCACCACGAACTCACGGCGCGCGAGCGGCTCGTGGTCAAGCTGGTTGCAGAGGGATACAGCAACAAAGCGATCAGCGCGATCCTCGATCTCAGCGTCAAGACGATCGAAGCGCATCGGGCGGCCGCGATGCGCAAGCTGGAGGTGGGCTCTACGGCCGGATTGGTCCGCTATGCTGCTCGGACGGGTCTGATCGAGGTCTGAACGGTGACACCGGCGAGCCGCTCCAGGGAGTCAGTACCTTTGCCC
Source organism: Pseudomonadota bacterium (assembly GCA_023435725.1). Classification (GTDB taxonomy): domain Bacteria; phylum Pseudomonadota; class Alphaproteobacteria; order Rhizobiales; family Xanthobacteraceae; genus Bradyrhizobium. The sequence goes on along the minus strand of JAEYRD010000222.1, from coordinate 11,246 downwards.
GGATAACTCAGGGTTTTACTGGATAAACCTGCTGGCCGGGCGCCGTATGATCGGCCGAATTATGCGGCCGGTCACAGCCGTTGTCCGGCCCGGCAGGGGAGAGACTGGTAAACGGGAACGACGCCGTGAAGCGCATCTTGATTGCGGATGACCATGAAATCGTGCGTTCCGGGCTTCGCGCGATCGTCGAAGCACGCTCCAACTGGATCGTGAGCGGAGAAGCGATCAACGGCGAGCAGGCTGTCGCGCTGGCGCTGGAGACCAGACCGGACGTCGCGATCGTTGACTACTCCATGCCCATCATGAACGGTGTGGAGGTCAGCCGTCGCCTCAAGGCGCTGCGTTCACGAACCGAGGTGCTGATTCTGACCATGCACGAGAGTGAGGAACTCCTGACGGAGGCCGTCCTCGCCGGCGTCCGTGGCCTGCTATTCAAATCCGACGCCCGCAAGCACTTGATTTTCGCCGTCGAGGCCTTGCTCGACGGCAGGCCTTACTTCACCAGCGCTCTGCTGGAGAAGCTGCTTCAAGATTACCAGTCGAACAAGCAGAACCGGACGGACATGCTGCTCACCTCGCGCGAGCAGAGCGTGGTCCAGCTGATCGCGGAAGGGCATACCAACAAGTCGATCAGCGAAATCCTGAAGTTAAGCGTGAAGACCGTCGAGACCCACCGCGCCTCGGCGATGCGCAAGCTTCGGATGTCGTCCACCGCCGAGCTGGTTCGCTATGCCATCCGCAAGAAGCTGGTGTCGCCGTAAGGGCTGATTTCGCCGCACCGGTCGCGAGGCTTGCCCGACGAACTCGCCTCGCGCTTCGTCCAACCATCAAGTTCGGATAACAAAGCCCTTGGCGAGGTGGTTCCGAACAAAATAGATCATCGCAATTCCGGGAACGAGTGCGAGAACCGTCATTGCCATGACGAGGCCGACGTCTGTTCGGAAGCCGAACAGCGCGTTGATGGCCATGGTGATTGGCTTGCCGCCGGTCGTCGTAAGAATGCGGGCGAGCACCACCTCCACCCAGGAGAAGATGAAACAGAAGAACGCGGTGACCCCGATGCCCGGCGCCACGGCCGGAATGAGATGGCGGAAGAAGAAGCTGACGAGAGTGTGGCCGTCCAGGAATGCTGTCTCGTCCAACTCGCGAGGTACTGCTGAGATGAATCCCTCCAATATCCAGATGGATATCGGAATGTTGAAAACGCAATGAACGAGAGCGATGCCGACCGGGGTGTTGACCAGGCCGATTTGTGCGAACAGGACAAAGATAGGCAGTGAAAGCACGACGGTCGGCGTGATGCGGAAGACCAGCAGCAGGAAAAAGAGCTGTCGATCCCCGACGAAGCTGTATCGGGCGAACGCATAAGCGGCCGGCAGTCCGACGCCAAGGCAAAGCGCGACATTCAACAGGACGTAGATGATTGAATTAAGTATCGCTTCTTTCAGGACAGGCGAATGGAGAATGTTCAGGTAATTGACGAGACTGAAATGCCCTTCGGGGATCCCGTCCCTCGCAAGCGTCGAAACAAAGCTGACGATGATCGTTTGCGCCAGCGGTACGAGGATGAACGCTCCCAGTACGGCGAATACGATGATCCTCCCCGTCAATGACAGCGACTTCACCTGATGGGCTCCATGGCGACCGGCTTCCGAGTGCCGGTTGCCGCCTTGAAGGCCCACGCGACTGTCATGACGATCAGGAAGTATACGATCGAGCGTGCGGCGGCCGGCCCGTAGTTGAAAGCCTGGATTTCCTCGCCGAGGTCGAGGCTCAGGAATGCTGTCGCGCCATTCGGTCCGCCGGCATTGATGCGGAAGGCCTCGACATAAATCATGAAACTGTCCATGAAGCGAAGAAGAAGCGCCATCGAAAGCACGGTCTTCATTTTGGGCAACTGGATGAAGCGAAAGATGTGCCATCGCGACGCGCCGTCAATGGCTGCCGCCTGGTAGTAGGCGGGAGCAATGCTGGAGATTCCGGCATAGGACAGGACGACGACCAACCCCAGCCAATGCCACGTATCCATCACGACGAGCACGATCCAGGTGTGCAGGGCATTGAACTTGTAGTCAAAGCCGACGCCCGTCCATCCCAGCATCCGACCGGCGAGACCGACATTGGGGTTGATGAAGTTAAGCCAGATCATCGGGATCATGTTCCACGGCACCACAAGGGGCACTGTGATCAGAACGAGGACTGTGCTGACGATGAGCCGATGTGATCGTTGCAGGAGCAGCGCGATCCAGATGCCCAGCGGCAGCTGGATTGACAGGACGATGGCCGAGAAGAGAAAGCTTCGCCCCAAACTGCCATAGAAACGCTCAGAGGTGACGATGTTCCGGTACCACTCGACGCCGACCCAATAGGGATTGTTCAGGCTGAAAAGGTCGAGGAAGGAATAGTTCGTCACGGCGATGAGAGGGAGGATTCCGACGAAGGTCACGATGACCAGGGCAGGAAGCACCAGGAGCCAGGCTCTATTGTCGTGTTGCTTCATATCGAACGATTGCGGCGGGCAAGAATAGTCAGCCCAAGAAGGACGGAAGGACCAGACGGCAGGAAATGCAAAAAGGCCTCGATCTACCGAGGCCTTTTTTGAGCATTCCGGATCGAGTCTCGAATAGCCTCTCGAACAGCCGGTAGGCAAGTCCGCGGGCGATGCGGCAGCACAATTCCGCGCGGCGGTCGTCAACTTGGTGCGCGCCTGGTTGGCGATATCAAGGCTGGCCTGGCCGCGGCCGACGATTGAGCAGATCCTGGGCCGAGGGTGAGAAGCCTTGGGCTCAAGGGGGCGAGCCGCGAAGGCGGCTCTCTTCGGAGTGTTCCGCGAGAAGATGAAGGCGGTGCGGGTCGCGCAACACGATGCGCTGTCGTCCGCCCTCCACGAGACCCTGGCCTTCCCATGCGCTCAGGATTCTACTCACGGTGTGTAGCGTGGTGCCCGTCATCTCCGCGATGTCTTGCCGGCTGATGGGAAAATCGATCTCGATTCCGCGATCCACCTTTCGGCCGGCCTGCTTGACGAGACGCAGTAGCGCGTGCGCGACACGCTGCTCGACCTGTTCGTTCGAAATCTCGATGACGCGCGCCTGGGTATCCTGCAGCCGGCTTCCCACCGTCTGCAGCGCACTGGCCGCAAGACTTGGATATCTGGCGACGAGGCGCACCCAGGATGCCGCCGGCCAGGCCAGCACAATACTGTCGACGGCGGCGACCGCAGTCGCGGGATAGCAGGCAAGGTTCATGGCCTGTGCGACCCCGAACAGTTCACCAGCGGACACGTAACGCACGATGACCTGCTGGCCCTGGGCAGTGGTCTTTTCGACCCGAAGATGGCCGTGCAGTAGCAGGAAGAAGCGGTCGGCTTCGGCGCCCTGCTCGAACACGGCGGTGTCCTTGGGGTAGCGGACCGACCGCGCCTCGCGCAGCAACTCTTCCTGCTCGGCAGGGGCGAGACCCGCGAACATCGGAAGGTCGGCGACGAGCGAGCGGTCTACGGCTGCCATGAATCCTTTTCTCCAGGCCCTCCGACAGCAATCGTGACCAGACCGTGGCTCAACATCGGGCGATCATGGATCGCAGGACCGGACGTCCTCCTGCACTGACCTGAAGTCGCAGCCGCACCTTCCGGAAAGCGGCCTGAAAAACCGGCTCAGACGCGGGAAGAATCCGACATCATGAAGCTGGGGCGGTCGAAGCGGGGGACGCAGGGCGGCCGTGTTCACAAACCGGCGATCGTTCCGCTTCGCATGCGAAGTCGTCCAACGCCGACGGCTCGAGCGCGGCATGGCGGCTACGCTCGCGAAGTCTTTCGAAGATTCTCATATATCGCTCTCCGATCTATTGCGTAGTCCACTATCGAGAAGAGGAACCTCGGTGTCTTTGCTCAATCGCAAAGAGCACTCCGGAACCTGCACTAAGCTGCAGCGACGGATGCAGAGGAACTCTCATGGGAATGATGACCAAGGTGCGAGCGTATTGCAGGCCGGCGCTGACCTATGGTCCGTTGCCCGGCAGCGCGCGCAAGTGACGACGGAGCGGGCATGATCGGCGGCAGCATATTCCGTTGGACGATGGCCTACTTCGCGGCGGCGCTGACATGGTTGTTGGTGGCCCTCGCCCTGATGGTCGCCGGCATCGGCTATCCCGCCGCGGACATCGCCTCGCCGGATACGCTGGTCCTGGTTCATGTCGTCACCATCGGCTGGCTGAGCCTGGCAATGTGCGGGGCGCTATTCCAGTTCGTTCCCGTGCTCGTCGCCAAGCCCTTGTTCTCCGAGCAATGGGCGCTGCCGGCACTTGGCCTGCTCACCGCCGGTCTTGTCTGCCTGCTCGCGGGCTTCATGGCGCTGGGCGGCCACTTGCCGCCCGCACTTTGGCTCTTGCCGCTGGGCGCGGTTCTGCTCGTCACCGGCTTCGTTCTCGTGGTCGTCGACCTCGGACTAACCACCTGGCTGAGGCCGACAGGGCCGGCCAGCTTCGTTCTCGTCGGTCTGGCTTCCCTGTGCGCAACCGTCGCTTTCGGCTCGATATTCGCATTCGCGCTAGCCGGATGGGGCGGGGCCGTCGGCGAGACAGTGTTGGCGTCCGGCGTGCCGCTCCATGCGATCGCAGGGCTCGGGGGGTGGCTGACGTTGACTGCGATGGGCGTCAGCTACCGGCTTCTGTCGATGTTCATGCTGTCGCCCGACGTGGACGACCGCCAGAGCCGTGTAACGCTCGCGGCTGGTGCTCTGGCTGTCGCCGTGACGGTGGCTGGCGGCATATTGGCGATCGGGCTCGCGTCCGGAATGGGCGTCGTGTTGTTGATTGCCGGAGTCCTCGGGCTTGTGTCCGCCGCTCTGTACGGCCGTGACATCGCCGGCATCTTCCGACATCGCAAGCGGCGTCAGCTCGAGCTCAACATGCGCATCGCGACGCTGTCGTTCGCGAGCCTCGCGGGCGTGGCCGTGCTGGGCGTCGCGCTGATCTCGGCGGATGTACTCGCGGCGCATGTCGGCGCATTCACCTTCCTGGCGGTGTTCGGATGGTTATCGGGGCTGGTGCTCGCGAAGCTCTACAAGATCGTCGCGTTCCTGACCTGGCTGGAAACCTACGGCCCTGTCATGGGGCGGGCGCCGACGCCGCGGGTCCAGGATCTCGTCGCCGAGGGCAGGGCGACGAAATGGTTCGTTATCTACTATGTGGCCGTCTGGGCAGGAATGCTGACGCTTCTGGTCGGCGAGCCAAGCGCCTTCCGTGTTGCCGTGGTCGCGATGAATCTGGGCGTCGTCGGCATCGTCCGCGAAATCGTCCGGATCCGGCGGCTCGCCGATGTCGCAAGCCCGCTGCGGCTGCCCGGAGGAGCCGTCGCCCCCCATCTGCTGTTCGCCAGAAACTGAGAGGAGCACCATGACCGCATACATCGATGTCGACGTCCGCCCGATCCTGCGAGCCGGCGGTGAGCCGTTCTCAGTCATCATGGCCGCGCTCGAACGGTTGGAGCCGGGACAGGGACTTCGTCTCTACGCGCCGTTCAAGCCGATCCCGCTGTTCGCCGTGATGGCCGACAAGGGATTTGGGCATTCTGCACAGCCGCTCGAAGGGGACGAGTGGGAAGTCCTGTTCACGCCGGCCGAGCCGCCCAAACAGGAGCCGGGCGTGTCCCCCTCTGCCGACTGGGGCTTCGCGCCATGGCCGGAGCCTCTCGTCAAGCTCGACAATCGCGACCTCGAGCCGCCCGAACCCATGGTCCAGATCCTCGCAGCAGCCGACAAGCTCGGACCCGGCGAGACGCTGTCGGCCCTGCTGCGACGGGAGCCTGTCTTTCTGTTTCCGCAGCTCGAAAAGCGCGGTTTTCGTTGGCTCGGCGGCTTTTTGCCCGACGGCGCCACCTACGAACTGACGGTGAGGGCGCCGATATGACCGAAGAACTCGTCGCGCGGGCCCGCGATGCGCTGCGCGTCGTGATCGATCCAGAGCTTGGCCACAACATCGTCGATCTTGGCTTCGTCTATGACATCATAGCCGAAGGCGGCGAGGTTCACATTACGATGACGGCCACCACGCCGGGATGCCCGGCGACGGGCTTCCTGAAGAAGGGGGCGCAAGCCGCCGTCGCGGCGGTCCCCGGCGTCGTTTCCGCCGACGTGACGATGACTTTCGAGCCGCCCTGGTCACCATCCCTGATCGAACCTGCCATCCGGGCCTCGCTCGGCTTTGCCGCGGTCAACTGAGCGGGTCATGGCAGTCACCATCGAGATCGATCACGCCAGAACGCGCGCCAGGGCTGCTGCAGTCACCGGTCAGCCTGTCGTGCCGCAGGCGGTCAAGGGTCCGATCCGCCGGTTGAAGTGGGCTATCCTTCTGCTGACGCTGTCGATCTATTACGTGACGCCGTTCCTTCGCTGGGATCGGGGTACCAATGCGCCTGACCAGGCGGTTCTGCTCGATTTCGCAAACGGACGGCTTTACGCATTCTTCATCGAGCTATGGCCGCAGGATCTCTATCTCGTCACAGGCCTGTTGGTGCTCGCCTCGACCATACTCATCCTGACCAATGCTCTTGCCGGGCGACTGTGGTGCGGCTTTGCCTGCCCTCAGACGGTATGGACTGATCTGTTCCTGCTCGTCGAGCGGCTGATAGAGGGGGACCGGCGGCAGCGTCTGAAGAATATCGGCACGCCTCTGACGGCGAAGCGGGTGATCGAGATTGCCGCAAAGCATGCCGCTTGGTTGCTGATTTCGGCGGCGACCGGCGGCACCCTCATCTTCTATTTCACGGATGCGCCCGACCTCCTGCGCGGCTTGGCGTCCGGCGAAATCTCCGCCACGGCGCTCACCTGGATACTGGTCTTTACGGGAACGACCTATGGTCTGGCCGGCTTTGCGCGCGAGCAGGTCTGCACTTTCATGTGCCCTTGGCCGCGTCTTCAGGGCGCCATATGGGATCCCGAAGCCTACACCGTGAACTACCGCGACTACCGCGGCGAGCAGCGAACCTCCGCCAAGAAAGCCGCCGAGCTGCGGCTGCAAGGAAAGCCGGCCGGCGATTGCGTCGACTGCGGCCAATGCGTTGCAGTTTGCCCCATTGGCATCGACATACGGGAAGGGCCAAACTTCGCTTGCATCAACTGCGGACTGTGCGTCGATGCGTGCGACGGTGTGATGGCGAAGCTCGGGCGCCCTCGCGGTCTGATCGACTACGAAAGCTGGAAGAACATCGAGCGTGGCCGCCGGGCCGAACCCGCGGCCAACAGATTGGTGCGTCCGAAGACCGTCGGCCTGACGGTGGCATGCGTCGCGCTCGCCGGCGTGATCACCGTCGCTTTCGGGGCGAGGACGACGGCGTTGCTCTCCGTCCAGCATGACCGGGATCCCGTCGCCGTCCGGCTTTCCGATGGATCGGTCCGCAACGCATACACGGTCAAGCTGCTCAACAAGTCGGCTAGTCTGCATCGATACACGCTCTCCGTGGGTGGCTTGACCGCAAAGATGGCAATCGTCGGCAACGATGCGCTTGCACCGATCGAGGTGGCGCCGGATGCGTCCGAGTCGCTCCGCGTCACGCTCACTGCGCCGGAGCATGTCCAGGGTGATGTCGTCTTCACGGCACGTGAGGAGAGCGGCGCGGCCGTTCTGACGGCCAGAGACAAGTTCGTCGAACGCTAGTCTAGAGCAGGCGGAAGCTGAAGGCGATGTGCGGTGCTGCAAGGTTCGGCAGCTGATTGGCTGAGGAAGCGCTGGCTCGACCTGGATCGTTCGCCTGCGGGCTATCGACTAGCCGCGGCCGGGCCGCTCCAAATCTGCGCGAGCCTCGCCGTTTGCGTGAATGCGATCGCCGTATTTCGCTGCGATCGGCGCAAAGGCGGCCGGCAGCGGGCCGTCGGTGAAGAGATGGTGGCAATCGTCGAGATGGCCACCTCGTACGGTCGCGTTGCGACCGAACTTGGTCGTGTCGGCGACGAGCACGGCCGTGCGCGAATTGGCGACGATGGACTGGCGCGCCTGAACCTCGCCGACGTGAAAATCCAGCAGGGTGCCGTCCTGGTCGACGCCGCCGACGCCGAAAATGCCGAAGTCGGCCCGGAAGCCCGCGAAGAAGCGCGCGGCCGCCTCGCCGACGATGTCCCGATCAAGCCGGCGAAGCGTGCCACCGGCGATCGTGATCTCGACATCGGGATTTTGTGCGAACGCAGCCGCCACGTTCAGATTGTTGGTGATCACGCGCAGATCCTGGCGGCGGGATAGCGCTTGCGCGACATATTCAGGCGTCGTGCCGAGCCCGATCATCAGTGAGGCGCCGTCGGGAATGAAGCGAGCTGTCGCATGCGCAATGCGCTGCTTGGCGTTGGCATTCAATCCCTGCCTGCTTCCATAGGCGAGATTCTGGTTCTGGACGGGCAGGCTGACGCCACCGTGGATTCGCCGGAGCAATCCCTGATCGCAGAGCGCATTCACGAGGCGGCGAATGGTCTGCTGCGTGACGTCGAAGCGCGTTGCAAGGTGCTCGATCGAGGCGAAGCCTTCCTCGCGGACGATCTCGAGAATGTGGGCCTGACGTTCGGTGGGGGTGCTGAGCATGGGCTCTCCGTGCCGACCAAAATATCATTCGAACATCCAAGGCGCAAATTTCTATTTCATATGCTGTCATACTATGTTCATATGAACACAATAATTGCTACGCCGATGAATGTTGCGTGGTCACAGGGAGAGACACGGATGGATCGGTCTGCGTGTCGTGACCGACCTTGCGCTGCTCCACTTGAGCAGGACGCAACGCGTTCGCGCGGCGGCATCTATACCTTGCGCAGATCACCGCAACCGAGAGCGAACCGGCCATGTCGGCGATTACGCTGAGTCATGTCTCCAAATCCTGGGGGGCGATGCGCGCTGTCGACAACGTCAGTCTGACGGCGGAAGAAGGCTCACTGCTGGTGCTGCTCGGGCCCTCGGGATGCGGCAAGTCCACCACGCTGCGCCTGATCGCGGGTCTCGAAGAGGCCGATGCCGGCACGATTAGCATCGGCGGCGTTGACGTTACCCATCTCACCCCGGCGCAGCGGAAGATCTCCATGGTCTTCCAGTCCTACGCGCTGTTTCCGCATCTGAGCGTGGCCGAGAACATCGTCTTCGGTCTGCGGGTACGGCGCGTATCGCGCGCCGAGCGGGACGAGCGGCTCAGGCGCGTGGCCGACATCGTCGGCCTCAGCCATCTGCTCGAGCGCAAGCCGTCGCAGTTGTCCGGCGGCCAGCGCCAGCGCGTGGCGCTGGGGCGGGCGATCATCGCGGAAGCCCGGGTCTGTCTGATGGATGAGCCGCTTTCGAATCTGGACGCCAAGCTGCGCCACGAGATGCGAACGGAGATCCGCGCGCTGCAGCAGCGCCTCGGCATGACCATGGTCTACGTGACCCACGACCAGACGGAAGCCATGACGATGGCCGACCGCGTCGTGCTGATGCGTGACGGCCGCATCGAGCAGAACGGCTCTCCGGAAGAACTCTACAACCGTCCCGCAACGGCGTTCACGGCGCGGTTCATCGGCACGCCGCCGATGAATCTCGTGCGCCAGGGCGACAGGCTGATCGGCATCCGGCCGGAGCATATCCGTGTCGTCCCGGGTGGCGATCACGTCGTGCGTGTCAGAGCCGTCGAGCATCTCGGCGCCGACAGCATCGTGCTGTGCGAGATCGATGGTCAGCCGATCTCGGTGCGGCTCGACGGCTTTAGCAAGGTTCAGCCCGGTGAAGACGTCCGGATCGCCTGGGATGCGGACCACGAACACCAGTTCGATTCCACCACGGAAGTCCGGCTGGAAAACAGCGTCAACGAGGGTCGCCTGGCAGCCTCCGATCGGTGAGAGCGGCGCTGTCAGAACGGTCAGAAGGGATAACGAAGGAGACCAAGATGTTTGCTCGACGTACAATGTTAATGGCAACCGCGTTCGCTGCATTGTCCATGGGCGCTGCTCGCCCGGCGGCCGCGGTGGATCTGACGATGTACTATCCCGTCGCCGTCGGCGGTCCCGTCACGAAGATCATCGACGATATGGTCTCGCGATTCGAGAAGGATAATCCGGACATCAAGGTGACGGCGGTCTATGCCGGCAACTACACGGACACGATGACCAAGGCGATGACGGCGATGAAGGGCGGCCAGCCGCCGCAACTGTCGGTGCTGCTGTCCACCGACGTGTTTACGCTGATGGACGAAAACGCCATCGTGCCGATCGACGGCCTCGTCAGCGACAAATCCTGGTTCAAGGAATTCTATCCGGCCTTCATGGCCAACGGTCAGATCGACGGCAAGACCTGGAGCATCCCGTTCCAGCGTTCGACCATCGTGCTGTACTGGAACAAGGACGCCTTCAAGGAGGCCGGTCTTGATCCCGAGAAGGCGCCGGCGTCCTGGGACGAAATGGTCGAGATGTCGAAGAAGCTGATCAAGAAGGACGGCTCCGGCAACACAACGCGCTGGGGCGTCGAGATTCCCACGACCGGCTACGGCTATTGGATGCTGCAGGCGCTGGCGATCGAGAACGGCCAGAAGATGATGAACGAGGCCGGCACCGAGGTCCATCTGACTGCGCCAAAGACGGTCGCCGCGCTCGACTATTGGGTCGACCTGTCCCGCAAGCACAATGTCATGCCTGCAGGTAGCATCGACTGGGCCACGCTGCGCACCGACTTCCTCGAAGGCAAGACGGCGATGATGTGGCACACGACCGGTAACCTCACGGCCGTCAAGGACGCCGCGAAATTCCCGTTCGGCGTGGCCATGCTTCCGGCCAAGGAGCAGCGGGGCTCGCCGACCGGTGGCGGCAGCTTCTACATCTTCAAGAGCGCATCCCCCGAGCAGCAGAAGGCGGCCGTCAAGTTCATCCAGTGGATGACGGCGCCGGAACGCGCGGCCGAATGGAGCATGAAGACCGGCTACGTCGCCGTGTCGCCTGCTGCTTACAAGACCAAGGCAATGGAGGAGTACGCCAAGGGCTTCCCGCAGGCGACTGTCGCGCGCGATCAGCTCGAGCATGCGGTGCCTGAGCTCTCTGTCCACGAGAATGGTCGCATCTACAAGTTCGTCAATGATGCGGTGCAGGCCGCGGTCACCGGCACGCAGAAGCCGCAGGAAGCGCTGGCCGCAGCGCAGGCGCAGTCCGACCGCGTGCTGCGAGCCTCCAAGTAAGGGAAACGGCGGGGTGGCGGGGCGCCGCCCTCCCGCGTCCGCAGTGCTGACCGCCGCCCCCGCCGCCTCGGCGCTCGCG
>JAEYRD010000179.1 GCA_023435725.1 Pseudomonadota bacterium | reverse complement strand
GACTGTCGCCGCGGAAAGACTCTGGATTGCTTCGCTGCGCTCGCAATGACGAGGTTGGGGAGGCGGCGTGCCCAGCACTCGGTGTTTTCGCCCGCTCCAGTGCGCAATTGCGCACAAGGCGGGCGATGACACCGAGAGTGTAGCTAGACCTTCCCCGCAAACTCCGTCGGCGTCCGACCCGTCACCTGACGGAACGCCGCCGAGAACGCCGGCACGCTGGCATAGCCGAGCTGGGTGGCGAGCTGTTTCACCGGCACATTCACATCCGTGGACAGCCGCTGGATCGCCGCCGCGATACGGGCGCGCTGGCACCAGCTCTTGAAGCTCAGTTGCGTCTCGGTCGAGAACAACCGCGACAGTGTGCGCGCCGAGGTTCCGACCTCACGCGCCAGCGCATCGATGTCGTGCAGGCCGGTGGGGTCGTCGAGCACGATCATGGCGGCGCGCCGGCAGCGCGGCTCGCGCGGCAGCGGCACGAAGGTCGCGGAATCCTCGGCCTGGTGCAATTCCAGCATCACCAGGCGAACCAGAAGCTCGGTGCGCTCCTCGGTATTGCGCGCATCGAACAGTGCGAGGATCGACTGGTGCAGCAGTGGCGAAACCCGCACCACGAACTCCTTGGTCAGGCCCTCGTCGCGCTGCTCGCGCTTGAGCCACGGCAGGTCGAAATAGAGCGTGCGCATCTCGATGTCGGCGAGCACGTCGATGGCGTGCTCGAGCCCGGCGGGCACCCAGACGGCACGGTCCGGCGGCACCAGCCAGCGACCCTTGGGCGTCGTTACCTGCATGGTGCCGCGGGCCGCGTAGACGAGCTGCGCCTCCCGGTGCATGTGCGGATCGAGCCGCAGGCCCCGGGGGTAGTCGCGCGCGACCAAGTGCACGCCCGTGGTGGAGCGGTGGTTGCCCCGGACCTCCCGGATTGGCGTTTCGACGACAGTCATTGGCAGCATCCCGTCATGGCCAGGACATATAACTCATTTCCGAGCAGGAGAGGATTCCTATGAACAGCCCCAGCCGGGTGATCAGTTTCGTCAACGCAGGTCATTTCATCGATCATTATTCGATGCTGATCTTTGCCGCCGCCGTGATCATCATGGGGCCGGCGCTCGGCATGGCCTATTCGGAACTCCTGCCTTATGCGACGCCCGGCTTCGTCGCCTTCGGCGCCGGCTCGCTGGTCACCGGCTGGCTCGGGGATCGCTGGAGCCGCCGCCACATGATGTTGATCTTCTTCATCGGCATCGGCCTGTCCATGATCTCGGTCGGCTTCGTGCAGACCCCGGCACAGCTTGGCGCGGCGCTGCTCGCGATCGGCATCTTCGCCTCGATCTATCACCCTGTCGGCACCGCGATGATCGTGTCCTATGCCGATCGGCTCGGCCGCGAGATGGGGCTGAACGGGGTCTGGGGCAATCTCGGGGTTGCCTCGTCCGCTTTGGTCACCGGCGTGATCGGCCAATATCTCGGCTGGCGTTTTGCCTTCATCGTTCCCGGCATCGTCACCATCCTGATCGGCATCGCGTTTGCGATGATGGTCGCGCACGAGGACCGCAAGGGCTCGAAGCAGGCGGCGGCGCAGGCGCGGGTGGCCAAGCGGGACATGTGGCGCGTGATCCTGTCGCTGCTGATCGTCGTGATCGCGATCTCGACGACATTCAACGCCGTCACCGTGGCGCTGCCAAAACTGTTCGCCGAGCGGCTCGCCGATCTCACCAGGAGCCCGGCGCTGCTCGGCGTCATCGCGGCCTGCGTCTATGTGTTCGGCGCGATGACCCAGTACACCATCGGCCGGCTGCTCGACCGCTACTCCCTGAAGACGGTGGCGCTGCCGCTGTCTTTCATGCTGGCGCCGTTCCTGTATCTCGCCGCGAGCCTGTCCAACCTGCCGCTGATCCTGGTCTCGATCGGCATCGTCATGGGGGCGTTCGGGCAGGTCACGGTGAACGATGCCATGGTCGGCAAGTACACCACCGAAGAGTGGCGCTCGCGCGCCTATGCGGTGCGCTATTTCGTCGGCTTCACCGCGGCCGGCGCGTCGGTCGGCCTGGTCGCCTGGCTCTACGAGCAGGGCGGCTTCGTCACCATGCTCCACGCCTTCGCCGGTCTCTGCCTGCTGGCGATCGCGGCCGCAATCATCCTCCCGCGCGAGATCAGGACGCCGCAGCCGGTTTGAGGGCACTTCAAGCTGTCTCCTTCGTCATTGCGAGGAGCGTAGCGACGAAGCAATCCAGAATCTTTCCGCGGAGGGAGTCTGGATTGCTTCGCTGCGCTCGCAATGACGGGGAAGCTTTCAATGACGGGCGACGTGGCGGCACGCCGCGCATGCGACCGATCATGCCATTGTGCCGGTGTTTTGCCCGACGAGTCAAACCTCGGTGCGGTCCAAAAAACTCAATGCCGTCAATCCCGTTCTACTGTGCATGGGGTTGTTTTCGACTTTTTTCTGGAGCTGCGAAAAATTACGGATTCACCTCCGCCACCGGCTGCGGCTTTGGCGCCTTCTTCGACGACCGCCAGTTCTCGAAGCGCTGCACCACCACGAAGAAGGCCGGCACGAACAGCACCGCGAGGCAGGTCGAGGCCAGCATGCCCGAGAACACGGTGATGCCGATCGATTTGCGCGCGCTGGCGCCCGCGCCGGTCGCGATCACCAGCGGCACCACGCCGAGGATGAAGGCGAACGACGTCATCAGGATCGGACGGAAGCGGGCGCGCGCCGCCTCGATCGCGGATTGCACGATCGGCTTGCCGTCGCGGCCGTGCAGTTCGAGCCCGACCTCGACGATCAGGATGGCGTTCTTGGCCGACAGCGCGATCAGCAGGATCAGGCCGATCTGGCAATAGAGGTTGTTGTCGATCTTGAGCCCGTTGAGGACCAGCATCGGTCCGATCAGCGACAGCGGCACGGCGAGGATCACCGCGATCGGCGCGTACCAGCTCTCATACTGTCCGGCGAGCACCAGATAGACCAGCAGCATCGCAAGACCGAACACCCAGTAGATCTGGTTGGAGACGGCCTTCTCCTGATAGGACATCGCGGTCCATTCAAAGCCGGTGCCCGGCGGCAGCGTCTTGTCCGCGACCTGCTCCATCAGCTTCAGCGACTGGCCGGACGAATAGCCCTGCGCGGGCAGGCCGATGATGGTCGAGGATGGATAGAGATTGTAGAGGCTGATCAGCGACGGGCCGGTGGCCGGCGTGATCGTGGCGACTGTGCCGATCGGGATCATGTCGCCATTCGAGTTGCGCACCATCATGTTGGCGATGTCGCGCTCGGTGACGCGGAATGCCGGATCGGCCTGGGTGTAGACTTGGAACACGCGGCCGAACTTGTTGAACTGGTTGACGTAGGACGAGCCGAGATAGGTCGACAGCGCCGCGAACACCTGGTCCGTCGTCACGTGCAGGGTCTGGGTCTTGATCCGGTCGATCTCGACATTGAATTGCGGCACCGACGCGCGGAACGACGACTGGACGCGCTGCAGCGCGCTCTGGCTCTCGGCGTTGGAGACCATCGCGCCCGTGATCGCCTGCAGCTTGACGAAATCGCTGTTGCCGTCGCGCAGCTCGACCTGCATCGAGAAGCCGGCCGCGTTGCCGATGCCCTGGATTGGCGGCGGTGGCAGCACCACGGTCCGCGCTTCCATGACGGTCGCGAGCTTGTCGTTGAGCCCGTAGACCAGCGAGCGCAGGTCTTCGCCCTTGCCGCGCGAGTCCCAGTCTTTCAGGATGATGTAGGCGACGCCGGCGTTGGCCAGGCTGGCGCTGTTGTCGAGCGCGGAGATGCCGGCAATGGTGATGACCTGCTGGACACCCGGCGTGTCCTTGATGAGATCGGCGGCCCTGTCGAGCACTTTCTGGGTCCGCTCGAGCGAGGCGCCGTCGGGCAGCTGCACGGCGGCGATCAGGTAGCCCTGGTCCTCGATCGGAAGGAAGCCGGTCGGCACCCGGGACAGGCCGTAGCCGCCGATCCCGATCAGCACCAGCGCAACTGCGACCGAGACCGTAGCGTGCCTGACCAGGAAGCCGATCAGCCGGATGTAGCCGCGCTCGACGCGGTCGTAGACGGCGTTGAAGCCGCGGTAGAAGAAATTGCGTTGCTCAGGCGGCACCGTCGGCCGCAGCCAGAGCGCGCACTGCGTCGGCTTCAGCGTGGCCGCGTTGATCGCGGACAGCAGCGCGGTTGCCGCGATCACCAGCGCGAATTGCGAATAGATGCGCCCCGTGAGGCCGGCAAGGAACGAGGCCGGCAGGAACACCGAGATCAGCACCAGGGTGATGCCGACGATCGGCGCGAACAGCTGGTCCATCGCCTTGATCGCGGCGTCGTGGCCGTTCATGCCCTGATCGATGTTGTGGGCGGCGCCCTCGACCACGACGATTGCGTCGTCGACCACGATGCCGATCGCGAGCACGATCGCAAACAAGGTCGACATGTTGATGGTGAAGCCGAGCGCAGCCATCGCGGCGAACGCGCCGATGATGGTCACCGGCACGGTGGTCGCCGGCACCAGCATCGCGCGCCAGTCCTGCAGGAACACCAGGATCACGACCAGCACGAGCAGGCCGGCCTCGATCAGCGTCATGTAGACCTCGTGCACCGAGGCCTGCACGAACTTCGTGGTGTCGAACGGCGTGTCGTACTTGATGCCTTGCGGGAAGGTCTTGGCAAGCTCCGCCATCTTCTTCTCGACGGCCTGCTCGACCTGGAGTGCGTTGGCGCCGGGCGACTGGAATACGCCGATGCCGGTGGCCGGCTGCTTGTTCAGCGAGAAGATCTGGCTGTAGGTCTGCGCGCCCAGCTCGACCCAGCCGACGTCGCGCACGCGCGTGACGTCGCCGCTGGTACCTGACTTGACGATGATGTTCTCGAACTGCGCGGTGTCGTCGAGCCGGCCGTTGACGTTGAGCGTGTACTGGAACGCCTGTCCCGGCGGTGTCGGTGGTGCGCCGACCTGGCCGGCCGAGACCTGCTGGCTTTGCTGCTGGATAGCCTGGATGACATCCTGAGGCACGAGGCCACGGACCTGCAGCTTGTTGGGATCGAGCCACACCCGCATCGAGTACTGGCCGGCGCCGAACACGGTGACGTTGCCGACGCCGGGCAGGCGGGAGAGCTCGTCGCGGATGTTGATGGTGGCGTAGTTGCTCAGGAAAAGACTGTCGTACGACGAGTCCGGCGAGGTCAGCGTCACGAAGAGCAGGATCGACGTCGACCGTTTCTGGACGGTGACGCCCTGGTTCTGCACGGAGGTCGGAAGTTGGGATAGCGCGCTGGAGACGCGGTTCTGCACCAGCACCTGTGCGAAGTTGAGGTCGGTGCCGATCTTGAAGGTCACCGTCAGCGTATAGGTGCCGTCGGAGCCGCTGTAGGACTGCATGTAGAGCATGTCCTCGACGCCGTTGACCTGCTGCTCGATCGGCAGCGCCACGGTGTCGATCACGGTCTTGGCGCTGGCGCCGGGGTAGCGTGTGGTGACCTGCACCGTCGGCGGCACCACGTCCGGATATTGCGCGATCGCGAGGTTGAACAGCGCGACGCCGCCGATCAGGATCATCAGCAGCGCGATGACGTTCGAAAGGACCGGCCGCTCGATGAAGAATTTTGAGATCATGACCGGCGGCTCCTACTTGGCAGACGCCTGCGGCTGGCCGATCTTCGTGACTTGCGGGTCGATCTTCTGGCCCGGAATCACCCGCAGCAGCCCCGCGATGACGACCCGGTCGTCCGGCTCCAGGCCGCTTTCGATCACGCGCAGGCCGTTGTCCGTAGGACCGATCTGGACCCTGCGCTGCTCGACCGTATTGTCTTTGCCGACCACGAGCAGATAGCGGCCACCCTGGTCGCTGCCGAGCGCGGTGTCGGGGACGAGAAGGGCGTTCTTCTCCTGCGTGAAGGGTACGCGGACGCGGACGAAATAGCCGGGCAGCAGCACGCGCTTGTCATTGGGCACGATGCCCCGCACCGCGAGGGTGCCGGTCGATTGATTGATCGTAGGCGCGACGTAGTCGAGCCTGCCCTCATGCGGATAGCCGGTCTCGGTCTGCAGGCCGACTTGAATCGGGAATTGCCGGAGGTCGGCGACGGTCAGCCCGCGGCGGGCTGCTTCGGCGCGGATGCGAAGGACGTCCTGCTCGTTGACCGTGAAGTTCACCCAGATGGGGTCCATCGCGACGATCGTCGCGAGCTGGGTCGGGGAGGAGACGCCGACGAGCTCACCGATCGAGACCATGTGGGCGCTGACGACGCCGTCGAACGGTGCGCTCACCTTGGTGTAGCCGTAATTGACTTCGGCGAGCCTGGTGTTGGCCTGGGCCTGCAGGAGATTGGCCTGGGCGTTGTCGCGGTTCGCTGTCGAGTTATCGAGGGTCGACTGCGAGACCGCCTGGCGCTGCACGAGGTCGGTCTGGCGCCTGAAGTCGGCTTCCGCCTGCCGGAGCGAGGCCTGGGCGCCGGCCTCGGCCGCCTGCGCCTGTTCGAGCTTCAGCTTGTAGGTCTCCGGCTCGATGGTGAAGAGCGGGGTGCCTTGCTTGACGAACGTGCCGTCCTGGTAGTCGATCGATTGCAGGAAGCCCTGTACGCGCGCGACGAGATCGACGCTCTTGATCGGCGCAGTGTTGCCGGTGGCTTCGACATAGCGCGTCACCGCCCGCTGCACGGGCGTTGCCACGTCCACCTTCGGCGGCGGTGGCGCCACGAACGTGTTCTTGTCCTCGCAACCGGTGAGCGCGGCCACGGTCGCCGCTGCGGCCAGCGCCCGCCCGATGAGTCTCCTCGCTCCATTGCGCCGTGCGGGAGATGCGGGATTCGCTGAGGTCATTCGGTGGCCCCCGATTATTGTCTGCCAATGCGGCAGGCTACCAACAAATATCTGGCCGTGAAACACCATAGCCATGGCAGTCACGGGCCTTGCACTGCAGATGGCGTCATGGCCTTTGGCAGTTTTGTCATGACAAATCGCTTTTCACCGAGCGCACGATCGACCAGAATTGTGTCAAAGGCCGTGCGACGGAAGCGAGCGGCCGGGAAGAAGAAATAGGGAAGAAGAAAAGGTGAGGAGAACATGACATGCCAAGGTCACTCCGGTCGGCTCTTGCCGGCCTCGTTCTCGCAGCGGCAGTTGCCATGCCTGCACTAGCCGATGGGCTGAAGGAGGAAATTGCGCCGACGGGCAAGCTGCGGGTCGCGATCGCGATCAGCCCGGCGGGCGGCGCGTTCTGGTCGACCAGGACGGAAGCAGGCTATGCCGGCGTGCCTGTCGACCTCGGCAAGGAGATGGCGGCCCAGCTCGGTGTTCCCGTCGAATATGTCGTGCACCAGAATTCCGGGCAGATCACCGACGCGGCGTCGAAAGGCACCTGGGACGTCACGTGGCTGCCCAAGGATCCCGAGCGCGAGACCAGGATGATGTTCGGCCCGATCTACGAGGTCGCGGACGCAACCTACATCGTCAAGGCGGGTTCGAACGTGACCAATTTCGCTGCGCTCGACCAGCCCGGCGTCAAAGTCGCGGCCGTCAATGCCACGACCACCATGCGCGGCGCGATCGCGCATCTGAAGAACGCGAAAGTCACGGGCTATCAGACTTATGACGAGATCTTCGGCCTTCTGAAGAGCGGCGAGATCGATGCCTTCGCGCTGTCGCGCGATCAGCTCAACAAGATGGCGCAGAAGATTCCAGGCACGCGGGTGCTGGACGAGACGTTCAAGAAGACCGTGACCGCGGTTGCCGTCCCGCTAGGCCACAGCCAGGCGCTGGCGTTCGTCACCAAGTTCATGACGGAAGCGACGACGAACGGCACGCTGCGCAAGGCCTATGACAACAACGGTCTGAAGGACACGCCAATCCGGACCGAGTAGACAGCGGCGCGGGGATGGCTACGCCGCGAGCAGACCTTATGGTTCCGCTGTCCGAATGTCCGCGGGGCCGGCTGCGATCATTTTTGCCTTCGCCGTGGAATGAATGGGAATGACGTGCCCCGGCGAGAAACGGAGCGTAATCAGCAATTAGCCTGAGCGCCTGCGCGAAAAATCTTCTCTGAGCCACGACGCAAATTGTCTCTTGCGACAAACTGACACGGCCCTGTCACCCGTGATCGCTAGGGTTGCAGCGTCAATCCTTCGGGGCACACAAAGATGAAATCCAAATTCTTGACGACGGCTGCGATTTTCGCGGCCGCGACGACGCTCGCGTGCAGCATTCCGGTCCTCGCGGACGATTTCGCTCGGGACCGCGATCACGGGCAAGGTCAAGACGATCGCCACCGTCATCCGCATAACATCCACACCGAGACGCCGATCAAGCATCTCGTTGTGATCTTCAACGAGAACCGTTCGTTCGATCACTACTTTGCGACCTATCCCAACGCGGCCAATCCGTCTGGCTCGATTCCTTTCGTGCCGAAGCCGCATACGCCCAAGGTCAACAATCTCGCCAACGCCAACCTGCTGGTGAACAATCCGAACCTCAACGAGGCCAACGGCGACGGCGCGACGGATCCATTCCGCCTCGATCGCACCCAGGCCAATACGCGCTCGCAGAACCACGCCTACACGCCCGAGCAGCAGGCCGTGGACAACGGCAAGGAAGACCTGTTCCCGAAATTCACCGGCCGTGGCACCGCCGGCGGCGCCGGCGCGTTCGGCACCAATGGCCAGGTCATGGGCTATTTCGACGGCAACACCGTCACCGCCCTCTGGAACTACGCTCAGCACTTCTCCATGAACGACAATGCCTGGACCGACACCTTCGGTCCGTCGACGCCGGGCATGCTCGAGGTGATCTCCGGCCGGACCAACGGCGCGCAGAACATCGTCGGCACGTCGACGCAGACTGTTCCCGACGGTCAGGGCGGGCTGACGTTGATCGGCGACACCGATCCGGGCAACGATCCCTGCTCGAGCACGACCAGCACGATTCTGATGGACGGTAAGAATATCGGCGACCTGCTCAATGCCGAGCACATCAGCTGGGGCAGCTTCATGGGCGGCTTCGACCTGACGCTCAAGAACGCCAACGGCACCACCGGCTGCGGCCGCAGCACGTTCTCGAGCAACGTCAACGGCACCATCGTCGACTACATCCCGCACCACGCCTGGTTCCAGTACTACAAGTCGACCGCGAACCCGACCCATGCGCGGCCGAGCTCGGTCCGCGCGATCGGCCACACCTATGCGCTGGACGGCAAGGTCGATCCGGCCAATCACGGCTATGATCTCGAGGACTTCTACGCCGCGGTGAAGGCCGGCAATTTCCCGGCCGTCTCCTACATCAAGATGCCGGCCTTCCAGGACGGTCATGCCGGCAACTCCGATCCGCTCGACGAGCAGGTCGGCAATGTCGAGCTGATCAACTTCCTCCAGAAGCAGCCGGAATGGCGCGAGACCGCCGTCATCATCACCTATGACGACTCCGACGGCTGGTACGACCACCAATACATTGCGCCGAGGACCGCCTCGTACGATCCGACCGCCGATCAGGTCAACGGTCCGGGCCTCTGTGGTCTTGGCCCCAACAAGCAGCCTGCCCCGAAGGGGCTGGGCGGCAAGCCGGTGAACGGCCGCTGCGGTCCGGGCACGCGCATTCCCTTCATCGTAGTCTCGCCCTACGCCAAGACCAACCATGTGAGCAGCACCTACATCTCGCAGGCTTCCGTGGTGCGGTTCATTGAGGACAACTGGCTGCGCGGTCAGCGTCTTGGTGGCGGCTCGTTCGACGCCAGCTCCGGATCGATCATGGACCTGTTCGACTTCGATCAGGATCACGGCCGTGACCTCCGGACGAACGCGCTGTTCCTCGATCCGACTTCCGGCACGGTGATCACCAGCCCGCCGGACGAGCACCACCACTAGTCCAACGGGACACTCAATGAACAGCCGCACCATGTGGCTTCTCGGCGCCGGCCTGCTTTGTCTGGCCGGCGCCGTCCTTGCTGTCGAGACGCAAGGATTTGCGGAGGCGGGCCCGGCGGGTGCGAACCCGAATCCGGTTCGCCTCATGCGTCCGCCAGTCGCTCCGCTCTCGGCGATGGCGCAGCTCGGCAGGGAGATTTTCCACGACGCCTCGCTGTCTTCGTCCGGCACGCTGTCATGCGCGTCCTGTCACAGCCCGGATCATGCCTACGGTCCACCCAATGACGGACCGGTCATGCTCGGCGGCGCGACCCTGTCGCGGCAGGGGGCGCGCGCGGTGCCGTCACTGACCTATCTCGATCGCCACCCGAATTTCAGCATCGGCCCCGACAAGGGCGACGACGACAACGTCATCGACCTCGCGCAGATGGCCGCGCTTGGCCAGCAGGCTGCGCGCACGACGAAGACCGCGGGCGGCACCGGCGCGTCGGCGAACATCGTGCCGCAGGGTGGCCTGTTCTGGGACGGCCGTGCGGACACGCTGCAGGATCAGGCGCTGTTTCCGCTGCTCGACCCCAACGAGATGGATGGCGGCAGCGCCGAGATCGTCGCGGACAAGCTGCGCCACGCGCCCTACGCCAACCGCTTCGTCGAGCTGTTCGGCGCCGGGGTGCTCAACAAACAGCGGCTCCTGATCGCGGAAGCGATGTTTGCAGTTGCGCGCTATCAGGTGGAGGAGCCGAGCTTCCATCCCTACAGCAGCAAGTACGACTATTGGCTTGAGGGAAGGGCGCGGCTTTCCGAGAGCGAGCTGCGCGGCCTGCAACTGTTCAACGATCCCGACAAGGCCAATTGCGCCGGCTGCCATACCTCGGCACCGACCCGCGACGGCCTGCCGCCGCTGTTCACGGATCATCAATACGAGGCGCTCGGTGCGCCGCGTAATGCCGCGCTCGCCGGCAACCGCGATCCGAACTATTTCGATTTCGGTGTCTGCGGTCCGCATCGCACCGACATCCCCGAGCAGACGCAATATTGCGGCATGTTCCTGACGCCGACGCTGCGCAACACGGCGACGCGCCATGCCTTCTTCCACAACGGCGTCTTCCGCAGCCTCGAGCAGGTGCTCGATTTCTACAATTACCGCGACACAAATCCGGAGAAGGTGTTTTCGCAGGCCGCGGACGGCACGGTGCGAAAATACGACGACCTGCCGGCGAAGTATCACGCCAATGTCGATGTCACCGACCCGCCCTTCGATCGTCACCGCGGCGACACGCCGGCGATGACGGAGCAGGACGAAGCCGACATCATCGCGTTCCTGAAGACGCTGACGGACGGCTACAAGCCGGAGAATTGAGGCGGCCGATCAAGCCAGGGAGCGCGCGAGAGAGTGATGCCTAGCGCGGCTTGAGCTCTGCGTACTTTGCCATTGCGCGCTCGAACTTCCTGTTGAATAGCCACATCGCACCGAGTATTTCGCGGAAGCTAGCCGAGGTGCGCGCCCGGTCGGCTTGCCCGAACGCGAAGATGCTGTTGTTGCGCAGGTGCTTCATGATCGTGGGGCTGGATACCCTGTAGTTCAGGAGATCGCCCGACTTCAGCGCGGACCTGGTTGGGGTGGGAACGATCTGGATCAGTTCGAACAGCTTCATCTGGTCGATGGGGTCGGGCAGCGTCTTCACGATCGCGGGGATCTCCCGGAAGACATCGGCGTGTGCGTTCATCAGGCCGTCGCGCACGTTGGTCCAGTGGTTGAAGCGGTGATCGGTGCCGCGGGCCCGGGCCTCTTCCTTGTCGTCGCGTGCGCTCAGCCCGGGATCGGCCGCCGCGATCTCTCCCTTGATAGCCTCCCATTTCCTGCGCCCGTTCCGGTCCTCGGATGGGCCGGTCTGGAAGCTGCCCATATAGGTGTTCGAGCGCCCATTGCGGACATTCTGCTTGCCGTTGGTCTCGGCAAAGAACAGCCCGAGGCTGATACGGCCAGCAGCCTCGGCGTGATCCGGTGCAAGTCCCTTGGCGCGCGCGATCGCAACTGCGAGATCGACGACATCCTTGAACGGCGTCGCCGAATCCTGTGCCCCGGCCGGCGGCGCCTCCATGATCTCGAACAGCCCGGCGTATTCGTCGACCAGGGGCTCGATGTCGGCATCGAAATAGGCCGGGGGAATTTCGAACTTGTTGGGCCTGCCGATCCGCGACGGCATGGCGTCGGTGAGATCCTTGTAGCTGCTGATGACCGCGACGCGCGCCAGATAAAGCGCCTGGCCCGGCAGGTTCGGCAGCTGCTGCTTCGCCTCGATCTGGCCGCGCCGCTCGGCAAGGATCGCCTTGAAGTCGGCGAGTGCGCGATCATAGGCGGCGAGCGCCTCCGATTGTCTCGGCGAGAGCGCGCCCTGTCCCAAAGCGGGCGCAGTGATGAACAGGGCGAGAGCTGTCGCTATCGCAGCGGCGGCGTAACGTCTCGATCGCATCGCAGGCTCCCGAGGCCAGTCGATTCGGCAATTGTCCAGATCGTAAGCATCAATGAGGCAGTCTGGCGAGGAACAAATCCTGATCGGCGCGTGACTGTGCCGGCAGAGGGGTAATTCGGATTATCGTAAAATACTCATGATCCTGCTGAAGCTTACAGCAAGCTGACAAAATGCCCTTGCAATTCACAGGACGTCTTTACGATTCGGTAGCTCCGCATCTGCACAATGCACCGTCTTGCCCGGGAGCGACGCAGGTCTTCCTGCGCGAAGCTCGTCGGCTCCGCTGCCGCGCGCTGGTCCTGGCATCAGTTTTATCTTGGCGTCCTGGAATTCCTCTCAGTCATTTCTAAACGAACAGTCGAGCGGGGGCTTGGCAATGCCAAATTTCGGAACGGTACTTCGTGTTGGCCGGCTCCTGTCGCGATTGAAGCGTGACACCAAGGCCAATGTCGCGGCGACTTTTGCGATTGCGCTCGTGCCGGTCATCGGCTCCATCGGATGCGCGATCGACTACAGCGTGGCAACGCGCATCAAGGCCAAGCTGCAAGGCGCCGCGGATTCGGCGAGCGTCGCCTCGATCTCGGTCAACTCGGCCGGCTACAATGCCGCGATGGCGATGACGTCGAACGGATCCGTTTCGGCCGGCGCCACCGAGGCGACCAACGTCTTCAACGGAAACGCCTCGACGTTCACGGGCAGCTACAGCAACCTGGGTGTGACGAGCACCGTCACCAAGACCGGAACCAAGCTGACGTCGAACGTGCAGTTCAGCGCAAGCGTGCCGGTCACCTTCATGCGGCTTCTGGGTTACCAGACCCTGACCGTGGGCGGGAGCTCGTCCTCGACCACGACCCTGCCGCTGTATCTCGATTTCTACCTGACGCTGGACGTCTCGGGATCGATGGGCCTGCCGTCGACCACGGCAGAAGCGCAGCGCATGCAGTCGATCAATCCGGACAACTATCGGCAATATCCGACCGGCTGCACGCTGGCCTGCCATTTCTCGCCGCAGAACAGCGCGTGCACCGATTCCGGAACGCAAGGCTATCCCACGAACAATTACTGCTTGGGGTACGCGATCTCGCGCGTCAGCCAGAGCGGGTATAAGGGGCTGTTGACGAAGAAGACAACCAACCCGATGGGCGTGCAGCTGCCATCTTCGATCGTCTCCGGTCTGCCGAATTCGCTGTATTCAAATCTTGCGACGGTTGCGAACTGTCCGACCGACGGCACCGACTCGTGCATTCAATTGCGTCTGGATGCCGTCGGCTATGCCGTGAACCAGCTGTTCATCACTGCGAACAAGACGGAGAAGGTGCCGAGCCAGTTTCGCATCGGTCTCTACCCCTTCATTCGCTATCTCTATTCGTACTTCCCGTTGACAAGCAGCATCAACGGCTCAACGACCAATCCTTCGACCATCAACTACGCTGCTGCCAATCTCGCGACCCTGCTCGATACGAACATGAACGCGAACCTGGGTTCGGGCGGCACCCATATCGACTCGGCGTTGTCGGGCGTGAACACCCTGATCACGAGCGTGGGCGACGGCAGCGCTTGGAACAGCACGCTGCCTTACATCTTCCTGGTAACCGACGGCGCACAGGACCCGCAGGTCAAGGGCGTGCCCAACGGCTCCTGGTCCGGCAGCAACCATGCCACCACGATTGACCCGGCCACGTCGTGCACGCCGCTGAAGAAACGCGGCATCATCATCTCCGTGCTGTATATTCCCTATCAGCCGATCGATCCGGTCAACGCGTCCTTCGCGAACGACGAGGACGATTACGCCAACTGGAACATCCCGAAAATTCCGGCGAGCCTGAAGAACTGCGCCTCGCCGGGATTCTTCTATACGGCGAATACGCCGGCCGATATCACGGCGGCGTTGAACGCGATGTTCAATCACGCGGTGGCGGAGGCCCACATCACCAATTGATGGCCCGGAGCCAGCGCCGCGCCACCTCTTGACGAGGAAACGGAGGCTGCCTAGTCGTTGGCTTCGGGCGGCAGGAAGTCGACTTCGTGCAGGGCCGAAATGCGCACGACTTCGGCCGGGTCGGTCAGGTTGTGAAGCTGGTTGAACAGCGCCTCAAGCTTCTGCATCGGTGAGACCCAGAACAGCGCGCGGCACGGCTTGTCGGACTTGTTGAAATAGCCGTGCGGAATGCCGCGCGGCATGCGCACGAGGTCGCCGGCATGGGCCTTGACCCATTGGCCGTCGAGCTTGAGGTCGAGCGTGCCTTCCTGCACCAGGATGAATTCGTCCTGGGTCGGATGAATGTGCACCGGCACGAACTGGCCCGGCTCGCTGTTGGTCTCGAACGCGAAGGTGGAGTCGGTGACGGCCTTGGGGAAATAGACCTGGCCCAGGATGTTCCAGCTCTTGCCGCCATAGCCCGTACCGTTCGCGGTAATGCCCTTCTCGAGTGCAGTCATGGCTCCCTCCAATTGGAATTCCGGCTGTGCCGGAGTTTTGCCCAGGCGCCGTGCGGTGTCCATCGGCCGGACGGGCGATAGGGCATGATCCGGAAAAGTGTGAAGCGGTTTTCCGAAAAGATCATGCTCAAACAATAACCTAAAGCGCGATGACGATTCATCCCGATCTCATCGCGCTTTAGCGCTCGTTGCCCTCGGATTCCTGCTTGCGCAGGAAGCTTTCGACCTCGGCCTGCACCGAGTAGGGGGTCGGAATCGGATCGCCGGCGGCATCGACGGCCGTATCGAGCGAGCGGCGCAGCATGCGCGCTAGCTCCGCCTTGCGGTAGGGCTTTGTCAGAAGCGGCGCGCCCATGGTGTCGCGTCCCGGCACGTGCGGCGAGTCATAGGCATAGCCCGACGTGAACAGGACCCGCAACGAAGGCCGCGCTGCGACCATCTGGTCGGCGAGCTCCCGCCCAGTGATGCCACCGGCCATCACGATGTCGGTGAAGAGCAGGTCGAGCGGCGTGCCCTTGGCCGAAATGGCAAGCGCTTCGGTCGCATCGGCGGCCGCGATGACCTTGTAGCCAAGGCTCTCGAGCTGGACCGTGACGTATCGGCGGACGTCGCGGTCGTCCTCGACGCAAAGGATGGTTTCCGTCCCGCCAACGACCTTGCGCTCGTCATAGCCGGTCGGGCGAAGCGTGCTGGTCTCGGCCTTCGGCAGGTAGATCGTAAACGTCGTGCCGCGGCCTTCGGCGGAAGCGACCTTGATGCCACCGCCGGACTGCTTGGCGAAGCCGAACACCATGCTGAGGCCTAGCCCCGTACCCTTGCCGACCTCCTTGGTCGAGAAGAAGGGATCGAAGATCCGCTCGAGAATGGCTTGCGGAATGCCGGTGCCGGTGTCGGCGATCTCGATCTCGACATAGTCGCCGGCATAGCCGGCGCCGACCGCGACGGCCTCGCGCACGCCGAACACCACATTGCGCGTCGTCAGCGTCAGCTTGCCGCCATCCAGCATCGCGTCGCGGGCGTTGATCGCGAGGTTGAGCAGCGCCGAGCTCAATTGACCGCGGTCGACGAGAGCGAGCCAGACGTTGCGGTCGAGCCTGGTCACGATCTCGATCTTCTTGTCGAAGGTCGCCAGCAGCAGTCTTGCGAGTTCTTCAATGAGCTCGTTGACGTCAATCTCCACCGGCTGGAGCGCCTGCTTGCGGGCAAAGGACAACAGGCTCGAGGTTAGCGCGGCGCCGCGATCGGCGGCCTCGCTGATCAGCTTTGTGATGGTCGCAAGCGGCGGATTGTCCTTCACGGCGTCGGCGAGGATCTCGATCGTGCCCGTGATCACCGTGAGCATGTTGTTGAATTCGTGCGCGATGCCGCCGGTGAGCTGGCCGATCGCCTCCATCTTCTGGGATTGGATCAGTTGCTCCTGGGCGGCGCGCCTCTGGGTGACGTCCTTGACGAAATTGTTGATGACGATGCGCCCCCCGAGGTTCAGGGCCGTGCTCGACGCCTCGATCAGGATCTCCTCGCCGTTCCGGTGCAGCAGGCTCGCTTCGAAGCGGATGCCGATCGGCGTGTTCGACAATTCCGGCAGCAGTCGCGTCATGCGTTGCCTGAAGCCGTCGCGGTGCGGCTCGGCGACGAGGAGGTTGACGACGTCGGTGCCGAGCGCCTCCTGCCGCGTCCAACCTGTGAGGGCTTCGGCCTGGAAGCTCCACTCCAGGACGACACCATTCGCGTCGGTCTGAATGAATGCATCGAGCGAGGTCTTGATGACGGCCTGCGTCATCTGTGCGCTGGCCAGCGCCTGTTCAGCCAGTTGCGCAGCAGTGCGCTTTTCCTGCGACGTCTCGATCTTGCGCGCGCACAGCCGCGCGAGCAGCACCGCAACGGCGGCGCTTGCGAGCAGGGCAACGATCTGAGGCGTGCCGAACCCACGCGTATCAGCGGTTCCGGTCGCGGCATAGGAGGCCAGAAGAGCGGCGGTGGTCACGATCACCTGCGCGGCCATCGCGAGTGTCAAAAGCCCCCAGAGTTTCATGGTCTCACACCAAAGACGTCACTCGCGAACCCTTGCTCCCGCCCTGTAAGTGGAGTCCAGCTTCACGTCGCTACAGACTCCGAGCGCCTGCGTCGAGGGGCAATTTCCGGCGGTATCGGGGCGCAGTCGTTCCTCGCGCCTCAGCCCGCGGGAGAATCGGTCTGGCGCAGCGTCGTCACCCAGATCACGCGCGCCGCCTGCTGGGTCGGGTTGTCGAACATGTGCGGCACGATGCTCGGAAAGCGGAAGCTGTCGCCGGCCTCGAGCAGGTGGGCCTGGTTGTCGAGCCACAGCCGCAGGCTGCCGGACAGGATGTAGCCGGCCTTCTCGCCGGTGTGCTGCAGGAAGTCGGTGCCGGACGAGGCGCCGGGATTGAGCGTGAGCTCGTAGAGTTCGAGCTGGCCCTTTTCTTCCGGGGTGAGGGCCTCCTTGACCACGCCGCTGGCGGTGAGCCGCAGCAGGCGCCGGTTGTTCTTGCGCACGATATAGCGCTGCAGGTCGGCGGGGTCGCTGGTTTCGAAGAAGTAGGAGATCGGTACGTCCAGCGCGATGCTGAGCAGGCGCAGCGTACGTATCGACGGCATGGCGCGCGCGCGCTCGAGCTGGCTGATCATGCCGGTGGATAGTCCGGTCTTGTTGGCGACGTCCTGGATCGAGAGGCCCGCACGCTGGCGCAGCAGTCGTACGGTTTCGCCGAGGCGCTGATCGACCGCGTCATCGCTGGCGATCGTCGGGGCATCCTTCGGACCGTTCGTGTCGCCGCGACCATCCATGTCGCTCTCCCATGCATCGTCTGGCCGCCGGACCGTATCGGTCCGAGGCTTCAGTCGGAGTGAAAATGTCACGCATACTAGCAATGTGATTGACAGCTGTATTTAGTCATGATGAACTTTTGATCGAAAAATTTAGAAGCACTAAAGCCCACTCCTGTCCCTTGCCGGGGTCTCGGGGCGCGGGAGACGGTGCCGCGTGCGGGAACGGAGATTGGGTCATGGCAGATGACACCGGCAAGTTCGGCGTAGGGGCGCGGCATCTCGGCATTCCGAATCGCCGTCAGTTCTTCCAACTCGGCGCGGGCGCCGCGGCGGGATGGGGTCTTTCAGGCTCCGCCTTTGCCCAGACTGAACGGCCGAGCAATCCGCCGGACAAGCCGCGCGGGCAGGTGATCGCGGCATTGTCGCAGGAGCCGACCGTCTTCCATCCGCTGATGCCGGGCATCGAGGTCGACCAGGGCATCTGGTGGCAGGTCTTCTCGCCGCTCTGGTTCATCGAACCCGACGGCAGGTTCGTCCCCGATCTGGCGCGCGAAGTGCCGACCATCGAGAATGGCGGCCTGTCAGCCGACGGCCTGACCTGGAAGATCAAGCTGCGCAGCGACGTGAAGTGGCATGACGGCACGCCGTTCACGGCCGAGGACGTGAAGTTCTCGCTCGAACTGATCAACAACCCCGATTTCCGCGTCCGCAACCGCGTCGGCCACAACCTCGTCAAGGACATCAAGGTCGTCGCGCCCGACGAGATTCATTGGCGGATGGAGTCTCCCTATTCGCCGTACATGTCGATCCTGTCGCTCACCTTCATCGTGCCAAAGCACATCCTGGAGAAGGTGTCGGATCCGAATTCCTCGCCGTTCCATAACGCGCCGGTCGGCACAGGCCCGTTCCGTTGGGCCGAGCGCGTGCCCGGCGACCACATTCAATTGAACGCCCATGCCGGCTACCACGGCAAAGGACCTTACGTAGAGCGTGTGGTCTTCAAATACATTCCGGACCTCACCGTCCTCTATACACAGTTCCGCACCGGACAGGTCGACTACACCGGCCTGCAGGGCATCCTGCCGAACTTCGTGCAGGAGGCGAAGACGCTGAAGGGCCGCAAGATCTTCGTCTCGGCGACGTCCTCGGTGGAGCACATCGCGCCCAATCTGGAATTCGGCCCCTTCGCCGACCGCGCCGTGCGCGAGGCACTCTATCTCGCCGTCAACAAGCAGGCGATCATCGATGCGCTGAACTACGGCCTGCCTACCCAGACCGAAAGCTTCGTGCCGCAGCAGGCCTGGTCGTTCCAGCAGGGGCTGCCGCAACACAAATACGATCCGGCGAAGGCGAATGCGCTGCTCGATGCCGCCGGATGGGCGCGCGGCTCCGGCGGTATCCGCGAAAAGGGCGGCATCAAGCTCGAGTTCACCAACTCGACGACGTCAGGCAATGCGGTGCGCGAGCAGACCCAGCAACTCCTGATCCAGGACTGGCGCGCGATCGGCGCCGCGATGCGCGTGAACAACATGCCAGCCGCGGTGATCTGGGGCGACTTCTGGCAGCAGTCGAAGTTCAACTCGGTGCTGGTGAACGTGAACTTCATGCTCGGCAGCGATCCCGATGTGACGCCGCGCTTCGGCTCCGGCTCCATTCCCGCCAAGGGCGGCCGCGGCTACAACACCTATCAGTACAGGAGCGCCGAGGCCGATCGCCTTCTTGCCGAAGGCGCCAGGCAATTCGATCTCGCGCAGCGCAAGACGATCTATGGCGATCTGCAAAAGCTGATCCGCAACGACCTCGCCATCCTGCCGCTGTTCCAGGGCTTCATCGCCGAAGGCGTGAAGGAAGGCCTGCAGGGCTTCCGTCCCAACATCAACACCTCCATCAACTGCTGGAACATCCGCGAATGGTACTGGACCTGATGTATCAGGTTCGCGGGGCAGCCTGAGATGGCCCGTTACGTCGTCAACCGCCTGGCACAGGCGATCATGCTGCTGGTGATCGTCTCCGCGATCGGCTTCGCCATCCTGCATCTGGCGCCCGGCGGCCCGCTCTCGCAATTCGCGGCCTCCGCGCAGATGACGCAGGAGGATCTCGATCGCGTCACGAAACAGCTCGGGCTCGATCGTCCGCTGCCGATCCAGTATCTCGACTGGTTCGGCCGCATGCTCAAAGGAGATTGGGGCAAGTCCTACCGTGACGGCGAGGCAGTGCTGTCGGTGGTCTCCTCGCATCTCGGCGCCACGGTGGAACTGATGGCGACGGCGACGATCATCGCAGTCCTGCTCGGCTGCTGGATCGGCGTGCTCGGTGCGCTGCGCCGCTATTCGCTGTTCGACACGCTCGCCACCGTCGGCGCCATGATCGCGCTCTCGATCCCGACCTTTTGGTTCGGCCTCGTCACCATCTACGTGTTCTCGGTGAAGCTCGGCTGGCTGCCGGCCGGCAACCGTGAGACCGTCGGCGACGGCTCCTTTCTCGACCTGCTGCATCATCTGATCGCGCCGTCGCTGGTGCTGGCGCTGGTCGAGACCGCGATGTGGGGCCGCTTCATGCGCTCCTCCATGCTCGAGGTCATCAACCAGGATTACATCCGCACCGCGCGCGCCAAGGGCATGCCGGAATGGCGTATCCTCACCGTGCACGCGCTCCGCAATGCGCTGCTTCCGATGATCACTGTCGCCGGCCTCCAGCTTCCGACGCTGCTCGGCGGCGCGCTGGTGGCCGAGACCGTGTTCACCTGGCCCGGCATGGGGCGGCTGTTCCTCGATTCCATCGGCTATCGTGATTATCCCGTGGTGATGGGCATCCTGATGTTCTCGGCGACCATGGTGTTGATCGGCTCGCTGCTCGCCGACATCCTCTATGCCGTCGTCGATCCGCGCATCCGGGTGGGCTAGGCTATGACGACTGCCACCTTGTCCTCCGTTCAGCTCGCGCCCGGCCAGGCCGCGTGGCGGCGCTTCCGTCGGCACCGGCTCGCGCTCGCGGGCGCCGTGATCATTCTGGTGCTCGTGCTCGGCTCGGCGTTCGGCCCGTATCTGCTGCCGTTCGACGACACCTATAT
>JAEYRD010000170.1 GCA_023435725.1 Pseudomonadota bacterium | reverse complement strand
ATCCGGGCGCGCGTTACTATGGCGGTTGTGAGTGGGTCGACGTCGCCGAGAACCTCGCGATCGATCGCGCCAAGAAGCTGTTCGGTGCGAACTTCGCCAATGTGCAGCCGAACTCCGGCAGCCAGATGAACCAGGCGGTGTTCCTGGCGCTGCTGCAGCCGGGCGACACCTTCATGGGTCTCGACCTCGCGGCCGGTGGCCATCTCACTCACGGTTCGCCCGTCAACATGAGCGGCAAGTGGTTCAAGGCAGCGCACTACACCGTGCGCCGCGAGGACCAGATCATCGACATGGACGCGGTCGCCAAGCAGGCCGAGCAGGTCAAGCCGAAGCTGATCATCGCCGGCGGCTCGGCCTATTCGCGTGCGTGGGACTTCAAGCGTTTCCGCGAGATCGCTGACAGCGTCGGCGCGTATCTGCTGGTCGATATGGCGCACTTCGCAGGCCTTGTCGCCGGCGGCGTGCATGCCTCGCCCGTGCCGTATGCGCACGTCACCACGACCACCACCCACAAGTCGCTGCGGGGTCCGCGCGGCGGCCTCATCCTCAGCAATGACGAGACGCTCGCCAAGAAGCTCAATTCGGCGATCTTCCCTGGCCTGCAGGGCGGCCCGCTGATGCATGTGATCGCGGCGAAGGCGGTTGCCTTCGGCGAGGCGCTGCGTCCGGACTTCAAGGTCTATGCGAAGAACATCGTCGAGAACGCCAAGGCCCTGGCCGAGACGCTGAAGGGGCATGGCTTCGATATTGTCTCCGGCGGCACCGATAACCATCTGATGCTGGTTGACCTCAGGCCGAAGGGCCTGAAGGGCAACGTCTCGGAGAAGGCGCTGGTCCGCGCCGCCATCACCTGCAACAAGAACGGCATCCCGTTCGATCCGGAAAAGCCGTTCGTGACCTCGGGCCTGCGTCTCGGCACCCCCGCGGCGACGACGCGCGGCTTCGGCGTTGCCGAGTTTCAGCAGGTGGGCGGCATGATCGCCGAGGTCCTCAACGCGATCGCGCAGTCCGACGACGGCAAGGCGCCGTTGGTGGAAGCCGCGATCAAGGAACGGGTCAAGGCGCTCACCGACCGGTTCCCGATCTACCAGTAAGGTCAAGGCAAACGGATGCGCTGCCCGAACTGCAACAGTCTCGATACGCAGGTAAAGGACTCGCGTCCGACCGAGGACTCATCCGTCATCCGCAGGCGGCGCGTATGCGTCGCCTGCAATTTCCGCTTCACCACCTTCGAGCGCGTGCAACTGCGCGAGCTCACGGTGATCAAGCGCAACGGTCGCCGCGTGCCGTTCGACCGCGACAAGCTGATGCGCTCGGTGCAGATCTCTTTGCGCAAGCGCCAAGTCGAGCCGGAGCGGGTGGAGAAGATGGTCTCCACCATCGTGCGCGAGCTCGAGACCGGTGGCGAAGCGGAGATCTCCTCCGAGGTGATCGGCGAGACCGTGATGGAGCATCTGCGCACGCTCGACGACGTCGCCTATGTGCGCTTCGCTTCGGTCTACCGTAATTTCCGCGAGGCCAAGGATTTCGCCGACGTGCTCGGCGAACTCTCCGGCGAGGAGGAAGCGCGGCTCGCCGCGGTCCGCAAATGATCTTCCGTATCCTGGAAGATCAGTTCGCGCAGAAGGCCCGCGAGGCCAAGGACGCTGATCGCCGTTTCATGCAGCTTGCTCTGGCGTTGGGTAAGCGCGGGCAGGGGCGTACCTGGCCCAATCCGGCCGTCGGCGCCGTCGTCGTCAAGGATGGCGTCATCGTCGGTCGCGGCTGGACGCAGCCTGGTGGACGTCCGCATGCCGAGCCTGAAGCGCTGCGGCGCGCAGGAGAGGCGGCGCGGGGCGCGACGCTCTATGTCACGCTGGAGCCGTGCTCGCATTTCGGCAGGTCGCCGCCCTGCGCCGACGCGGTCATCGCCGCAGGCATCAAGCGCGTGGTGGCGGCGATCGAGGATCCCAATCCGGAAGTCGCGGGCCAGGGCCATGCGCGCCTGCGTGCCGCCGGCATCGCCGTCGACGTTGGCCTCTGCGCGGCGGAAGCCGCGTTCGACCACGCCGGACATTTCCGCCTTATCCGGGACAAGCGCCCGCATGTCATCCTGAAGCTCGCGGTCTCGCCCGACGGCAAGATCGGCGCTGCCGGCGGCAAGCCGCTCGCGATCACCGGCGAGGCCGTGCGCAATCGCGTGCATCTGCGTCGCGCGCAGAGCGATGCGGTCCTGGTCGGTATCGGCACTGTGCTGGCGGACGATCCTCAGCTCAATTGCCGCCTGCCAGGCATGGCGGCGCGCTCGCCGGTGCGCGTGGTGCTCGACCAGAGCCTGCGCATCGCCGCATCGAGCCAGCTGGTGCGCTCCGCGCGAGAGACGCCGCTTTGGGTGATCGGCTCGGAGCTCGCGGAGGCAGCCGCCGCGACCCGTCTCGGTGCGGCCGGCGCGCAAATCATGCGAATGCCGCCGGGCAGCGCCTCCGGGTTCGATCTTCCGGTCGTGCTGCGTGCGCTGGCCGAGAAAGGCATCACGCGGCTGATGGTCGAGGGCGGCAGCCGGGTTGCTGCATCATTCGTGGCGGCCGACCTCGTCGACGAGATCTGGCTGTTCCGCGGAGCGGAAGCGGTCGGCGCCGCCGGGGTCGATGCGCTCGATGCAATGCCCCTGTCGAAAATCACGCAGTCGCAGGCCTACAAGGTTCATGCTAGCGAGACCTTCGACAAGGATACTCTCACCATCTACGAGCGCTCGTAATGTTCACCGGCATTGTCACCGACATCGGCGAGATCGTCAGCTTCACGCCAACGGCGCAGGGGCAGCTGCACCGCCTGCGCATCGCCTGCCGCTACGACCGCGCCACCATCGCCGACGGCGCCTCGATCGCCTGCAACGGCGTCTGCCTGACGGTGGTCGCTTCCGGCGTCGAAGGCAGCAAAACCTGGTTTGACGTCGATACTGCTGCCGAGACGCTGGCGCTGACGACCGCAAAACACTGGAAGGTGGGCACGAGACTCAATCTCGAGCGTGCGCTCAAGATCGGTGACGAGCTCGGCGGTCATATCGTCGCCGGTCATGCCGATGGCATCGCGACCATCGTCAGCCGCGAGGACTTGCCCGACATGGCGCGGTTCGAGCTCTCGACCACGCGCGAGCTGGCGCGCTTCATCGCCACCAAGGGCTCGATCACGCTCGACGGTGTCTCGCTGACGATCAATACGGTCAAGGATGTGAGCTTTTCGGTGCTGATCATCCCGCACACGCTGACAGTCACGACGATCGGTGGCTGGAAGGCGGGCGCCGAGGTCAATATCGAGGTCGACCTGATGGCCCGCTACGCAGCGCGGCTGACGGAAATGAAGTGACCGGAGCAGCCGGTCGTTCCGGGATGGTCCGAAAGGACCAAACCCGGAATCCTAGGATTGCGGGTTCGCTTCGCGCCCCGGAACGACAGTTTAAAACTTGGCTTACCCGCCTGCGGCGACTACATAACGCGCCGACCTCTGTAGAACGGATTTAGACGATGGCAGACGCGCGGCGCGCACCCCTGAAGGACCAGACCGACATCTCCGGCGCACGCGCGCTGATCGTCGAGGCGCGGTTCTATGACGATCTCCAGGACGCGCTTCTGGACGGCGCGGTGGCCGAGCTGAAGGCCGCCGGCCTGACGCATGACGTGATCACGGTTCCCGGTGCGCTGGAGATCCCGGCGGCGGTGGCCATCGCGGTCGATGCCGCGGCCGCCAATGGCAAGCCCTATGACGCTGTGATCGCGCTCGGCTGCGTGATCCGCGGCGACACCATCCATTTCGAGATCGTCTCGCAGGAATCCTCGCGGGCGCTGATGGACCTTGCGGTGGCGCGAAAGCTGCCGCTCGGCAACGGTATCCTCACCGTCAACACCGAGGCACAGGCCTGGGCGCGGGCGCGCGCCAGCGAGCTCAACAAGGGCGGCGATGCCGCGCGGGCAGCGCTTGCGATGCTGCGCATCAAACGCCGCCTGGCGCGGGTCTGAACCATGGCTGACACCACCAGGAAACCGGCGGGTGCTCCGGAGAGGAAGGCGAACCGGCGCGGTGCGGCGCGGCTTGCAGCCGTGCAGGCACTGTACCAGATGGACATCGCCGGCGCCGGCATCAACGACATCTTCGCCGAGTTCGAGAGCCACTGGCTCGGCAACGAGGTCGAGGGCGACACATACCTGCCGGCGGAAGCTGCGTTCTTCCGTGACGTCGTCTCCGGCGTCGTGCGCGACCAGAAGAAGCTCGACCCCCTGATCGACGAGGCGCTGTCCAAGGGCTGGCCGCTGAAGCGGATCGAGGCGATCCTGCGCGCGGTGCTGCGGGCAGGGGCCTATGAGCTCCAGCATCGCAAGGACGTGCCGGGCCGCGTGGTCGTGTCCGAATATGTCGACGTCGCCAACGCCTTCGTCGACCGCGAAGAGACCGGCATGGTCAATGCGGTGCTCGACCAGATTGGCCGCCAGTTTCGCGGTGACGAGTTCGGGCGGGGGTAGGTGGGGTCGTTATTGCGAGCGAAGCGAAGCAATCCAGACCGCCTCTCCAGAAACAGTCTGGATTGCTTCGTCGCTTCAGCGCAAAATTGCTGTGCAATTTTGTCGCGAGCTCCTCGCAATGACGGCAGGAGATGATGGGTCGAGCCGATGACCACCCCGCAAAGTCCCTCCGGCGAAGACTCCCTCATCGCGCGCTATTTCAAGCCGCTGGCGACCGACCCGGGCGCGTTCGGGCTGGTCGATGATGCCGCGGTCCTCTCCTCGTCCGGCGACGACGTCGTCGTCACCACCGACGCGGTGGTCGAGGGTGTGCATTATCTTGCCACTGATCCTCCTGAGACCATCGCGCGCAAGGCGCTGCGGGTGAACCTATCCGATCTCGCAGCCAAGGGTGCGACGCCGGCCGGCTTCGTGCTGACGCTGGCGCTGCGCAGCAAGGAGGATGCCTGGCTCAAGCCCTTCGCCGACGCCCTGGGCGAGGACAGCAGGACCTTCGCGTGCCCGCTGCTTGGCGGCGACACGGTCTCGACGCCCGGACCGCAGATGATCTCGATCACGGCCTTCGGCCGTGTGCCGAAGGGGCGGATGGTCGGCCGCACCGGTGCAAAACCGGGCGACCTTATCCTGGTGACGGGGACGATCGGCGACGCCGCGCTCGGGCTCGACGTGCTTACTGGCGGAGCGGCGGCAGCGGCGCTCGCGTCCGACCCGCTATCGCGGGAGATGCTGGTTTCGCGCTATCGCGTGCCGCAGCCGCGCAACGTGCTGGCGCAGGCCGTGCGCGATTATGCGACGGCCGCGATGGACGTTTCCGATGGGCTTGCCGGCGATCTGACGAAACTCTGCGCGGCATCCGGTGTCTCGGCCTCCGTCGAGGTGCCGAACGTACCGCTCTCGGCCGCCGCATCCGGACTGGTCGCATGCAACGCTGTTTGCGTTGAGACGCTGCTCGCCGGGGGGGACGATTACGAGGTGCTGTGCACGGTGCCGGCAGCACGGAGCGATGCGCTGATGGCCGCAGGCCAGGCGGCAGGCGTGGCCGTCACGGCAATCGGCACGATCGTCGTTGGCCATGAGCGGCCGCGCTTTCTGGATGGGCAGGGCCAGGAACTAGCCTTGAAACGCATTTCCTACAGCCATTTCTGATTTCAAGACCGCCGCGAGCACGATCCGTCCTCCGGACTTGCCCGATCGCTGATTATCAC
This sequence comes from Pseudomonadota bacterium, assembly GCA_023435725.1. Lineage (GTDB taxonomy): Bacteria > Pseudomonadota > Alphaproteobacteria > Rhizobiales > Xanthobacteraceae > Bradyrhizobium. The sequence goes on along the minus strand of JAEYRD010000170.1, from coordinate 17,027 downwards.
AATCCCGGCGCAAGCAAGCAGATGTATCAACCGCCGTTGGTGCGAACGCAGCCAATGGATTGATTCGATGACGGCGGCCGTTTCAGGTTTGAGCGAGGCGCAGCCCATTCCCGGCAGGGAGTGCGGAGGCTGTACGCTTTGCTGCAAGGTCTACAACGTGGTCGAACTCGGCAAGGCCGCCGGCAAATGGTGCTCGCATTGCAAGCCCGGCCGTGGCTGCACCATCCACGACAATCTGCCGAGCGAGTGCGCGGTGTTCAATTGTCTCTGGAAAACCATGCCGGCGATGTCCATGCAATGGAAGCCCGATCAGTCGAAGATGGTGCTCACCGTGCATCCCGTGACCAACATCATCCAGGTCGTGGTTGACCCCGGCCAGCCAACGGCCTGGACCCGGCAGCCTTATCACGGCCAGTTGCGCGGGTTGGCCAAGAACAACATGCCGAAAGGCCATTTCGTGGTGGTATTCGTCAATGAACTGGCGACGCTGATCCTGCCCGACCAGGATGTGCCGCTCGGCGTCCTAAAACCCGACCAGGTCATTTCGGTGAGGCAGGAAATCGGCCTCAATGGCGGTGTCTACGAGGTCCAGATCTTCGACCGGCGTGCAACAGCCGACGGGCATGTCCTGGAAATGGCGTCAACGACCCGTCATCCCGTGAGGCCCGCCGCCTGAGGCGGAGATAGGGGAACAAGCTCTCGTCGGTGTGTCGAAGAGCCGCTTGCAGGCATTTCCCGAAGCGGCCGCCTACGACCTAAATACCTGCCCAGATCGGCCTTTTCGGCCGCCTACGGCGTTGCACCCTCAATTTGATTTTGGCAAGCTCACAACCGACTGAGGCCGCCTGCGGGCGGCCTTGTTCAAAATCAAGGCGCCGCACCGCACGACGGACAATAAAAGGCGCCGGGGGTACATCAAGGATCTGAGGCAAAAATCACATGACAGCATTATGGTTGATAGTGCTCTGCGGAGTACTTTCCGTCGTCTACGCGATTTGGGCGACGTCTTCGGTGTTGAGCGCGGATGCGGGGTCGCCGCGCATGCAGGAGATTGCAGCAGCGGTGCGCGAAGGCGCACAGGCCTACCTGCGGCGCCAATACACTACGATCGGCATCGTCGGCATCGTCATCTTTCTGCTGCTTGCCTATTTCCTTGGGCTCTACGTCGCGGTCGGTTTTGCGATCGGTGCCATCCTGTCCGGGGCGGCCGGCTTCATCGGCATGAACGTCTCGGTTCGTGCCAATGTGCGCACCGCCCAGGCTGCGACCACGTCGCTCGCTGGCGGCCTAGAGCTCGCCTTCAAGGCGGGGGCGATCACTGGACTGCTGGTGGCGGGGCTCGCGCTGCTCGGCGTGACGCTCTATTTCGGCTTCCTGGTCCATTCGCTGAAACTGGCGCCCGATAGCCGCACCGTGGTCGACGCCATGGTGGCGCTCGGCTTCGGTGCCTCGCTGATCTCGATCTTCGCGCGTCTCGGTGGCGGCATCTTCACCAAGGGTGCGGACGTCGGCGGCGACCTCGTCGGCAAGGTCGAGGCCGGCATTCCCGAGGACGATCCGCGCAATCCGGCAACGATCGCCGACAACGTCGGTGACAATGTCGGTGACTGCGCCGGCATGGCCGCCGACCTGTTCGAGACCTATGCGGTGACCGCGGTCGCCACCATGGTGCTCGCGGCGATCTTCTTCGCCAAGACGCCGATCCTCGCCAACATGATGACATTGCCGCTCGCCATCGGCGGCATCTGCATCATCACCTCGATCATCGGCACGTTCTTCGTCAAGCTCGGACCGAGCCAGTCGATCATGGGCGCGCTCTACAAGGGCCTGATCGCAACCGGCGTTCTGTCGCTGATCGGCATCGCCGGCGTGATCTACTACCTGATCGGCTTCGGCAAGCTCGAGGGCGTCGACTACACCGGCGCGGCGCTGTTCGAATGCGGCGTCGTCGGCCTCGTCGTCACTGCGCTGATCATCTGGATCACCGAATACTACACCGGCACCGACTATCGTCCGGTGAAGTCGATCGCCCAGGCCTCGGTGACCGGTCACGGCACCAACGTGATCCAGGGTCTCGCCGTGTCGATGGAAGCGACTGCGCTGCCCGCGATCGTCATCATCGCCGGCATCCTGGTCACCTACAGCCTCGCCGGCCTGTTCGGCATCGCGATCGCGACGGCGACCATGCTGGCGCTCGCCGGCATGGTCGTTGCGCTCGACGCCTTCGGCCCGGTGACCGACAACGCCGGCGGCATCGCGGAGATGGCGGGCCTGCCGAAGGAGGTGCGCAAGTCGACCGACGCGCTCGACGCGGTCGGCAACACTACCAAGGCGGTGACCAAGGGCTACGCGATCGGCTCCGCCGGTCTCGGCGCGCTGGTGCTGTTCGCGGCCTACAACCAGGACCTCAAGTTCTTCGTTGCAGACTCCGCGAACCACGCCTACTTCGCCGGCGTCAATCCGGACTTCTCGCTGAATAATCCTTACGTCGTGGTGGGTCTCTTGTTTGGCGGCCTGCTGCCGTATCTGTTCGGCGCGATGGGCATGACCGCGGTTGGCCGTGCGGCCGGCGCGATCGTCGAGGAGGTGCGGCGTCAGTTCCGCGAGAAGCCGGGCATCATGCAGGGCACCGACAAGCCGGACTACGGCAAGGCAGTCGACCTGCTGACCCGGGCGGCGATCAAGGAGATGATCATCCCCTCGCTGCTTCCGGTGCTGTCGCCGATCGTCGTCTACTTCTTGATCTACGCCATCGCGGGCGGCGGCGCGGCCGGCAAGTCGGCGGCCTTCTCCGCAGTGGGTGCGATGCTGCTCGGCGTGATCGTGACGGGCCTGTTCGTCGCGATCTCGATGACCTCGGGCGGCGGCGCCTGGGACAACGCCAAGAAGTACATCGAGGACGGCCACTTCGGCGGCAAGGGCAGTGATGCCCACAAGTCCGCGGTGACCGGCGACACCGTCGGCGATCCCTACAAGGACACGGCGGGACCGGCGGTGAACCCGATGATCAAGATCACGAACATCGTGGCTTTGCTGCTGCTGGCGATCCTGGCGCACTAATCGCGTCAACGACACGAGACGAAAGCCCGCGGCGCGAGCCGCGGGCTTTTTGTTTCTCTATGTCATTCTGTCGCGGCTGCTTTGTCGCAGGCGAACTGTGAGATCAATTACAAGGTGTCTTCCTTCGAGAGACTACCGTGAAGGTCCTGTCTCACCCATCGGAGGGAAGAATGACGCAAGTTGCCAACGTCAATCCAAGACATGGAAGGGCCGGACGCCAACCGACCAGGGCTGGTCTCAAGCCGCCCAGCGCCAATGCAGACCCCGGCCTGTTCGGCCGGATGTTCGACTTGCCAGCGTTCACGGCGCCCGAGGCGGCGTTGCAAGCGCTAGCCGATGCAATGAAAGACGCCACTCCGGACGACGCGACCGGCGACAATTCCAACGTTCCTTCGGGCTTTACCTATCTCGGCCAGTTCGTCGATCACGACATCACGCTTGACCTCACGTCGCTTGCCGAGAAGCAGGAGGATCCCAACGCGACGACCAACTTCCGAACGCCGAGGCTCGACCTGGACAGCATTTACGGCCTCGGACCGGACGGCAGCCCTCAACTCTATGCTCGTGATACCAACAACATCACGCAGCCCGGGCCGAAGCTCCTGCTCGGCACGACCGAGCCCACGCCGCGCGCGGCCGGCGTCTTTCCAAATGATCTGACGCGGAATTCGGAAGGCCGGGCCCTGATTGGCGACCACCGCAATGACGAGAATCTGCTGGTCGCGCAGACGCACCTTGCATTCCTGAAATTCCACAACAAGGTCGTCGACAGGCTCGCGGCCGGTCCCAGCGCGCCGGCTGCCGACAAGCTCTTCTCTGAAGCACGGAAGCTGGTGACTTGGCACTATCAATGGATGGTGCTGCATGATTTCGTCGAGCGCCTGACGCAGCCAGGGATCGTGAAACAAATCCTGCACGAAGGACGCAAGTTCTATCGCTTTCAGAAGGTGCCCTATATGCCGGTCGAATTCTCGGCGGCAGCATATCGGCTCGGGCACAGCATGGTCCGCGAGACCTACAGCCACAACCACGTCTTCACGAAGCCCGGCGGCTTCGCAGCGGCGAGCCTCAGCCTCGAGTTCTTTTTCTCCGGGCTCTCCGGCCGTATCCTTGGCGAAATTGCTGGTACTATTCCCAACGCGCCCAATTCTCCGCCCAACGTCAGCACATTGCCGACGGATTGGATCATCGACTGGAGCCGCTTTTACGAATTCGATCCGGCGATTCCGCCGACGCCAAACTTCCTGTTCAACCATTCGCGCAAGATCGATCCGTTCCTCATTCCGAAGCTGCACGATCTCCCTGGCGGCGGTGGAAGCCTCCCGTTCCGCAACCTGCAGCGCGGGGTCAATCTCGGATTGCCGTCGGGGCAAGACGTGGCTCGCTCCATGGGGATTCCGGTGCTCAAGCCCGCAGAGATCGCAACCGGCACGGACGGTGCCGTAGCTGCCGCCCAGGGCTTCGATCGAAAGACGCCGCTCTGGTACTACATCCTCAAGGAGGCCCAGGTGAAGAGCGGCGGCCTTCGGCTCGGCCCGGTCGGTGCGCGCATCGTGGCTGAGGTGTTCATCGGTCTCGTCGCCGGTGACAAGCAATCCTATCTCAGCCAGCCGAGCTGGAAGCCGACGCTGCCGGCGAAAACTCCCGGCACCTTCCTGATGAGCGATCTCTTGCGCTTCGTCGGAGACATCAGCCCGATCGACGGCGTCACGACCGGCTAGTCGCTCTCAAGCCCCGGATGCCGCAGCCGGCATCCGGGGCTTGAGCACTACTGCACGTCCATCTGCAGGCCTTCCTTCTGGATGATGCCGGCGAACTTCTTCGTCTCGGCGTCCACGAAGGCGGCGAACTGCTCCGGCGTGCCGTAGTCGGCGCGGGCGCCCATGGCGGCGATGTTCTTCTTGATGTCGTCGCGCTCGAGCATCGCCTTCACCTGGAGATTGAGCGCTTCGAGCACGGGCGCGGGGACACCCTTTGGCAGAAATACAGAGAACCACGACGACACGTCGAAGTCAGCGAGCTCCGGCGCGCTCTCGCGCATCGTGGGCAGGTTCGGCGCGAGGTTGCTGCGCTCGCTGGTGGTGACGCAGAGCCCGGTGAGGGTGCCGTTCTGGATTTGCGGCAGGCTCGGATACAGATTGTCGAACAAAATCTGGATGTCGCCGGCGAGCGCGGCCTGGAGCGCAGGACCGGCGCCGCGGAACGGGATGTGCGTCATCCTCAGCCCGGTGAGCTGGAGGAACCAAGCGCCGGTGAGGTGAGGGCTCTGGCCGACGCCGGACGAGGCGTAGCTGAGCTTGTCCGGGTTGGCCTTGAGATAGGCGATCAGCTCGGGGACCGATTTGATGCCGGTCTTCGGATGCGCCGAGACGATGTTGGGGATCCGGATCATGTTGGAGACCGGCTGCAACTGGTCCGGCTTGTAGGTGAGGTTCTTGAAGATGCTGTAGGCGATCGCGTTCGGCCCGGGGTTGCCGATCAGGATGGTGTGGCCGTCAGGCTTGGCGCGGACCGCCTCGGCGGTGCCGATCGTGCCGCCGCCGCCCGAGCGGTTTTCCACGACGGCCGTCTGGCCCCAGGCGGTTTGCAGATGGGCGGCCAGGAGCCGGCCCATGACGTCGGTCGAGCCGCCCGCCGCAGCCGGCACGATGAGGCGGACCGTTTCGGTGGGTTTCCAGTCCGCCAGACTCGACCGCGGCAGGATTGCTGCGGCCGACAGGCCGGCAGCGCCGGCGAGCACGTTGCGGCGGGTCAGAAATTTGTTGGACACGAATCCACTCCCTGCAGTTTTGTTTTGCAGGGAGCCTATGGAACCCGACGGGCAACGGCAAGTCGCACGCGACGGCAAGCGCCGTGCGAAGGGCGGCACGACGCCGCAGGATGAACGCTCAGTTAAAGCTCAGCAGCTTGAACAGCGGCGCGAGGTAGCTCATCTCCTGGCCCGACGTCGCCGTGGTCCGGCTGATGAAGTCGAAGATCTTGCCGTCCTGGAGGCCGTAATTCGCAAGCCGGCGCACGCGCCGGTTCTTGTCGAAGTAAATCGCGATCACGCGCTGGTCGACCACCTTCTGGTTCATGAAGGCGACCATGCGCTCCGAGCGCTGCGAGATGTAGTAAAATACCTCGCCGTCGAGGGTCGCGACCGTAGAGGGCGTGCCCATCACGATCAGCACCTGGTCCTGGCTTGCGCCGATTGGAATCTGCTCCAGCGCGCCGGGCGGCAGGATATAGCCCTTCTGGAATTGCTCGCCGGTGCAACCCGCAAGCGCCACGCCGACAAGGGTCGCTGCCGCGAACATGCGCAGGCCGCGCCAGCGTGCTTGAAAGCCGCGCCGCTTGTCTGCACGCGGGCTGGTCTGGTTCGTTATCGTCATTGCGGAACTGATTCCGTCCCCTTGCGTCGCGCGAGGCGCTGAAGTACCGGGCGGAGACTGCAATTGCAACACGCGCACGCCCGCTTGCGGAACCCACAATGGTTTGGCCGTTCAATCACTTCAGGAAACCCCGGCAAGCCCCGCGCGGCACCATTGAGGCCATCTATGGCATGATCGTGACGCAGGCGCGAGAACCCATATTTTACCGTGACTTGGGTGTGCCTGATACGGTTAACGGGCGTTTTGACCTGTTGCTTCTGCATCTCTGGCTGCTGCTGCGCCGCCTGCGCACGGTCCAGGGCGCCACGGAGCTGTCTCAGGCGCTGTTCGACCGCTTCTGCGAGGACATGGACGACAATCTGCGCGAGATGGGAGTCGGCGATCAGACCGTGCCGAAGCGGATGCGGGCGTTCGGCGAGGCCTTTTACGGCCGGGTGCAGGCCTATGACCAGGCCATCGAAGGCGGCGGCGAGGCGCTGGCAGCGGCAATCTGCAAGAATATCTTGAATGGGGCCCAGCTGGACGAGGCCAAGCGGCTCGCGACCTACGCCCGAGCCACGGAGACCGGTCTCGGCCGGGCCGACGAGGCCGCACTCTTGTGCGCGACTTTCAAATTTCCCCCGGCGCTCAGCGAGGAAGTGACGCCATGAGCCGACCGACTAACGTATCCGAACGCGATCCCTGGCGGGCGCCCGTCATCGTCGCCCAGATTCCCGACACCGGCCTGCACCGCGAGCTCGAGGCCTCAGCCGCCGAGCGGCAGGCCATGGCGGAGGTCGCGGGCCTCCGGGAGATTCTGTCCGCCCACGCCGCTTTTGACGTTGAGCCGAAAAGCGGCGGCCGGGTCCAGGTCACCGGCCACGTCCGGGCCCGGATCGGCCAGACCTGTGTGGTCACCCTCGATCCGATCGAGAATGAGATCGAGGAGGAGGTGGATCTGATGTTCGCCCCCGAGGCTGAGGCGCGCCGCCTGGCCGACCTGATCGAGGAGGGCGAGGATAACGAGGAGCCGCCGGAGGTCGTCGATCCGCCGGAGGCGATCATCAATGGCATGATCGATTTGGGCCGGCTTGCCACCGATGCCCTGTTCCTGGCGATCGATCCCTATCCACGAAAGCCCGGGGCTGTGTTCGAGGCGGAGGTCGTCGCTCCCGACCCTGAGGACCATCCTTTCGCGGCGCTGAAAGCACTCCAGGACAACAAGAAAGGCAAGTAGCTGCGCATTCCCCGTAAGAACGCTTTGCCTCGCGGTGCGAGGTGCTTGCCGGGATGGTTTGAGAGACTTCATTATCTTATTGATTTTAACGTATTTCTTTTGAATTTTCCGGCCTGTGGCCGGATCGTTCCAAATGCAAAAGGCTGGGGGCAAGAGGTTGTTTCGGGATAACAAAACGCTATTGTCGCGCCCCGGTCCGGGTGCGGCGTGGCGCTTGGCCGGTCGCCATGTCCATGGCGAACCCATTTCGCGGCCCCGCTAGTTCAAGACCGCACCAGACCAGGTTTCCAGGACTTCTATGCCAAGCAAGGTTCGCATCGCGCTGGACGCCATGGGGGGCGACGTCGGCGCCCCCGTGGTCATTCCAGGCGCCGCCATCTCGCTCGGCAGGCATCGCGAGATCGAGTTCCTGCTGGTCGGGGACCGCGCCAAGATCGAGCCAGAGCTCGACCGCCACCCCGAGCTCAAGGCCGCTTCGAGGATCATCCATACCGACGTCGCGGTCAGCGGGTCGGACAAGCCGAGCCAGGCGCTGCGGCGCGGCCGCAAGACCTCCTCGATGTGGCTTGCCATCGATGCGGTGAAGAAGGGCGAGGCCGATGTTGCGGTTTCCGCCGGCAATACCGGGGCGCTGATGGCGATGGCGCGATTTCACCTGCGCACGTTGCCGGGCATTGATCGCCCGGCGATCACCGCGGTGTGGCCGACCAGACGCGGCGAGTCGGTCGTGCTCGACCTCGGCGCCACCATTGGCGGCGATGCGCACCATCTGGTGTCGCTCGCGCTCATGGGCGCCGCGATGGCGAGCGTGCAATTCAATAAGCCGCGCCCGACGGTCGGCCTGCTCAATATCGGGACCGAGGAGATCAAGGGCCACGAGGAGATTCGCGAAGCCGGGGAGATCCTGCGCGCGCGGAACCTGCCCGAGCTTGACTACATCGGCTTCGTCGAGGGCGATGGCATCGGCAAGGGGCTGGCCGACGTCATCGTCACCGAGGGGTTCAGCGGCAACATCGCACTCAAGGCTGCCGAGGGAACTGCACGGCAGATGGCGGAATTACTCCGCAACGAGATGCAGCGGAGCTGGCTCACCAAGCTCGGCTATTTCTTCGCGCGCAGCGCCTTCCAGGCCCTGCGCGACAAGATGGACCCCAACAAGTCCAACGGCGGCGTGTTGCTGGGTCTGAAGGGACTGGTGGTCAAGAGCCATGGCGGGATCAGCGCCGAAGGCTTTGCCTATGCGATCGATGTTGGCTATGAGATGGCTCACTACGATCTCCTGAACAAGATCAATCAGATGCTCAACCGCGAGGGTGGTGCACTCAATTCCGTGCAGTCCGCGCAGGAGGCTGTTTCGTGACTCAAATTCGTTCGGTCGTGCTCGGCTGCGGCTCTTATCTGCCGGAGCAGGTGGTGACCAATGCCCAACTGGCGGCGCGCATCGACACCTCCGACGAGTGGATCGTGCAGCGAACCGGGATTCGCGAGCGACACATCGCGGCCGAGGGCGAGTTCACCTCGCATCTGGCGATCAAGGCGGCGCAGGCAGCGCTCACGGATGCCGGCGTGGACGCGCAGTCGATCGAGCTGATCGTGCTGGCGACCTCGACGCCGGATAACACGTTCCCCGCGACGGCTGTGGCCGTGCAGCATGGGCTAGGCATCAACCATGGCGCGGCCTTCGACCTGCAGGCGGTGTGCTCGGGCTTCGTGTTCGCACTCGCCACCGCCGACAATTTCCTGCGCACCGGCGCCTACAAGCGCGCGCTGGTGATCGGGGCGGAAACCTTCTCCCGCATCCTCGACTGGAACGACCGCGGCACCTGCGTGCTGTTCGGCGACGGTGCCGGGGCGGTGGTGCTGGAGGCGCAGGAGCAGCCGGGCAATGCCGCGACCGACCGCGGCGTCGTGACCACGCATCTACGCTCCGACGGCCGCCACAAGGCCAAACTCTTCGTCGACGGCGGCCCGTCCTCGACCCAGACCGTCGGTCATCTGCGCATGGAGGGCCGCGAGGTCTTCAAGCACGCGGTCGGCATGATCACCGATGTGATCGTGGATGCCTTCGAGGCGACCGGGCTCAATGCCGAGAGCATCGACTGGTTCGTGCCGCACCAGGCCAACAAGCGAATCATCGACGCCTCCGCCCACAAGCTCCATATTCCTCCGGAGAAGGTGGTGCTGACGGTGGACCGTCACGGCAACACGTCGGCCGCGTCGATCCCGCTGGCGCTGTCGGTGGCGCGCAAGGACGGCCGAATCAAGCGCGGCGACCTGATTCTGCTGGAGGCGATGGGTGGCGGCTTCACCTGGGGCTCTGCGCTGGTGCGCTGGTAGGGCCACAAACGATAAAATTTTGCCGGAATCAGCGCCGATTATCGATGCGTCTGCATTGATGAGCGCTGTTGACCGCCGTAGCGTAACCTCATAATTTCAGACAACAATTGTTCGCCGTGATGTGGGGCAGGGCGATGACCGATCAAAGTAAAACCGTAACGCGTGTTGATCTCTGCGAGGCCGTCTACCAGAAGGTAGGCCTGTCGCGCACGGAGTCGTCCGCCTTCGTGGAACTCGTGCTGAAGGAGATCACCGACTGCCTCGAGCGGGGCGAAACGGTGAAGCTGTCCTCGTTCGGTTCCTTCATGGTTCGCAAGAAGGGGCAGCGTATCGGCCGGAACCCGAAGACCGGCACCGAGGTGCCGATCTCGCCGCGCCGTGTCATGGTGTTCAAGCCGTCGGCGATCCTGAAGCAGCGGATCAATACCCAGCATCGCGGCAATGGCGATGCCAGCAAGGCTCAACCCGAGGCATAATCGCCTCGCGCGGAGGATTTGGCATTTGGACAAGGCGCCGGATGCGTTCCGAACCATCAGCGAAGTGGCGCAGGAACTCGACATTCCGCAGCACGTGCTGAGGTTCTGGGAGACCCGATTCTCCCAGATCAAGCCGATGAAGCGCAGCGGCGGCCGCCGCTACTACCGCCCCGACGATGTCGACCTGCTCAAGGGCATCCGCCGGCTGCTCTACGGAGAGGGCTATACCATCCGCGGGGTGCAGCGCATCCTGAAAGAGCATGGCGTCAAATCGGTGCAGGGTCTCGCCGACAGCTCGGCCGCGGTCTCCTTCGGGGCAATCGAGGACGCCATCGGCCAGAGCCTGATGGAGCCCGAGGACGAGGCTCCGATCCGCGGCGTCACCGACACCGACGATGACGACTACCAGGGCGAGGAGGAGGAAGGCATCGACTTCCGCTTCGCCGAGATCGACGACGAGGAAATCCTCACCACCTTCCGCAAGGGCGGGGCCGCCGCGCCCGCCGGCCCCAGCGCGATGGATCGCGAGCGGCTGGGACGGGCGCTCGCGGACCTCGTGGCGTGCCGGGAAATGCTCGACCAGGCACTGAAGGACGGGTGAGGGGGGCTTTCTCCGACTTTGCGGGCAGTTCCGGGGACAGGGCGATCACCAAAATGGTGCACGCCTCGCCTTGCGCAAAGCAGCGATCCTAGCTAATGGAACGACATTCGGAGCGTGGCGCAGCCCGGTTAGCGCACTAGTCTGGGAGACTAGGGGTCGGAGGTTCAAATCCTCTCGCTCCGACCAAAATTCTTCAATAAGGTCAGAGTGATTTTTGGGCGGTCAGTTGCCACGGACCGCCCAATTGCCATTTGGTTGCCGGTGGCAGAGCGCCATCGACGAATACTTGGAACTAACACTGTCAGGCTGCCGCAAGAGCGGTCTCAGGCTCCTCCAGCAAGACTGACCCAACAGGATGCCGTGGTTGGGGTGCAGCACAGTTTCGCTGAGACCGCGAACGCCTACAGCGCGATGAGATTGGGATGAATCGTCATCGCGCTTTAGGTTGTTGTTTGAGCATGATCTTTCCGGAAAACCGCTTCGCACTTTTCCGGATCATGCTCTAGGAAAATAAGCTCAGAGACGAGCAAGACCGCCTCACTTGGCGGCCTCTTTCATTCATCGATGCTTTTCCGCTCCCTGATGCACGAGGGAGCGGATAATTTCCCCGCTGCGGGTGAACCTCCGCCTAGTCCGTCCAGACTAATCATTACCGGGGTTTTGCATCATCCCCCTCGGGGCTGGAGAGCCGCCGCCCGCGATACATTTCAAGCGGGCGGCGTATTTGTTGGTATCCTAATTGGGATAGCGCCGCGCCGCCGTCGTTGGTCCGTTGAGCTGCCAGGGAATCACCGGTGCGCTCGCGATGGTCCTCAAGCCTGGCGATCGCGTTGTCCGCCGAGCACGGCGGAGGGCCATGTAGATCTCGAACATTCGCTGCGCGCTATCGGAACGGTCCGTCGTTCGACGCACGGACTGGTCGAGGGCCAGAGATGGTTGATCGGATGCGAGCCGGGAGCCAAGGCGCGATCTCAGCATTGCGCAGGGGCCCGCGCCGTAACAGCGCTCCGTGCCCTCAATTATGAGGACCGATCAGTTCACATTGGGGACATACGCCGTCGGCCGCATGCGCAAGCTGGCGCGCGATCTCGTGAATGAGGTCGTCGTGGTCCCAGCACGTACCATCACTCTTGATGATGTTCCGCGCGCGGTAGTAAGCGTGAGTCTCGGCATTATCGTCACCCACGCGGATAATCACACCCGGGTGGAAAGGACAAACAGCCATGGCACGCGTCGTCAGTAAGGCGTAGCGCACAGCTGATTGAACATTGTCAGCATCGACCGACATCAGAGCTTCCCGATCAAGCCCGATCCAACAAGCGCGGTCTTTTACTAAAGCCTACAACAATGGGTGTCGTTCGCTTTGCGCCAAGTCAAATCCGCGAAGCAAAGTGGCGCCACGAAATCAATCCGCCTTGGCCTTCTCTCGCATGGCCGCCTGCAGGGTCTTGATGTCTGCGGGAGAGAGTTGCGGGCGGTCGACCTTGATCGTCAGCTTGTTGAGCTTGGCCGTCAGCGGGAAGGGCGGCCTGTAGTCGGCATCGTTCACGCCGGTGAGAGTGTCGGAGCCGACGTCGAAGCTCTCGTCCCATTGGAGAATCATTGGAAGTGTCTTCTCCATCCGCTTTGTGGCGACCTCCTTGCCATCTACTTTCAGCGTGCCGGTGCCGGGCTGTGCCAGACCGCTGAAGTTGTTGTAGGCGAGCGTGCCGGCGCCGCTGCCGTCGTACTTGAAATCAAACTCGACCGTATGCCGGCCCGGCGACAGTGCATCCGGGCCCTCCCACTTGATGCGCTCGAGGTCGACCATGTTCCACAGGAACACCGGTTTACCCTGGAGCAGATAGAAGCCGTAGCCAGCGAAACGCCCGCCCGAAGTCAGGATCATGCCCTCGGCGCCGCTCTGCGGCACGTCGATGTCGGCGGTGATGGTGTAGGATGTATTGAGCAGCTGCGGTGAGTCTCCCTGCGGCAACCCCGTCATGGGCCGCGTATAGACGAACTCCGTGCGGCCGGCAGTGATATTCGGACGAGGCGCGACGATACGCGCGGCGACCGACGCGTCGAGCGGGAAGACCTGGTACTTCCCGGCTTCAGCGATGAACATCTCTTTCATCTCGCCGACCTTCTGCGGGTTGGTGGCCGCGACGTCGTTGGATTGGCTGAAGTCCGTGCTCAGGTCGTAGAGCTGCAGGGTCTGGTTGTTCAGCGGATCGGGGTTCGCTGGGCCGAACGCCTCCCACGGCGCGCGATTGACCTTGGTGCTTACCATCCAGCCGTCGTTGTAGAGCGCCCACTGGCCCATCATCTCGAAATACTGCGTCTGATGCCGTGACGGCGCCTTGGCGTTGGCCGTATCGAACGTGTAGCCGAAGCTCGTCCCCTCGATCGGCGCCTGCTTGATGCCGTCAACGTAATCCGGAGCCTTGAGACCGGCGGCCTCGAGAATCGTCGGCACGACGTCGATCACGTGGACGAACTGCTCGCGCAGTGCGCCTTTGTCCTTGATGCGGGCCGGCCACGACACGACCATGTTCTGGTTGATGCCGCCAAGCCGGGAGGCGTTCTGCTTGAACCAGTCGAACGGTGTGTCGAACGCCCACGACCATCCCGCCGACATGTGGTTGTACGTCTGCTCGGTGCCCCAGACGTCGTAGAATTTCATCTGCACGTCGACGGGCAGTTCGTTCAAGCCGTTGAAGAACGCGACTTCGTTGGGCGTCCCCAGCGGCCCACCTTCGGCGCTGGTGCCGTTGTCGCCATTGATGTAGATGACGAGCGTGTTGTCCAGCCTTCCGAGGTCTTCGAACTGCTTGATCACGCGACCGATCTCATGGTCGTTGTAGGCGGCGTAGGCCGCGAACACCTCGACCTGGCGGATGAAGAGTTTCCTCTCCTCGGCCGTGAGTTGGTCCCACGGCTTCAGCATGTCGTTAGGCCAAGGCGCGAGCTTCGTGGAATTCGGGATCACGCCGAGCCGCTTCTGGTTCTCGAATATGCGCTGGCGAAGCTTTTCATAGCCGTCGTCGAACAAGTGCATCGCGCTGATCCTGTCCACCCACTCCTTGGTCGGATGATGCGGTGCGTGCGTGGCTCCGGGCGCATACTTGATGAAGAGCGGCTTGGACGGGTCTGTCTGATGCATGCGCGTCATCCAGTCGATGGCGTCGTCGGCCATTGCGGTGACGAGATTCCAGGTGCCTGGCGGCTTGCCCAGGAACGGATAGATCTGCGTCGTGTTGCGGAAGAGGTTCGGCTCCCACTGGTTCGCGTCGCCGCCGACGAAGCCGTAGAAGTACTCGAATCCCATGCCCGTCGGCCACTGGTTGAAGGGGCCGGCCTGGCTCGCGGCGAAGGCGGGCGTGTTGTGATCCTTGCCGAACCAGGAGGTCGCGTAGCCGTTGTCGAGCAGAATCCGCCCGATCGTCGCCTTGTCCTTGCCGATGATGCTGTTGTAGCCCGGGAAGCCGGTCGACTGTTCCGAGATCACACCGAAGCCGGCCGAATGGTGATTGCGTCCGGTGATCAGAGCCGCGCGGGTCGGCGAACAGAGTGCAGTGGAGAAGACGCGGTTGTAGCGCAGGCCTTCGTTGGCAATGCGGTCCATCGTCGGCGTCGGGATGACGCCGCCGAAGGTGCTGGGCACACCGAAGCCAGCGTCGTCCGTGATGATCAGCAGCACGTTCGGCGCCCCGTCCGGCGGGACGATGCGCGGCGCCCACCAGGGCGTCGATTGCAAGGCATCGTTCTTGATTATGCCGCCGAATGCCGGATCCGGAGACGGTAGCTGCTTGCCGTCGATCGTGGTTGTTGCGCTGGGCGAGCCCGCCTCGCCAGTGGTCTGCTGCGCCGTCGCGGGCATGATCGTGAGCACGGTCAACGTAGCAGCGGAGAACAACAGTGCGGAGATTTTCATGACCGATCCTCCCGACTGGGTCGCTGGCAGGGGCCAAATAGCGGCACGCTATGTGCCGAGTACGTGCATAGAAAGAAATTAGGCGCTGTGCCGCCTGGTGTTGACGTAGATCAAGGGTTGCCGCGAGTCTCGCCTTCCCGATCTTGTGCGCGTCAAGCTTGGCGAGGATTTTCGGAATAAGCCTGTGCGAGTGGCGGGCGGTCAGCACGTGCTGCGTGGGCACTGATGCTGTGGAAGATCCTTGCCACGGGCCCACGTCCGAACGGCGAAGGCGAGTTGATGCTGCCCCATCGCGTCCACGATGGAAGCTTCCGCGTGCGCCAGGCGTTTGGTGAACCCGCTCGCGCTGAGGTCCACGAACGCATCGACCGCCAACAGGGATATTGAGAGGAACGCAACCGCGACAGCGACGGCTATTCCTTTCCATTCGGGCGACAGCATCGACCAACTTTCTCGAGCATTCCCTTGCTTGCCCGGATAGATGGGGCCCTTGCGTCTGGTTCAATCCCTCCGACAGGCTCACACACGCGTTCTTGATGTGCGACAAATCTGTAACAAGGTGGCGCATCGTCCCGGCGGCTGCAGTTCGACCGCAGCCTGTCGAAATTCGGCGTGAGTTTGCTGGTGGGCGTGCTTTCGACCTGGTCGGGTCATGCATCAGCATTGAGCCTTTGCCGAACAACAATACGTGGGTGGCCGCAACTACCCCACCACCATCCGCGTCGTTTCATCCACCAGCGTCCTCACCATCCTCTCCGGCAGCATCTCGGCCTGGTTCAGCACCGTGTTGTGTGCGACGGCCTCGATCGCGCTGACGCAGATGAAGGTCGCCATATCGAGTTCGATCTTGCGAATGTCCTTGCGGCGGCTTTCGAGATAGGCGCGCACGAGAACGTGAACCTCGCGGTTGAAGGCTTCGACGTCGGCAAGCTGCCCGGTCCGCCGGATCTGCTCGGCGAGGACGCGGTGCAGTTTCGAGTCGATACGGTGCGCCTCGATCGCGACCGTGACGAGGCGACCCGCCGCCTTCTCGATCGGCATGTCCGCGACCTCGGTGGGCGCGGCGCTCGATGTCGCGGAGCGGGCGAGGGCGGCGGGCGTGCCGGTCGAGTTGCATCTCTTGCGTGACCAGCCACACAATTACGCGTTGATGCCGACGCCGGAGGGGCGCGCGGCGCTCATCTTGCGTACTGTGGCGTAAGGAGGAGAGCGTGATCGCTGTCACAGGACGCGCCGCCTCGAGGGGGCTCGCGCTGTTGGGTGCGCACGGAGGGAAAAGGCGGCCTCCGGGGCGTTTCCTCGGTAACGTAGTTTTGCGGTGCCTTAGGCGTGGCCCTTGATCTCGTAGTGGCCCGGCACGCATTTGTAGCGCTCGAGGCGCCAGTTGGCGTGATAGATCGGATGCTCGCCCATCCATTTCGCAAGCGGTGCCTGTGCGCCGACCGCGCACTGCATCATGGAAATTTCGGGCGTCATGTTGCTATCGGTCACGATTTCCTCGACGCAGCTGCCTGAAGCAGCGGCACCGAGCCGACAGAGCACGGCTACGACCGTTACGAACATTCCCGTCACCTCATCGATAGTTTCTGATCACGAGGAAGATGCAAGCGGAGTGCCACAGCCTGTGTCGAAAACGACACGCCGTCCGCGGACTGAGCCCACCGTCCAGCTCGATCTCGCGATTCGGCTTGTAGAAAAATTCCCCTCAGGCCGAAGCCGGACAACTACGGGGAAGTGGACCGAAATGACCGCAGGAATGATCGATTGTGAGGGCTGCGCCGCGCTGCCAGCGCTTCACAAGCCCGGTGCAGCCGGTACGCTGGCTCGGCGCGGATACTCGCCAAAAGAGTGGGGCCGCCACAAGGCTTATGGAAACGCGAGGGCAGAACATGAAGGTACGACCGACCGGCGTGATCCCGCCGATGACGACGCCGTTCCGGAAAGATGGCGAGATTGATTACAAACTCGTGGCGCCCCAGGTCGACTGGATGATCGGCGCTGGCGCACATGGCCTCGCGGCCGGCGGCTCGACCGGCGAGGGGCATAC
>JAEYRD010000232.1 GCA_023435725.1 Pseudomonadota bacterium | reverse complement strand
CAAGATTTCGAGGGCGACATCTGCGTCGAATTCGGGGGGTCCCAATGATCGGCAAACTGAAAGGCCTCATCGATTCCTATGGCGAGGATTTTGTCATCCTCGACGTCGGCGGCGTCGGCTATCAGGTGCATTGTTCCTCGCGTACGCTGCAGCATCTGCCGTCACCCGGTGAGGCGGCCGTGCTGTCGATCGAGACCTATGTCCGCGAGGACCAGATCAAGCTGTTCGGCTTCCGCACCGATCAGGAGCGCGAATGGTTTCGCCTGCTCCAGACCGTGCAGGGCGTCGGTGCCAAGGTCGCGCTCGCCGTGCTCGGCACGCTGCAGCCTTCCGATCTCGCCAATGCGATCGCGCTCCGCGACAAGGCCGCGGTGTCGCGCACGCCCGGCGTCGGCCCCAAGGTCGCCGAGCGCATCGTCACCGAGTTGAAGGACAAGGCGCCGGCCTTCGCCAGTGTGGATCCAGCGGTCGTGCATCTCGCCGGCGCCGTCGACGACCAGCGCGCGCCGCGGCCCGTTGCCGATGCGATCTCCGCGCTGGTCAATCTCGGCTACGGCCAGCCGCAGGCCGCCGCGGCCATCGCAACGGCCTCGCGCAATGCTGGTGAGAATGCCGAGACGGCGCAGCTCATTCGCCTCGGCCTGAAGGAGCTCGCGAAGTGAGCGATCCCAAGGCCAGCCGCATGGTCTCGCCCGAACGACGCAGCGACGATGTCGGCGATACCGCGCTGCGCCCTCAATCGCTGTCCGATTTCGTCGGCCAGCAGCAGGCGCGCAAGAATCTCTCGATTTTCATCGAGGCGGCGCGTAAGCGCGGAGAGGCGCTGGACCACGTGCTGTTCGTCGGCCCGCCGGGCCTCGGCAAGACCACGCTGGCGCAGATCGTGGCCAAGGAGCTCGGCGTCGGCTTTCGCGCCACATCGGGCCCTGTGATCGCCAAGGCCGGCGATCTTGCCGCGCTGCTCACCAACCTCGAGGAGCGCGACGTGCTCTTCATCGACGAAATCCATCGCCTGAGCCCCGCGGTCGAAGAGGTGCTCTATCCCGCGATGGAGGACTTTCAGCTCGACCTCATCATCGGCGAGGGCCCGGCGGCGCGCTCGGTGAAGATCGAGCTGTCGAAATTCACTCTCGTCGGCGCCACCACGCGTGCCGGCCTTCTCACCAATCCCTTGCGCGACCGCTTCGGCATCCCGGTTAGACTCAATTTCTACACGATCGAGGAGCTGGAGAGCATCGTCAGCCGCGGCGCCCGCGTGCTCAATGTCGGCATGAGCGCGGACGGCGCCAACGAGATCGCGCGCCGCGCCCGCGGCACGCCGCGCATCGCCGGCCGCCTGTTGCGCCGCGTGCGCGATTTCGCCTCCGCTGCCGATGCCGACAAGATCGACCGCAAGATCGCCGATCATGCACTGAGCGCGCTCGAGGTCGACGCCGCGGGCCTGGACGCGATGGACCGCCGCTATCTCACGACCATCGCGCTCAACTATGGCGGCGGCCCGGTCGGCGTCGAGACGATGGCCGCCGCGCTGTCCGAGCCGCGCGATGCGATCGAGGACATCATCGAGCCCTATCTCATCCAGTGCGGCTATCTCCAGCGCACCCCGCGCGGCCGCCTGCTCACCTCGCATGCCTTCCGCCATCTCGGCATCGCCGAGCCGTCTCGCGACGCGGCGGCACAGTTCGGCCTATTCGGCACCGATCAGGCCGAGGACGACTGACTGCCGCAGCCCGTGAACCCACGGGTTTCACTCCCTCACTAATGCGAATGCGCGGCGATCGGGGTCGCCGCTCACGCACATCGCTGGAGTGGGAAGACATGGGGCAAGAAGATTTGGGGCAAGAAGATTTGGGGCAGGAAGGCTTGGGTCAGGAGGACATGGGGCAGACTCACGCGACATTGCTGGAGACCATCGCGGCTGCGCCGCAGTTAAGCACGCCCGACGAGACCGAGGCGCTTCTGGATCCGATGCCGCTTGGCGAGTTGGCATCGATGTGGTGCGCGCTTCAGCGCGTCAGTCGCCGGGACCAGATCGGCAGTGTCTGGGCGATCAAGCTCTATTTCGATCATCTGCCGCACCGCCGGCCTCACGGAGCGCTCGATCTCGTATTGGAGGTCCTCAGGACCGAGACCGACAAGCCCACGATGATGCAGCTCAACGACAAGTTCCTGCTGGCGCTGTTCTACGCACACGGCGAGGAGGTGGTGGCGCGTGTCGAGCACGAAGCCGCGCATAATGACCGGCTGCGCTGGCTGCTTGGCGGCGTGCATTCTGGTCCCGACGATCCCTTGATGCCGCGCATTGCAAGGCTTGCCGACAGCGAGGCCTGGCATGCCGACCACCTGGCGCAGCGCACGCCGCGCGAGCCGCTCGACTGCGCCAGCATGTCGGTTACCGAGCTCGCCCGCGCCTGGGTCGAGCAATACTCGAGGTCCGAACGCGACCAGGACGACAATCTGTTCGCGATCATGGATTTCGAGCGCGACCTGCGCGAGGATGATCCCGACAGGATGATCGATTGGATCCTTCAGATCTTGAAGATCGAGTCCAACCCTGTGCTGCTGTCGCTGCTGGCAGCGGGCCCTCTTGAAGATGTGATCAGCGTCGGGACGATCGACCGGATCGAGCGCGAGGCGCGCGCCGATTCACGGTTCCGTGAGCTGCTCGGCGGCGTCTGGTACTACCGCGCGTCCGACGAATTGAAGGCGCGGCTGGATGCGCTGGTCGGACAAGGCCGCCGGTAACCATCGTGCATACATCTGCACGCGGGTGCGGACGATCTGCACGAGCGCACCCCAATTCCGCTTCAATCGGACCGCATCAGGGAGCCGCATCAGAAGCGGGTTGCCATGATCACGCGCCGTCATCTCATCCGTTCCATCGGCGGTCTGTCCGCCCTCGGTGTCTCGACCGCGGCCTATGGAGTCGGCGTCGAGCCGGCGCTGCGGCTCCGCGTCACCCGCTATCATCCGACGCCGCGGCAATGGCCGGCGGATTTTCCGATGAAGATCGCCGTGATCGCTGACATCCATGCCTGCGATCCCTGGATGCCGCTGGAGCGGATCGAGGCCATTGTCGATCGTACCAATGCGCTGAATGCGGACCTCATCGTGCTGCTCGGCGACTATGTCGCCGGCATTCGCCAGGTTACGCGCGTCATTCCGTCGAGTGAATGGGCCAGGGTGCTGGCCGGCCTCAAGGCCCCGCTTGGCGTCCATGCCGTCATGGGCAATCACGATTATTGGGACGACAAGACCGTGCTGCGGACCGGGCACGGACCGACGGTGGCGCATCGAGCGCTGGAAGCGGCCGGCATTCCCGTCTACGAGAACCACGCCATGCGCCTCACCAAGGATGGCCGATCGTTCTGGCTTGCGGGCCTCGGCGATCAGCTCGCCTACTATCCGGCGCAGCGCTATCGCCGCGTGCAGCGCTTCGGCGCCGACGATCTTGCGGGTACGCTCGCGAAGGTCACTGACGACGCGCCGATCATCCTGCTCGCACACGAGCCCAACATCGCACCGCGCGTCCCCGCGCGCGTCGCGCTGCAACTGTCCGGCCATACCCATGGCGGCCAGGTTCGCCTGCTCGGCTGGTCCCCGGCAGTTCCGACGCAACACGGCCTCCGGCTCGCCTATGGCCATCTGCGGCTGAAATGCGACGTCATCATTTCCGGCGGCCTCGGTTGCAGCATCATGCCGGTCCGCGTCGGCGTGCCGCCTGAGATCGTCGAGGTGACGCTGGGGCGGGGGCCTTTGGTGGCGTAGCGGCGCTTGCGCGGCCGGCCGTTTTTGCGCAAAACGGCCTGGTTACCGAAATGCGAAGAGGCTCGCGACGTGACAGCTCATCTCGACGGCGAGGTCCGCGACGGCCGCCACCACATGCAGGTCCGCGTCTACTATGAGGACACGGATTTTTCCGGCATCGTTTATCACGCCAATTATCTCCGCTTCATGGAGCGGGGACGGACCAATCATCTGCGGCTGATGGGAGCCGAGCAGCAGGCGCTGTTCGAGCAGCCCGCGACCGAAGATGCCGGCTTCGCCTTCGTCGTGCGCTCGATGCATCTGGATTTCCTCAAGCCCGCGCGGATGGACGACGTGCTCGACGTCGTAACCTGGCCGATCGCGGTGAAGGGCGCCTCCATCATGCTGGCGCAGGAGGTGCGGCGGGGCGCGGATGTGCTGGTGAAAGCCGAGGTGCGCGTCGCCTTCATCAGCGGCGGCCGCGCGCAGCCGATCCCGAAATCGATCCGTATGCTGATGAAGGCCGATCTGATTTCGTGATCGCCCGATAAGTGATCGCCCGGTCGGTGATGGCCTATCGACTCCGCCAACTGCGGCGATAGATTTGCGGCCCCGATCAATCGATGAGGCCATCATGTCGCGCCCGCCGCTTCCGCCCTTCACCCGAGAGACCGCCGCACAAAAGGCCCGCATGGCCGAGGACGCCTGGAATTCGCGCGACCCGGCGCGCGTTGCGCTCGCCTATACCGAGGACAGCCGCTGGCGCAATCGCTCGGAAGTCTTCCATGGCCGAGAGGCCATCGTCGCGTTCCTCACCCGCAAATGGGAGAAGGAGCAGGACTACCGCCTGATCAAGGACCTCTGGGCCTTCGACGACAACCGCATCGCCGTGCGCTTCCAGTACGAATGGCACGATGCGAGCGGCCAGTGGTATCGCTCCTACGGCAACGAGCAGTGGGAGTTCGACGAGCATGGCTTGATGCGACGGCGCGAAGCGTCGATCAACGATATCGCCATCGCGGAGAAGGACCGCCGGTTTCACTGGCCGGCGCCGGGGCCGCGGCCCGCGGACGTGCCGGGGCTGGGAACCGACCCGTTCTGACGCTCTTGCTTCTCAATTTACCGAAGCAACCCCTCATCCGGCGCTTCGCGCCACCTTCTCCCACAAGGGGAGAAGGGAAGAGTCTGCGTCGTGAGCGTTGCGCGCTAAGGCGCCGTGCGCCGCGCGAGAAACCTCGTGATGGCTCCGCCCAGCTTCGCGTGGTCCATCGGCTGCGCCAGTGACTCTCTCGCCGTTGCAACGACATCATCCGGGGCCTTGCCGTCGCGCAGCTCGCAGCACACCTGCGCGAACTCCACGTCGAATTCCGGATGCGGCTGCACGGTCAGCGTGGCGCCGTTGGCATAGAGCAGGCCGGCATGCGGGGTGAAGTCGGACGAGAGGATCGTCAGCGCGTCGTGCGGAGCCTCGATCACCTGATCCTGATGCGAACAGGCGATGGCCACCTCTTCGCCGCCAATGACGCCGTTGTCCGCCAACACGCGATAAACGTGCCGTCCGATGCCCCAACCATTATCCGACTTGCGCACGATGCCGCCGAGCGCCTGCGCGATCAGTTGGTGGCCGAAGCAGACGCCGACCATCGGTGTCCTGTTCGCGTAGGCGGAGCGAACAAAGTCTTCCAGCGGCGCGATCCAGTCGTGCCCTGTCATAGACGCCGGCGGCCGCGCCGGTGATCAGGATGGCCTCGAGCTTGCGCGGATCGGGAAGCGCATCGCCATTCGGGATGCTGACGATCTCGACCGTGGCCGCCGGGTCTTCGGCGCGGACCATGCGCTCGAACATCTCCGGAAACGAGCCGTGGCGCTCGCGATACTTTTGCGGGACCTGTCCGGTCTCGATGACGGTGATGCGTGCCATGTGCCCCTCAGGTAAAAGGTTACGCGAGCGGTCGCAAGCTCAGTTGCTTTCTGCCCCATGTTGCTGGTGTGGCGCTGTGCGCTCCAGCAGCGCGCTCTCCCGGCGCACCTCGTTGAGAAAGGCCTTGGCCAGGCGCGACAGCGGCTCGGCTTCCGACCATAGCATATAGGCGACGGCGTGCGTCGTCGGCGCGAACGGCCGGACGACGAGGCCGCTGCCGCCGTTTTGACGCGGCGAGAAGGGATCGACCACCGCGGCACCGACGCCGGCGGCGGCGAGCACGCAGGCCGTGTTGCAGTAGCGCACCTCGACCGTCGGCTTGAACGGCGCACCGGCGCGGGCAAAACTGTCGCGCACGGCTTCGCCGAGCCGCGTGCCGCGCTCGAGCCCGATGAAGGGCAAGCCGGACAGGTCCGTGGCCGAGATCACCGGCCTGTCGGCGAGCGGGTGCTGCGGCGGCAACACGCAGACCATCTCGCCGGTGTGCACAACCTCATGCGCGATGCCGGGATGATGTGTCAGCCCGAGTGCGAAGCCGAGCTCGGCGACACGGCTCAGAACGCCTTCGATGATGCCCTCGTACCGGCGCACGTCGAAAAAGACGTGCGTCTCCGGGCGGCGGCGCAGGAAGCCTGACAGCGCCGAGGGAATGATGCTGTAGGCGAGCGGTGGCGTTGCCACGATGGCGAGATGCCCGGAGCGGTTTTCGCGCAGATCGCGCACACGGTTCTCGAGCTTTGCGTGCAGTGCGAAGATCGCCTCGCTCTCTTTGTAGAGCGCCATGGCTTCCGCGGTCGGAAACAGCCGGTTGTTGACGCGCTCGAACAGCGCGAAGCCCGCCTGCGCCTCCATCGTCTTCAGTGCATTGCTGACCGCGGGCTGCGACAGCGCCAGTTCGTCGGCCGCCGCCACCGTGGTGCGGTGGCGGATGACGGCACGCAGGATCTCGAGCTGACGCAGGTTCATATCACTGCCGATTATACTCTGGCCCAAAACATCATAGCAGAACGAATTGATTTTGCAGCCCCGCTTCCGCGTAATGGCGGCGGATTTGCACGTCGCATCAAAGGGTTCATTCGCCCATTGAGGCAGCACTGCGCACAGATTGGAGGCAATCTTGGTTCGTGTCCTTCGCGCCGCCGCCGCACAGATGGGGCCGACGCAAAAAGCCGATACGCGCGAGCATACGCTTGGGCGAATGCTCGACATGCTCGAAGAGGCGGCCAGCCGTGGTGCGAGCCTCGTGGTGTTTCCGGAACTCGCCTTCACCACCTTCTTCCCGCGTTGGCTGCTCGAAGGCGAGGCGCTCGACCACTATTTCGAACGCGGCATGCCGAACCCGGCCGTGGCCAAGCTGTTCGACCGTGCACGAGCGCTGCGCGTCGGTTTCTATGTCGGCTATGCCGAGCTGACGCCGGACGGCCGCCGTTACAACTGTGCCATCCTGGTCGATCGCGATGGCGAGCTGCTCGGCCGCTATCGCAAGGTGCATCTGCCGGGCTCGGTCGAGCCGCGCCCGGGCGCGCGCTATCAGCAACTCGAGAAGCGCTATTTCGAATATGGCGACCTCGGCTTTCCCGCCTTCCGCGCCGGGTCTGCCTGGGCCCACGCAATCATGGGCATGATGATCTGCAACGATCGCCGCTGGCCTGAATCCTGGCGCGTGCTCGGTCTGCAGGGCGTCGAGCTCGTCTGCATCGGCTACAATTCAGCGGCCTACGATCCGAATGGTGGCACGACGGAAGACGGAGCGCTCCGCACCTTCCACTCGATGCTGGTCACGCAGGCCAACGCCTACATGAACGCGACCTGGGCGATCTCGGTGGCCAAGGCCGGCGAAGAGGACGGCTCCGGATTGATTGGCGGCTCCTGCATCGTCGATCCCAATGGCCGCATCGTCGCGCAGGCGGAGACGCTCGCCGACGAAGTGATCGTCGCCGACATCGATCTCGACCTCTGCCGCCAGGGCAAGGACAAGATGTTCAATTTTGCCGCCCATCGGCGGCCCGAGCAATACAGGGTGATCACCGAACGTGCCGGCGTCGTCGAGCCGACCGTTCTCGACGCGGACTAACTGAATGGCACGGCGTTGGCAAAGGAGCTGACATGACACGCCTCTCGCATTTCCTCTGGCTTGCAGCTCTGGCTGCCGTGACATCCGCACAGGCAGCCGAGCTTCCGGCGGAGATCAAGCAGGCGGGCGCATTGAAGCTCACGGTCAACTCGACCTACGCGCCGATGGAATATCGCGATCCCGCGACCAACGAGCTCGTCGGGCTCGATATCGATCTCGCAGGTGAGCTTGCCAAGCGACTCGGCGTGAAGATCGTCTGGAGCGAGACGCCGTTCGCCGAGCTGATCCCCTCGCTCCAGACCAGGCGCGCCGATTTCATCATCTCCGGCATCTCGGATCGCGCCTCGCGGCGAGAGACCGCCGACTTCGTCGACTACCTTGGAACAGGTCCGCAGTTCTTCGTGATGGCGGACAACGCGGCCAAGGACGCGACCGATCTCTGCGGCAAGAAGGTCGGCACCACGCGCAGCACCAGCTTCCCGGTCGAGATCGAGAAGTGGAGCAGGCAGAATTGCGAGCCGGCCGGCAAACCCGCCATCCAGTACGTCCCGGGCGAGAACTCGATCGACGTCCGCAACCAGCTCAAGCAGGGCCGCATCGACGCCGCGGTGCAAGGCAGCGAGACGCTGCCTTATGCGCAGACGCAGGAGCCCGGCAAATACCGGGTCGTCGGCGAGCCCTTCGCCAAGGGCTATCAGGGCATCATGTTCCGCAAGGACGATGCGGCATTGCGCGAGGTGGTGACGGAGAAGCTCACGGCCATGATCGCCGATGGCTCCTACAAGGCCGTTCTCGACAAATGGGGCCTGGGCGCGAACGCCGTTGCCCAGCCCATGCTGAACGCGGCGCCGCAATGAAGCCGGCGCCGGCACTCGCGGAAGGTTTTCCCGATCTGTCAGGAATGAGGATCGCGCGCGAGCCGCACTGGTTTCGCTGGCTCAGCGCCGCCCTGATCGTCCTCGTGCTGGCGGCGATCGTGCGTGCCTTCGCCGGCGGCCAGATCGAATGGTCCTATGTCAGCCGCTTCCTGACCGCAAAGGTCATTCTCGAAGGCATCGTCAACACCATGGTGATGGCGGTGCTGGCGATGGCGCTCGGCATCTTCCTCGGTATCGTTGTGGCGATCATGCGGCTGTCGCCCAATCCGGTGCTGAAGACGGTCGCCGCCGGCTACACGTGGCTGTTCCGCGGCACGCCGCTGATTCTGCAACTGCTGCTGTGGTTCAACCTCGCGCTGGTGTTTCCGACCATCGGCATTCCCGGCCTGTGGACCGCCCGTGCCGTGGACGTCATGACGCCGTTTCTCGCGGCGTTGCTCGGGCTTGGCATCAACCAGGGCGCCTACACCTCCGAAGTGATGCGCGCCGGCATGCTGTCGGTCGACATCGGGCAATATGAGGCGGCGCAGGCGATTGGCATGGGACGGCTGCGCGCATTGCGCCGGATCGTCCTGCCGCAGGCGATGAGGGTCGTGATCCCGCCGCTCGGCAACGAGTTCATCAGCATGGTGAAGGCGACCTCGCTCGCGAGCGTCATTCAGTACCCGGAACTGCTGCACAACGCCGAGAACATCTACTACGCCAATTCCCGCGTGATCGAGCTCCTGATCGTCGCCGGGCTCTGGTACCTGCTCGTCGTCTCGATCCTGACGCCGCTCCAGATGCTGCTCGAACGCCGCTTCGCGCGCGGCACCATGCAGTTCGCCCGATGACAAAGCCCCTCGTCGCGATCCGCTCCGTCAGCAAGAATTTTGGAGAGTTCCAGGCTCTCAGAAGCGTCTCGCTCGACGTCCGGCCCGGCGAGGTGATGTGCCTGATCGGCGCCTCCGGCTCCGGCAAAACCACGCTGCTCCGCTGTATCAACCAGCTCACCGCGATCGATGCCGGCGGCATCTGGCTCGACGGCGAACTGCTTGGCGTGCGCGAGCAGGGCGGGCGGCTCTATCGTCTCTCCGAGCGCGAGATCGGTCGGCAGCGGTTGAAAACCGGCATGGTGTTCCAGCGCTTCAACCTGTTTCCGCACAAGACCGCGCTCGAGAACATCACCGAAGGCCCGCTTCAGGTGCAGGGCCGTAAATTCGACGAGGTGCGCACTGAAGCGCTCGAACTGCTGCGCCGCGTCGGGCTGTCGGCCAAGGCCGACTGGTATCCCGCCCAGCTTTCCGGTGGCCAGCAGCAACGCGTAGCCATCGCCCGCGCGCTCGCCATGAAGCCGATGCTGATGCTGTTCGACGAGCCGACAAGCGCGCTCGATCCCGAGCTCGTCGGTGACGTTCTCGCCGTCATGAAGGAGCTGGCGCGGAGCGGCATGACCATGATGGTGGTGACGCACGAGCTCGGCTTCGCGCGCGAGGTCGCCGACCGCGTCGTCTACATGGATCAGGGCGCGATCGTCGAGCAGGGGCGCGCCTCTGACGTCTTGGGCGCGCCGCGCGAGGAGCGGACCAAGGCATTTCTTTCGGCAGTGATCTAGCATTGGGGGCGTGTTGATGAAGAGACTTTTGGTTGCGGCGGCGTTCTTGGGCGCCATGACCGTTTCGGCTCTAAGTGTTCAGGCCTGGGCAATCGAGCTGCCTGCAGAGATCGCCAAACGCGGCAGCATCAAGGTTGCGCTGGTGCCGAACTATCCGCCGATGGAATTCCGCGATCCCGCCACCAGCGCGTTGTCCGGCTTCGACATCGATTTCGGCGAGGCCATCGGCCGCAAGCTCGGCGTCAAGATCGAATGGCAGGAGACGAGTTTCGACCAGTTCATGCCGTCGATCTCGACCGGCCGTGTCGACGCGATCCTGTCCGGCTTCACTGATTATGCCAGCCGGCACGAGACCGCGACCTTCGTCGACTATCTCAAGAGCGGCCCGAATTTCTTCGTGCAGCAGTCGCGCGCCGCGGAGTTCAAGGAGCCAGCCGCGCTGTGCGGCAAGAAGGTCGGCGCCAGCCGCCGCACCATGTTCCCGGCCATGATTAATGCCTGGAGCGAGAAGAGCTGCGGCAGCACGCCGGTCGTTTTCGTCGGCACCGACGGCTCGGCCGATGCCCGCACCCAGCTCAAGCAGGGGCGCATCGACGCCGCAGTGCAGGGCAACGAGACGCTGCCCTACATCATGGACTTCGAGCCGGGCGCCTATACGCCCGTCGGCACGCCAATCGCGCAGCAATTCACCGGCATCGCGCTGCCAGTCAAGGAAAAGGCGCTTCAGCAGGCCATGCTCGAGGCGGTCGACGCGCTGATCGCCGATGGCACCTATCGTACTCTGCTTGCCAAGTGGAAACTGACTGACAACGCACTCGAAAAGGCGACCATCAATGCTGGACAGTAAGGCACTCCAGAGCATTCCGCTCGTTCCGGCCAATACCGCGGATCCCGCACCCGAATATCCCTGGCCGAAGCCGTATACTTCGGCGATGTTCCTCTCCTTCGACGTTGACGCGGAGAGCGCGTGGACCAGCAAGGACGCAGTGCACGCGCAACGGCTCATCACCATGAGCTATGGTGGTTATGAAGCGCGCGTCGGCACGCCGAAGCTGCTTGAGTTGCTCAACCAACTCGATCTCAAGGCGACCTTCTTCGTCACGGGATGGTCGGTCGACGCGCATCCCGCGATGGCCGAATCAATTCTCAGGGCCGGTCACGAGATCGGCCATCACGGCTATCACCATCTCCTGCCCGATCCCGGCGATCCCTGGATCGAGGAGGAACTGGAGCGCGGCTTCGAGGCGCTCAAGCGGCGGCTCGGCGTCAAGCCGACCGGCTATCGTGCTCCTTACGGCGAGTTCACCGAGGAGCTGCGCGCGGCACTGGTGCGTCACGGTATCATCTATACGTCCTCGTTCCGTGACGATGTGCGGCCCTACCGCCATCGTCTCGCCGATGGCAAGCCGGGCACGATCGAGCTGCCGGTGACCGCGAGCTACGACGACTGGATGCACGGCCTGTCCGCGCGTTTCAGCCCGCGTTCGATCTTCCCCAAGGAGCATGTGCTCTCGATCTGGAAGGACGAGCTCGACGAGGTCCGCGACTGGGGCGCGATGGTGACGACCGTGCTGCATCCGCAATGCAGTGGCCGCCCGATGCGGTTGCGCCTGCTGCGCGAATTCCTGACCTATGCAAAGTCCTGCCCGGACGTCTGGATCACGACCGGTGGGAAGATCGCAGAGAACTACCTGCGCCACGAGGCCGGTAACCGCTAGGCAGCGCCATGACCAGCCGACGTATTCTCGTCATCAACCCCAACTCCTCCGCGTCGGTGACGGCGGCGATCGACGATGCGGTCGCGCCGCTCAGGATCGCAGGTGGGCCGGAGATCGAGGTGATTGGCCTTGCCGAAGGACCGCCGGGAATCAGCACGCAGCGCGATGCCGACAGCGTGGTCATGCCGCTGGTTAGTCGCGTCGCGCGCGACAACGCGGACGCGTTCGTGCTGGCCTGCTTCAGCGATCCCGGCCTGCATGCGGTGCGCGAGGCCGCCGGCGGACGCCCGGTGATGGGCATCGCCGAATGCGGCATCTTTCGAGCGCTGATGCTGGGCGAACACTTCGGCATTATCGCGCTGTCGCCGTCGAGCATCCGTCGCCAGCAGCGTATGGTGCGGGTCATGGGCGTCGACAGCCGCTACGCCGGAAGCTGGTCGGTCGGCGCGAGCGCAGCCGAGACCGCGGGCGCGGACATCCGGGGACGGTTGATCGAAGCCGGTCGCGCGCTGGTCACGCAATGCCGCGCCGACGTCGTGGTGATGGGGTGCGCCGGTATGGCCTCGCATCGTGCGACGATCTCGGAGGCGATCGGCGTGCCCGTGGTCGAACCGGCGCAGCAGGCTGTTGCGGCCGCGATCGGGGCCGTGCTGTTGAACGCGTGAGAGGTGAACAATGCATTTCGACCTTTTGATCAAGAACGGCACCTGCGTCACGCCCTGGGGCGAGGAGGCGGCCGACATCGGCGTGACTGACGGCCGCATCACGACCCTGTCCGCGACATCGGCTGACACCGCCGGGCAGATGATCGACGCTGGCGGCCTTCACGTCCTGCCGGGCCTGATCGACAGTCACGTCCATCTGCGCGATCCCGGCGATCCCGCTGTCGAGACGCTTTCGACCGGCACGCGCGCGGCCGTGCTTGGCGGCATCGCGACGCTGTTCGACATGCCCAACACCAATCCGCCGATCGCAGATCAGGAGCGGCTGGACTGGAAGCGCGGCTTTGCCGAGAAGCAGAGCTTTTGCGACATCGGCCTCTACATCGCCGGTGCCAAGACCAATATCGGCGAGCTCGCCCATCTCGAAAGCGAGCACGGCGTTTGCGCCATCAAGGTGTTCGCGGGCTCCTCGACCGCCTCGCTGATGGTCGAGGATGACGAGCATCTCGAGATGGTCATGCGTGCCGGCCGCCGCCGCATCGCCTTCCACAGCGAGGACGAATACCGCCTCCAGGCGCGCAAGCCGATGTTCTCGCGCGGCATGCCGCATCGCTCGCACATGGAATGGCGCGATGAGGAATGTGCCTTCCTCGGCACCCGCCGCCTCATGGCGCTGGCGCGCAAGACCGGCCGTCCCGCGCACATCCTCCACGTTTCCACGGCGGAGGAGCTGAGCTACTTGCGTGACTATCGCGACGTCGCCACCGTCGAGGTGCTGGTCAACCACCTGACCCAGGTCGCGCCGGATTGCTACGACACGCTCAAGGGCTTTGGCGTGATGAACCCGCCGATCCGCGGCGAGCGTCACCGCGAGGCGAGCTGGGCCGCGCTGCGTGACGGCATCGTCGATACCATCGGCAGCGATCATGCGCCGCATTCGCGCGCCGCCAAGGAACTGCCGTGGCCGGATTGCCCGGCCGGCCTCACCGGCGTGCAGACGCTGGTGCCGGTCATGCTCGATCACGTCAATGCCGGCCGCTTGTCGCTCTCCCGCCTCGTCGATCTCATGGCCGCCGGTCCCGCGCGCGTCTACGGCATCGTCGGCAAGGGCCGACTGGCCGCCGGATACGACGCGGACTTCACGCTGGTCGACATGAAGGCGAAGCGGACGATCGAGGAGTCCTGGATCGTCTCGCCCTGCGGCTGGACGCCGTTCGCGGGCAAGAAAATCACGGGATGGCCGGTTGCCACCATCATCCGCGGCCACACCGTCATGCGCGACGACGAGGTGCAAGGCGCACCGATCGGCCGTCTCGCTCGTTTCGCATCCTAGGAGTCTTGTCTCGATGCCCGTCTCCCGCCGCTCCCTGTTGAAAGCCGCGGCCGCTTTGCCGACGCTGTCATTCCCGGGGATCCTTCGCGCTGAATCCCAGACGACGCTGCGCTTCATTCCCGTCATCGACCTTGCCTTCGTCGATCCCATCTATTCGACGGCGCAGGTATCGCGAAACCATGGCTTCATGGTCTACGACACGCTCTACGGCATGAGCTCCTCGCTTCAGGTCTCGCCGCAGATGCTCTCGGGCCACGTCATCTCCGGCGACCAGCTCCAGTGGGATCTCACGCTGCGCGACGGGCTGTTTTGGCACGATGGCGAGCGCGTGCTCGCCCGCGACTGCGTCGCCAGCATCCGCCGCTGGGCGGCGCG
Source organism: Pseudomonadota bacterium (assembly GCA_023435725.1). GTDB lineage: Bacteria > Pseudomonadota > Alphaproteobacteria > Rhizobiales > Xanthobacteraceae > Bradyrhizobium. The sequence continues at coordinate 66,880 of JAEYRD010000232.1, read as the reverse complement.
CGACGGTTTTGGCGGCGAGCTGATGGAGGCCACCGACGAGCTCTCGGCCGCGGACGACCGCACCATCCGCTTCCGTCTCAAGCGTCCGTTCCCGCTGCTGCCGCAGGCGCTCGGCAAGGCCGCGATCAATGCCTGCTTCATGATGCCGGAGCGGCTGGCGAGTCAGGATCCATTCAAGCCGCTGACCGAAGTCATCGGCAGCGGTCCGTTCCGCTATCTCGCCGACGAGCGCGTGCAGGGTGCCCGCAATGCCTATGCCAGGTTCGAGCGCTATCAGCCCCGCACCGACGGCAAGCCGGATTGGACGGCGGGACCGAAGATCGTGCACTACGATCGCGTGGTTTGGACCACCACGCCCGACGCCGGCACCGGCGTCGCGGCGCTTCAGACCGGCGAGCAGGACTGGCAGGAGACGACGCCACACGATCTGCTCCCGGTGATCAAGGCCGCCGGCGACATCGAGACGCGCATCCTCGATCCCCGCGGCTATGCCTGCATGCTGCGCCTCAATCATCTCCAGCCGCCGTTCGACAATCCCGCCATCCGGCGTGCGCTGCTCGGCGCGATCGACCAGTCCGCGTTCATGACGGCGGTGGCCGGCACTGATCCGGCGTTCCAGGTGTCGCCGATCGGCTTCTTCGCGCCGGGTACGCCGATGGCGAGCGAAATCGGGCTCGACGTGTTCCGCGGGCCGCGCGATTATGCCAAGGTCAAGGCCGACCTGAAGGCCGCCGGCTACAATGGCGAGAAGATCGTGGTGCTCGTGCCCACCAATTCGCTGGCGCAGAAGCCGCTCGGCGAGATCGCCGTCGACAGCCTGCGCAAGGCGGGCATGAACGTCGAATATGCCGGACTCGATTTCGCCGTGGTGCTGCAGCGGCAGCTCAAGAAGGACCCGCTTCCGCAGGGCGGCTGGAGCGCGGCGGTCGGCAACTGGCAGGGCATCGACTGGCTCAATCCCGCCGGCAACACCAACATTCGCGGCGAGGGCAAGGTCGCCGGCTGGTATGCGAGCGAAAAGATGGGCGGCCTGCGCAGCCGGTGGCTGGCGGCGTCCGAGCTCGCCGAACAGCAGCGCATCTGCCGCGAGATCCAGGCGGTGGCGTTCGAGGAAATCCCCTATATTCCGATCGGCCTGTACAAGCAGCCGACCGCCTATCGCAAGGCCATCACCGGCATTCTCGACGGCACCGCCGTCTTCTGGAACGTACGCCCCGCATGAGCACCACCGCAATCTTCGGCAGCTATGTGCTGTCACGGAACGACGGCGCGCAGGATGTGCTGCGCGATCATTGGGTTCTGGTCGAAGGCAGGAAGATCGCCGCGGTCACGCGCGACAGGCCGAGCGCTGATCAGGTCCATGACCGTCCCGGCCGCTTCGTGCTGCCGGGCCTGTTGAACCTGCACAATCACTGCTTCTCGGAAGCCGTGGCACGCAGCCACACCGAGGACGGCAACGGCCGCCGCAACAACCAGAGCATCGTCTACACCGTGCTCCTGCCGCTGACCAAGCGCGGCGCCGATCTGCTGTCGGCGGAGGAGCGGCTCGCGGTGGCGCGGCTCGGTATCCTTCAGCTCCTCAAGGGCGGCGCAACGACGGTGATGGAGCCGTTCCGCAATTCGATTCCCGAGATGTTCGACGCCGCCGAGGAGATGGGCATCCGATTCTACGGCGCGCCTTATCTGTTTTCGACGTCGGACGCCAAGGCCGGCCCGGACGGCGTGGTCCGCTATTCCGGCGATGACGGCACCGCCGACATGGCGACCTGGGACGCGCTCTATCAGCGCTGGAACAATCGCGGCGATGGCCGCATCGGCCTCGCGATGAGTCCGCATGCCACCGACACCTGCGGTCCCGATCTGCTGAAGGCCTGCGCCGTGCGGGCCCGCGAACTCGGTGTGCCCATCACCACCCACATGGCGCAGAGCCGGGCCGAGGTCGAGACCATCGGCAAGCGCTACGGCGGCCGCACGCCGGCGCAATACCTGGACTGGCTCGGACTGCTTGCGCCCGACCTCATGGCGGCACACTGCATGTTCAGTTCAGACGACGATCTCAAGCTGATGGCCGCGCGCGGCATGACCGTTCTGAATTGCCCGCGCGTGTTCGCGCGCGCCGGCGTCACCGCGGCGTTCAGCCGGTTCGCGGAGCATGGTGTGCGCACCGTGGTCGGCACCGACGGCTACAACATGGACCTGCTCGGCGAGCTCAATGCGGCCTCGCTGATCTCCAAGACGACGTCGCAGCGCGCCGATGTCGCCAACTCGCCCGAACTGATCGAGGCAAACACGGCGGTCGCGGCCGACGTCATCAAGCGGCCGGACCTTGGCCGGATCGAGCCGGGCGCCACCGCCGATCTCACTGTCGTCGATCTCACCCATCCGCATCTTCAGCCGCTATTCGATCCGCGCCGCGCGCTGATTGCGCTGGCCAACCGCGCCAATATCGATCAGGTCATGGTCGATGGCCGTATATTGATCGACGCCGGGCGCTATCTCGGCGCCGATGAAGCGGCGATCATTGCCGCAGGCTCCGCCGCGATCGGCAAGATCTGGGACCTGCCGGAGGCGCAGGCCGCGTTCAACGGCTGACGGGCGCCTCGGCCACCAGGTCGTCGAATTCGACCAGCGACTTGCGCACGGTTTCGACGAAATCCAGCGCCACCGGCGAGGCGCTGCGCTGCGCGGGAAAGACCGCGGAGAACTCGAAGTCGATACGCGGCAGGAAGCGGCGCACGACGATGCCGCGCGTCGAAAACTCTTCGGCGGTGAAGGGATCGCAGATCGCGACCCCAAGCCCCGATGACACCATGCCGCACATGATCTCCGACAGCGCGGTCTCCACCCGCAGCACGCGGCGGACGTCATTGCGATGAAAGATTTGGTCAACGAGGTGGCGGCTCGCCGATCCCGCCGACAGCGAGATGAATGTTTCGCCCTCGAAATCACTGGGCTCCAGCACTTCCTTGTCCGCCAAGCGATGTCCGGTCGGCAGCACCGCGACGCGTGCCAGCGCCGGCAGCCGCAGGCTCGGCAGGCCGGAATGCGCGATTGGCACCTCGGCAAAGCCGACGTCGCATTGATTGTTTAGCACCCAATCGACCACGATCGGCGAGATCACGCCGAAGAAGGCGAGGTTGAGGTTGGGCCGCTCCTTCAGGAAATGTCCCGCGAGCCGCGGCAGATAGCCGTTCGACAGTGCCGGCAGCGCGGCGATCCGCAGCGAGCCGGTGCGGCGGCCGCGGATTTCTTCGGCTGCCGCCGTAATGCGTTCGAGGCCGACAAAGGAACGCTCGACCTCCGTATAAAGTGCGGTTGCCGCGGCGGTCGGCACCAGGCCCGTGCCGCGCCGCTCGAACAACTCGGTCTTCAGCAGCGCCTGGAAGTCGCGCAGCAATCGGCTGACCGCCGGCTGCGTTACCGCCATCAGCTTGGCCGCCTCGGTGACGCTGCCGGTCAGCATCATCGCCCGGAAGGCCTCCACCTGCCGTGAATTGATCCGCGCCATCGAATTTTCCATTCATAACATTTTGGCATGCAGAGGGTGTCATTATTCATTGGACGATGGAAGTATAGGTTTGCGATCTTTTTCATCAGGACTGGAGACAGCCCGCTTTTTCGGCAGATTGGAGGGGTTCAAACCTCCGAATCGCGCCAAAGCCCGCCGAACAGGGGCCGGAGCCCTGTCCGGAGAGGATTTGCGCGGAAGGAAATGCGGCAACGCGCTTCAGCCAGCATGACTCGTCGGCACGTCACCTCATCCCGGTATTGGAGATCGGACCACATGAAGACTTTTCGCCTTCTGACAGCGGTCAGCATCGCGGCGCTCATTGCCGTCCCGCCGGCCGCTTCGGCCCAGCAAAAGACGCTCTATGTCGCCGGCTATGGCGGCTCGTTCGAGAAGACGGTCCGCGACGAGGTGATCCCGACCTTCGAGAAGGAGAACGGCGTCAAGGTCGAGTACGTCGCCGGCAACTCCACCGACACGCTGGCAAAGCTCCAGGCGCAGAAGGGAAACCAGCAGATCGACGTCGCCATCGTCGACGACGGCCCGATGTACCAGGCGATCCAGCTCGGCTTCTGCGGCAAGCTCGACGGCCTTCCGGCCGACCTCTACGACACCGCGCGCTTCAAGGACGATCGTGCGGTCGCGATCGGCATTGTCGCGACCGGCCTGGTGTACAACACCAAGGTGTTTGCGGAAAAAGGCTGGGCGCCGCCGACCTCCTGGAATGATCTGAAGGATCCGAAATACGCAAAGCAGCTCGTCATCCCGCCGATCAACAACACCTATGGTCTCGAAGCGCTGGTGATGCTGTCGAAGATGAACGGCGGTGGCGAGTCCAATGTCGAGTCGGGCTTCAAGATCTTCAAGAACGACATCAATCCGAACGTGCTCGCCTATGAGCCGTCGCCGGGCAAGATGACCGAGCTGTTCCAGTCCGGCCAGGCCGTGATCGCGGTGTGGGGCACCGGCCGCGTGCAGAGCTTTGCCAATACCGGCTTCCCCGTCGATTTCGTCTATCCGAAGGAAGGCGCGGCAACGCTGCTGACGACGGCGTGTCCGATCGCCAAGCCGAACGCCTCGCCGCTTGCGTCGAGCTTCGTGAAAATGTTGCTCGATCCGAAGATCCAGCTCGTGATGCTGAAGGACTACGGTTATGGCCCGGTGCTGAAATCGCTGGTGGTGCCGCCGGAGCTCGGCAAGATGGCACCGATCGGCGAGCGCGCGGCAAAGCTCTATAATCCGGACTGGACGGTCATCAACGAGAAGCGCGAGGAGTGGACCAAGCGCTGGAATCGCGAGGTCGAACGCTGATCTGATCGTGCGCAGCGGAGACAGCGTCATGTCCTATCTCGAGCTCGATCGGGTCGCCAAGCAGTTCGGCGCGCAGACTGTGGTCGACGACTTCAGTCTCGCGGTCGGCAAGGGGGAGTTCATCTCCTTCCTTGGCCCTTCCGGTTGCGGCAAGACCACGACCCTGCAGATGATCGCGGGCTTCCTCGATCCCACGCGCGGTGCGATCCGCCTGGAGAGCAAGGACCTGACCGCGATCCATCCGGCCAAACGCGGGCTCGGCATCGTGTTCCAGAGCTACGCGCTGTTTCCGCACATGACGGCGGCCGAGAACGTCGCCTTTGGTCTGGAGATGCGCAATGTGCCCCGCAGCGAGCGCGCCGAGCGCGTTCGTGCCGCGCTCGCGATGGTCGGGCTCGCCGGTTACGAGGACCGTCATCCGCGCCGCATGTCCGGCGGCCAGCAGCAGCGTGTGGCGCTGGCGCGTGCGCTGGTGATCAAGCCGAGTGTGCTCCTGCTCGACGAGCCGCTGTCGAATCTGGACGCCAAGCTGCGCGAGGAGATGCAGATCGAGCTGCGTCAGATCCAGCGCACCGTCGGTACCACCACGATCCTGGTGACCCACGACCAGAACGAGGCGATGTCGCTGTCCGACCGGATCGTGGTGATGAGCCAGGGCAAGATCGAGCAGATCGGCACGCCGCAGGAAACTTATGAGAAGCCGGCCTCGGCCTTCGTCTCGCAGTTCCTCGGCAAGACCAACGATTTTGCCGCGACGATCGATCGGACCGCGACGCCGGCGCAACTGGTGGCGGGCTCGTGGGGCGCTGCGGCACCGGCGGGCCTCAGCGGCCCCGTCACCGTCAGCATTCGCCCGGAAAGAATCGGCTTTGGCGATGCGGGCCTCAATGCGAAAATCGTCACGCGCATCTTCCAGGGCAATCACTGGCTGTTCCAGTGCGACAGCGAATGCGGCCCGGCGATCGTGATCCGCCAGAATGACGGCAAGGCGCAGCCGGCCGAAGGCGAGGCGGTTCGCCTCGCCTGGCGGCCCGAGGACATGAGCGTGCGTGCGAGGGTTGTCGCATGAGTGCGGTTGCCGAGGAGCGCAGCGCACGTGCACCATGGGCGCTGACCGCGCCCGCCTTGATGCTGTTCGTCGGTGTGCTGCTAATCCCGCTGGCGATGACAGTGATGCTGTCGTTCCACGACTGGGGCCAGTACAAGGGCATCGAGCCGGTCTTCATCCTCAAGAACTGGCATGAGATCGCGACCGATCCCTATTACGCCGAGATGTTCTGGCGGACCTTTCGCATCGCGATCCTGACCACGTTGCTCACCGCCGTGCTTGGGGCTCCCGAGGCCTACATCCTCAACCGCATGAGCGGCCGCTGGAAAAGCTTTTTCCTGCTGGTCATCCTCGGGCCGCTGCTGATCTCCGTGGTGGCGCGGACGCTTGGTTGGGCGCTGCTGTTCGGCGGCAACAACGGCCTCGTCAACAAGCTGCTGATGTCGCTCGGGGTGATCCGCTTCCCAATTCCCTTCATGTTCACCGAGACAGGCATGGTGGTCGCGCTCGCGCATGTGATGATGCCGTTCATGGTTTTGTCGGTGTGGGCAGCGCTGCAGCGCCTCGACCCGCAGATCGAGAATGCCGCGATGTCGCTCGGCGCCGGACCGGTCACCATCATCCGCCGCATCATCATGCCGCAGATCATGCCGGGCGTGCTGTCGGGCGCGATCATCGTGTTCTCGCTTTCGGCCAGTGCCTTTGCGACGCCCGCGATCATCGGCGGCCGCCGGCTCAAGGTCGCGGCGACGCTCGCCTACGACGAGTTCCTCAACACGCTGAACTGGCCGCTCGGCGCAGCCGTCGCCACGCTGTTGCTGGTCGCGCTGGTGCTGATCGTCGTCGGCAGCCATGCCCTGATCGAACGCCGCTATGCCGAGGTGTTCCGATGAGACAGAACGGCCCGCTCGCGCTGATCTTCCACACCATCTTCGTCATCGTGATGGTGGCGCCGATCCTCGTGGTCTGCCTCGTCGCGTTCACGCCCGAGGGCTTCCTGTCGCTGCCGACCAACGGGTTTTCGCTGCGCTGGTTCAGGGCGATCGGCAACTACCCCGAATTCATTCATGCCTTTTGGGTGAGCCTTGGACTCGGTGCGCTGTCGTCCTTCGTGGCGTTGCTGTTCGCGGTGCCGGCGGCGCTCGCGATCGCGCGTTATCGTTTCCGCGGCCGCGATGCGCTGGCGGCGCTGTTCCTGTCACCGCTGATGATCCCGCATGTCGTGCTCGGCATCGCCTTTCTGCGCTTCTTCACCTCGGCAGGACTCGGCGGCAGCTTCGCGGCGCTGATCATCGCGCATGTGATCATCGTGTTTCCATTTGCGCTGCGGCTGACGCTCGCGGCGGCAACCGGCATGGACCTCTCGGTCGAGATGGCCGCGGTCTCGCTCGGCGCCGGCGGCTGGACGCTGTTCCGCCGCGTGACGCTGCCTCTGATCCTGCCCGGCGTCATCAGCGGTTGGGCGCTCGCCTTCATCCAGTCCTTCGACGATCTCACCATGACCGTCTTCCTCGCGGCGCCAGGCACCGAGACGTTGCCAGTGCGCATGTTCCTTTATATCCAGGACAACATCGATCCGCTGGTGACGTCGGTCTCGGCCTGCGTGATCGCGATCACCATGACCGCCCTCATTCTGCTCGACCGCTTCTACGGGCTCGACCGCGTGCTCGCCGGCAAGGGCGATGCGGGACGATAGGAGAACCCATGTCCAGGGATTATGACGTCGCCGTGGTCGGCGGCGGACTGCTCGGCTCCGCCATCGCCTGGGGCCTCGGCCGGCTCGGCAAGAGCGTGGCCGTGCTCGACGAAGGCGACATCACCAAGCGAGCCTCGCGCGCTAACTTTGCGCTGGTCTGGGTGCAGAGCAAGGGGCTCGGCATGCCGGCCTATACGGTTTGGACCGTGCGCGCGTCGGAAGCTTGGGGCCGGCTCGCCTCGGAGCTGAAGCAGCAGACCGGGCTCGACGTCAGCCTGCAGCAGAATGGCGGCTTCCATCTGACGCTCGGCGAGGAGGAATTCGGCCAGCGCACCGAGCTCGTCAAGCGCATGCACAACCAGGCCGGGGCGGCCGACTACAAGATGGAGATGCTCACCGCATCCGACGTGAAGAAGTCGCTGCCGCTGATCGGGCCGGAGGTTTCCGGCGGCAGCTATTGTCCGCTCGATGGCCACGTCAATTCGCTGCGCACGTTCCGCGCCTTCCACACCGGCTTCAAGGCGTTCGGCATCGACTATTTTCCGGAGCGTCCGGTCTCGGCGATCAGCAAGAGCGGCGGCGAATTCCGCCTGACCACGCCGAAGGGCGAGCTCCGCGCCGCCAAGGTCGTGCTTGCCGCCGGCAACGCCAACCAGACGCTCGCGCCGATGGTCGGCCTCCATGCGCCGATGGGGCCGACCCGCGGCCAGATCGTGGTGACCGAGCGCACCATGCCGTTCCTGCCGCATCCGCTGACCACGCTCCGCCAGACCGACGAGGGCACGGTGATGATCGGCGACAGCAAGGAGGACGAGCTCGACGATCGCGCGCTGAAGCATTCGATCAGTGGCGTGATGGCGGATCGTGCCCAGCGCATGTTTCCGCATCTGGCGCGGCTCAATGTGATCCGAAGCTGGGCCGGCATCCGCGTCATGCCGCAGGACGGCTTTCCGATCTACGACCAGTCGGAGACCCATCCTGGCGCCTTCGTGGCCTGCTGCCATTCCGGCGTGACGCTCGCATCCAACCACGCCTTCGAGGTCGCGCGCATGGTCGCGCAAGGCGCGCTCGAGCCTGAGCTGGTCGGTGCGTTCTCGGCCAGCCGCTTCGGCGGCGCCGGCGCGGCGAACAACAGCGGCTATTAGAGATTTTGAGGAAGGAGCCAAGAGGCATCCCCATGTTTAGACGATCCGAACAGGACAAACGGCCGCAAGTGCAGATCTTCGTCGACGGCGTTGCCGTCGCGGCACGCCAGGGCGATACCGTCTCCGCTGCGCTTTTGGCGTCGGGCTGCGACGCGCGGCGCTCCACCGCAGTGAGCGGCGCGCCGCGTCTGCCCTATTGCATGATGGGCGTGTGCTTCGACTGCCTCGTCACCATCGACGGCGTCGGCAATCGCCAGGGCTGCCTCGTGCCCGTCGCCGAGGGCATGCAGATCGAGATCCAGAAGGGCAAGCGGGAGATCGGAAAATGACTGTGGCTCCCAAGCGCGAAGCTTACGACGTGGTGGTGATCGGCGCCGGGCCCGCCGGCCTCGCCGCGGCTGCGACATCCGCCGAGGCCGGCCTCTCGACCCTGCTGCTCGACGAGAACATCGGTCCCGGCGGCCAGGTATTTCGCGCCATCGCCTCTACACCCGTGACCGAGCGCAATCAGCTCGGAGCCGACTATTGGGTTGGTGCCGATCTCGTGCAGGCACTGCGCGCGAGCAGCGCCGAAATCATTCAACGTGCCACGGTCTGGAGCCTCGACCGCAACCTCGAGATCGCGGTCTCGATCGGCGGTGCCTCCGCCTTCGCTAGGGCGCAGCGCGTCATCCTCGCGACCGGCGCGCTGGAGCGCCCGTTTCCGATTCCCGGCTGGACCTTGCCGGGCGTGATGACTGCGGGCGCGGCGCAAACGATGCTGAAGTCCTCGGCGCTGGTCCCTGACGGTCGCACGGTGATCGCAGGGCAGGGGCCACTGCTCTGGCTGCTCGCCGCGCAGATCCTCCGCCTCGGCGGCCGCATCGACCGTATCCTCGACACCACCGAGCGCGGCAATTATTTCGCTGCGCTGCCTCACGCCTTCGCCTTCCTGACCTCGCCTTATTTCGCCAAGGGCCTGTCGATGATGCGCGAGGTGCGGGCCAAGGTACAGGTCGTCTCCGGCGTCACTGAGCTTGCCGCGGCTGGCGACGGCCGGCTCGCGAGCGTGAGCTATGTCGCGGGCGGCAAGCGCGAGACCATTCCTGCCGATCTCTTGCTGCTGCACCAAGGCGTTGTGCCCAACGTTAATCTGGCGATGGCGGCGGGGATCGAGCATCGCTGGGATGATCTGCAATTGTGCTGGTCGCCGGTGCTCGATGCGAGCGGCAACTCATCGGTCGCCGGCATCGCGATCGCCGGCGATGGTGCCGGCATCGGCGGTGCGAATGCGGCCGTGGTCCGCGGGCGCATCGCGGCACGCGCGGCGGTGGAAGCCCTGGCGCCCGCGGCCGCTGCGAAACTTTCGCCGATGGCGGCGCTCCGCGCCGATCTTGCCAAGGCCGAGCGCGGCCGCACGTTCCTCGATACGCTGTTTCGTCCCGCGCCGCAGTTCCGGATTCCCGCAGGCGACATCATCGTCTGCCGCTGCGAGGAGGTGACCGCGAAGGACATTCTCGATGCCGTTGCGATCGGCGCGACCGGGCCCAATCAGCTCAAGGCCTATCGCCGCACCGGCATGGGCCCGTGCCAGGGCCGGCTCTGTGGCCTTACCGTTACCGAGCTGATGGCGCAGGCACGCGGCAAGACCCCGCAGGAGATCGGCTATTACCGGCTGCGCGCGCCGGTCAAGCCGATCACGCTCGCCGAACTCGCCGCCGTCCCGAAGAGCGAGGCCGACGTCAAGGCAGTGGTCCGCGGATGACCACGCGCGCGGATGCGATCGTCGTCGGCGGCGGCATCCACGGATGCTCGACCGCGCTGCATCTCTGCCTTGCCGGCATGAAGCCGGTGCTGATCGAAAAGGACTATGCCGGCCGCCATGCCTCCGGCGTCAACGCCGGCGGCGTACGCCAGCTCGCGCGGCACATTCCCGAAATCCCGCTTTCAATCCGCTCGATGGAGATCTGGGAGAAGATCACCGATCTCCTCGACGACGATTGCAGTTTCGAGAGCCACGGCCAGGTGCTTGTCGCGGAAAACGAGGAGGAGCTCGCGGTCTGCCGAGCGCGCGTGGCCGAACTCAATGCGCTCGGCTTCACCCATGAAGAGCTGATCGACGCGACCGAGTTGCGGCGCCTCGTGCCGGCGGTCGCCGAGACCTGTCCCGGCGGCGTCGTGTCGCGCCGTGATGGCGCGGCCAATCCGGCGCAGACGACGACGGCGTTCCGGCGCAGGGCCGAGCAACTCGGCGCGACCGTGCGCGAGCGCGTGCCCGCCAGCAATATCCGGCAGAGCGACGGCCTCTGGCACGTCGATGTCGGCGCCGAGAGCTTTGCCGCGCCGGTGCTCGTCAACGCCGCCGGCGCCTGGGCCGGCAAGATCGCCGCTGCGCTCGGTGAGCCCGTCCCGGTCGAGACCGTGGCGCCGATGCTGATGATCACCTCGCGCGTTCCGCACTTCATCGACCCCGTCGTGATCCTGCGCGGGCGCAAACTTTCCTTCAAGCAATTCTCAAACGGCACCGTGCTGATCGGCGGCGGCCATCTGGCAACGCCCTACCAGGATCGCAACGAGACGATTCTGGACTGGAAGAGCCTCGCGATCAGCGCGCGCACCGTGTTCGAGCTGTTCCCGGTGATGCGCAGTGCGACGATCGTTCGCGCCTGGGCTGGCATAGAGGGCAAGATGAAGGACGATCTGCCCGTGTTTGGTCCAAGCAGCCGCCACAAGGGCCTCTACCACCAGTTCGGCTTCTCGCTGCACGGCTTCCAGCTCGGCCCCGGCGCCGGCGCCGTGATGGCGGAGCTGATCGTCAATGGCGGCACCCAGACCCGCGTCAGCGGTCTCGGCATCGACCGCTTCCATCCCTCCACGCTCTAACGAAGAGGACATCGTGAGCATCACCCGCAGCATCCGCACGCCCATCATGCACCGCGCCGTCGAAGCCAACGGCTTCGTCTTCGTCGGCGGCACCATCGCCGACGACACCTCGGTCTCGATGGGCGATCAGACTCGCAACATCCTCGGCAAGATCGCCGGCTATCTGAAAGAGGCCGGCACCGACAAGTCGCGCGTCGTCAGCGCCTCGATCTTCGTCACCGATCTATCCAAGAAGAAGGAGATGGACGCGGCCTGGACCGAGTTCTTCGGCGACAATCTGCCGACCCGCGCCACCGTCGGCGTCGCCGATCTCGGCGGTGGCGCGCTGATCGAAGTGGTGGTCACCGCGCTCAAGGGCTGATGGTACAGACCAAAGAGGACGTCAGCGCCCCCATGCGCTGCCGTCCCTTCAGCTACGGCTTGATCTCGCTCGTCTGCGAGGCTAGTTAGAGACCTCTCAACCAGGATATTCGCAGCCATGGATATGACCCCGACCGCAAAGCCGACCTGCCTTGCTCACGGGGAATTCCATGCCTGCTTCAATCATCCTGTCGAACCTGTCGCTGTCCACGCCTGACGGCCGTCCTCTTCTCTCCAATATTGATCTGACATTCGCGGCCGAGCGGACCGGTCTCGTCGGCCGCAATGGCGTCGGGAAAACCACGCTGCTTGCGTCGATTTCGGGTGAGCAGGTTCCGCAGTCGGGGCGCATTCTTATCAACGCGACCATCGGCCGGCTGCGCCAGGACGTTCAACCGCTTGCGGACGCGACAGTGGCCGATCTGTTCGGTGCACGGCAAGCGCTGGAACTGCTTCGCCGCGCGGAGCGGGGCGAAGCCTCGGCCGAGGACATCGCTGCGATCGACTGGACCCTCGAAGCGCGGCTGCAGGCCGCCCTCGCGCGCCTCGGGTTCGATCCTTCTCCCGACACGGAGCTGTCCCGCCTGTCCGGCGGCCAGACGACGCGCGTTCGCCTTGCCGCACTGGTGTTCGCCGAGCCCGACTTCCTGCTGCTGGATGAGCCCACCAACAATCTCGACCAGGACGGACGCAGGGCGGTGACCGATCTCCTCGCCGCCTGGCGCGGCGGTGCGATCGTCGTCAGTCACGACCGGGGTCTTCTTGAAACCATGGATGCGATCGTCGAGCTGACCTCGCTCGGGGCGACGCGATACGGCGGCAATTGGAGCAGCTATCGGGCGCAGAAGGCCGTCGAGCTCGCAGCCGTCAGGCACGACCTCACGCATGCCGAGAGGCGCCTGTCCGAGATCGACGGGAAGGCGCAGGGGGCCGCGGAGAGGAAAGCGCGCAGGGACAGCGGCGGCAGGAAGAAGCGTGCGAAGGGAGACATGCCTCGCATCCTCGCCGGCGCGCGCAAGGACCGGAGCGAGGACACCGGCGGAAAGAATGCGCAAATCGCCGAGCGGCGGCGCGCGGAGGCGCTCGATGCCGTCGACACGGCGCGCCGGCGCATCGAGATTCTTCAGCCGCTCTCGGTGAAACTGCCCGCGACGAACCTGCCGGCGGGCAGGGAGGTGCTTTGGCTCGACGAGGTCAGTGCCGGCTATCGGCCGGAGCTGCCGGTCTTGCACGATCTCTCGTTCGCGATCGTCGGACCGGAACGGGTCGCGCTGGTCGGGCCCAACGGCTCCGGCAAGACGACGCTGCTGAAGCTGATCGCGGGCGAGCTGCAACCTGTTTCGGGCACTGTGCGGATCAAGCCCGATTTCGCGCTGTTCGATCAGAAGGTTAGCCTGCTCGATCCCTCGATCTCCATCCTGGAAAATTTCCGGCGCCTCAATCCGACGGCAGCCGCGAATGCCTGCCATGCCGCGCTGGCCCGGTTCATGTTTCGCGCCGATGCCGCCTTGCAGATCGTTGCCAGCCTGAGCGGCGGGCAAATGTTTCGCGCGGGCCTCGCCTGCGTGCTGGGCGGACCGACGCCGCCCTCCCTGCTGATTCTGGACGAGCCGACCAATCATCTGGACATCCAGTCGATCGAAGCCGTCGAAGCGGGCTTGCGCGCCTATGACGGCGCGCTGCTCGTCGTCAGTCATGACGAGGCATTCTTGCAGGCAATCGGGGTCACGCGCCGGCGCGATCTCGCCAACCCGGGGCGATTGTTCGGGGAGATTGAGCAATGATGCCGGCGGTAACCGGCGCGGCGTTATGCGCCGCCGCCGGGCTCCAGTGCTTCGCCGATCTCCAGCGGATGGGCCATGGTCTCGTGCAACGCGTCGGTGTCGAGCTCGCCTTCGGAGATGCTGATGACGACGCAGGCAACGCCGTTGCCGATCAGGTTGGTCAGAGCGCGGCATTCACTCATGAACTTGTCGATGCCGACCAGGATTGCGATCGACTGGATCGGAATGTCGGGTACGATCGAGAGCGTGGCCGCAAGGGTGATGAAGCCCGCCCCGGTCACGCCCGAGGCGCCTTTCGAGGTGATCATGGCGACGCCGAGAATGCCGAGCTCCTGCCAGATGGTCAGATGCGTGTTGGTCGCCTGCGCCAGAAACAGCGTCGCCAGCGTCATGTAGATGTTGGTACCGTCGAGATTGAAGCTGTAGCCGGTCGGTATGACGAGCCCGACCACCGAGCGTGAGGCGCCGAGATGCTCCATCTTCTGGATCATCTGCGGCAGCACTGTTTCCGACGACGAGGTGCCGAGCACGATCAGGAGCTCATCCTTGATGTAGGCGATGAAGCGCAGGATCGAGAAGCCGGCGAGTCGGGCGATCGAGCCCAGCACGATCAGCACGAACAGAATGCTGGTGAGATAGAACGTGCCGATCAGGGCTGCGAGGTTCAGCAGCGAGCCGAGGCCGTAGGCGCCCACGGTAAAGGCCATCGCGCCGAAAGCGCCGATCGGCGCGACGCGCACGATGATGCGGATGATCCCGAAGAACATCTTCGCGGCTTTGTCGATCGCATCCGCTATCGGTTCGCCGGCCTTGCCGAGAAAGGCGATGGCGAAGCCGGAGAGGATCGAGATCAGCAGCACCTGCAACAGGTCGCCGCGTGCAATCGCGCCCAGATAGCTGTCGGGAATGATCGCCATCAGATGGGCGACGATGCCCTCTTCCTTGGCCTTGGTGACGTAGGTCGCCACCGACCTCGGATCGATCGTGGCCGGATCGATGTTGAAGCCGGATCCGGGCTGGAGGGTTCTGCCGACCAGCAGGCCGACCGCGAGCGCAACGGTCGAGACCGTCTCGAAATAGATCAGCGACTTCAGTCCGACCCGGCCGACGCGCTTGAGGTCACCCATCGAGGAGATGCCGTGCACCACGGTGCAGAAGATCACCGGCGCGATCATCATCTTGATCAGTGCGATGAAGCCGTCGCCGAGCGGCTTCAAGGCCTTGCCGAGATCGGGATAGAAGTAACCGATCAGCACCCCGAGCACGATCGCAATCAGCACCTGGACGTAGAGGATCTTGTACCAGGGCTGATGCCGGCGATGGATGGCTGGCTGGACCGCGACTTGTGTCATATGGTGCGCCCCGGAACGCATTGATCTTGCAAGATTTGGATCTTGCATGATTTGCATCATGTGATGGCCGCCGCAGAAGCGACAATCACATTTTTGTCGGATCGCACGAACATTGATCGCTGCACCGCAACTGGGGGGAACATGTCGACTGCAACAAGCCCGGACGAACAGGCGCAAGGCTACTTTCCGCGTTGGACGTTGAAGACGTCCGGCGTGATCATGCCCGAGGAGCGATTGCCGCTTGGCCAGACCATCGTCTCGGGTCTCCAGCATTGCGTCGCGATGTCGGGTTCAACGATCATCGCGCCGCTGCTGATGGGGTTCGATCCCAATGTCGCGGTCCTGTTCTCCGGCATCGGCACGCTGATCTTCTTCGTCATCGTCGCGGGGCGCGTGCCGAGCTATCTCGGTTCGAGCTTCGCGTTCATCGCCGTCGTCATCGCGGCCACCGGCTATGCCGGACATGGGCCGAACCCGAATCTGTCAGTTGCGCTCGGCGGCATCGTCGGAGCCGGCGTGCTCTATGGCGTGATTGCGCTGATCGTGATGTGGTCGGGCGTCGGTTGGGTCGAGCGCTTGATGCCGCCGGCCGTCACCGGCGCTGTGGTCGCCGCGATCGGCCTCAATCTCGCGCCCGTGGCGGTCAAGGCGGTGAGTGCCGGCGCATTCGACACCCGGATTGGGCTCGCGACCGTTCTGATCATCGGCGTGGTTGCGGTTGCCGCTCCGGGCCTGTGGCGCCGCTTGCCGATCATCCTCGGCGCGATCGGCGGATATCTCTTGTACTTGCTGTTCGCGAACGGGCTCGGCTTTGGCAAGCCGATCGACTTCGCGCAACTCTCGGCCGCACCGTGGCTCGGCCTGCCGAACTTCACCACGCCGACCTTCCAGGCCGATGCGATCTTCCTGATCGCGCCGGTTGCGATCATTCTCGTCGCCGAGAACCTCGGTCACATCAAGGCCGTCGGCGCCATGACGGGTCGGAGCCTCGATCGCTATCTCGGCCGCGCCCTGCTCGCCGACAGTCTCGCGACGATCGTGGCGGCCTGCGGCGGCGGCACCGGCGTCACCACCTATGCCGAGAACATCGGCGTCATGGCGGCGACGAAGGTCTATTCGACCTTGCTGTTCGCCTTCGCGGCCACCGTGTCGATCCTGCTCGGCTTCTCGCCGAAATTCGGCGCGCTGATCCTGTCGATTCCCGGCCCCGTCATCGGCGGGCTGTCGATCGTGCTGTTCGGATTGATCGCCGCGATGGCCGGGCGGATCTGGGTCGAGAACAAGGTCGACTTCGCAGATCCGGCGAACCTGATCACCATCGCCGTGGCGCTGACCGCGGGGGCCGGCGACCTCACGCTCAAATTCGGTGCGTTCACGATCGGCGGGATCGGCACCGCCACCTTTGGTGCCATTATCCTTCATCAGATCCTGACCTCACGGCTCGCCCGGCGCGCGGAATGAATCCCAGCGATGCGTTGATGGATGGAACAAAAACGCCTGTTCCATCGATGATGAGGCGTTCCGGAGAAAACCCATGCCACAAACCGATCGTTCACCCCCGTTTCCCTCGCGCCTCGTCGGCCAATACGCTCTGGTGACCGGCGCTTCCCAGGGCATCGGCCGCGCCGTTGCCATCCGGCTTGCCCAGGAAGGCGCGACGGTCGCCATCAACTATTTCGAAAATGCGGAGCGGGCGGAGGACACGCTCGCGCTCGCTCGGACAGCTTCGAGCGATCGCGGCCACGGCAGGCTCGATCATTGCATCGTCAAGGCCAATGTCGGCAATGAGCAGGACATCGTCGCGATGTTCGAGACGATCCTATCGCGCTGGAAGCGTCTCGATTGTCTCGTCAACAACGCCGGCTTCCAGAAGGAGTCGCCGAGCGATGCGCTCGACGTCGAAACCTATCGCCGCATCATCGACGTCAATCTCAACGGTGCCGTGCTCTGCGCGCAGAAGGCGCTCGCGCATTTCGTGGCGCGCGGCGGAGGCGGCAGTATCATCAACTGTTCGAGCGTCCACCAGATCATTCCGAAGCCCGGCTATCTCGCTTACTCGATCAGCAAGGGCGGCATGGCCAATCTGACGCGCACGCTGGCACTCGAATTCGCCGGCCGCGGCATTCGCGTCAACGCGGTCGGGCCGGGCGCGATCGACACGCCGATCAACGCAGCCTGGACCGGCGATCCCGCAAAGCGCGGCGTCGTCACCAGCCACATTCCGCTGGGCCGCGTCGGGACCCCGGAAGAGATCGCCGCCGTGTTCGCCTTCCTCGCCTCGGATGACGCGAGCTACATCACCGGCCAGACCATCTACGCCTGCGGTGGCCTGACGCTATTCCCGGAATTTCGTGAGAACTGGGCAAGCTAGCGGGGTGATCTGGCAAAACTCGACGGCGCAGACTACATCTGCGTCCATGGCAAACCCTCCGCTGGCAAACCATCCGCTTCGGGATTTCGTCGACCGGCACGAACGTCTGTTTGTGTTGACCGGCGCCGGCTGCAGCACTAATTCGGGCATTCTCGACTATCGCGACAGCCACGGCAACTGGAAGCGGACCCAGCCGGTCAATTTCCAGGCCTTCATGTCGGAAGCGCCTACACGCCAGCGCTATTGGGCGCGCAGCCTGATCGGCTGGCGACGCTTCGGCCAGGCTCGTCCGAACGATGCGCATCATGCGCTGGCCCGCCTTGAGGCGAACGGGCGGTGCGGGATGCTGCTCACCCAGAACGTCGATCGGCTACATCAATCCGCCGGTCACCGGCAGGTGATCGACCTGCACGGCCGGCTCGATCTGGTCCGCTGCATGGGCTGTGGCGGCAAGACGCCGCGCAACGAATTTCAGGATGCGCTTGGCCGCGCCAATGCGGAGTGGCTGACACTCGATGCCGCCGATGCGCCGGACGGCGACGCCGATCTGGAGCACGCGGATTTCTCCTCTTTCAAGGTGCCGGTTTGCGAAGCCTGCGGCGGCATAATCAAACCCGACGTCGTGTTCTTCGGCGAGAACGTTCCGCGCGAGGTCGTTGCCACCGCGCAGGATCACCTGGAGCAGGCCGACGCGATGCTGATCGTTGGCTCCTCGCTGATGGTCTATTCCGGCTTCCGCTTCGTGCAGATGGCGGCACGCCGGCAGATTCCCATTGCTGCGGTCAATCTCGGACGCACCCGCGCCGACGATCTCCTGACGCTGAAGGTCGAGGAACGCTGCGAAGCAGCGCTTGCATTCCTGCTCTGAAAGGGCGCAAGACGAACACGTCTTGCCTATTGCATAGGTGCCAAGCAGAATAGCGGGGCGCAGCGCTTTCGGTTGGCTGGATGGCATGGAAATTGCTGCATTTTCACCATGAGTTTTGACGATCGGCACGGAGAATTTTGGAATGCTTGAGGGAGCCGAGGTGCGGCTTGCGGTCGATATCGGCGGCACGTTCACCGATATCGTGCTGGACGTGGGTCAGGATCGCAAAACGCGCAAGGTGCTGACGACGCCGCAGAGACCGGAGCAGGCGGTCCTGGACGGCATGCGTCTCATTCTCACCGACGCGCGCGCGCATATCAGTGACATCGACGTCTTCATTCACGGCACGACGCTCGCGACCAACGCCATCATCGAGCGGCGCGGCGCCAAGACGGCGCTGATCGCGACAGACGGCTTTCGCGATGTGCTCGATATCGGCACCGAGAGCCGCTACGACCAGTACGATCTCAGCATCGACAAGCCGAAGCCGCTGGCGCCGCGTTCGCTCCGCTTCACCGTGCCTGAGCGTATCGACGCCCACGGCGCCGTCCGCCTCCCGCTGGACGAGGCCGCGGTGCGCGCGCTCGCGCCGAAATTGCGTGCGCTGAACGTCGAGAGCGTCGCGATTGCGTTCCTGCACTCCTACGCCAATCCCGAGCACGAGCGCCGCGCAGCCGCGATCCTTGCCGAAGAGATGCCCGGCATCTCCGTGACCGTGTCATCGGCGGTGTGCCCCGAGATCCGCGAATATGAGCGCACATCGACTGCTGTCGCCAATGCCTATGTCCAGCCGTTGATTGACGGCTATCTCGCCCGCATGGCCGATGCCTTGCAGGTCGAGCAGTTCCGCGGCGCCATCTATCTCGTCACATCCGGCGGCGGCGTGACGTCGATCGAGACGGCGCGCCGCTTTCCGGTGCGTCTCGTCGAGTCGGGTCCCGCCGGCGGCGCGATCTTCTCGGCGCAGATCGCAGCCCGTCTTGGCGAGAGCAAGGTGCTCTCCTTCGACATGGGCGGCACTACCGCAAAGATCTGCCTGATCGAAAAATATCAGCCCGAGACCTCGCGCGTGTTCGAGGTCGATCGTGCCGCACGCTTCCTCAAGGGATCAGGCCTGCCGGTGCGTATCCCGGTGATCGAGATGGTCGAGATCGGCGCCGGCGGCGGCTCGATTGCCCATGTGGACGCGATGAAGCGCGTTACCGTCGGCCCCGAGAGCGCCTCGTCGGAGCCGGGGCCCGCCTGCTACGGTCGCGGTGGCCAGCGTCCGGCGGTGACGGATGCGGATGTTGCGCTTGGCATGATCGATCCCGACGCCTTCGCGGGCGGCACGATCAAGCTCAACCCAGAGCTTTCGAAGCAGGCGCTGCTGCGCAACGTCGGCGAAGCGCTGGGCCTGTCGGCGGAAACCGCGGCCTATGCCGTGCACGAGGTCGTCTGCGAGAACATGGCGAGCGCCGCGCGCGTGCACGCGGTCGAGCGCGGTGAGATCGTCGGCCAGCATACGCTGATCGCGTTCGGCGGCGCCGCCCCGCTGCATGCGGCGCGTGTGGCCGAGAAGATCGGTGTCTCCAGGGTGATCGTGCCGTCGAATGCCGGTGTCGGTTCTGCCGTTGGCTTCCTTGCCGCTCCGATCGCTTATGAGCTGGTGCGCAGCCGTCACGTCCGGCTCGACGATTTCGACACCGAGGCGGTTTCCGATCTCTTGCAGGAGATGGCGACAGAAGCGCGCGCGCTGGTCGAGCCCGGCGCAGCCGGTGCGCCGGTGCGCGAGCGCCGCGCCGCCTTCATGCGCTATGTCGGCCAGGGCCACGAGATCACGGTCGAGCTGCCGAACCGGCGGCTGACGGCGGCCGATCTCGCCGGCCTGCGCCAGAAGTTCGAGGCGGATTATTCGGCAATGTTCGAGCGGCCGATCCCGGGCGCCGCGATCGAGGTCCTGAGCTGGTCGGTGCTCGCGACCACCGAGGCGCGCAATCCGCCCACGGTCGCGGCCGTCGCGCGCAAACCCGCGGGCAAGGCCTCCGGCAGCCGCAAATTCTTTGACGGCCGTGCAGGCGAGGTGATCGAAATCCCGCTCTACCGTCGCGAGGACATGGTGCCGGGCGCGACCATTGCAGGTCCCGCCGTGATCGCGGAGGACGAGACCTCCACCTTCGTCTCCACCAGCTTTGACGCACATATCGACGGTGCCGGCAGCATCGTCATGGAACGGAAGGCGGCCTGATCATGAACAAGGCAAATGGCGCGAGCCTGATCGACCTTCAGATCATGTGGCACCGGCTGATCGCGGTGGTCGAGGAGCAGGCGCAGGTGCTGCTCCGCACCGCCTTCAGCCCGATCGTGCGCGAATGCGGCGACCTCTCCGCCGGCGTGTTCGACCTTAGGGGACGGATGCTGGCGCAGGCGGTGACCGGCACGCCCGGTCACGTCAATTCGATGGCGGAGTCGGTCAAGCACTTCATCGCGCATTTCCCGATCGAGACGATGAAGGAGGGCGACGCCTACATCACCAACGATCCCTGGATGGGCACTGGCCATCTCAACGATTTCGTCGTCACCACGCCCTGCTTCAAGGACGGCAAGGTCGTCGCGCTATTCTCCTGCACCAGCCATCTTATGGACATCGGCGGCATCGGCTTCGGCCCCGATGCCACCGACGTGTTCATGGAGGGGCTCTACATCCCCATGCTGAAGCTGATCGACCAGGGCGTCGTCAACGAGACGCTGATGGCGATGATCCGCACCAACACGCGGCTGCCGATCGACACCGAGGGCGACACCTATTCGCTCGCGGGCTGCAACGACGTCGGCTGCGAGCGACTGGCCGAGATGATGACCGAGTTCGGCATCGATACGCTCGACGAACTCGGCGACTACATCTGCGACCGCTCGCGCGAGGCCGTGCTCGCCGAGATCGCCAAGCTGCCGAAGGGAAGCTGGCGCAATACCATGGTGGTCGACGGCTATGACGCACCGGTCACGCTTGCGGCGACGCTGACGATCTCGGAGAAGGGCATCCACGTCGATTTCGACGGCACCTCGGGCGCCTCGAAGTTCGGCATCAACGTGCCGCTGTCCTACACCACAGCCTACACCGTGTTCGGCCTCGGCTGCGTCGTCGCCTCGCAGATCCCGAACAATGCCGGCTCGCTCTCGCCGCTGACGGCGTCGGCGCCGTCTGGCGCGATCCTGAATGCGCCAAAGCCCGCGCCTGTCGCCTCGCGCCACATCATCGGCCAGATGCTGCCGGACGTGGTGTTCGGCTGCCTGCGGCAGATCATTCCGGAGCGTGTGCCGGCGGAAGGCACCTCGTGCCTGTGGAATCTCAACGTCCGCGGACAGACCCGCTCGGGCGCCGGCGGCAATTACGGGTTCTCCATGGCTGTGACCAGCAATGGCGGCACCGGCGCGCGTTACGGCAAGGACGGATTGTCGGCGACCGCCTATCCGAGCGGCGTGCGCGGCACGCCGGTCGAGATCGCGGAGACGCAGACGCCGCTGATCTTCTGGCGCAAGGAGCTGCGTCCGGATTCCGGCGGGGCCGGGCGCACCCGCGGCGGCCTCGGCCAGATCATCGAGGTCGGCAGCGGCGTCGATGCGCCGTTCGACATTCTGGCGGCGTTCGACCGCATCGATCATCCGCCGCGCGGGCGCGACGGCGGCAAGAACGGCGAGGCCGGTTATGTTGGCCTCAAATCCGGAAAAAAGCTGCGCGGCAAGGGCTTTCAGCAGGTGCCGCCGGATGACCGGCTGGTGGTGCACACGCCCGGCGGCGCCGGGATCGGTGCCCCAACCGAACGCGATCGCGCGGCCGTCAAGGACGATGTCGAGAGCGGCCTCGTGTCATCAGAGAATGCAGTTGCGGTTTATGGGTTCGCGCAGTGACGAGCCGGGAAGCTTGCGCGCGTTAGCGAACGGAGAGAGAGGATGATCACGCGACGGAACTTCACCGCGGGCGCCGCGACGTTGCTTGCCGCCGGCCATATCTCGACCCGCGTGCGGGCCGCGACGGTGAGCTGGGACATGTCGACGGTATGGCCCGACGGCAATTTCCACACTCAGAATGCGATGGCCTTCGCCGACGAGGTCAAGAAGCAGAGCGGCGGCTCGGTCGCCATCACCGTGAAGGCCGGCGGCCAGCTCGGCTTCAAGGGCCCCGAACATTTGCGCGCCGTGCGCGATGGCCTGGTGCCGCTCGCCGATGTCCTCAACATCCAGCAGGTCGGCGACGAGCCATTCATGGGCGTCGAGAGCATTCCCTTCCTCTGCGGCTCGATGGACGAATTGAAGGTGCTGCACAAATATGTGCGGCCCGAATACGAGAAGGTTGCCGCGCGCAACAACCAGAAGATCCTCTACATCGTGCCGTGGCCGACACAGTATCTGCATCTCAAGGTGAAGGTCGCCGAGGTCGACGGACTGAAGAACATCAAGATCCGCGTCCCGGACAAGAACGCGGTCGACATGCTGGCCGTGATCGGCATGGCGCCGGTGATGATTCCCTGGGGCGAGACGATCCCAGCGCTCGCCTCCGGCGCTGTTGCCGGCGTCTCCACGTCGGCGGTGTCCGGCGTCGACGGCAAGTTCTGGGAATTCTTGAAATACATCTATCCGACCAATCACGTCTGGTCGTCGCAGATGCTTACCGTCAATCTCGACTCCTGGAAGGCATTGAGCAGCGATCAGCAGCAGCTCGTTTCCGGTGTCGCTGCCAGGATGGAGCCGGGCTTCTGGGCCAACTCGCTGAAGGCTGATGCCGACAGCCTCAACCGCCTGAAGGAAGGCGGTATGGAGGTGGTGCCGGTCTCGGATGCGATGATGGCCGAAATCCGCGGCAAGACCGCGCCGCAGCTCGATGCCTTCCTCAAGCGCGTGCCGGCTGCCGACAAGCCGGTGCGGGCCTATCTCGCCGAAATGAAGCGCTGAGGTCCAGGCCATGGTCAGCGCTTCGCCCGCGGCTCCGCAAAGTCTCAACGCGGCGGCGCCGGCGCCGCTGCGTATTCTGCTCGACGGCATCGACCGTCTCGGCCGGCTCGACGGCTGGATCGGCGGCGGCTGCCTCTTGATGCTGACGTTGTTGATGCTGTGCGAGGTCGCAACCCGCTTCCTCTCGAATTTCCTCTCCTTCTTCCCCCCGACGATCTCGATCGCCTGGGAGTACTCCTCCTACCTGATGGCGGCGTCCTTCACTTTCGGCGCCGCCATGACGCTGCGCGTCGGCGGCCACATCCGCGTCGTGTTGCTCTTGAAGAACGTGTCACCACCGGTGAAGCGTGCGATCGAGATCCTCTCGGCCGCCGCTGGCTTCGCCTTCATGGCCTTCCTGACATCGTCGATGGCGAAGTTCGCGTGGAGCGCCTATGTGCGCGGCCAGGTCTCGACTTCGAGCGACACGCCGCTGTGGTTTCCGCAAGCCGTGGTGACCTTCGGCATGCTGCTGCTCACGCTCCAGTTCCTGGCGCGCGCGATCCAGGCCGCGCTTGGTCTGCCGCTGGAGGATCACCGCATGAAAGCCTCGCCCGTCGAATGACCGCCTTGCTCTCTCCTGGATTCAAGATCGCATGACCATCGAAGTCGTTGCCCTCTTTGCGATCTTGTTCGCGCTGCTGGCGTGCGGCGTCTGGATCGGCCTCACGCTGGCGCTCACCGCGACGCTTCTGCTCGCGATGTTCCGCTCGATCCCGCTCGATAAGCTCTTGCCGCAATATGCCTGGAACATCCTGACCACGCAGGAGCTCTTGGCACTGCCGCTGTTCATCCTGATGGGCGAGCTCTTATTCCGCACCCGCCTGTCGCGCTCGCTGTTTCAGGGATTGGCGCCATGGGCTGGTCTTCTACCCGGCCGCCTTCTGCATGTGAACGTGATCGGCTGCACTATCTTCGCCGCAATTTCCGGCTCGTCGGCCGCGACTACGCAGGTGATCGGCCGCATGTCGCTCAACGAACTCCTGCGCCGCGGCTATTCGCGCGACATCGCGATCGGTTCTCTCGCCGGCGCCGGCACGCTTGGCTTCTTGATTCCGCCGTCCAACATCATGATCATCTACGGCGTGCTCGGCGACGTCTCGATCCTGAAACTTTTTACCGCCGGCGTGCTGCCTGGCCTGCTGCTGGCCGGGACCTTCATGGGCTGGGTGATGCTGCACACGACGCTCGACGGCTCGATGGTGCCGGAGACGGAGGCGAAACTCGCGCAGGTGCCGTGGAGCGAGCGATTCGCCGCGTTGAAGGACCTCGCGCCGGCGCTGTTCCTGATCGCCTGCGTGCTCGGCTCGATGTATGGCGGGCTCGCCACGCCGTCGGAGGCTGCCGCCGTCGGCGTGCTCGGCGCCGCGCTGGTTGCCTGGGCGCAGGGCTCGATGTCGCAGCAGGTGATGCGCGATGTGCTGATCGGCTCGGTCGTCACCTGCTCGATGATCGCGCTGATCGTGCTCGGCGCCTCGATCCTCGGCAATGCGGCTGCCTTCCTCGGCATCCCGCAGGCGGTCGCCGCCTTCGTGAAAGGACTCGGCCTGTCGCCCTTCATGCTGATCGTGGTGCTGATCGTCTTCTATCTCATCCTTGGCTGCTTCCTCGACGGCTTTTCGATGATCGTGATGACGCTGCCCATCGTGCTGCCGATCGTGAAGGGCGCCGGATTCGACGAAGTCTGGTTCGGTATCTTTCTCGTGCTCGCCGTCGAGATGGCGCAGATCACGCCGCCGGTCGGCTTCAACCTGTTCGTCATCCAGGGTCTCACCGAGGACGGCCTTGGCTACATCGCGCGCGTGACGATGCCGTATTTGATGATCATGGTTGGCTTCGTGCTCCTGCTGACGCTTTGGCCCGGCATCGTCACGATCTTGCCCCGGGTCTTGTACGGCTAACGCAGTCCGGAATTTGTCGACTGAACGAAACGGTCAGTACTGCTGCCGTTTCAAATTCGGCCCTCGCGCGTCAAATTCGCGCCGTGCGCGCATTCCGTCTTTGCACGCCCTGTGATCCGGCGTACGCTCCGCCCGCGAACAGAAGTGCAATAGCAACCACTCCAGTGAACGTAGCTCCTTTGGCGATATACGCTGAAAGAGGGGGGGCACTCGTTGGCAACTCATGTCCGACGGAGAACAATCGACCTGTACTGAACTGCAATCACCCCTCGCAGCGGCGCTTACGAGACGCAATCAGCAAACACAAAGCGGGAGGAAGTGCACATGAGGAAGCAATGGCTTAACTCGGGCTTACCTGTTCTCGTCGCTGCGACACTCGCGACGTCGGCGGCGTGGGCTCAAGCCGTGGATACTGCCCGGATCGAGTCTGCCGGTCAGAACGATTGGCTCACCTATCACGGTTCATACAAGTCGTATCACTACAGCCCCCTCTCACAGATCAATACCGGTAATGTGGGCAATCTGGGTGTCGCCTGGATTCACATCCCCGGACGTTCGACCCGAGGGCTGCAATCGATGCCGCTCGTGGCCGATGGCGTGCTCTACTACACCGGCTCCTATAGCCGCACCTTTGCGCTGAACGGCGCAACCGGCGAGGTGATCTGGTCCTACTTCCCCGAGCTGGATGAAGCCTTGGTCGCGCGGCAGACCCATTCGCCCTACAATCGCGGTGCCGCCCTCGGCGAGGGAAAGGTCTTCGTGGGGACGATGGATGGCCGTCTCATCGCGCTCGACATGAAGACCGGAAAGGTCATGTGGGACACCAAGCTGATTGATTCCCAGAAGCTGACCGTTGGGTTCACCGGAGCGCCGCTTTACGCGAAAGGCACGGTGGTGATCGGCTCGCAAGGCGGCGAGTGGCCGGGCCGGGGTCCGATCTTCGGTGTTGATGCCGCCACCGGCAAGAAGAAATGGGAATTCCTGACTGTTGCCGGCACCGACGAGGCCATGAAGACCTGGGGCAACGACTCCTGGCGCACTGGCGGCGGCGGCGGCTGGATGCCGGGCACGTACGATGCCGAAAACAACACGGTCCTGTGGGGCACTGCCAACCCGGCGCCGCTCTACGACTGGTCGGGAGCCGACTACAAGACGCAAGGCGCGCGTCCGGGAGACAATCTCTACACCACCTCGGTGATCGCGCTCGATATCGATACCGGCAAGCTGAAATCCTATCACCAGGAACTGCCTCACGACGCCTGGGACTTCGACAGCGCGGTCGGCGAGTTCGTGATGCTCGATCGCGACGGCCAGAAATACGTCGTCCATCCGAACAAGAGTGGATACATCTTCGTCTATGACCGCAACCTCGGCCTCAAGAACGTCTGGCGGATCACGCAGAACAGCAATTTCGTCAAGGACATTGATCCCAAGACGGGTCAGCTGATCGGCCGTCGCGACTTCTCCGCCGGCAAGGTTTCCGAGCCGTTGTGCCCGCACATTTCCGGTGGGGTGAGCTGGAACGCCGGGTCGTACAACCCGAAGACGGGGCTCTATTACAAGCTCGGCCAGGAATGGTGCATGAACCTCGAAGTTCAGAAGACGACCCCGATCGTTGCTCCTCAGGCCCAGCTCAACATCGGTGCCGACTTCAAGATCACGCCGCCTCCCGGCGGAGAGATCTATGGCCATCTCGACGCGCGCGACCCCATCACCGGCGCCAAGAAGTGGGAAGTCCGCTTCCCTGAGCCACCGCTCGGAAGCGTATTGTCGACCGGAGGCAATCTGGTGTTCGTGCCGGATTCGCGAGGCACAGTTCATGCCTACGATGCCGACTCCGGAGCGGAGCTGTGGAGCCACGGCGATGGCACCGGCCATCAGGGCGGCATCATCAGCTATGCCGTCAACGGCAAGCAGTACATCGCAGTCGTCGCCGGCTTCGGCGGCATGGCTTCGGATGACTACGCGCCGACCTTCGGCGGTGTCTACAAGAGCATGCCGCGCGATGACGGCGCGCTCGTCGTCTACAGTCTGAAATAAGGCGACGTGACGCCGGGAGGGAGCGGTGTGACGCCGCTCTCTCCCATCAAATCGAACCTGGATTCCTGAGAGGCAGGTTTAGCCGGTATGCGATTGGCCCGGAACATCACGACATTGTCGACGCCGACACTTGTCGTGCTCCTCACGATTTCAGCCTTGCCGTCTCGCGCGCAGCAGCCTCCTCCGCCCGCGCCGGATAGTGGACAGCTCGATGTCGGGCAGTTGTTCGCGACGACCTGTGGCTGGTGTCACTCCGCCGGCGGTCGTGCTGCCGGCAAGGGACCGCAGCTCATGGATACCAAGCGGGATGACGACTTCATCCGCAACCGCATCAAGAACGGCAAGGAAGGCGCGATGCCCGCCTTCGGCGCGGCGTTCGACGATGCGCAGATCGACGATATCATCAAGTACATCCGCGCCCTGAAGCCACAGGAAGACTGAGCCGGGAAACCAGTACTGAGCCACACCGGAAATCTCATGAAGACCTGTCTCCCCCTCGTGGTCGGCACCCTGCTGGGATTATCCAGTGTGGCGCAGGGCCGTTCCCTCGACGCGATCCGCGACTCCGGCGCGATCGGGCTATGCGCCCACCCCAACTCGCTGCCCTTCGCCAACAAGGCCGGTGATCCTCCGGGATTTCAGATCGAGCTGGGCCAGGCGCTCGCGCGCGAGCTTGGCGTCTCGCTCAGGCCCGACTGGATCATCACGCAGTATCAGATGCGCAGCGCCGGCTGTGACATCGTGCTTGACGTCATCGCGCAACCCGAAGCGCAAGGCGAAACCCGCTTGAGGATATCGAAGCCGTATTATCGCACGGGCATCGCCCTCGCGGTGCCGTCATCCAGCGCGCTCACCTCGTTCAAGAGCCTCAACGAGTCGACCAAGGTGGGAGTGCAGGTCGGATCCATGGCAGCCATGACCATCGGTCGACGGCGCGTACCAACATCGACGTTCGGCTTCGAGACCGACAGCCTCGATGCCGTATCAAACCATGAGATCGATGCCGCCGCGGTCACGCCGACCGCGGCGAGCTATTTCAATCTGACGCATCCGGGCAGGGCGCTCCGGATCCTGGATCGCGACGAGAGTGAGGTCGATCTCAACTGGAATGTCGCTGTCGGCATGGTCCGCCCGGATGATGCGCTGCGCCAAGCCATCGACCGAGCGCTGGAGCGGCTGCAGACCGACGGTACGATCGCTCGGATTTACGGCCGCTACGGGGTCGTGCTGCAAGCGCCGAAATAGCTGAATTGCTGGCAAGAACGACGCCGTCCCGGCCCAGCCGGGATGGCGTCGCCATGAGAAACATCTGTTGAAAATCACCAGATAAGGCTTTGGCCCTAGGCCGCCGCCTTCTTCCGCGCCTGCTCGGCCTTGTACAACTCGAACTCCTCCGCGATCGCGCGTGCGATCGAGGGCCGCTGGCGCAGGCGCTCGTAATAGGCCTTCAGGTTCGGCCATTTCGCGAGCTCGATCGGCGGCGTTGCCATGGTCCAGTTGATGACCGTAACGAGATAGGCATCCGCCACGCTGAAATGGTCGAGCAGGAAGTCGCGTCCTTCCAGGTACTTGTCGAGATAGTCGAGGCGCGACAGGTTCTTCTCCAGCACATAGGCCTTGGCTTCCTGCGGCGCCTTGCGGTCGAGCACGGGAACGAACAGGCCCTTGTGCAGCTCGGTGCCGATGAAGCAAAGCCATTGATGCAGACGCGTGCGATCGATGCCCTGTGCTGCCCCGAGACCGGATTGCGGGAAGCGGTCGGCGACATATTGCAGGATCGCAGCATTCTCGGTCAGCACCACGCCTTCGTCGGTGCGCAGCGTCGGCACGAGGCCGATCGGGTTCACGTTACGGAAGTCGGAGCCGTCGCTCAGCACTCTCTTGGTCGGCGGATCGACTTCGAGATAATTCGCCTCGGCGCCGGCTTCGTACAGCGCGACGCGGGTCGCCATCGAACAGGCGAGCGGCGAGAAATAAAGATCCATCCTGGGCCTCCTTGGGCAATTCCTCGGTGTGATTTCTAGGAGTGTCGCTCAACCTGGCCAGATTGATTTTTGTACTGTCTTGCATAATATATCGTCGGTCAAGGATTAGATTGCGAATGGTACAAAAATCGAAGCCGCCAGCTGCTGCCACTCCACCCAAGCGCCGCGGCCGCCCGCGCGCCTACGAGCCCGAAATCGCGCTCGGCAAGGCACTCGATCTGTTCCGCAGGCAGGGTTTTGCGGCGACTTCGCTGGACGATCTCAGCGAAGCCACCGGCATGAACCGGCCGAGCCTCTACGGTGCCTTCGGCGACAAGCGCGAGCTCTACATCAAGAGCTATCAGCGCTACCGCGAGGAAGCGCGCGCCGCGATGGTGGAGATCTTTCGCCAGGAGATGCCGGTGCGCCAGCGGCTGGAGCGCATCTTCGCCTCTGCGCTGAACATCTATCTCTCGGGTGAGACCGGTCCGCGCGGCTGCTTCACCGTGGTGACCGCAGCCTCGGAAGCGGTGAGCGATCCCGAGATCCGCGCGATGGTGCTCGAAGGCCTGTCGGAGCTCGACAAGGCTTTTACGAACTGCTTCCGCCGCGCAAAAGAAAAAGGCGAGCTGCCGGAGGGCGCCGATCCCGCCGTGCTGGCGCAGCTCGCTTCCGCCACCGTGCACACCATCGCCATCCGCTCGCGCGCGCGTGTCCCGCGCAAGGATCTGGAAGCGATCGTGAAGGGCGCGATCGATGTGATGGTGGGGACCAAATCTTAGCTGTCGTCCCCGACAAGCGCAACGAGGGGGAGCGCAGATCCGGGACCTATAACCCCAGGCAGTAGTTTAGCGAAGATTCGGGGTTACGAGTCCACTCGTGACTCGCACCGCCCCCTATCGATAGATTCCGCGGTACGGGTCCTCGCGCCCGTGCGCAATTGCGCACTAGGCGGGGACGACGCTGAATGTGACGCGCCAGCGTTCGCGGAAATCTCGAGCGCTAATACCCTCTCGCCCGGTCCACCACATTCTCCAGCGCACCGCCCGCCTCGAACCGGGCGATCTGCTCGGCGACATAGGCCGAGATCGCATCCGCGTCGGTGTCGGCCGCGTTGTGCGGAGTCAGCACCACCTTCGGGTGGGTCCAGAACCGGCTGTCCGCCGGCTGCGGCTCCTGCACGAAGACGTCGAGCGAGACGGCGCCCAGCGTACCGTCGTCGAGGCAGGCCAGGATGTCGCCTTCGTTCTGGAGGCCGCCGCGGCCGGCATTGATCAGCACCGGTGCGCCGAGCGGGCTCTTGCGGTTGAGTTTTGTGAAGACGTCGCGGTTGAGGATGCCGTGCGTCTCCGGCGTCAGCGGCAACAGGCAGACCAGGATGTCGGTCGCGCGCAGGAACGCATCGATCTGCTCCGCGCCATGGAAGCACTCGACACCTTCGATCGTGCGTGGGCTGCGGCTCCATCCGGCGACGCGGAAGCCGAGCCGCCGCAGCACATCGGCCGCATCAGCGCCGAGCGTGCCCAATCCCATGACGCCGACCGTGACCGCGCTCGCCGGCCACTGATATTTCGGCTCCCAGCGCTTCTCGCGCTGCGACTGGCGCAGATAGAGTTCCTGGCGGTGATGCATCAGCACGTGCAGCACGACATATTCGGTCATGCGATTGGTGAGGTCAGGCACGGCGACGCGAACCAGCGGCACGTTCGGCAGGCTCTTGTCCGCCATCAGCGCATCGACGCCCGCGCCGAGATTGAAGATGGCCCGCAAATTCGGGAAAGAGCCGAGGTCACCCGGCACCGGCTTCCACACCGCGGCATAGTGCACCTCGGCCGGATCGAGCCCGGCATCGGGCAGCAGCGCCACGCGCCGTCCGCCGCAGACTGCATCGAACCGGACCTTCCAGCGCTCCGGCAGCCAGTTCTGCTGCGTGCTGTTGATCAGGACGGCCAGTGTGCCTTTGGTCATTCGAGGTGCCTCGTCGGGTTCCGCTTCTGAAGGCCTTCCTTGGCACGATCTGCCGGATTTTTCTCGCAAATTTTTTCCGCAGCCCTGTCGGAGCGGGGCATAGTGGATCGTCTTCAGAACAAGAGCTCAGGGAAGGTGCTGCCGATGCTTTATGCGATCCTTTGCTATCACGACGAGGACTTCGTCGGCTCCTGGAGCAAGGACCAGGACGAGGCCGTGATGAAGAAGCTCGCCGTGGTTCAGGAAGGTCTCGCCAGGCAAGGTCGGCTCGGACCCGTGGCACGGCTGCTGCCGACCACGGCGGCTGCGACCTTGCGCAAGGAAGACCCGCCGCTGGTGCTCGACGGTCCCTATGCTGAGACCAAGGAGCAGCTGCTCGGATTCTACATCGTCGACTGCAAGAATCTCGACGATGCGCTCGACGTTGCGCGCGACCTCGGCGCGGCCAATCCTGGCGGTGCCTATGAGGTGCGTCCCGTCGGCGTGTTCCGGCCCGGAGGGACCTTGACGTGAGCGAGACCGATACCGCCTGGATCGAGACCGCGCTGACCTCGGCGCGTCCGCAGGCGGTCGGCGCGCTGCTCCGCTATTTCCGCGATCTCGATACGGCAGAGGAGGCATTCCAGAACGCCTGCCTGCGCGCGCTGAAAACCTGGCCGCAGAACGGGCCGCCGCGCGATCCCGCCGCCTGGCTGATCATGGTCGGCCGCAACGTTGCGATTGACGAGGTTCGCCGCGCCCGCAAGCAGCAGCCGTTGCCGGAGGATGACCAGGCCATCTCCGATCTCGACGATGCCGAAGGCGCGCTCGCCGAGCGACTCGACGGCTCGCACTACCGCGACGACATCCTGCGGCTGATGTTCATCTGCTGTCATCCGCAATTGCCGGCGACGCAGCAGATCGCGCTCGCACTACGGATCGTCTCGGGCCTCACGGTGAAGCAGATCGCGCGCGCCTTCCTGGTCTCGGACGCGGCGATGGAGCAGCGCATCACACGCGCCAAGGCCAAGGTCGCAGAGGCCGGGACGCCGTTCGAATCGCCCGGCGCGGTCGAGCGCTCCGAGCGGCTGGCCGGCGTCGCGGCGATGATCTATCTGATCTTCAACGAGGGCTATTCGGCCAGCGGTGACACTGCCGAGCTGCGCAAACCGCTCTGCGAGGAGGCGATCCGGCTGGCGCGGTTGCTGCTGCGGCTGTTCCAGAGCGAGCCGGAAATCATGGGGCTCACGGCGCTCATCTTGTTGCAACATGCGCGCAGCGCCGCGCGCTTTGCCGCGGACGGCTCGCTGATCCTGCTGGACGACCAGGACCGCTCGCTGTGGAACGGCACCATGATCGCGGAAGGCCTCGCTCTGATCGACAAGGCGATGCGTCATCGCCGCAGCGGTCCCTACCAGATCCAGGCCGCGATTGCCGCGCTGCATGCCCGCGCGTCGACACCCGAGGAGACCGACTGGACGCAGATCGACCTGCTCTACGGCGCGCTCGAGGTGATGCAGCCTTCGCCGGTGGTGACGCTCAACCGCGCTGTCGCTGTCTCCAAGGTGCGCGGACCGCAAGCCGCTCTCGACCTGATCGAGCCGCTGGCGCCGAAGCTCGTCAATTACTTCCATTTTTACGGCGTGCGTGGCGCCTTCCTGATGCAGCTCGGCCGCAACGACGAAGCCCGCATCGCCTTCGACCGTGCCATCGCGCTCGCTAACACCTCGGCGGAAGCCGCCCACATCCGCATGCACATTGATCGTCTGATCCGGGACAGCCGGCCGAAGGGGGCGAGCGCGCGTTAGCCGGCGTCATTCCGGGGCATCGCGAAGCGATGAGCCCGGAATCCATTGATCCTCAGAGATGGTAGCTCGATGGATTCTCAGATGCGCAATTGCGCATCATAGCTCGATGCTTCGCATCGCCCCGGAATGACAACCGGATAATGAGGCAAAAAATCATCTACCTCCTGTCGGCCCCGCCGTGCCCCGTTCGTCCTTAGCCCGTATCCAGGGAGCCATTCATGCTGAAAGCCATTGCCATCATCGCCATCGTGCTCGCCGTTGGCATAGCCGCGGTCCTCGCCTTCGCATTGACAAAACCCGACACGTTCCGCGTCGAGCGCTCGCTCGCCGTGAAGGCGCCGGCCGATGCGATCTATCCGCTGGTTGCCGATTTCAACCGATGGACGGGCTGGTCGCCCTATGAGAGCCGCGATCCCGCCATGAAGCGCTCCTTCGGTGGAACCAAGGCAGGCAAGGGCGCGACCTATGCCTGGGACGGCAACAACAATGTCGGTGCCGGCCATATGGAGATCCTCGAGGCGAACACGCCGTCAAAGCTGCGCATCAAGCTCGATTTCGAGCGCCCCTTCGAGGGGCATAACACCGCCGAGTTCACCTTTGCGCCGCAAGGCGATGCCACACTGGTCACATGGGCGATGTACGGTCCTGCCCCATTCTTGTCCAAGGTCATGCAGGTCTTCATCAACATGGACAGCATGATCGGCAAGGACTTTGAGGCCGGCCTCGTCGGCTTGAAGAAGCTCACCGAGAAGTAACGCTCTCACATCGCCCAGGGAAACGAAGAGGAAACGAAGGGGAAACGAAGAGGAGAGAAACGATGCTCAATCCCTATCTGTTCTATCAGGACACCTGCGAGGCGGCGTTCAATTTCTACGCCGAGGTGCTCGGCGGCAAGATCGACGCCATGACGCGTGTCTCGGACGCGCCGGCAGACATGCCTGGCGCAGCCGGCCGCGAGAAGACGATCATGCACGCGCGGATGTCGCTGCCCGACGGAAGCGTGCTGATGGCCTCCGACGCGCCGCCCGAGCACTTTCACAAGCCGCAGGGCTTTTCGATCTCGGTCACGCTGACCGATCCGGCGGAAGCCGAGCGCAAGTTCAATGCGCTCGCCGATGGCGGCACGGTGACCATGCCCTTCAGCAAGACGTTCTGGGCCAAGGGCTTTGGCATGTGCGTCGACAAGTTCGGTATCCCCTGGATGGTGAACTGCCCGGCAGAGGGAATGTGACAGGCGCGATCGCCTGCTGCGCCAAGGCGTGATCCCTCTCCGCCGTTACGGGAGAGGGACACCCATAAAGTCGTGAATGTCGAACGGCCGATCGGCTGCAAGACTTCTCACCGGATAGATTCGGTGACGTCCTCGCTGGACCGCGACGACTGAACGCAGCGAGGGCAGATCACGAGCTTCGTGCCGAGTCGCCTGTCCTTCTCCGCCTCGATCTCGTCATGGATTGCCCACCATGCGTCGGAGTAGGGACGCAGGGTGCCGAGCACTCTTTCCCGTTCCTGATTCGGATCGCTCTCTGCAGGAGTGTGAGTCGTCTCGCGCCGTTTTGTGACGAGAGGCCGGTTCAAGGCTCGGTTCGGGTCTTGGCCGAGGCCATCCCATGCGATTGGACGACGCTCCTGCGCCGGCGCGACTGCGCATCCCATGAGCGCTGCGCAAAAAGTGAGCAAGACGAAGCCGAGTCGCATTGTGCCGGACCTTTGGTGCGGTACGCGACAGGCAAAATCCGCGTGGGAAGATTTGCATCGCGCCGGTTAAATGGAACTTAAGGAAAACGGCGTGGCCGGCCTAGCCGAATACGGAGTCTCGATTCGCATGACTTTGCGAGAGCAGTGAGGCCGCTTCGTGAAATGATGCGGACCGCATCGCACAACAACTGGCGTATTATTAGGCTGTGAACTCCGCGGCAGAATCGCTAATAATTTCTTCATAAATTCTACAAACTGGGGTGGGCGTAACTTGGAAGGGGAGCGACCGATGGCAGCGGCGCTACAGATTAATTTTGCACTTTGGGGCATGCTCATCTGTGCGAGTCTGGAATTGGCGCAGACCATCCAGAGCTTCTATTAGCCGGACACAGCGTGCGAGCGGCGGCAATTGCGCCGCCGCGTCTGCCTGCTAGCTCACGAGCCATGTGACGAGCGTAAAGCTGACGCTCGCGATCACGATCAAAGAAACGATGTAGTTGCGCGGTCGCACCGTCCGCGCGGGCGGTGGTCTCCGCCGCCACGACGGCTCGCTCACCTGCCAGGCGGGCCCGGACGGCGCGAGCGCAGCCTGCGCGCCCGAGCCGATATACTTCACATAGAGCTCCAGCAGCCGCAATTCGGACCGCAGGTCCATCAGGCCCTCGCGGTCGCGCCGCGACAGCACTTCGAATTCGACGGTTTCCTCGGAGCTCAGTTGACCGAGGACAACGCGTCCTTGATCTGAAAGGCGGTAGTGAAACTCGAGAGACTGCACGGCCTGCGACTCTTTTGAAAATGAGTAATCGTGAAAAATTGAAACCATCCGGCCTGCGGCCGCTGCCATCGCGCCCCGGAGCGGCCCCAGTCCGGCATGAATCATCTTAGACGGTCGGGAAAAGCCGGAAACAGCGTAAATTGGGCAGGCATTGCGAAGCGCTTGAGCGGATTCCGCGTCTGGCCCGTCGGAATCTTGCAGGATTGCCTAATCGCCGGACAGGAGCGGATTCAGCCCGGTTCATACTGCTGACAGCCAGATCCTTATCGGCAGCGCGGATAGATGGCGGCGAGGTCGCGCCCTCTGAGCAGAAGCAACCGCGAGGAGAGGCCGCCGTGGCGGTCGATCCAGTCACGCACCGGGCCGGGATAGGCAGCAAGCACCGCTTCGGATGCTTCCGGTTCAGCATAGAAGCGCCCACGCCGGTCGACTGAACGCGCCGCATGGAAGCCGAGCACCGCGCGTTTCGTGACGCAGATGCGCTCGCCTGGCACGATGCTCAGCACCAATGTGCAGGCGGACAGGCAGGGACCGTCGATCACCACCCTGTCGCCGCTCTCGCGCACCTTCTCGAACAAGTCGAGGAAAGGTCCGACCTGTCCGCCCGGGCTCTGGATGATGCGGACTTCGGCTCTCACAGACATGGGGGCGAGCAGGGCCGCGGCGAGCACCAAGGTTCTGATGAAAGTGACGCGTCGCATGAAGCACTCCTCGAGCTCGATTCCGTGTCCACCGATGGCACCGCAAATCTGGAGAGGCGGTGGGCACGGCACTTGCGCGCCTTTGCCCACCCAACATTTCGCGTACCTACCCGTTGCGGCGCTGGCCGCGCAGCGTCGGCAAGCCGATACCCGCCGCATCGAACCCGCCATCGACGGCCAAAATTTGGCCGGTGATGTAGCTCGCGCTTCCTGAGCACAGGAAGTAGATCGCTTCGGCGAGTTCCTCTTCCAGGCCGTAGCGATTGAGCGGAATGGCGTCG
Source organism: Pseudomonadota bacterium (assembly GCA_023435725.1). Classification (GTDB taxonomy): domain Bacteria; phylum Pseudomonadota; class Alphaproteobacteria; order Rhizobiales; family Xanthobacteraceae; genus Bradyrhizobium. The sequence continues at coordinate 30,492 of JAEYRD010000232.1, read as the reverse complement.
TGATAGTCGGCGCGGATCTCCTTGGTATGGACCTGCTTCGCCATCGCGGTGTCGACCGGTCCCGGCGCGACCGCGTTGACGCGGATGTTGAGCGAGGCGAGCTCGACCGCGAGCTGCTTGGTCAGGTGCGCGAGTCCCGCCTTGCTGGTGCCGTAGGCCGAGCGCAACGTCGAGGCGCGCACGGCCGAGATCGAAGTGATGTTGACGATCGCGCCGCCATTGCCGTCGCGCATCAGCGGCACCGCGGCCTTGGTGCAGAGGAACGGGCCGGTGAGGTTGACGTCCAGCACGCGGCGCCAGTCGGCCTCGGACGTCTCCATCAGCGGCGCGAATACGGCGATTCCGGCATTGTTGACGAGCGCGTCGAGCCGGCCGAACTGCCGCTCGATCGTCGCCATCGCGGCGCCGACCGCGGTCGCATCCGAGACGTCGCAGGTCAGCGCCAGCGTTGCCTCGCCCCGGCCGAGCTCGACGATCGCACGGCCGAGCAACTCACCCTCGATGTCGAGCAGTGCCACGCGCCAGCCCTCGGCCAGGAATTTCTTCGCGGCCGCAAGTCCGATGCCGCGCGCGGCTCCGGTGACGAGGGCGACTTTTTGCGGGGCTTGCGGCATTGGCTGATCTATCCTGTGTCGAAAAGGGGCGCGGAAGAGCGCCAGCTTCCTTTACTGCGCTTTCGTCCCGACGAGGAAGGCCCTTGACGGTCTCAATCGAGCGATCGCGGACGCCGAATGGTGGTCGAGCTTGGCAGCGCACATAGAGCACATGGAAGGAGGAAGGCTGACGCCGCTTCGGCTACAACAAGCCAAATGCCGAGCCGTCACCCCGAGGTGTCGGAGCGCAGCGGAGGCCTCGAAGGGCGACGGCCCGGCCGTATCGGGGCCGATTCATTGTCCGTATTTGCCGGTGCGGCGAGCACCTCATTCAGTTCACGAGCGTTCTCTATTCATATGCACGGCGAAATTCATAAACTTGCCGCGCCGCACTCGTTCTACGGGCGCGATCTGAAAAATATCCGCATTCCGCGCACCGGCGGCTGCGACAGGCCGTCGGTGTTGCGGCTTGCAGATCGTCTTGCAGAGGACTGGCCCCTGGAGACCGACCGATGCCCGATGACTTCGAACGCCTGATCCGAAACCTCTTCGCCGCCTATCTCGCCAATGACCGGCAACAGGTCAGCGCCGCACTCGCGGACGATTTCCACTTCACCAGCCCGTTCGATGACGACCTCGACAAGGCAACCTATTTCGAGCGCTGTTGGCGCGATACCGGCTGGATCGCCCGCCACGATATCGAGCGCATCTTCGTCCGGGGCAATGAGGCATTCGTCACCTATCGCTGCCTGGCAAGAGACGGCAGGAGCTTCCGCAACACGGAGTTCCTCACCTTTGAAGGCGGCAAGGTCCGCCGCATCGAGGTCTATTTCGGCGCGGCCCGGCAGGACGATCGTTTTCTCCCGCAGTCGCGCTAGCGGTCCGGCATGATCCTCAGAAAATGACCTCCGAAATAATTTTCGCCGGCCTGTCGGTCCTGTAACACCTCGTTCGTCTTACAAGGGAGCACAGGCCAGCTCGGCGGGCCGCAGAGAATGTCGATGAATGGATTCCGCGCCTGCGCTTCGCGCATCCCGGACTGACAAGGCAACCAAGGAACTCCCATGCGATTCATGATGCTGATGATCCCGCTCGGCTACGAGAGTGCGCCGGCGGACGTTCAACTCGATCCCGAGCGTGTTGCCGCGATGATGCGCTACAACGAAGCGCTGAAGGAGGCCGGCGTGCTGATCACGCTCGACGGCCTGCATCCGCCGTCCATGGGCGCGCGCGTCTCGTTCGCGACCGGCGAGCCTGTTGTGACCGACGGTCCCTTCGCAGAGGCCAAGGAAGTCCTGGGCGGCTACTGGATGATCGAGGTTGCCTCGCGTGCCGAGGCGATCGCCTGGGCCAGGAGGTGCCCGGCCTCGCGGGACGAGATCATCGAGATCCGGCAGGTGCAGGAGATGACGGATTTTCCGCCTGAGGTGCAGGCCGCCGCCGCCGGCTTCGACGACCTCAAGAAATAGTCAGCCACGATCCGCCGCGTTCAACCGATCAACCAAGGGAGAGACGACCGATGAGCACCGACACCTATCTCGCCGTTTTCCTCGGCAGCAAGAACAGCCCGAAGATGGCCGCCTGGAATGCGATGTCCGATGCCGAGCGCAAGGCAAAGGAGCAGGAGGGCATGGCGGCGTGGAAGGGCTGGGTCGAGAAGCATCAAGGCGCGATCCAGGCCATGGGCGGGCCGCTCGGCAAGACCAAGAAGGTCGACGCGAAGGGCATCGCCGACATCGCCAACGAGATGGGCGCCTTCACCGTGGTCCGCGCCGTGTCCCATGAAGCCGCAGCAAAAATGTTCGAGAACCACCCGCACTTTGCGATCTTCCCCGGCGAGCGCATCGAGGTCATGCCGGTGCTGCCGATCCCGGGCGGTTAACCCGGCTTCGGGGGTGGCTCGACAGAGCCGCCCCGAAGCTCGCGAGAACGATCCGTGAAAGTACGGGTTAATCACGCGCCATCGCCGCTAGTGACCTTCACGCCCGGCTCATGTAAAAGTCGTTCACATGAGCTGGCGCAAGGAGCAGGGCCGCGCCGAGCGCGGCTATCACCACGGCAATCTGAAGGAAGCCCTGTTGCAGGCCGCCCTCGGGTTGATCGCCGAGAAGGGGGCGGCCGGTTTTACCTTCGCCGATGCCGCGCGCATGGCCGGCGTCAGCGCGGCGGCGCCTTACCGGCATTTCCGCGACCGCGACGAGCTGTTGTCCTCGATCGCCCAGCGCGGCTTCGAGCAGTTCGAGCAGCGCCTCACCGCGGCCTGGGACGACGGGCGGCCCGACACGGTCACGGCGTTCGAGCGCGTCGGCAGGGCCTATCTCGCCTTCGCCCGCGAGGAGCCCGCGTTCTACAACGCGATGTTCGAGTCGGGCCTGCCGATCGATGCCAATCCAGCGCTGCAGGCCGCGAGCGAACGCGCCTTCAACATCATTCGCGCCGCGGCGGAGCGCCTCGCGGCACTCGCGCCCCCCGGCACGCCGCGCCCTCCCGCGATGATGATGGCGCTGCACATCTGGTCGATGGCGCATGGCGTCGCCTCGTTGTTTTCCCGTGGTGACGCCGCGCGCCGAAAACTGCCGATGTCGCCGGATGAGCTGCTCGAGGCCGAGGTGCTGATCTATCTGCGCGGTCTCGGCTTTCCGACCGACCGCCGTCCCGCAGGCAGGGGCGCCGAGCCGCCGCCGGTGCCACCGGAGGCGTCCTCCGGTTCTGGCGTGGCTCCCGGTGGTCCTTGGGGCAAGCCGAAATAAAATTGCGCAAATAATTCGCCCGCCCTGTCTGGCGGTCGGCTTGACAAAATCGCGGGATGGTCTAGCTATGTAAATGTTATTTACATTCACAACGGCGCTGGTGCCGTGATGGAGATGGGAAATGGCCTACACCGCTGATGTCAATCGATGGCGCGGCCCTTCGGACCAACGCTATGAGCGCCCCCACATGCTCGATACGCCCTGGCATCCCGGCTGGATTGCCGTGACCATCCTCGGCTTCATCATCTGGTGGCCGATCGGACTTGCCCTTCTCTTTTTCACACTCGGGAGCAGAAGAATGTCGTGCTGGAGCAACCAGGATCGCTGGCAGAACAAGATGGAGCGGATGCAGTACAAGATGGATCGCATGCGCGACCGCATGGAGCGCCGCGGTTTCGGCTTTGGTTTCGGCCCGCCGTCTTCCGGCAATCGCGCCTTCGACGAGTACCGCAGCGAAACGCTGCGCCGGCTCGAGGAAGAGCAGGTCGAGTTCAAGAACTTCCTCGACCGCCTGCGTCACGCCAAGGACAAGGAAGAGTTCGACCAGTTCATGGCGCAGCACAAGACGCGCCCGACCCCGCCGCCGACCGACCAGCCGCAGGGCTGATCTGGGGCCCACATCTCAAAGCCTTCAGGCGCATGCCCCCAAAGGCCTGAGGGCCCCGACCCGCCCGCCTGCGCAACCCGCCGGCGGGCGGTTTGGTTTTGGGGGAGCGCGGCTGGCAGCCGCGAAGGTCAGATTGCCTTGCAAATCACCTTGCAGATCGCTTGGTTAGCTCGCCGTGGCGATTTGCGCGCGAACCGACGTCAGGAAGTGTTCGTAGGCGTGGTCCACGATCTCGTTGAGTGATCGCGTTCGCGCGAACATCGCCCTGGCCTCGGCGAGAAACTCGTCGCGGGTCGGAATCTTCGGCAGATGCAGATGCGTCAGCGCATCTACGCCTTCATGGGCGCGATTGAAGATGTCATGCAGTGTCGGCAGTTGTACTTGGGCCAAATCGGCTCGGCGCAGCGCCGACGAGATCGCGTGCGCCAGAGCGTGGGCATCGAACCGTCCGGCAAGCTGGCGGGCTGCGCGATTGATGACCCGTGCGCCGAGCGGCTGCTCGTTGCGCAGCACCAGCTCGGGCGGCGCCTTCATGTTCCAGACGATTCCGAACCAGGACAGGACCTTCAGGATGTAATATGTCACGTCGATCTCCCACCAGCGAAAGCCTTGCCGCACGCTGCTCTGGTAGGCGTGGTGATTGTTGTGCCAGCCTTCCCCCATGGTGAGCAATGCCAGCAGCCAGTTGTTGCGGGAATCATCGCCCGTCACGTAGCGCTTGCGTCCATGCACGTGAGCGAGGGAGTTGATGCAGAAGGTCGCGTGATAGACCAGCACCGTGCTCCACAGGAAGCCGACGACCAGACCCGACCACCCCGCAACCAGGAAGCAGAGCGCTGCGAGCACAAAGGCGGGCAGGAGCTCCAGCCGATGCAGCCACATCAGTTCAGGATAGACCGCGAGATCGCCGACCTTCACGAGGTCGGTCGCGTCGTGCTCCCGGTAAAAAATCCAGCCGACATGGCTGTACAGGAAGCCGCGCTGACGCGGCGAGTGCACGTCCAATTCGGTATCGGAATGCAGATGATGGTGCCGATGCTTGGCCGCCCACCACAAGACGCTCTTTTGCGCGCTGCTTTGCGCGAGGCAGGCCAGGATGAACTGAAACACCCGGCCGGTGGCAAAAGCCTTATGCGAAAAATAGCGGTGGTAGCCTGCCCCGATTGCAAACATGCGCGCGACATAGAGTGAACCGCAGATCGCGACGGCCTGCCAGGTGACGCCTGACCAGATCGCCGCAAAGCAGCCGAGATGGACCAGCACGAACGGTATCGCGGAGGGGTACATGACGTCGTCGTGGTGGTCGTCGGCGGGGGCGTTGAGCGACATGTTTCAGCGTGACCTTGGGTGACGGGGATCCGTGATTTGCTTCGGCAGCGCCGAAGGCGGCCGCGCACGAAAAACCCGCGGATGGCGGACCACCGCGGGGTCTTGAACGAGATGTATTGGCCAAAGCAGCGTCGGCCGAAAACTCGACCGACTATATGGTTGCGGTTGCCTGGCATGCAAGCGCGTAGCTTCACGGGGGGCTGCAGCGCGGCTCTTGCGTAGCCACGTGTGCCGCCGCAGCGGCGTGGCGCGCGAGTTGCCCACGGCCTATATTCGACACGTGAGAAGGAAGCGTCAAAACACCGCAGGTGGGGACGATGACAGCTGCGACCGCGACGAACGATCGCCTCTGGCAGAAGATACGCGACGAAGCGCAGCGCGCAGCAGCCGCCGACCCCGTGTTTGGCAAGGCTCTTGCGGGTGCCATCCTTGCCCATGATGATCTTGCGGCCGCGCTGGCCGATCTGATCGGGTGCAGGCTCGGCGGCAACGCCGCGGAGCACGCGCGTTTTGCGGCTTTTTCCATCGACGCTTTTCGCGGCCAGCCCGAGCTGATCGAAGCGGCCGGCCGTGATTTGCAGGCCATCGTGCACCGCGATCCCGCCATCAGCGGCCTGTTGCCGCCGCTGCTGCATTTCAAGGGCTATGTCGCGCTGCAGGCCTGGCGCGTCTCGAACTGGCTCTGGCATCGCGGCCATATCGACGCGGCGCTGCTGTTTCAGAACGAGGCGTCGAACGTGTTGCAGGTCAGCATTCATCCGGCCGCCAGCATCGGATTGTCCGTCTATCTCGACCATGCCACGGGCATCGTGATCGGCGCCAACGTCGTCATCGGCGACGAGGTCACCATTCTCCAGAATGTCAGCATCGGCCGCAGCAGCGAACTGCCAACGCGCTCGCCGCGCATCGGCCGCGGCGTTTTCATCGGCGCCGGCGCGAGCATCCTCGGCGACATCAGCATCGGCGATTTCGCAAAGATCGGTGCAGGCACTCTTGTGACCGGCGACGTGCCGGGCGGCTGCACCGCCGTCGGCAATCCCGCGCGGCTGACCAATTGCCCCGAATCCGCCTCGGCGGCCTGAGCCAACAATCGATCTCCAGGAGACATGCAAATGAAGACGGCAATCGTGATCGGCGTCGGACCGGACCGCGGGCTCGGGGCCCGGCTCTGCAAACGCTTTGCGGCCGAGGGGCTCAAGGTGATCGTCGCGGGGCGGACGCTGTCGGCATTGCAGGCGGTTGCCGGCGATATCGGGAAGGCGGGCGGGACGGCTGTCCCCTTCGTCGCGGACGCGACCAGGGAGAGCGACGTCGCCGCGCTGTTCGATGCCGCCGGCGAGAACCTCGACCTCGCCATCTACAACGCCGGCAACAACACGCCGGGCAAGATCATCGAGATGGAGGCCGACTATTTCGAGCAGGCCTGGCGCGTGGTGTGCTTCGGCGGCTTCCTGTTCGGCCGCGAGGCGGTGCGCCGCATGGCGCCGAAGAAGACCGGTACGCTGCTCTTCACCGGCGCCAGCGCCTCGCTGCGCGGCCGCTCCGGCTACGGCGCTTTCAACTCGGCCAAGGCGGGCCTGCGTACGTTGGCGCAGGCCATGGCCAAGGAATACGCGCCCGAGGGCATCCATGTCGGCCATGTCGTGGTCGACGGCGCGATCGCCGGCGACAAGATCTTCACGCGCTTTCCCGATGCGGCCGGCCGCGAGGACAGCCTGATCGACATCGAGGGCATCGTCGACGCCTTCGCTTTCCTCTACCGCCAGCCGGAGCGCGCATGGTCGTTCGAGCTCGACGTGCGGACCTCGAAGGAGAAGTGGTAGGGCTACGGTTCTCGTGTTGATGCGTGATGTCCCGCCCAGGCGTACCCTGCGCTCCCTCCCCCCTTGCGGGGGAGGGCAGGGGAGGGGGGGAGCCCAGGAAAAGGTGTTTGTTGTCGCGCGCCGGATGTTCTTAGTCACACGGCGAATCCCCGTGTGGTACCCCTCTCCCTAGCCCTCCCCCGCAAGGGGGGAGGGAACCGACCACGCTTGGGATCGGCAGCTTCCCATCCGGCGACGCTACGCGGCAGCATGTCCCGCCCGTCGCCCCCAACCCCCTGCGCTGCCTACCTTTCCCGCAGCCAATTTCGCCCCTGATAACCCCGCATTAACTATCGCCGGGCTCTGGTTAGTGCGGACAATCGCGCCCGGAGCCCTTGGTCAAGGCCCTGGGTCGAGGCCCTTAGTTTTGACATCTTGGCAGGGAATGCAGACGGCCGGCTTTGGACGAGCCCCTGCACCCCAGAAAGACAAGACTTAGAGCGGGCTTGCCGGCCGCGCCGGTTTGCGCGGCTGTTGGGGAACCGGCGGCTATTTGTTGCCGGCGACATTAGGTAACGATCGCCTTGAGAGGATACTGCTTATGAATCCGGCCGACGTGGCTCAGTCAGCCCTTCCGGTTGCCGCCTCCGCGGACGTGTCGCTGATTGCGCTGTTCTGGCAGGCTCACTGGATCGTGAAAGGGGTCATGCTGGGACTTCTGGCCTGCTCGGTCTGGGTCTGGGCGATCGCCATCGACAAGATCTTCCTGTTTGCCCGCACCCGCCGCTCGATGGACCGCTTCGAGCAGGCCTTCTGGTCCGGCGAGTCGATCGAGGAACTTTATCGCACCCTCTCGGCCAAGCCGACGCATTCCATGGCCGCCTGCTTCGTCGCGGCGATGCGCGAGTGGAAGCGTTCCTTCGAGAGCCATGCCCGCTCGGTCGCGGGCCTTCAGATGCGCATCGACAAGGTGATGAATGTCTCGATCGCGCGCGAGGTCGAGCGGCTGGAACGCCGGCTCCTGGTGCTCGCGACCGTCGGCTCCGCCGGCCCCTTCGTCGGCCTGTTCGGCACGGTCTGGGGCATCATGTCGAGCTTCCAGTCGATCGCGGCGTCGAAAAATACCTCTCTGGCGGTGGTGGCGCCCGGTATCGCCGAGGCGCTGTTTGCGACCGCCGTCGGCCTTATCGCCGCCATTCCTGCCACTATTTTCTACAATAAGTTCACTTCCGAGGTGAACCGGCAGGCCCAGCGGCTCGAAGGTTTCGCCGATGAATTTTCAGCCATCCTGTCGCGTCAGATCGACGAGCGGGGCTGAGGGACGGCATGTATAGTGTGAAGGGCAATTTGGGCACCAGATCATGGGCATGAACGTTGCGAGTTCGTCCGGCGGCGGCGGTCGCCGCAGCCGGCGCAAGCCGGTCATGGCCGAGATCAACGTCACACCGATGGTCGACGTGATGCTGGTGCTGCTCATCATCTTCATGGTGTCGGCGCCGCTGCTCACGGTCGGCGTTCCGCTCGACCTGCCGCAGACCCAGGCCAAGAGCCTCGAGACCAACGACCAGAAGCCGATCCAGATGTCGGTCGACATCAAGGGCAAGGTGTTCATCAACGACGCCGAGATCGCGATCAACGAACTGGTGCCGAAGCTGAAGGCGATCACGGACGCGCGTGGCGGCCTCGAGGAACGCATCTACCTGCGCGCCGACAAGAAGGCGGACTACGGGACCGTGGCCAGGGTGATGGGCCTGTTGTCCGGCGCAGGATTCAAGAAGCTGGCCCTCGTCACGGAAGCGGATCAGGGGTAAGCCGTGAAGGTGAAGGTCGACAAGACACTCGTTGCGTCGATTGCCCTGCATGTCCTCGTGCTGGGATGGGGGCTCATCACCTTTAGCAGCAGAGCCTATGTGGTGCCGGAAGAGTCGCTTCCGATCGACATCATCTCCACCGACCAGCTCGCGCAAATCACGGCCGGACAGAAGACCGGCAAAAAGGAAGAGCCGAAGCCCAAGGTGGAGAAGATCTCCGATGCGCCGCCTGACGAGGATGCCGTCGGCAAGGTCACCACGAAGAAAGAGCTGATCAAGACCACCTCGACGCCCGAGCCGCCGCCGAAGCCCGCCGAGAAGCCGGTCGAGAAGAAGCCCGAGCCGCCCAAGCCAGTCGCCGAGGCCAAGCCCAAGGAAGAGCCGAAGCCGGAGGAGAAGAAGCCTGATCCGGCCAAGGAAGATCCGATCGCCGAGCTTCAGAAGAAGCTGGAAACGAAAAAGCCGCCACCCAAGCCGCCCCAGCCCAAGGTCGCGGCAGTGCAGCCGCAGCAGCAGCCGAAGCCCAAGGAGCGCACCTTCGACCCCGCGCAGATCCAGCGCGACCTCGATAAGCGCGATCCGACCCGGCACGAGCTGACCGGCTCGGCGCTGAATGCGTCCGCATCGCTGGGATCGAACACCGGCACAGCGGTCACCAATGTCGCGACCTGGCGAGGCGCGTTCCAGGGCGCGGTCAAGCGCTGCTTCACGCCGACCTATAATGGGCAGGATGCCGATCAGTACGAGGCCGACATCGACATTCCGATGAAGATTGATGGATCGCTGGCGGCCGAGCCCATCGTCGTTGCGGTGCGAGGGCCTTCCCGGTCGATCGCCCAGGCGGTGGCCGAGAGCGCCAAGCGCGCCATCGTGCAGTGCCAGGTCTATTCGTTCATGCCGAAGCAGCAGTACGAGAGCTGGAAGCTCATTCCGATGACTTTCGGCCTGAAAGATATGTTGTGACATCCGAACAAAAGAACTTTGCGATGAATGACGCTCGATCGATCACCCGCCGCCGCTTCATGACCGTCACTGGATCGGCGGTCGCCTTGCTTGGGAGCGGACAAGCCTTCGGCCAGGCCCAGCAAGGGCGGCTTCGCATCGACCCCACCGAATTCCAGCCGGTGCCGATCGCGATCACCAACTTCCTGCCGGGCTCGCCGTCCGACGGCGATGTCGGCAACGGCGTCACGCAGGTGATCACCAACAACCTGAAGCGCTCGGGCCTGTTTGCCCCGATCGACCAGGCCGCCTTCATCGAGCGCATCAACAATATCGACGTCGCGCCACAGTTCCAGAACTGGAAGACCATCAACGCCCAGGCGCTGGTCACCGGCCGGATGACGCGGCAGCCGGACGGCCGGCTCAAGGCCGAATTCCGCCTCTGGGACGTGGTCTCCGGCCAGCAGCTCGCCGGCCAGCAATATTTCACCTCGCCGGAATATTGGCGCCGCATCGCCCACATCATCTCCGACCAGATCTACGAGCGGATGACCGGCGAGAAGGGCTATTTCGACAGCCGCGTGGTGTTCGTCGACGAGACCGGCGCGAAGGAGCGCCGGGTCAAGCGGCTCGCGATGATGGACCAGGACGGCGCCAATGTGCGCTATTTGACCCGCGGCTCCGACCTCGTGCTGACGCCGCGCTTCTCGCCGAACTCGCAAGAGATCACCTACATGGAGTTCGGCCAGGGCGATCCGAAAGTTTATCTCTTCAACATCGAGACCGGGCAGCGCGAGATCGTCGGCAACTTCCCGGGCATGACCTTTGCGCCGCGCTTCTCGCCTGACGGCCAGCGCGTCATCATGAGCCTGCAGCAGGGCGGCAATTCCAACCTGTTCGTGATGGATTTGCGCTCGCGCTCGACCACGCGCCTCACCGACACGCCGGCGATTGATACGTCTCCTTCTTATTCGCCAGACGGCACCCGCATCTGCTTCGAGTCCGATCGTGGCGGCAGGTCGCAGATCTACGTCATGGCGGCGGGCGGCGGACCGGCGCAGCGCATCTCCTTCTCCAAGGACGACACCAACGCCACCTATTCGACGCCGGTGTGGTCGCCGCGCGGCGACTACATCGCCTTCACCAGGCAAGGCGGCGGGCAGTTCTCGATTGGAGTCATGAAGCCGGACGGCTCCGGCGAGCGGCTCCTCACCTCCGGCTACCACAACGAAGGCCCCACCTTCTCGCCGAACGGCCGCGTGGTGATGTTCTTCCGTGATCCCGGCGGCAACAGCGGACCCTCGCTGTTCTCCGTCGACATCTCCGGCCGCAACGAGCTCAAGGTGCCGACGCCGGGCTTCGCCTCCGACCCGGCATGGTCGCCGCTCTTGTCGGCGACGGCGGGACAGTAATATCGAGGTTTAAACATCGCGCGTTTGCAACGCGCGATGTTTTCGAAAATGGTGCGCCGATTTTTCGGGTTCCGTGCGGGACGCAAGCTTTCCTTTACCGTGTGCCCGGCAGCGATTGCCTAGTTACTTGATATTTCAGCAGAAACAGGTTCGCTTCTACCGAAAAACAACTCGACTTTAACGACGTTCCCTCAGAAAGGCTTCATCTCGGCTGGGTAAAAGTACGCTGGAACAGGGATGCGCGTACAACCCAGATGCAGATCGAAAGTCAGAGCGTAGATCCGGACCAGCGGCAGCCTTCGCCGACCATTTCGGCAGCGCTGACCGATTCGTTGTTCGAGGCTCCCGGCACGGTGCTTACCGGCATCGTCTTCTCGGCATTCTCGGCGTCTTTGACGGCGCTCAAAACGGGACAGACCCTGATCTGGGGATTTGTGCCGCTCCTCATCCTCGCGGGAGCTATCCGGGCCTTCGATCTGAGCCGATACCAGGTCCAAAAATCGAGCCTGAGCGCTGAGCAAGCGGCGCGCTGGCAAAAGCGCTATCAGGTCGGAGCGCTGATTCAGGCCGCCGTGATTGGCCTATGGTGTTCCACGACTCTGTTGAGCAATGACGACCCCGTCGCGCACATGATCGCGCTTTCTGTCACCACCGGAATCGTGGCGGGAGGAGCGGGCAGGGCCTACGGACGGAAATCGATATTTCGTCTGCAAGCCATCCTGATATTCGGTCCGGCCGTGGGCGCGTTGGCGCTGCATGGCACGCCGTATTACTTGGCGATGTCGGTCGTGTGCGCCGCGTTTCTTTTTGCTGTCATGCAGCTCTCGGCCAATCTGCACAAGATATTCTTGCGCGCGGTTGTCGCGCGCGAGCGCGAGGCGGCGCTTGCCGGCCAGTTCGACACGGCACTCAACAATATGCCGCACGGGCTGTGCATGTTTCGCGTCGACGGCCAGCTCGCGGTGATGAACCACCGCTTGAGTGCGATGATGAACCTGCCGGACTATGTCGCACAGGGCAACACGAGCGCGCGTGACGTAGTCGCGGCGTGTGTCGAAGCGGGGTCAATTGCTGCTGCCAGCGGTGAGTTGATCATTGCTGACATCGAGGCCTCGCAGGCGAAGGAGATCATTACCGACGATCCAAATACGCAGAGGAACCGTTCGCTCTTGTGGACCATTCAGCCGATGGCTGACGGCGGCTCGGTGGTGCTGCTCGAGGACATCACCGAGCGGCGCAATGCCGAGGCCAGGATCAGCCATCTTGCGCGCTATGACGATCTCACCGCGCTACCTAACCGTGTCAGTTTTCGTGACGAAATCGAGCGGCTGCTGGCAAACGCGCATCATGCCGAACAGCTCTCCGCGCTGCTGTTCGTCGACCTCGACCAGTTCAAGCAGGTCAACGACACGCTCGGTCATCCCTGCGGCGACCAGCTGCTGTGCGCGGTCGCCAACCGCCTGCGCGAGATGTTGCGGCCGGAGGATTTCGTCGCCCGCTTCGGCGGCGACGAGTTCGTCGTATTCCAGCAGAACATCAGTGCGCCCGAGGACGCCGCGGCGCTTGCCCGCCGCATCGTGGAGCGGCTGAGCGAGCGTTACCGCATCGACAATCATCTGGTCGAGATCGGCGCCAGCGTCGGCATCGCGCTGACTTCGCCCGAGGATGAGGTCAGCGCCGATACGCTGCTCAAGAACGCCGACATGGCTCTGTATCGCGCCAAGGCCGATGGCCGCGGCACCTTCTGCTTCTTCCGTGACGAGATGGCGGCGACCGTCGAGGCCCGCCGCATCCTCGAGCTCGACCTGCGCAAGGCGCTGGCCAACGAGGAGTTCGAGCTGTTCTACCAGCCGCTGGTCAATCTGAAGTCCGGCAAGATCACCGCCTGCGAGGCGCTGCTGCGCTGGAATCATCCGGTACGCGGCACGGTCTCGCCGGTCGACATCATCCCGGTCGCCGAGGACATGGGCCTGATCGTCGATCTCGGCCGCTGGATCCTGCGTCGGGCCTGCATGGAATGCATGAAGTGGCCGGAGAGCGTCAGCGTCGCCGTCAACTTCTCACCCCAGCAGTTTCACCAGCGCGACGTGCTGAGCGAGATCCGCTACGCGCTCGAAGTGTCGGGCCTGCCGGCGCACCGGCTGGAGATCGAGATCACCGAGTCCTCCCTGCTGCGCAACACCCAGCTCACCCACGACATCCTCTCGCAGCTGCATGCACTCGGCGTACGCATCTCGCTCGACGATTTCGGCACCGGCTATTCGAGCCTCAGCTACTTGCACAACTTCCCGATGCAGAAGGTGAAGATCGACCGGTCCTTCCTCGAGGGTATCGACGCCGACCGCCCGCTGACGCTGCTGCGCGGCGTGGCGCGGTTGTCCGCCGACCTCGGGATGTCGGTGGTGGTCGAGGGCATCGAGACCAACGAGCAGCTCGAGCTGATCAGTGCCGACGGGACGGTTACCGAAGGCCAGGGGTACCTGTTCAGCCGGCCTGTACCAGCCGTGCGGGTGCGCCAGTTGCTCAATGCCTCGCACGGCCATCGCGCGGGCAAGGACCGAATGGCCGCGGCATCGCGATCCATCGCCTGACATTTCCTCCGTCAATTTTCGACGGCATCGGCTCTCCCGCGCTTTCGACCGGCCGCAGAGGTTAACCCTAACGTTTCTAAGTCTTTGCAATTTTCTTAAGGAATCATTAAGTTTCTGCCCACTCGCGGAAGTTGCTTGCAGCGTGGGGGTTACAGATGAAGTCCGGGGCCGAACCGCAGACGGCGCTTCCACGCGGAGCCGCGCTGTTCGATCGTATCGACTACCGGCTCATCGAAACGCCGGAAGACAGGGATCGCCTATACCTGATGCGCTACCGGGCCTATCTCCAGGCCGGACTGATCCCGCCGTCAGAGTCGCTGCGCGTGTCTGACCGTTTCGACGACGCGCCCAACGTCTGGAATTTCGGTGTCTACGTCGATGACGAACTCTGCAGTTCCGTCCGCATTCACATTCTGACCTCCGAATGGAGGATGTCCTACACGACCGAGGTGTTCGGCGACGTCCTGCATCCTCGCCTCGACCGCGGCGAGGTTTTTGTCGATCCGTGTCGATTTGTTGCTGATCCTGAAATGCAGCAGCGCTTCCCGGAACTGCCATATCTGACTGTGCGGCTCCCCTTCGTTGCCTGCGAGCAGTTCAATGCCGATATCGGGCTTTCGATGGTGCGCACCGATCATCAGGCCTTCTACCGTCGTGTGTTCCTGTCCGAGACTCTCACTGAACCGCGCTCGTTTCCGGGCTGGCCGACCAAGAAGGCCGTTCTGATGGCGTCGGATTACCCCAAGGTCCGGGAAAAGATCCTGACGCGTTTCCCGATCATGCGCTCGAGCGCGTTCGAGCGGCGGATGCTGTTTGAACGCACTGGCCAGCGGAAGGCCGTGCCCCGGCCAGTGCTTGTTGCAGACGCTACGGGGCAGGCCTGATTCCCCTCAATCTCGTTCATCGGGGTTCGGTCGCGGTCGCCTAGCCGGCCGACTATGCTGCTGGCCGTAAATTGCGGCAAAGCCTGCTTTTTAGTCGCTGATCCGGCTTGCCTTCACCCTCGCGCCACATTTACAACCCATTAACCATAGCGGTTGCTTTTCGCCGGTGGGGGGCATTTGACCGGCTTTGGCAACGTCCCATCAAGGTTGACGGAACGTTCGCTTAACCAACCCCCTGTAGACCGGACAGCAGTGGACTAACGTGAGCGTGGAGGCTCCGGAATGAAACATCCTATGCGTATCCTCCAGGGATTGAAGCTGGCCGCGGTGCTGGCCGTTGCGCTGTCGATGGGCGCCTGCGCCAACAAGAACCTGGGTGCCGATGCGATGGCCAGCGCGGCGACGCCTGGCAGCCAGCAGGATTTCGTCGTCAACGTGGGCGACCGCGTGTTCTTCGAAAGCGACCAGACCGATCTGACCCCGCAGGCGATCGTGACCCTGGAGAAGCAGGCGCAGTGGCTCCAGACCTATCCGCGCTACAGCTTCACCATCGAAGGCCATGCCGACGAGCGCGGCACCCGCGAATACAACATCGCGCTCGGCGCCCGCCGCGCCCAGTCGGTACGTTCGTTCCTCGCCTCGCGCGGCATCGATCCGAACCGCATGCGCACGATCTCCTACGGCAAGGAGCGTCCGGTCGCCGTCTGTAACGACATCTCCTGCTGGTCGCAGAACCGCCGTGCCGTCACCGTGCTGAACGCGAGCTCCTGACGATCAGTCAGGCGCCGTTCAGCTTCAGAAACGGATTATGCCGGCGCCCTCTCGGGCGCCGGTTTCGTTTCAGCGATCTGTGACAGAAACCCCTTGGTAGCAGTCACATTTTTGGCGTACTCCCTTCCTCATTGTGTGGCGCGGCGAATGATCCGCCGCGTGCCGCGTCGTTTTCGTCGTCAGGGCAAGATGTCATCGAAATTCAAGGCAATTACCGGCATCGTGGCGACCGCCGCGCTGCTCTCTTTGTGCTCGCCCGCCTTTGCGCAGTCGGAAGATGTCGATCCTGAGATGCGGATCGAGCGGCTGGAGAACCAGCTACGCCAGCTCACCGGCCAGAACGAAGAGCTGCAATACCGCAACCGCCAGCTCGAAGAGCGTCTGCGGGCGCTCGAGGGCGGCGCGCAAGCTGCGCCCGGCCAGGCGCCGGTCCAGCCCAATGTCGCGGCGGTGCCGCCGGCCCAAATCGCACCGAGTCAGGCCGCACCGGCCTATCGCCAGCAGCAGCAAGCCGTGCAGCCGGGTTACGAGCAGCCCCAGATCGCTTCTCCGGCGCCGATCGTTCAGGAAGCGCCGCAACCCGGCGCGCCCGGCGTTCGTCGCCGCGGCGATGCATTCGACCCGAACCAGAATCCGAATGCGCCGGGTGCGCCGCGCGCGCTCGGCGGCGGGCAGCAGCCGATGTCGACAGGCGCCCCTAGCGGCGCTCCCGGCGGCCGCGGCGCCGGCGAGCCGCTTGATCTCGCCAACACCGGCGGACGCTATCCGCAAGCGGCCGCGCCTCAGGCGGCCCAGCCCGGCTATCCGCCGGCGCAACCAGGCTATCCGGCACCGGCGGGCGGCGCCGGCCTGACGACGCTGCCGCCCTCGGCAACGCCGCGCGACGAGTTCGACCTCGGCATCGGCTACATGCAGCGCAAGGACTATGCGCTGGCCGAGCAGACCATGAAGAATTTTTCGCAGAAATATCCCAACGATCCGCTGCTCGGCGACGCGCAATACTGGCTCGGCGAGAGCTACTTCCAGCGCCAGCAATATCGCGACTCTGCGGAAGCCTTCCTCTCCGTCACCACCAAATACGAAAAATCGGCCAAGGCGCCGGATGCGCTGCTGCGGCTCGGCCAGTCGCTCGCCGCGTTGAAGGAGAAGGAGGCCGCCTGCGCCGCCTTCGGCGAGATCGGCCGCAAATATCCGCGCGCCTCCGCCGGCGTCAAAGCCGCGGTCGATCGCGAGCAGAAGCGGGTGAAGTGCTGACACGCAGCATTGATCGCTGACAACGCGGGCCGTGCTGCGCTAAAACCTGCCTGCCATTCGCTGGCGATTGCTGGGCAGAGTCATGTCAGACGACGATAATTCTCCGATCTCGGCGCGCGAGGCGAAGCGGCTCTTCGCCGAGCTCAGAAGCGCGCCGGCGCTGGTGCTCGCGGTCTCCGGCGGGCCCGACTCGCTCGCGCTGATGTGGCTTGCGGCGCGCTGGCAGCGCAGTCTCGCGCGCGGGCCGCTTCTGACCGTCGTCACCGTCGATCACGGCCTGCGGCGAGAGGCGGCGCGCGAGGCGCGCGAGGTCAAGCGGCTGGCCGCTGAGCTCGGACTGCCGCACCGGACCCTGCGCTGGCGCGGCGCAAAGCCGAAGACGGGATTGCCCGCGGCCGCGCGCGAGGCCCGCTATCGCCTGCTCGCGCAAGCCGCGCGCGCCGCCGGTGCGAGCCATGTGCTGACGGCCCATACCCGCGACGACCAGGCCGAGACCCTGCTGATGCGCCTGCTCCGCGGCAGCGGGCTTGCCGGGCTGTCGGCGATGGCCCATGTCAGCGAGCGCGATGGCATCGTCCTGGCGCGCCCGCTGCTCGATGTTCCGAAGTCGCAACTGATCGCGACGCTGAAGCGGGCGAAGATCGGCTTTGCCGACGACCCCACCAACCGCGACACGGCCTTCACCCGGCCGCGGCTGCGCGCGCTGCTGCCGCAGCTTGCGGCCGAGGGCGGCGATGCCCGCAACCTGGCGCGGCTCGCGGCAAGGCTGGCGCGCGCCAATGCGGCGGTCGAGGTACTGGCCGACGGCGCCGAGCGCTTCCTCCTTTTGAGGGATCGCGGCGTTGCGCCGCAGCCGGGCGTTCGCAGTTTCGAAGCGTCCGCGTTTGCGGCCTTGCCGGAGGAGGTCCGGCTGCGGCTGCTGCTGCGGGCCATCGACGCCGTGGGGCACGAGGGGCCGGCGGAACTCGGCAAGGTCGAGACACTGATGGCAGCGCTCGATCAGGCGATCGCCGCAGGTCCCCGCGCAGCCGCAAATGGCCGGCCGGCCCTGAAGCAGACCCTTGCGGGAGCCTTGATCAGCCTTGCCCGGGGGCGTATCCACATCGCGCCGGCGCCGGCCCGGCGGTCCAAGGGCGGATGAGAGCGGACGGGGCGGATCATGACACCGGCCTTTTCCGCCGCACAGCGTCAGGACACCTTAACCAGCCAGGAACCAGGCAGGAAAAACCCCGAATCGGCCGCCATTATTTCAGCGGGAATCGGCCTAAGATGGGATAAATAGTCCCATCTCATTCCCTTGGCAGCGAGCGGGGCGGCACCTAAATTGTATGCATCTAACCGAGAGGATTCCTTGGGGATTTCCTCGTACTGCCAAAGCAACCACCCAAGTAACTCCCCAAGCAACTACCCAAGGATCAGGGCCGCGATCCGCGCGACCACGAAGGAAGATCGATGAACGCCAATCTGCGCAATTTCGCCCTCTGGGTCATCATTGTTTTGCTGCTGTTGGCGTTGTTCACGCTCTTCCAGAATCCGGGTCAGCGCGCCTCCTCGCAGGACATCGCCTTCTCCCAGCTCCTGAGCGAGGTTGACCGCGGCAATGTGCGCGACGTCGTGATCCAGGGCCCGGATATCCACGGCACCTTCACCAACGGCTCGAGCTTCCAGACCTATGCGCCGAACGACCCGACGCTGGTGAAGCGCCTGTACGACAGCAAGGTCCAGATCACCGCGAAGCCGCCGGGCGACAACGTGCCGTGGTTCGTCTCGCTGCTGGTCTCCTGGCTCCCGTTCATTGCGCTGATCGGCGTGTGGATCTTCCTGTCGCGGCAGATGCAGGGCGGCGCCGGCAAGGCGATGGGCTTCGGCAAGTCGCGCGCCAAGATGCTCACGGAAGCGCATGGCCGCGTCACCTTCGAGGACGTCGCCGGCGTCGACGAGGCCAAGCAGGACCTCCAGGAGATCGTCGAATTCCTGCGCGACCCCGGCAAGTTCCAGCGCCTCGGCGGCCGCATTCCGCGCGGCGTGCTGCTGGTCGGCCCTCCCGGCACCGGTAAGACCCTGATCGCGCGTGCGGTCGCGGGCGAAGCCAACGTGCCGTTCTTCACCATTTCGGGTTCCGACTTCGTCGAGATGTTCGTCGGCGTCGGTGCCAGCCGCGTCCGCGACATGTTCGAGCAGGCCAAGAAGAACGCGCCCTGCATCATCTTCATCGACGAAATCGACGCGGTCGGCCGCCACCGTGGCGCCGGTCTCGGCGGCGGCAACGACGAGCGCGAGCAGACCCTGAACCAGTTGCTGGTCGAGATGGACGGCTTCGAGGCCAACGAAGGCGTGATCCTGATCGCCGCGACCAACCGCCCCGACGTGCTCGATCCCGCGCTGCTGCGTCCCGGCCGCTTCGACCGCCAGGTCGTGGTGCCCAATCCGGATGTCGTCGGCCGCGAGCAGATCCTCAAGGTTCACGTCCGCAAGGTGCCGCTGGCCCCGGATATCAACCTCAAGACCATCGCGCGCGGCACGCCTGGATTCTCCGGCGCCGACCTGATGAACCTCGTCAACGAAGCCGCACTGACCGCCGCGCGCCGCAACAAGCGCATGGTCACCCAGGCCGAGTTCGAGGAGGCCAAGGACAAGGTGATGATGGGCGCCGAGCGCAAGTCGCTCGTCATGACCGAGGAGGAGAAGCTGCTGACGGCCTATCACGAGGGCGGCCACGCCATCGTCGGCCTCAACGTGCCCGCGACCGATCCGATCCACAAGGCGACCATCATTCCGCGCGGCCGTGCCCTCGGCATGGTGATGCAGCTGCCCGAGCGCGACAAGCTGTCGATGTCGCTGGAGCAGATGACCTCGCGCCTCGCCATCATGATGGGCGGCCGCGTCGCCGAAGAGCTGATCTTCGGCCGCGAGAAGGTGACTTCGGGCGCCGCCTCCGACATCGAGCAGGCCACGCGGCTTGCGCGCATGATGGTGACGCGCTGGGGCCTGTCGGAAGAGCTCGGCACGGTTTCTTACGGCGAGAACCAGGACGAGGTCTTCCTGGGCATGTCGGTCTCGCGGACGCAGAACGCTTCCGAGGCGACCGTCCAGAAGATCGACTCCGAGATCAGGCGCCTGGTCGAGGAAGGCTACAAGGAAGCGACCCGCATCCTCACCGAGAAGCATGCCGACCTCGAGGCCTTGGCCAAGGGCCTGCTCGAGTTCGAAACGCTGTCCGGCGACGAGATCGTCGATCTCCTCAAGGGCAAGAAGCCGAACCGCGAGTCCGTGCTGGAGCCGGCCACGCCGCGCGCCTCCGCCGTGCCCCCGGCCGGCAAGTCGCGTCCGCGCCCCGATCCGGATCCCGGCCTGGAGCCGCAGCCGCAGGCGTAACCGCAGGCTGCAGATCGAATTGAAGAACGCGGCGGCAACGCCGCGTTTTTTTGTTGGCTGGCGGCGCGTTTGCGAGCGCGGGTCATTTTGATGACTCGTCATTGCGAGCGCAGCGAAGCAATCCAGAATCTTGCCGCGGAGGGACTCTGGATTGCTTCGCTGCGCTCGCAATGACGATGTTGCCGCAGTCGCGCTCGAAACTAAGGTCGCAGGCTCCGGCTCTGCGCCGCAACGCCATAAGCGCGTTCACGCGCGTCTTCGACGCGCTATGGCGTTGCAGCGCGTCCGGGACGCGAGAGGGACGTGTGTCGTCACCCCGAAAGGACCGCGCCTTCATTATTTCAATGCGGTCCCCGGGGCCTCGCGCGCATCCTGCCGCGCGAGGAAATGCAGCACATCCTCATTGAACTGCTCCGGATCCTGCAGGAACGAGAAGTGACTGACCTGCGGCTGGATTAGCAGGCCGGCGCCGGGAATGTTCGCTGCCATGAACTCGGTGTTCTCGCGCTTGATCGCCTCGTCGTGATCGCCATCCACGATCCAGGTCGGGACCTTGATCGCCGCAAGGTCCGAGGCCGTCCATTTCGGCTGGCTCTCCCACATCCTGGTGATGTCGGCGACAAAACCCTTGTACTCCGTCGGCGTCGGCGACAGGCGCTTGTACTCCTCGCCCGCCCTCGCGATGTAGGCGTTGAAGACGTCGCTCGACGCGATGTCAGCAACGGCCGACGGGTCCGAGTTCGCCGCGAAGGCGAACAGCTTGCTCACCCGCTCCGGGTGCTTCATCGCGATGTCGAGGCCGATGATCGCGCCGTCGCTCCAGCCGACGATCGCGGCTTTCTTGATCCTGAGATGGTCGAGCAGCCCGACCACGTCCGAGGCCATCAGATCGTAGCCGTAGGGCTCCTGATTGCGGCTGCTGCGCCCATGCCCGCGGCTGTCCATGACGATGACCTGAAAGTGCCGCTGCAACGCGCGGACCTGGTGGCCCCAGTAATTGGCGTTGGCAAGGCCGCCATGCAGCAGGATGATGGGCTGCCCGCGTCCGAAGACGGCGTACCAGATACTGATCCCGTTGACGGGTGCGAAGCCGCTCTGCGTCGCCTTGGGCAATGTCGGCGTCGGCGGCAGGCTCAGCCATTGCGGCGCCGCATGCGCAGCGGCGATCGAGGCCGTGACGAGAAGCGCGGCGAAAAAATTGCGAAGCAGCATGATGCGACCTCCCGTTCAACCATCGGCTATTACCGCACGGCAAAACGGGCGCGTCACCTCTTAAGGCGCTGCAGCACCGAGACGTGAAAGCCCGCGAGCACCATGCGTCGAATCGGCGGGGTTGTGGCGCCCGGCTCTGTCATGGCATCCTGCCGCGAGCCGAAAACGGCACCGCGCATCCGCAGCGCGGCATAAGGACAAGGGAGGGGAGGCCGATGCGTCTTGCGACGGCATTGGGCGCGCTTGGCGCCGTTTCGTTCCTGCTGATGCCTGCTGCTTCAACTGCCGTCGAGATGCGCGGCATCACCCCGACCGAAATCAAGATAGGCCAGACCATGCCCTATAGCGGGCCGGTCTCGGCCTTCGGCGCGCTCGGCAAGGGCGAGGTCGGTTACTTCAAGATGCTGAACGAGAAAGGAGGTATCAACGGCCTCAAGGTCAACCTGATCTCGCTCGACGACAGCTACGCACCGCCGAAATCGGTCGAGCAGACGCGCAGGCTGGTGGAGAGCGACGAGGTTGCGCTGATCTTCTCGTCGATAGGCACCGCCCACAACACGGCGATCGCGAAATATCTTCAAGCCAAGAACGTGCCGCAGCTCTTCATCGGCTCCGGCGCCTCGAAGTTCGCCGACATCGCGCAATATCCGCAGGCGACGATGGGCGTGCAGGCGCCGTTCCGCTACGAGGCGCGGCTCTATGCACGCTATGCCCTGGCGAAGAATCCGAACGCGAGGTTCGCCGTCATCTCGCAGAACGACGATTACGGCCGCGACTATCTCGCGGGCCTCAAGGACGTGCTCGGCGAGAAATACGATTCCGTCGTCACCAATGCGACCTACGAGATCCAGGATCCGACCATCGATTCCCAGATCGTGAAATTGAAAGCGTCGGGCGCCGACGTGTTCGTGATCGCGGCGACGCCGAAATTCGCGGCGCAGGCGATCCGCAAATCCTTCGAGATCGGCTGGCGTCCGATGACGTTCCTCTCCAATGTCGCGGTGTGGGTTTCGACCGTGATGGAGCCTGCGGGCCTCGAAGCGGGCACCGGCATTCTCTCCACCGCCTACGTGAAGGACCCCGACGATCCCGCCTGGAAGGACGATCCGGGCGTCAAGGGCTGGCGCGAGTTCATGACAAAATACGTGCCGGAGGCCGACCAGCACGACACCAACTACGTCAATTCCTACAACAGCGCGATGGCGCTGGAGGCGGTGCTGAAAGCCTGCGGCGATGATCTGTCGACCGAGAACATATTGAAGCAGGCGTTTGCGATCCGCGATCTCGAATTGCCGATGCTGCTGCCCGGCATCAAGGTCAACACTGGCCCAACCGACCACGTCCCGGTCGACCAGATGCAGTTCATGCGCTTCAACGGCAAGAGCTGGGAGCGCTTTGGCGAGCTGCAGACGGGCAACTGATAACGGACAAGGGGGCCAGTTCTTGATCGAACCGGCGAGTCCCGCGCTCGGATCGTCTGTTCCGATTGGGAAAGGTTGAACCCGGTCAGCCGACGCGAACCTGGTTCAACGTGCCAGGGCGCCTCCTCGTATATCCGATCGGCCGGCAAAGGCGTGCCATGTCCGCTGCGCCCTCAGAGGCGGAGACCGACAACTCGCTCCGAGCGCATCGGCTATGCGCCATAACCCGACATCCCTGGGGCCGCGCGGTCGCTGCCTCCAGACGGAGTGGTAATCGATCTTCGGGCGACGCAACCGGTTTCCGGGATGCGTCAGGTCGCGTAGAATGTAGTTGCCCCTGCGGGACATGCCGAAATCACCGTCTGGGGCGAACGAGCGGCACTGGTGCTATCGGCAGGCATGCTCTCTCAAGACCGACGCCTTTTTCGGTTCGCACGGCAATTCACATTTCATGAAATGCGCGCGCTGCCTCTGCGGCAGCTCGTTGCTGCAAATTCAGGAGAAATGCGATGACCAAGATTGATCGAAGATCGGCATTGGGGATCGGGTTGGCAGCGGCTTCGGCGGCCCTGATGAAGTCAGCCGCCGCGCAAACCGCAGGCTACAAGGATACAACGCCGTGGCCAGGTGTTGTGGTGCGTGAATATGATGGCGAGACGACATCCCTCATCCCCGGTTTTAAGACCGTCTCAATGCGCGACATCATCATGCAGCCGGGATCAAAGACAATGGGGCCCCCGATGATGAATGCCATGGTCTGCCACATCACCGAAGGGGAGCTTCGGCTCGAGCAGGAGGGAAAGACCTTTACGGGCAAGAAGAACTTTGTTTGGACCTGCAACAAGGACACGAAAGAGCAGGCGTTCAATGACGGGAACGTGGTCGCGATTATGCGGATCACGGACCTGAAGGCTTAGGGCTCATCCTCTCGCAAGAAATCGATTGCACGCAAGTGGCGCGCGCGACGAGGGCCGCGCGCTGCCGCTCACTTGGTCCCGTGCATGAACGCTCGCATCTCCTCCAGCGTAAGCTTGCCATCCTTATTGCTGTCCATTGCTTTGAAGATCCGTTCGTGAGCCGCCTGAAACTCCTGCAGTGAGATGGTCCCATCGCTGTCGGCATCCATCAGAGCGAACATCATGCGCATCATAAAAGGTGGTCCCATCGAGGTCCCGCCCATCATGCCGTGCGCCATCATATTGCCCATCATGGCGCCACCCATCATATTTCCGCGCCCCATCGTGCCCGCGCCTTCCTGGCCCATGGGATGCGATTGCATTTGTTGCTGATCTGGTTGGGGGGCCATTTTGTCCTGTGCAAAGGCGCCGACAGTGCCGTGCGCCAGCATGAGAACGGATGTCGTGAGTCCCAGGATGCGACTTTGCATTTGAAACCTCCTCAAAAGCACCACTAGCGTCCGGTAGATCTCGCCGCGAGCAACCTTGATCCTATCACGTTTCGCCAGGGCAGGCGCCGTCGAGATGGCTGGGCCGCTCGGGCCCATGACGAAGAACGCACGCGCCAACAGATCGCGCAGGTCCGGACGTGCCAGGCTTTCGCTGCACGCCGGCTATGGGCTGCTTCCGGATCCTTGCATGGCAGCAAAGGTGCGTGCCTTTGATCACCTCATCACCGAGCTTGAGCAACGTTGGGAGCGTCGTGATGCCAACTGCCTTGCCGGTTCGAATACCAGGTGACATCAAGATGCAACGGGACGGTTATGGCAGCACCTCTGCCTCTTCAGCTTTTATCCGCACTGTTGCCAAGCGATTACAGCATTCGCATCCGTCAGGAGTACCCTCTACAAGTGCAATTTAAAGGAGATCAAAGCCTAACCAAACCGGCCTTGGCCGAGCGAACAGCGGGAGGGAGGAATGTCGGCGAAATCCTGGTGCAGTGTCCTTTCAATTGGAATCGCCGCGCTGCTCGGCAGCATCATCGGAGGCAATACACGCGCCATCGCGGCCTCCGACAACAACCCAAGAACATACGCAGGAGACTACCAGGGCGGGTCGCTTCCGATCGGGACCTTCATTGCGTTCCAATACGGAAGCTTTGCGCATTCCGATGCCTTCGTCGATCCGAGCGGGCACACGCTGCCGAACTCACGCGCCAACACCTGGATAGAGTTTACGCGCGTGACCTATTTTGCCGGGACCGCGGATCATCCCTTCGTGATCGAAGCAGACCTGCCGTTTGCGACAGTGACGGATCTGAATATCCCGGGCACGAACAACCGTGTTGCCGGGGGGTTAGTCGACCCCGTGTTTCACATGACCTATTTCTTCATCTCCGACGCCAAGGTGCAGCGCTGGTTCGGGGTCACGAATTTCCTCTGGCTGCCACTCGGGCGCAGCTACGACAACAGGAGCGTGGTGAATGCCTCGACACCGGGGCAACTCACCGACACCCCTCAGTTCGGCTACACCGAGGGACTTGGAAAGATTTCGCCAAGTCTCAATGGATTTTTCTTCGATCTGATCGCCAATGCATCGTTCCACAGCAACGGCAACAGCCCTCTCGAGGTGGTGAATCCGCCTGGCGCCCCGTTACCCGGAATCCTGCGATACGATGGGCTGACGCAGCAGCCATCGTACGACGTCAAGGCATTCCTGCGTTATAATCCGAGCACGTTCCTGTTTGCCGCCGTCGGCATAGAGAAGTCCTGGGGAGGCGAGCAAACAGGCACGCACGGCAACTTTATCGCCGCCGGACTGCCGGTCACGATACCTCAGCCAAACATGGCGCTCGGGCGAGATGACTTCCTGAGGGGGCATTTCCAGTTTCAGGTCCCGCTCGCTCAGGATTTTGCCATAGCCGGTGACGTGTTTCACGATTTCCAGGCGACCGGCGGCTTCAAGGAGAACATCGGGGTCGAAGTTCGCCTGGCCAAGTTCTTCTTTCCGCCACCGCGCGCGAATTAAGACCCCTTTGACCGGATCGATGCAGCCGAAGGCGGAGGCTGTCGCCACCGGTTGTCGATTGATTTCGATTTGGCTCTGACGAGGCTGGGCGGAGGTGTCCCCGCGATTCGAACAATGCGGCTGCATTGCCAGAGGGACTCGTCCAAAGGCCGATATGCTGGTTCGTCTGCTTTGGGTCGCTCACAGATCTTCTGCCAACACCTGATGCGAAGACCCTCCGCCATGACCTGAACCAGGTCCGGTCTACTGCCGGAAACCGACATGGGCCACGGCGGTCTCGGTACGTGTTGGGAACACCGCCGACGTTAACCCTGTCGGCAAATGATCCGTGCGTGGGTCGGCAGCCGCCGACAAGTTGCCTCATTGCAGCGGAGAATTTTCAGCAGCACTAACCCAGGTTAGAGGCGCATCATGCTGAGAATGGCGTTGTTGGGCCTGCTTATCCTCTTCGGTGTCGGCGTGCTGTCGGCAATGGAGCTCAGAACTCCACCGCGCAGGGCAGTCTCGATCGTCCAGCCCGTTGCCGAGCCAAACGCAGGCATTTCCGATTCACATCGCGCGTTGGCGAAGGGCGATCGCCTTGAGGTCGCCGCTGTCCGCAGCGAGACGCCAGCACAGGCTGCTTTGGTCGAGGAACGCATTGCTCCGCCGCGCATTGCTCCGCCGGAGGACATCAGTATCGGTCCTTCGGAGCCTCCGAGGCCGATCGCCCATCATCCGCACAATTCGAAGAAGGCCATTACCGCCGCTCGTCCCAAGATGATTGCCAAGTCGAAGCCGAAGCCGACCGTTGTCACGCAAACTGCCATAGTCCAGCGTTCAACGGCCGCCAGCGATACCGAGCCCTGTCGGCTCAAGGCGTTCGGTGGCTTGCGTAAGGCCTTGAATTCAGCCGACTGCGAAATCTGAGCGCCCTAAAGCATGATCCGGAAAAATGTGCAGCGGTTTTCCGAAAAGATCATCCTCAAACAATGAGCTAAAGCGCGACGACGATTCATCGCAATTTCATCGCGCTTTAGGAGGATGGCAGATCGAAGTCGGACAATCTGTGTTCGTGGTCCCTGCGATAAGGCCGGGGATCGGGGACATCTCGCCCGATCGAAGGCTCTCGGGATGTGTGTACACACCAGGCGGTCATGCATTGCACGCCCGGGAGTTGCGTCCTCAGTTCGACGGTGTCGCGGCGGCGCCTGCCGCATCATCCCGCACATGGATCACCGCGATGTCGTCCGCGTAGATGCGCTTCCAGCCCCTGACGTGATTCAGGATCTGGGTCGCGGGAGAATCCGCAGTGAGCAGCGTTGCGTCGATCCCATTGGCGTCGAGCATGCGCAGCAAACCGTCCACGTCGCGCCCGTCTTCGGCGGCGAAATAGTCCATCAGGAACGTCTCGCCGTAGAGCTCCGAGCGGCCGTCCACGAAAGGCCTGATGTCGCGGGCGATGAGGTAGCCTCCGAATCCGTAGGAATTGAACACGCGCGCGCCCTTGCGTGCGGCAAGCACGTCCACCGCTGCAATGGGAGTCTGGCTGGAGGCAAATTCGAAGACGTGGTGGACCGAGAAAGCCGCGGTCGCACTCATGCTGGCGAGGCCGACCGCCAGCGCGGCAATCGGTGCGGATGGCGCGATCCGCAGGGCAGGCGATGCATCGCGGGACTCAGGCTTGATCCGGCTGCCCAGCGGCTGAGCGAGAACCAGCGGGACCAGTACGCCGAACGTCTCGATGCTGCGCACATGCGCAAGCGCCATCCAGGTGACGACGAGAATCAGCAGGATGCGCGGCGGCGACAGTGTCAGGCGACCCCAGAGGGCAAGACCGAGCAGCCCGAGAAGCGCCCCCGCGAACGGGCTGAAGGAGCTGAAATCGGCCTGCCGCCATTCGGCGATAACCGTGAAGGATTTGCCAAGACTGAGGATGCGCGCCGCTGCGAGCAGGGTGTGTACGCCGTAAGGCGTGCAGCAGCAGGCCGCCAGCGCCGCAAGCCCGAATATGCCCCAGCGGAATGCGAGTGACGGCCGGTGTGCCGGCGCCGCGCGCCAGAGCGACTCGAGCCCGGTCGCGCCGATCAGGGCGAGCCCAAGCACGAAGCCACCATGGAGGTTGGCCCACACCGCCATCAAAGGCAGCAGAAGCAGAGACGGCGCTTCGCCGCGATCGGCTGCGGCCATCAACGCTCCGGCCCAGGTGACCATGATCGGCAGCGCGAGAACGTGGGGACGGGCGAGCAGGTGCGGCGCCGCCAGCGTCGTGGCCAACAGGCAGAACAGCAGTGAATAGGGTGTGGTCAGATGGCGTTGCAGGAAGGCCATCAACATCCCGATCGCCAGCGCGCCGGCGGCGGCGGTCAGCGCCACCGGTCCGACCCAGCCAAAATGAGAATAGGAGGTCGCAAACAGCACCTGTGACAGCCACGATGTCGAGAGCCAGACGTCGCCTTGGCGTGTCAAGGAATAGAAATCGGTCCAAGGAACGGCCCGATGATCGACGATCCATTGCCCGACCTTGATCTGCCAGAGCGTGTCCGGATCATGCAGAAGGCTGTCACCGTTCAGCAGCAGCAGCAGATAGGTCGCCGCCGCGAGGCAAAGCGGCGCGACGTCGTGCCGGCGGCGCTCCGCCGGAAGCGTTGCCGCGATGCTCATGGTTTCGGCCGCGCGGCAGCGTCAGGCTCGCGGTCCCGGACGTGGATCACGGCGATGTCGTCGGCATAGAGCCGCTTCCAGCCTTTGAGCTGGTCCAGGATCTGCGGGCCCGGAGCGTCGGCGACCAATAGCGTTGCGTCGATCTTGTACTCGTCGAGCAGACGCGGAAGCAGCTCGGGCTTCTTCCCCTCAGTCGCCTTGATGAAGTCCATGACGAATCTCTCGCCGTAGAGCTCGGCGCGGCCGTCGACGAAGACCGGGATGTCGCGCGAGATCAGATAGCCGCCGAACTTGTAGGCGTTGAAGATGCGCTGCGCCCCACGCTTCTGCAGCAGGTCGACGGCGGCAACCGGCGTCTGGTCCATCGCGAAGGTGAAGCGGTGATGCGCCATGTAGATCGAGGTTGTGCTCGAGGCCGCTGCGACGATCATCAGCGCACCTGTTGCGGTCACGTAGCGGGCGGGCCAGCTCGCGGCGCCCGGCGTGTCCGGCCGCGGCAGCGGTGACCGTTCACCGAGCGGCTTGGCCAGCGCCAGCGGCACCAGGAAGGCGAAGGCCTCGATACTTCTGACATGGGTGAGCGCCATCCAGGTCAGGAGCAGGATCAGCAGAATGCGCGGCGGCGACAGCGTCAGGCCGCGGTAGAGCCCGATCGCGACCAGCCCGAACAGCGTGCCTTCGAACGCGCTGAAGGATGCGAAATTCGCAGGCATCCATTCGGAGATGACCGACAGAAGTTCGCCGAGGCTGAGGATGTTGGTCGCACCGAGCAACGTGCGCCAGCCATAGGGCGTGATGCAGCTCGCGGCCAGCGCCGCGACGCCGAACAGGAACCAGCGCAACAGCAGCCGGACCTGCTTGTCGGACTCCATGTCCCAGATCGCCACGAGCGACATCGGGCCGATCAGTACCAGGCCCAGCACGAAGCCGCCATGCAGGTTCGCCCACAGCGACATCAGCGGCAGCCAGTACCATGATGGCGCGACCTTGCGATCGGCCGCTTTCATCAGCATGCCGCCCCAGGCCACCATCGCGGGCAGTGCCAGCATGTGCGGGCGCGCCAGAATGTGATGCAGCGACAGCACGACAGCGAGCATCGCGAACAGCACCGCTCGCGGAATCTCCAGATGCGCGTCGAGCAGGTCGACGAGGATCGCCGCCGACAAGGCGACCGCAAGCGCAGTCAGGATCACCGGGCCGGCCCAGTCCCATTGCGCATAGGAGATGGCGAACAGCACCTGCGACAGCCATGAGGTCGAGATCCAGGGCGCCCCTGGCCGGGTGAACGAATAGGAGTCCGTGTAGGGAAGGGCGTGTTGATCGAGGATCCATTGCCCGATCCCGATCTGCCAGAACGAGTCGGAGTCCTGCAGCAGCGTGTCGCCGATATACAGGAAGAAGAGATAGGCGCCCGCGCCGACGCACAGCGGCACCAGGGCTCGCGCGCGGCCCTGCACCACGATGCTGTTGGCAAAGGAAAGGGACATGCCGCCTCGTCGTCCTGTTGTTCTTGTCGGATTGGCCGAGCGGGCGGCATTGGACCACGGCGGTCATAACTTCGGGTAAATCGGCGGCCGGCCAGTTCGATGTCCCGACAATTTAACAGGTTGTTTTGGATTTCGGTTTACCATCGGCGAATACCTGCAAACCGCTCCGTGTTTACGCAGTTGAATTAACTGCGACGCAATTCTTTGCCGCTACGTTCAGTTCCATGGTCGGGCGGCGCTGGGAAGCCGAAAAG
This sequence comes from Pseudomonadota bacterium, assembly GCA_023435725.1. Taxonomy (GTDB): domain Bacteria; phylum Pseudomonadota; class Alphaproteobacteria; order Rhizobiales; family Xanthobacteraceae; genus Bradyrhizobium. The sequence continues at coordinate 430 of JAEYRD010000232.1, read as the reverse complement.
ACCAGACCAGTTGTAGCCTCGTGTTTTTTGGAGCACTCTATGAAGAACCTCGTTGCGCGTTTCGTGAAGGATGAATCCGGCGCCACCGCTATCGAATACGGCCTGATCGCTGCCGGCATCGCGCTGGCGATCATCACCGTCGTCAACAGCCTCGGCAGCACGCTGAATGGCAAGTTCGGCTCGATCTCGACCAGCCTCAAGTAAGGTTGGACCAACCTGGAATTTTGAGAGCCCCGTCCTGGACGGGGCTCTTTTCGTTTGGGCGAACGGCATCAAGGAACCCCAGCATCACAAGCACGCCGCCTTAGAGCGTTTCATTTTTTGATTGAAACGTATCCGGCATTAGCGAAGTAGTTGCTGCATTCTGCTGACATAATGCTTCTGACGAGATGCCCGATGTGGTCGCAGGCGTCGTCGATCGTGCGTTTCT
>JAEYRD010000150.1 GCA_023435725.1 Pseudomonadota bacterium | reverse complement strand
CGACGATGTAGCCCATCTCGTCGTTCATGCCTTCGAAGCGCCCGAGCGTGTTGAACATGCTCTTGCCCCACAGGAACTCGTCGGCGGTCGCCGGCAGTTCGTTGCGGTAGGGACAGAGCTTGAATCGTTCGCGCGGGCAGTGATCGCCAAGATAGCGCGCGACGATGCCGTCCTGCATCATGCGGCCGAAGGCGACACCGTAGCCGCCGGGCGTCCAGGCCCATCTGCCCGACAGTGCATGGTTCGCCGCTACCAGCATCAGGCCGCCCGCAACGATCGTGAGGCTCGCCTGCGTCAGTCCGGCAATCGGGAGGCGGCGCCCGAGGAGCGGTCGCGCCATCCAGCCGGCGGCGCAGAGGCCGAGCAGCACGCCGAGCGTGGCGCTGTGCGTCGCTGCGGCAAAAGCGGTGAAGACGAACAGCGAGATTTTTTCGAGCGCGGACGTCCGCCTGCCGCCGACGATCAGGAGGAACAGCGACAGCACCGACAGTCCTGCAAAGATGTCGGTGAGCAGCATGCTCGCGAGCCAGGGCAGCGCGGTCGACAGGATCAGGAGCAGGCTGATCGCGACGAAGCGGAAGGTCTGCATCAGGCCGAGCACGCGCAAGGTGAGTTGCAACAGCCACAGCGTCGCCAGCGACTGGACCGCAAGATTGATCCAGAAGCCAAACCCCTCGCCATAGTGCAGGTAGAGGCCGAACACGGTGGAGCGGCTCGGGACGAGATAGCCCTCGTACCAGCGCGCCAGATAGCCGCCGGTATCCCATTGCAACAGCGGATAGCCATTCCAGAAGGCAGGTGCGATCAGCATGAGGGGCAGCGCCACCGCCGCCAGCCGCAGCCAAAGCGAGCCTGCGGCGCGCGCGCGCAAATAATCGGTGGTGGTCAAAACCGCTCCGTCGTCTTCAGGACCATGCTCGCAATAGCCGCTGAGACGGAATTCACCAATAGTTTGGCGCCGCCCGGCTTGAATTTGGCAAAACTCTGACCACCTTGAGCCGACCTGGCCGCCTGGGGGCGCCGGAGAAGTCGTTGCGATTCAACGCGTTGGCGTGCTTCTGCGGGGCAAGGCACTGTTCACTCTCAGGCAAGCCCGTCAGGACTTTGTCGCCTAGACTGTGATATAGAGCCAGCAAAACGAGCCAATTCGAAAGAGCAGATCCATGGCAGTGCATCAGGTCAATCCGGGAGGAAAGCTCGCATCCCTCGATCCGATCTGGGACCGGATCCGGAGCGAGGCTGAGGACATTGTCCACCGCGAGCCGGAGCTTGCGACCTTCATCTATTCGACGGTGCTGCATCACAGCCGCCTGGAAGATTCGGTGATCCATCGTCTGGCCGACCGGCTCGATCATTCCTCGCTGTCGGGCGATCTGGTGCGCCAGACCTATGACGAGGCGTTGCGCGACGATCCCGATCTCGGCAACGCCTTCCGCGCCGATCTCGTCGCCGTGTACGATCGCGATCCCGCGACCTCGCGCTTCATCGATCCCTTGCTCTACTTCAAGGGCTTTCACGCGATCCAGACCCACCGCCTGGCGCACTGGCTCTATCTGAAGGGCCGCAAGGATTTTGCGTATTATCTCCAGAGCCGCGCTTCTGCGGTGTTCCAGACCGACATCAATCCGGCCGCGCGCATCGGCCGCGGCATCTTCCTCGATCACGCCACCGGTTTCGTCTGCGGTGAAACCGCGGTGATCGAGGACGACGTCTCGATCCTGCACGGTGTCACGCTCGGTGGCACCGGCAAGGAGAACGAGGACCGTCATCCGAAGATTCGTCATGGTGTCCTGATCGGCGCCGGCGCGAAGATCCTCGGCAACATCGAGATCGGTCATTGCGCGCGCATCGCTGCGGGCTCGGTCGTGGTCAAGCCGGTGCCGCACAACGTCACGGTCGCGGGCGTGCCTGCCAAGATCGTCGGCGAAGCGGGCTGCGCCGAGCCGTCGCGCACCATGGATCAGATGATCAACGCGATGGGGCTTTGAACTCGCCCGAAGGGCCGGATTTTCCGACCCTGTTCGTCCCCAAATTCTTTGGCGATTCATGCTGGCGGTTCGTCGCGTCTCGTCTTAAAACCCGGCCAACCCAGATTTCGATTGGAGACTTGCCGTGGACGTCAAGGAAGTAAGGAAGCTCGACGCGTATCTGAAGCGCGTATTCGGCAATCCCAAGATCCGCGTCGTGCCGCGGCCGAAGAAGGATGACTCCGCCGAAGTCTATATCGGCGAGGAGTTCATCGGCGTGCTCTTCGTCGACGACGAGGACGATGATCGCTCGTTCCAGTTCCAGATGGCGATCCTCGAGGACGATCTCGTCGATCAGGAATAGTTGCTGCCACACCGTCGTTGCGAGCGCAGCGAAGCAATCCAGGAATATTTTCGCGGAGAGATTCTGGATTGCTTCGCTGCGCTCGTAATGACGAGCATCAACCTCGCGGCCCGCGCAGTTGGGCCGTCAGCCTGTCCATCGCTTCCGCCGCATCGCGCCACTGCGACAGCCAGCTCCGCGGAAAGCGGAAGGTGAGATCGGCGCCGCCGATGCGGCGTTCGGAGAGGCACATGCCTGGAGTGGCCGCATCGCGCGTGCAGCGCGCGGTCAGCGCAGGGCTTGCAGCAGAATACAGGTCCTCGCTGCCATAGGGCGTGTCGCTGCGGAACATCCGCATCGTCAACCCGTCCACCGGGTTGGTTGCGGCCTGGTCGAGATAGCGCGGATAGATCGTGCTGATCCGCTGCTCCGGCGCCAGCGCATCGTGATGCGCCGATATCGACAGGAAGATGCGGTCGATCGGCTGCATCGCCTCTTCGACGGTGTCGGCGGTGACGTGCTTCGGCGCGCCCGGCGGTTCCAGCGAAGGATACAGGAAGTCGAGATCGATGCGCTCCTGCGGCCCGGAGTGGCGCTGGATCTTCATCCGGATCGCAGTCGTCGGAACGTTGAACAGCGTGCCGCCGACGCTCACCGGCAGCTTGTCCGGAGCGTTCGCGCCGCCGGCACCCCAGGTCGGCCACAGCAAATAGGCGATGAGCGCGATTGCGCATGCCGCGGCAGTGCCGCCGAGCACGATCGGGACGACATGTGCCCGGGGGCGCGTCCTGGAGAGCCGGGGAGAGGTTGCCGAAAACACCGTCATGAGTTGCGCGAATAGACCCGGAAGTCGGCCGGTGGCCGACGAATCAGCGGCGAATATGCCATGCGGCGGTGATTTCGCGGAGCGTTCCCCGCTGCGGGAGAGGGGGAGGGCCCTGCGCGAACCGGCTGGCGCTGTTAACCTTCCCTTAAGGATAATGTAGCGTTAACCGGCACTATTTGTCACAGGAAGGCACCTCGCGTCGCGTAAGGGCGGACCGTTTCCGATGACACCTGAAGCTTTCAATACCTTCTTCTCGATCTGCATCGGCTTCGCGCTCGCGGGCGCGCTCGTGAGTGGGTACCAGGCGGTCGCGCAGCGGCCTGCGGGCTTCGGCTTGTTACAGGATGGCGTGGCGCCGAAGACCTTCGCGGCGGTGCCGTTCCTGGTGTTCGCGGCGCCCTTCATCATCATGCGCAACACGCTGCGCGGCGTGCAGCTGGAAAGCCGCCGCTTCGAATTCGTGATGATGGCGACCGTCATCGCCGGCTTCTGGAGCATGATGAGCGGCACCTTCTTCCTGATGACGCTGCGCGCGGCCGGCGTCCTGGTCTGACGCTTTGCAGGGCGGCCCGGTGCGGCGGCCCTTTGCCTCCTCGCCGCCGTTTCGCTATGGCTGAGGTCCAAAGCGCGATCGTTGATCGCGCTTCAGATCTTTGTTTACGCATGATCTTTCCGGAAAACCGCTACGCACTTTGCGCTAACGCGGCCCTTCGGGTCCGGATCATGCTTTGGGCGACAGGAGACTTCCATGGCGATCTACGAGCTCGACGGGCAGGCGCCCGATCTTCCGGCCGACGGCAATTATTTCATCGCGGAAACCGCGACCGTGATCGGCCGCGTGCGCCTGAAGCCGGGTGCGAGCGTCTGGTTCGGCGCGGTGCTGCGCGGCGACAATGAGTGGATCGAGATCGGCGAGGGCGCCAACGTGCAGGACGGCTCGACCTGTCACACCGATCTCGGCTTTCCCATGGTGATCGGCAAGAACTGCACCGTCGGCCACAACGTCATCCTGCACGGCTGCACGATCGAGGAGGGCGCGCTCATCGGCATGGGCTCGATCGTGATGAACGGCGTGAAGATCGGCCGCAATAGCATCGTCGGCGCGGGCTCTGTCATCACCGAGGGCAAGGAATTTCCCGAGCGCTCTCTGATCATCGGCTCGCCCGCGCGCGTGATCCGCACGCTCGATGATGCCCAGGTGCAGAAGATGGGGAGTGCGGCAAGATTCTACGTCGCCAACGGTCCGCGCTTCAAGAAAGGCCTGAAGCGGATCGGTTAGAGCATGATCCGGCCCCGAAGGGCCACATTAGCGCTCGCGACAAAGGCGGAACGCGTTTGCGCCGAGATCAGGCTCAAACAACAACCTGAAGCGCGATGACGATTCATCCCAATCTCATCGCACTTTAGGCACGGCGCAATCGTCGGGAACGAATGCGGCGCGCCCGGAGGCTCCACCTGCACAGGTGGGTCCGCCGATGCCGCGGTCAGCGCCGAGAACAGGCTGCTCGACCGGAAGATGAAGACCATCTGCCGCAGCTGCTGACGGTCGCGCGGAAGTGAGACAGTGAGGCTGTCAGAAATCCTGATGTGACGTTAGCTTAGTCTTGTTTTGAGGTGTGGAGCGTGTCCACACGGAGGATCGAGTGATGTTACGCAAGATGATATTGGCGGCCCTGGCCGTCGCCGCGGTTGGGCTCTCGGCGCCACAGGCGGCACAGGCCCGCGGCGGTTTTGGTGGTGGTGGCTGGCACGGTGGTGGTGGTGGCTGGCACGGTGGCGGCGGTTGGCATGGCGGCGGCGGTTGGCACGGTGGTGGCGGGCGGGGCCGTTGGCATGGCGGCGGCTTCTGGCCCGGTGTCGCGATCGGGGCGGGGCTTGCCGGAGCCGGCTATTACGGCGGCTACTATGGCTACGGCTATCCCTATTACGGCGATCCCTACTATTATGGTACCGGCTACGAAGGTTATGGCGGCTGCTATGTCGTCCGGAAGCGGGTCATGACCCCATCGGGCTGGCGTGTTCGTCGCGTGGATGTCTGCGAATAGAGGCAACCGGGCTCGGCTGGGCCCAATAAAGAACAAGGCCGTTGACGCAGTATACCGTCAACGACCTTGCCAGCCCCGGATATTGAAATCGGCTCACGCCATCCGGTAGGGGCGAGCATCGCCCGGAATCATACGGGCGAATGTGATCCAGTTCACAAGTGGCAAAAATAAAGTCCGGCGCCCTGACCCGATTAGAGCGTTTTCGAGCGAAGTGGATACCGGTTCGCGTAAAGAAAACGCGTCAAAACCAAAATCCAGAGCCACGTTCCGATTCCATCGGAACGGAGATGGCTCTAGTCGCGCGAGCGCCTGCGCGCGCTGGCGTGGACGCGGTGTCGCGCCGGTTTCCTGCGGGTAACCGAGGGAGTTTCCGTCTCGGTCGCCCGGGCGCTGGCAAAAGACTGCCGCAAATTCTCGATCGACTCGTTCAGCGTGGTGACCTGCTCGGACAGGCGCTTGGTATCGGCCTGCTGCGCCGCCATGAGCCGCTTCATCGTCTGGAGCTGGTCCTGCACGACCTGGAGTTGATCGATCGATTCCTGCTGGGTCGCCTCCAGCCCCTTGGTCTTCTCGACGAGCTGCTCCGAGGCCTGTGCGGCGCGGGCCTGAAGCTGCCGCGATGCCACCATCCGGTCGGTCTCGGGGGCTGCGCCGGTATAGGCACGCCAGACCGCAATTGAGGTCACCCCCAAAATCAGGAGCAGGAGGGCAACGGCGGTCAGCGCGATCGGCTGGGCGCCGAGGCGAAGGAGGGGATTGGTTGGTGTGTCCCTTGCGAGATCGATCATCGCTGACAAAGCCCAAAGTGAAACTTGGTGTGTGGCGAAGACCGGCTACCCTAGGCGGCCGGGGTGTCCCGAAACCGTAACATTTCGGCAACGAATGGGACCAAAAAGAGGCTTAGGGCAAAAAAACCAGCAATCAGCTGGCCTTGAGGCCTCCGAAGGGCCGCGCTGAGAGGGCGCCGAGAGCAAGAATCAGGGCTGAAAAGCCGAAAATGGCCCGGAGTAGGTCTTGGACCGAGGCGCGGCGTAGGGGCCGATTCGGGACGTTTTCAGCCCGAGCCGCACCAACCCCTCCGCAAGGGCCACGGCCGCGGCGACGCCGTCGACGACCGGCAGGCCGTGGATGTCGGCGAGTTCGGCGGCAAGGTCAGCCATGCCGGCACAGCCAAGCACGATCGCTTCCGCACGGTCGTCGCGGATCGCAGCGCTGATCTCGGTGGAGATGCGGCCGATGGCGTCCGCATTGCGCTCTTCGAGCGCGAGTACGGGGACCTCGGCGGCGCGGACGCGGGCGCAGCGCTCGGCGAGACCGTATCTCTTCAGATTGTGTTCGATCGGCACGATGGAGACACCGAGCGTCGTCACCACGGCAAAACGTGCCGCGATCAGGCTCGCCATGTGGAAGGCGGCCTCGCCGATGCCGATCACCGGCGCCTTCGCGGCGGCGCGGGCCGCGTCGAGGCCGGTGTCGTCGAAGCAGGCGATGACGTGGCCATCCGCGCCGTCGCGGTCGGCCTCGCGGATGCAGCCGAGCATGCCGGGAACGGCGAAGGCTTCGTCGTAAAATCCCTCGATCGAGACCGGCCCCATCGTGGGCTGGCGCGTATCGATCACGGTGTCGGGCAGGGCGACCGCGCGGGCCGCAACGGCGATCTTCGCCGTCATGGCGACGGTGGTGTTGGGATTGACGACGTGCAGTCGCATCGGATCAGACAAGCCCCTTGCCGGCGTCCGAGCCCTTGGCCGCCTGCCGCTTGTTGAGCATGTGGATGGTACCGAGCGCAAGCGTGATGACCGCGAACGATACCGCCGAGATCACGGTGCCGAGCGCATAGATGTCAGGCTTCGTCACCGTGGTGGTGAGGCCCTGAAGGTCCAGCGGCAGCGTGTTCACCGGACCGATCGCCTGGCTGGAGCGGGCGAGCTCGTCCCAGGACAGCGTGAAGCCGAACAGGCCGATGCCGATCACGGAAGGCAAAATGATCGGCAGCACGACGTAGCGGAACGTCTGCCACGGCGTCGCGCCGAGATCGCGCGCGGCTTCCTCGAGGCGAGGGTCGAAACGGTTGAAGATCGCGAACATGATGAGCAGGCCGAACGGCAGCGTCCAGGTCAGATGTGCGCCGAGGCCGGATGTGAGCAGGCCCATCGAGGTCTCGAAATTCTCGTTCCAATGCGCCTTGATCAGGTCGTCGATGATGCGGAATTCAAGCGAGATGCCGAGCGAGGTGATGATCGAGGGGACGATGAGGCTCGCGATCGCCGAATAGAACAGAATGCTCTGTGCCCTGAACTTGCGGCGGAACGCCATGCCGGCGGCGACCGACAGCACGACGGTGACGGCCATCACCACGAGGCCGAGCAGCAGTGAGCGGCGGAAGGCGGCGCCGAGGTCGACGATGCCGGTGCCTTCGAACAGCTTTGCCAGCCAGAAGGTCGACATCCCGTTCATCGGGAAGGTGAGGCCGCCCTGCGGGCCCTGGAACGACAGGACGTAGATCGCGATCATCGGGCCGTAGAGAAACAGCACATAGGCCGCGAAGAAGATGGCGAGCACGTAGAAACTGCGCGCGCGTCCTTCCTTCATCGCTCACAGCTCCTTCCGGATGTCGACGATGCGCGACATCATGGTGATGATCAGGAACGTAATGACGAGCAGGATCACGGCATTCGCGGCCGCGGCCGGGAATTGCAGTGCGTTCAACCGCGTCTCGATGATCTTGCCGGCGGCGGCGATCTGCTGGCCGCCCATCACGCCGATGGTGATGAAGTCACCCATCACGATGGTGATGACGAAAATCGAGCCGATCACGATGCCTGGCTTGGCGAGCGGAATGACGACGTTGACCAGCGTCTGGAAGCCGGTGGCGCCGGCGTCATAGGCGGCTTCGATCAGCGACTTGTCGATGCGGATCATCGAATTGAAGATCGGCACCACCATGAAGAAGGTGAAGAGGTGGACCAGCGCCAGCACGACGGAGAACTCGGAGAACAGCAGCCATTCCACGGGCTGATTGATCAGCCCTGTCTTTAGAAGCCCCGAGTTCACCAGGCCGTTGCGTCCGAGCAGCGGGATCCAGGCGATCATGCGGATGACGTTGGAAGTCCAGAACGGAATCGTGCAGAGCAGCGACAGTCCCATCTGCCAGGTCTTGGACTTGACGTGGAAGGCAAGGAAATACGCGACCCAGAAACCGATGAAGAGCGTGATGGCCCAGACCAGGAAGCACAGCTTGAGCGTCTTCAGATAGGTCTTGCCGATCGTGCAGAGATCGGGGAGCTGCGCGATGCAGCCCTCGAACGTGTCGGTGTAGCCGCGGCCCGAGAAGGCCGGAAGCAGTTGGTATTCGTTGTAGTCCCAGAAGGAGACGATGACGACGAACACCAGCGGAATCAGGAAGAACGCGAGAAACACCAGCATCATCGGCCCGGCCTGCAGCCAGGAGATGAAGGACGGCGACAGGCGCGCCGGCTTCGCGGCGCGCGCCAGTTCAGATCCCCGGACGAGGTCCGGGGATGCCTGTTGCAGGATATTCTCCGACGTGTCCATCACGTTACGCCGCGATGAACTCGTTCCACTTGCGGACCATGTAGTCGTTCTCGTCCATCACGGCGTTCCAGCACGCGACTGCACCCATGCGGTCCTCGTAGGAGCCGCCGTCGCGCACTGCGCCGGCTTTTTCCAACAGCGAGCCGTCGGGCGCCTTGATGTCCTTCTCGGCCGGCTTGCCTTCCATCCAGTACGCCCACTCGTACGGCTCCATCTGCGCTTTCGCGGTGGACAGCACGGCCGAGTAGTAGCCTTGGCGGTTGAGATAGGCGCCGGCATAGCCGGACAGGAACCAGTTCACGAACTCATAGGCCCATTCGAGCTTCGCGCCCGAGACGCCCTTGGAGACGCAGAAGCCCGAGGCCCAGGAGCGATAGCCTTCCTTGAGCGGCTGGAAGGTGCAGGCGATGCCCATCGAGCGCACCTTCGTCACTGCCGGCGACCACATCGACTGGATGACGGTTTCGCCCGAAGCCATCAGGTTGACGCTCTCGTTGAAGTCCTTCCAGAAGGCGCGGAACTGACCGGCCTTCTTGGCCTCGGTCATGACCTTCATGGTGAGATCGATCTCTTCCTTGGTCATGTTGCCCTTGTCGGCATATTTGTACTTGCCGGTCGCCTCCACGACCATTGCGGCATCCATGATGCCGATCGAGGGAATGTTGAGGATCGAGGCCTTGCCCTTGAATTCGGGATTGAGCAGTTCGGACCACGAGCCGATCGGGCGCTTGATCAGGTCGGGACGGATGCCGAGCGTGTCGGCGTTGTAGACGGTCGGAATCAGCGTGACGAATTCGGTCGCCGACGTCGCGAACTTCTTGGAGTCCTTGCCCTCGAGATAGAGCACTTTCCAGGGAGCGGTGCCCTGGCCGCCGATCTTCTTTCCGCCGGGCGTTTCGCCCTTGGTGAAGACCGGCGTGATGTTGTCGAACTCCTTGATCTTCCTGGCGTCGAGGGCAAGGATGTTGCCCGACGGCACGATCTTCTTCAGCGAGAAATATTCGGTATCCAGCACATCGAAGGAGTTCGGCTGGGTCATCACGCGCTTGGTGACGTCATCGGTGGTTGCGGTGATGTATTCGATCTTGATGCCGGTGTCCTTCAGGCACTGCTTGGAAATGTCGTCACCCTCGTTCACGGCAGTGCCGAGATAGCGCAGCACTTTCGGCTCGGCCGACATCACATAGGGAAAGCCGGTGATGGCGCCGGTGCCGGCGGCAAGGCCCGCCAGACCCGCCGTGCCCTTGAGCAGCGTGCGGCGGCTAAGACCCTTCGTCCTGGTCGTCTCGGTCATATCAGTCACTCCTCTGTTGCGCATTCCGGTGATTGATCGGCGCTATTGCAGGCGCTGCGCCTTGGCGGGATCCCAGGTGGCCAGCACGCGATCGCCCGGACGGAGCGGGTGGACGTCGAAGGTGGCCTCGGGAACGTGGGAGAACAGGGCGGTGCCGTCGTCGAGCGTGAGCGAGACGGCGACATAGGAGCCCTGGTACTCGGTCTGGGTCAGCAGCGCCGGCGCGCCGAACGCGCCGTCAGCGAACGGCATGATGCCGAGCTGATCGGCGCGCACGGCGATGAGGTTGCCGGCGTCGCTGAGGACGTTGTGGCCGCCGATGAAACGGGCCACGAATTCGGTGCGGGGATGGTGGAAGATGTCGCGGGCGGTGCCCTGCTGCTCGATCCTGCCGTGGTTCATCACCACGATGTGGTCGGCAAGCGCCATGGCCTCTTCCTGGCCGTGTGTGACCTGGATGAAGCTGATGCCGAGCTCGCGCTGCAGCCGCTTCAATTCACCGCGCATCTTCACCCGCAGGAATGGATCGAGCGCGGAGAGCGGCTCGTCGAGCAGCAGGATCTGCGGCTCGGTGATCAGCGCCCGGGCCAGCGCCACGCGCTGCTGCTGGCCGCCGGAGAGCTGCGCCGGCAGCCGGCCGGCATAAGGGCTCATGGCAACGAGCTCCAGCAGCTCACCGGCGCGCCTGTGCCTGACAGCGCGGTCGATGCCGCGCATTTTCAGGGCGAATGCGACATTGTCGAGCACGGTCAGGTGCGGAAACAACGCATAGGACTGGAACATCATCGCCGTGCCGCGCTTGGCGGGCTCGAGATCGGTGACGTTCTGCGCGCCCAGGATGATGTCGCCCGCGCTTACGGCCTCGTGGCCCGCGATCATCCGCAAGGTCGAGGTCTTGCCGCAGCCGGAGGGGCCGAGCAGGCAGCAATAGGTGCCGGCGGGGATCTTCAGGTTGATGCTGTCGACTGCGAGCGTGGTGTCGTAGCGCTTGGTGACGGCGACCAGTTCGAGAGCGGCGGGAGTGGCCATGGCGTGTCCGCGAGAGGGGCGATGCTTCGCCTCTCTCCGCAAGGTCCGTGCCAAAAGCCCTTGGCAGGGCGAATTCCAAAACTGTGCAGCGGAGTCAGGTCGTTAGATCGAATCCGGAGCAAATGGGCTGCCCTCCGCGGGCGCGGCCGCCTGCACACAAAGCGGGCGCGGATTGTATAAAGTTTCGCCTGTGATTGGATACAGCTCGTCGACTAACATTGAAGGCCCGATGTCGCAGATCGAGCCCTCGAACCCATGGCCGCCAAGATCCGACCGAAATCCGACGCGCCTGATGCGAGCGATCGCGTCAGCCGCATCAGGGAGGGCGTGACCGCGGCGATCCTCGAACATCGCCTGTTGCCGGGCACCAAGCTCGGCGAGGACGAGATCGGCGAGATCTACGGCGCGAGCCGCACGCTGGTCCGCACCGCGCTTCAGCAACTCGCGCATGAAGGCATCGTCAACATCGAGAAGAACCGCGGCGCCTTCGTGGCGCGGCCCACGCCCGCCGACGCGCGCGAAGTGTTCGAGGCTCGGCGCCTGATCGAGCCCACCATCGTCGACCACGCGATCGACGCGGCGTCGCCGGCCTGGATCAATCGCCTGCGGCAGCATCTGGCCGAGGAGCGCGAAGCGGAGTTGCGTGGCGACGCGCGCTCTTCGGTGCGGCTCTCCGGCGAGTTTCACCGGCTCGTCGCCGAGATGTCCGGCCACAGCATCTATCTCGGCTTCCTGAAGGAGCTGATCGCGCGCTCCTCGCTCATCATCCTGCTCTACCGCCGCCACGATACGCCGGCCTGCGGAACCGATCATCACGCTGGCATCGTTGCCGCGATCCGCAAGGGCGACAAGCAGGCCGCGCGCGTGCAGATGCTGTCGCATCTCCGCGAGATCGAGGCCGAGTTGTTCCTGAGGGATCCTGCAGCGGACGAGCTGCGGCTCGCGGACGTGCTCGGCGCCTGAGCGGGACGCTGGCTAGGCCGGCGGCGCTCCCTGGTTCCGCCGGATGATCTTGAGCACGAGCAGCGCGGCGCCCAGCGCCAGAAACAGTACGCCCAAAATCGTCATGCCCGTGGATTCGTATGTCACGCCGACCGCGGTCAGCAGGCATCCGATGATGATTGCGAAGAGTCCGCCGAGCTTCTTGGTCAGCAGAACGTATCCGTCACTCGTTTGTGCAACCATGTTGCGCCTCGTCTTGATGTCGAGCCTGCCTTCAAAGCTTCCTCGCGCCCCATGATCTCCCGTCGCGCAGACGGTGCGGGATCGTACTCCCGTTCAACGCAGTTGCAATCTGTCGTTGATTTAGGGCCGAACTCGCTATCCCTCTTTTGATTGGAGTTCGATGCAACTGAGACAGCATCACTTACGCATTTTCCGGAAATTCCTGTTTCGATGCACGCCCGCCGTATTTTCCGATGGAGTTGGATGGCAGGGCTGCAAAATCTCCCTAGGGTTGAAATTGACTCTCTGCCGCCGGCGGATTCAACTTGCTGAGCAACCGTCGGGTTCCAGAATGGAGCTGACTACGAATTCACCGTCATGAATGCGTCAAAGCCGCTTATGTCGTGCTGATCGCGATCATCCCGACCGGCCGGTTTCCAGGCTATCTGTCGGGCGAAATACTTGGCGACGAGTCTGCTGAGAAGACGTGAACTGGGAGAACGGGCAGGGGACTTCAGCGAAGGTGACGCTGGAGATGATCAACGGAGGAAGACGTGACGGCCTATGACCATAGCGCGCCGATGGGTGCGACCGGCCTGCCGCAACCGCCCCGCTGGGTCTGCGTGCTGTTGGGGCTCTTCATGATACTCGCGGGATTGCTGGTGCTGGGCGATGTCGCGTTCTTCACCGTGGTCAGCGCGCTGTTCATCGGATGGATGGCGATCGCCATCGGCGCCTTCGAGGTCTTCCACGCATTCTGGACCAAGGGATGGGGCGGGTTCGTGTGGCAGGTGCTGCTCGGCATTCTCTACATCGCCTTTGGCATCGTTCTCATCAGCCAGCCGGTGACCGGCGCGTTGGTGCTTACCTATGTGCTCGGCCTTGCACTCCTGGTCTCCGGCGCGGTGCGCATGTTGATCGGCATCGGCCGCTGGCAGCGGGGCGGCGGGATCATGCTCGCGTCCGGCGCGTTTGGTGTTCTCGCGGGGCTCGTCATCCTCACCGGCTTTCCCATGACCGGGCTCTGGGTGCTCGGCGTGCTGCTCGGCATCGATCTCTTGTCCCACGGCATCGGGTGGCTGGCTTTCGCCTGGCTTCCCGTGGCGAGAACTGTGTAGCGGCGCGGGGGTGGGAATTGGACATGTCAAGGTCGACGACGCCTTCGGGGCTCTTGCGAGCCGCTGCATTGCTTGCGTTCATTGGAGTAGCCTTCGGTCTCCTGTCACCGGCATCGGCGCAACAGGACTCCGTCGTCCTGTTCCGCAACGTCCGGATATTTGACGGCAAGGCCAGCGCGCTCTCCGCGCCGTCCAACGTTCTTGTCAGGAACAAGACGATCGAGAAGATTTCGGCTGGTGACATCGCGGCCGCCGGCCAAATGATCGGCCAAGTGATCGACGGCGGTGGCCGCGTGCTGATGCCGGGGCTGATCGATGCGCATTGGCATGCGATGATGGTGCGGCCGACACCGATGGCCGCGCTCGCAGGCGATATCGGCTACAACAACCTGCTCGCCGCGAGCGAGGCGACGGCGACGCTGATGCGCGGCTTCACCACCGTGCGCGACATGGGCGGTCCTGCCTTCGGGCTGAAGCAGGCCATCGATGAGGACCTCGTTGCCGGACCGCGCATCTATCCGTCCGGCGCCGTGATCACCATCACCGGCGGTCACGGCGACTTCCGGCAGCTCTCCGATCTGCCGCGTACCATCGGCGGGATGCTGAGCCGCATGGAACGGATCGGCGGCAGCATGGTCGCCGACAGTCCTGACGAGGTCCGCGTGCGTGCGCGCGAGCAGCTCATGCAGGGCGCGTCGCAGGTCAAGCTCACGGCGGGGGGCGGGGTCGCGTCGCCTTTCAGCCCGCTCGATGTCTCTACCTTTACCGAGCCCGAGCTCCGCGCCGCCGTCGAAGCGGCCGACAATTGGGGCACCTACGTTGCCACGCACGCCTATACGCCGGTCGCGATCCAGCGCTCGATCGCTGCCGGGGTCAGATGCATCGAGCACGGTCACCTCATGGACGAGGCGTCGGCGCGGTTGATGGCAGAGAAAGGGATCTGGCTCAGCACGCAGCCATTTCTCGATCTCTCCGCCGCTGCCGGACTTGGGCCTGCGGAGCAGGACAAGATGCGGCAGGTGGTTACCGGCACTGACCGCGTCTATGAGCTGGCGAAAAAGTACGGCATCAAGACTGCGTTCGGCACCGACATCCTGTTCTCGAAGGCGCTGGCCGACAGGCAGGGCGCGATGCTGAGCGCGCTCACGCGCTGGTACACGCCGGCGGAAGCGCTGATCATGGCGACGTCGACCAATGCCGAGCTCTTGAGCCTGTCGGGCAAGCGAAATCCCTACCCGGGCAAGCTCGGCGTCGTGGAGGAGGGCGCGTTCGCCGATCTCCTGCTGGTCGACGGCAATCCGCTCGACAACATCAAGCTCGTTGAAGACCCCGCGAAAAACTTCGTGGTGATCATGAAAGGCGGCAGGATCTACAAGAACAGTCTTGCACACTGACGCGCGCACGTGCGGGCGTGATCGTATGAAATTGGATCGCTTCTAGTCGCGCTCATCCTCACCCGGCTTGCGGCGTTGCAAACTGGTTGCGGTCTTCGGGGTTGCAGCAGGCCGCGCAGGGCTTGTCACAATCCCGGGCCTGTCGTCTGAGGCGTGACTTCTAAGTGTCTCCAGGACCAGAAAGAATTTCTCAGCTAACATGAGTCAATCTCACTGACGCGTTCATCTCGGTTTCGAAAGCGGCGAGATTCGCTGTCAATTCGATCACTTGTCGCGCTCAGCGGCAATTGAATTCGCGAGGTCAAGTCGGATTGTGACAAACTTTGCCGGATTATCGCATTGGAGCGTTGTGCAGACGATCGAGCTCTGCCGCGCAACGTTACTATTCCTCGCGGGCCGCTGCGGCTATATGCTGTCGCTCCGTCATCGAACTGTCATGTCACCGTAGATGCTAAAGTCAGACGCAGCGCCGGCCGGCAAGTCGCCGGATGGGAATCCTGTCCCAAAGGACAACAAGAGAGTACGATACGTGGCCGGTTTCCTCAGGCAACGTGAAGCGGCCGAGCCCGGCGCGGAATTAGCGATCGTCGACAGCGCTGTGATTGATCAGCTGCCGTCGCAAGACACGACGCCCGTATCGGAGCCGTCATCGTCGAACGCTGCCGCGCGCTCTGCCGGCGAGATCGAACTCAAGCTTCTCGTCGATGCCGATCGCATGGCGCATTTCAACGCCGCCTCGATCATCGCGACCAACGCGCGCAACAAGGGCACGCGCAAGCATCTCAAGTCCGTCTACTATGACACGCCGGAGCGCACGCTTCGGCGCAACGGATTGAGCTTGCGCGTGCGCCAGAGCGGTACGCGCTTCGTGCAGACCGTGAAGACCGATGTCGCGGACGATCCGCTGCGCCGTGGCGAGTGGGAGGCGAGCGTGCCGTCGCTCGCGCCGGATCTCGGTCTCGCGATGCCTTTCATTCCGGAGAAGCTCCGCGGCCGTCTCGAAGCGCAGTCGCTCGAAGCCGTCTTCACGGCCGATATCCATCGGCACGCGCGCCTCGTCGATCTGCCGTCCGGCACGGTCGAGATCGCCTTCGATCAGGGCGTGCTGACGGCCGGTGATCAGTCGATGCCGGTGAGTGAAATCGAACTGGAACTCAAGAGCGGCAGCGCGAGCACGATCTACGAGATCGCGCTGCGGCTTGCGGAACACGGGGCGGTGAAGCCCTCGATCCGCAGCAAGTCGGCGCGCGGCTTCGACCTTGCCGCAGGCACGCCGCCATCGGCAGGCCGGCCGAGCAAGCCTCGTTTCGATCCTTCTGTTGCGCTCGACGAGGCCTTCGCCACGATCCTGCGCTCCTGCTTCCTCCATCTGCTTCAGTCGCTGCCGGCGGCCGAGGATGGCCGCAATCCGGAAGGCGTGCATCAGCTTCGCGTTTCGCTGCGCCGGTTGCGATCAGCGCTCGATCTGATGCGATCGGCGGGCGCACTCAGCAATCTCGACATGCTGCGGTCGGAAGCAAGATCGCTGGCGCAAGACCTGTCCGCCGCACGTGACTGGGATGTGTTCCAGCTCGAGACCTTGCCGACGATCGCAAGAGCCTGTCCTTCGGTCGCCGGTTTCGATGCGCTGGGCCGGGCTGCGGCCAAGTGCCAGTCGGACGCCTATTGCAAGGCGCATCGTGCGCTCGATGATCGCCGCTGCGCCATTTTCCTGATTGGTCTCGGTGGCTGGATCGAGACGCGAGGCTGGCGCAACGACGTCGCCGCTGAAGACCTCGGCCAGCTTGCCGAACCCGCGGTCAACTTCGCGCAGCGGGTTTTGTCGGAGCAATATGCCAAGGTGCTCAAGCGCGGGCGCCGTTTCAAATCGCTTCCCGCCGAGCAGCTGCATCGCGTGCGGCTCGCGACCAAGCGGCTGCGCTATCTCAGCGAGTTCCTGCTGCCGCTGTTCGAGGATCGCAAGTCGGTGCGGCGCTTCGCGCGCAGGCTTGCCGGTCTGCAGGAGGAACTCGGCGCCTTCAACGACATGGCGGTCACGGCATCATTGCTCGATGGGCTCGGTACCGAGCCCGACAGCGCCATTGCCGCGGCGGCGATCGCCGGCTGGCAGGCGCGTGCATCGGTCGGTGTGCAGCCCGCCTTGCAAAGCACGTGGCGCGATTTCACCGCCGCGCGCGTGCCGTGGTCGCGGCAAGCCCAGCAGGATTGAGCGCTTCTCGCCTTCCCAAAAAAGGTGCGCCCAGCCATTGGGGGATGGCTGGGCGCGCGCGAACCGGTCTGGGACGGGGAGGGGTGGGGATGTGACCGGGTCGCGTAACTCGTTCCTTGGTAACTACGGATTTTTCGCGCTGGCGGTGGCGACCGCCGGCTTGGTATCGCCGAGCGAGACCCAGACGTTGGGATCGCTCTGCGACTGGCGCTTGACGAAGCGGTAGCCGGTCTCCGTCCAGGCAACGACGCTCTCGTTCTGATTGTCGAGAACGAACTCGCCCTTGTCGGTCTTCACCGTCAGCACCGCGTGTCCTTCGCCCTTCTTGTCGCGCACGACGGTGATGAGCAGGGCCTCGCGCGGCCAACCGGCATCCATCAGCATCTTGCGCTTCAACAGCACATAGTCCTCACAGTCGCCGTAGCCGTCCGATGGCAGCGACCACTTCTCGATCACGCCCCAGTGCTCCTGGTCGGTCAAAGGCTTGATGGTCTCGTTGACCCAGCGATTGACCTTGACGAGGTCGCGCCATGCGGCCTGCGACATCACGATGTCGCGCGGCTGCGTCGCCCCGCCCTGGCACTGCGCGGCATTCTCCGCACAGAACTCGACCCAGCCGATCGGCGCGCGCGTGGTGTCGCCGAGGCTCGCGTAGAGCAGGCGGCTTTCGCCGGCCTGCGCTGCCGCGCTGATCCCGAAGAGCATGGCGGCCAGCGCCAGCCCTTTTCCCTGTCCCCTGAAGTCAAACATTGCGGTCCCCGTTTCTTGTTGGGACCACATTTCGCACGGAGCTTTTGAGTTGCCGCTAAGTCAGCCAAGTCAAGTCGAGACGAATGCAAGTAAAACAAGCGGCGAATTCGATCTATACTTGAATAGAATTCGCATAAAATTCGAGATGACTGCAATTGATTCAAATTGTAGGGATTAACGTGGAAACGCTGGCGAAATTGCCGTTTCCGCGCGCAAACAGGCGCCGCGTTAACCCGCCCAAGGCGCGTCAGCGCGCATGAAAAAGGCGGCGTCCGCATCACGGAGGCCGCCTTCTGGGCTGAAAATACAGTGGTTTTGACGCTGTCGCGCTTTACCGCGCGGTAACGCTCTCTTCGAGAGTCTCGATCGGCTGCTCGTGCATGAACTCCAGCGCGAAGCCGTCCTCGAGGTTTCGGACCACGCGACCCTGGACCCGGCCGAGGAGCACCGTCGATTTCAACGGCGGGCGGTTCTCCGCGGCGATCGCGGCTCCGGACAGCGAGAGGTCGATGATGCGGCAGGTCATCTTGGTGCCGTCATCGAGCGTCAGCACCGCGATCGGGTTGCGCGGCACGATACGGTCGTGGCGGCGATCCTCCGGCAGATTGAGGATATCGCGGTTGGCAAGCCAGGTGAGCTGGGCGGCGAGCTTGTCGCGCTTGCGGGGCGTCGCTCCGATCGTCATGGCGAAGCCATTGTCGATGATGCGGGTGATCTTGCCCTCGACGCGGCCGATATGGTCGAGATAGGCGACCACGCGATCGCCGACATTGCCGATGCCCGGCGCGAGCAACGCCAGCCCGCCCGGCGACATGTTGATCACCTGGCAGGGGAATTCGCGGCGGTCCGGCAGCATGTAGCGGCCGAGCAGGTGAACCTTCACCCGCTGGAAACGCCGACGTTCCTCGGTGGCCGGAAGAAATTTTTTGTTCGCCAACGCCATTTTCAGTACCCGACTCCCGCTCGGGCGGAGTCCGAGACGACCCTAAGGTGCATAGGGTTAATGCCGCGTTAGGATTACGTGCGTCGATTGCGGTCGGAAACAATGCGCTCGAAAAGCCACAGCAGCGGCGGGCAGGCGAGCACCGTCGCGGCGGTGCTGAAGCCGGGGGCAACGGGCCGTGTCGTAATGCTGCGCCGTTACGCCTTCCTTGCCGCGCGCCGATACAACAGAAGCAGCAGCGCCAGCAGCACCGCGGCCGAGAGCCCGAGCGACCAGTGAATGCCGATCGCCGCGCCGAAGACCCCGACGGTAATGCCGCTGAAGGCCCGCATCCCGAGCCCGGCCATGTTGTAGAGGCCGACGACGCGGCCGCGGATGTCCGGCGGCGCGTTCAGCTGCACCAGCGCCTGCGCCATGGTGTTGAAGGACAGCTCGAAGAAGCCTGCGAAGAACAGCAGCACGATCGCCACTGGATAGATCCGCACCGCGGCGAAGCCGAGCAGCGCCACGCTCCAGAGCACCGCGAGCGCGATCGCGGTGCGCGGCGTGCCCTTGAGCCGTCCCCAGGATTCCAGTGCAATGCCGGCGAGCAGCGCACCGGCCGCGTCCGCCGCGAGCAGCACGCTGTAGGAGACGCCGGGATCGCCATGGCCGAGATCACTGGCAAAGCCCGGCATCTGGGCGTGATAAGCGTTGCCGATCATGAAGGAGGTGAGGCCGGCGAGCCACGTCATCGCCGTCAAGACCGGCTGGGTGCCAATGGCGCGGATGGTCAGCATGATGTCGGCAATGCCGCGCACGGCGAAGCGCCGCGCAGCCAAGCTCTTGTCGCGCACCGGCGCCCAGAACAGCCATAGCAGCATCGGCAGATAGAACAGCGTGTTGAAGATGATGCCGTGCGAGGCGCCGAGCGTGAGCATGATGACGCCGCCGACGGCAGGTCCAACCAGGATGCCGAGATAGCGCGCCATCGCGTTCAGCCGCACCGCGCTCGGCAGGTCAGCGGGACCGACGAGGTCGTAGAGCAGGAGCTGGTTCGGCGTCTGCCACAGCACGCCGGCGCAGCCGTGGATCACGAGCAGCAGCATGGCGTGCCACATCTCGATCGTGTCGGTGATGAAGAAGAAGCCCCATCCGCTTGATGCCACGATGAACAGCACCATGCCGCACTGGATGATGCGGCGCGGGTCGAACCGGTCGGCGAGCCCGCCGACCGCGACCGAGAACAGCAGGAACGGCAGCCAGTGCGACAGCACGGCAAAACCCCCCAGCGTAGGCGAATGAAACTTCTGGAACACCACCCAATAGCTGATCACATGCTCGATGTTGTCAGCCATCATCGCCAGCACGTAAGCCACGAACTGGAGGCGGTAGGGCACGGACTTCATCGCCGCGAACGAGCCGGACGCGGCCACGGGATTCTTGGGGAGGGGGTTCAAGCGTTCACCAGGAAAGGACTCTTGCGGCCTTACACGTTCGTTGTCGGCCGCTCAAGACAATTGGGTGTGTGGGGGCCCTGGGCGCCGTAGCTCGGACGGAGCGACTTGTCCGCCGCAGCTCAACGAGCGAAGGCGGAAGCGATATCCGGGTCTTTGTCTTTCCCCGCATGTTGCTTTGCTCATGCAGGCTACGAGACTACCCCAGCGACTTGACGTACACTGCATAGGGCACGCCCAAGATATCCGGCGCCTCACGAACTTTGGCAAACCCCATGCGCAGATACATCGGTAGCGCGACGGTCATGATCGGCGTCGTGTGGAGCGCAATGACCGGCGATTGGTCGCGCTCGGCGCGGCGCAGGCATTCTTCCGTCAATTGCCGGCCGATGCCTCTGCCGCGCGCGGTGGGATCGACCACCAGCATGCGGATGATCGGCCACGCGGGATCGAAAAAGGCCGGCTTCGGCTGCTGCGCACCGACATAGGCCACGGCGCCGACAATGTGGCCATCGTCCTCGGCGACGATGAGTTCGCCAGTCTTGGACAGCTCCGTCATCTTCGCGACGTTGGCATTGAACAACGGCCAGTTTGAATAGTGCGGCTCGAACTCCGCGAACGCGGCCAGCGCGACGCGTACGATCGCCTCGGCATCGCTGTCTCGATAGTCACGCAGCATCGCCATCGTCCTCGATCCCGAACGTCACTGCATCTTGGCACGCCGGCGCATCTCACATACGCTTCGCCTCACGCCCGCGCCACAAATCATAACAAAGCGGGCGGTGAGGAAACAGCCATGCAACAGATCCGCGTCTGCACCCACGCAGGGCCGGGCTCGGAGCCCGTCATCCGCACCGTGCCGTGGCCGAAGGTCGGCCGCAAGGCCGCGCTGATCAAGATCGGCGCCTGCGGCGTCTGCGGCACCGACCTGCATATCCTCAAGGGGCATTGGCCGAAGCCACTGCCCTGGCCGTTTACGCTTGGGCATGAGCTCGGCGGCGTCATCGTCGAATGCGGCGAGGAATTCACCGAGGACTTCATGAGCAAGCCGCTGAAGGTCGGATCGAAAGTGATGATCCCGCCGCTGATGCCCTGCGGACGCTGCTACTACTGCATCCATTATCCGCAGACCGCCAACAAATGCCTGACGCCGGTCTATTACGGCCGCTATCTCGGCTTCGACAAGGCGCCGCATTTGTGGGGCGGCTGGGCCGAATATGTCTATGTCGATCTCGACATGCTGCCCGGCACCAAGATCTACAAGCTGCCCGACGACATGTCGCTGCGCCTCGGCGCGCTGTCCGAGCCGCTGACGTCCTGCATCCGCGCCTTCAACCGCGCGAGCCGCGCCGGCGGTTTCAGCTGGGGCGATACGGTGGTGATCCAGGGCTCGGGCCCGATCGGCATCCTGGCGGTCGCGGCCGCAAGGGAGATGGGGGCAGGGCGCGTGATCTGCGTCGGTGCGCCGGAAGAGCCACGGCTCAAGCTCGCCCGCGCGTTCGGGGCGGAGGCGACGGTGAACATCGAGGAGCTCAAATCACCGCAGGATCGCATCGCGCGCGTGCGCGAGATTGTCGGAGGCTTCGGCGCCGATCTCGTGATGGATTGCTCGGGACACCCCTCAGCCGGCCCCGAAGGCATCGAGATGCTGCGCGATGGCGGCACCTATGTCGAGATGGGCCAGTTCACCGATGCCGGCTCGATCGACACCTCGTGGCACCGCATCTGCACCAAGGACCTCAACGTGCTCGGTTCGTGGGGCTTTACCGGCAACGATCTGCCGCTCGGGGTCGACATGCTCTACCGCACCTGCGACAAATATCCCTGGCTGAAGATGCAGACCATCTATCCGTTCACGGAAGAGGGCGTCGCGCAGGCGGTCAAGGACGCGATGGCGATGAAGACGGTCAAATCGACGATCGTGCCGTGGCCGGAACTGGTGGAGTGAGTCCGCGACTTGGTAATTCGGATTGAGAGCACGGTCTAATCCGCGCCTCTCATGTCGAGCTCCAGAAAGATCTTTTGACTACTGCAAACCTCGACAACCTTGTCGGCAACAACAATCGATTGTTCGATCATGTCGTCAATTGAGAAGAAAACGGGGTTCACATCATCCGTGGAAACGAACAACAATTGCTCCATCGGCTCGTGATTATAGTTCTTCTTGGCTATCCTGTTCCACATGATCTTT
Organism: Pseudomonadota bacterium; assembly: GCA_023435725.1. Lineage (GTDB taxonomy): Bacteria > Pseudomonadota > Alphaproteobacteria > Rhizobiales > Xanthobacteraceae > Bradyrhizobium. The sequence goes on along the minus strand of JAEYRD010000150.1, from coordinate 1,092 downwards.
TCGACTATTTCTTTCGCGGGTCGTTCAACGAAGAGGACAAAATCTAGTCGATTTCGAATGTGCTCGATAATGGATGCGTGGATTAGGCGATTGATGAGCGTGTGAAATCCAACTGCCTTATCCTTAAGCTTCATTAGCCCGTAAGGCTCTTCTCCGCGATCAAGATACACCATGGGGATCATGCATCTATTTGCGAATGACTTTAGTCCAGTCAGCTCCACTAATCTCCGAGCAGCAATCGCGAAGCCAGTAAGGTCGTCCAAGAACAGAAGTTCCTGACGTCGGTTAATCTCAGTACTGTCGGATTCCTTATTCGAACGGGTTTGAGCAAAAAGCCGCGTTTGATTGATTAGGAAGGAGTCATACGTGTGAAGTATTAGATCCTTTTTGGCTTCCAAGCTTAATCGGAATTGCCTCTTCATTGTCCTGTGCCCCTCGCCGGATACTCGGCTGTGACCACTTATAGCGAGTAGTTACCGTGCTGGGCGCAGAAACCGGTTCTACAGAAGGGGGATGTTCGACTTTCGGTTGTCTCAGCGATAGAATCTTAATCGGTTGGAGCGTTGCGAATCCAACCTAATGCACTCTCCGGCACCTTCCATTGCTTACAAGCCGATCTTCAATGTGGCCATAGATGAGAGGTTGGCCTGTAAATACCATTTTTCCTTCGCGTTGGCTTCATTCCGCGGTCTTCTTGCTCTCAATCGGGGGCCTTCATCGCCTCGGTTGCGGGGATGATGCAGTGACATCGCTTGCGGCGCTTCGGAATTGGGGGTGATTATGATCCAGCAGACAAACGAGCCAAATCAGCGCTCGCCCTTCCGCGCCATTCGCGCGATCGACTACACCGTCATCTTCGTGCGCGACATGGCCGCGATGCGGCGCTTCTACGAGGACGTTCTCGCCTTTCCGCTGCTGCGCGAACTTTCGCCGAACTGGATCGAGTACGGGGTCGGCAGCAACACGCTGGCCCTGGCGAGGCCGAGCCGGACTGCGGCGGATGCCCCGACGCCGACGGGGAGCGCCTCGCTGCAACTGGCCTTCAGGGTGTCCGCAGCGGAGGTCGATGAATGCGCCGACGAACTCGTGCGG
>JAEYRD010000024.1 GCA_023435725.1 Pseudomonadota bacterium | reverse complement strand
CGTACACCTCGCTGCACTGAAATCAGTAGATCGTCGTCTCAGAAGATTCGGTCTTCGTCGTTCCGGGCTCGCGCGGACCCGTTGGCGCGTCCGGATGACTTGTCGACGGCAATCATCCCGACATAAGCAAAAGGACCAACTCGCGTTGGCCCTCTCATTGCCGTGTGTACCGACCCGATCCCGCCGACCCCGGGGGGCTGGGGGCTGAGGAATCCGGAACCGAAGGGACCGGGTCAACGCACATGAGTCTTCTCGCAATGCAGGGCGGCAGTCGCTAGGCGGAAAAGAGGCGATACTATGATTCCTGCTAACGATCCCGTGACGGTTTGCCGCTGATAAATACTACTTTTGCGTGTCTGTCGATGTCGCTCCGATTCAATGGGTTGAGTGTGGAACCCCTTGCGGTGGGGAACGGTTGGCGCAATCATGCAATTGTCATGATCCGCGGTTCCGGGAGGGTCTTCGCGGCCGCGATCATGCTGATGAGGAGCCGCTCCATGAATCTGTCGGAGGATGCCGATCCGAGCGAGCTGCGCGCGGCGGTGCGCCCCGCCGCTGCGAATGCGCAGCCGAATCGGGTGACGTTCAACCGGCTCGAACTGCATCGAATTCTCAATCTCTACGGCCGCATGGTCGCCGATGGCGAGTGGCGTGACTACGCCATCGACTTCCTGAAGGACCGCGCCGTGTTTTCGGTCTATCGCCGCGCCTCGGAAGTGCCGATCTATCGCATCGAGAAGGACCCGCGGCTCGCGCGCAAGCAGGGCATGTACAGCGTGATCTCGGCGACCGGCCTGATCCTGCGCCGCGGCCATGAGCTCGAGCGCGTCCTGCTGGTGATCGATCGCAAGCTGGCGGTGGTGTAGCGAGACTTCGTAGCCCAGATGGAGCGCAGCGCAATCCGGGGCCGTCGCATCGGCGGATGAGCCTGTCCCGGATTGCGCTGCGCTCCATTCGGGCTACAAGAGCCGCCTACTTCCCCGGCACGCTCGTCCCGCCCTCGCCGAGGTCGCGCTGCATCATGACCGTGTCGAGCCAGCGGCCGAATTTCAGCCCGACGTTGGGGTGGGTGCCGATCATCTTGAAGCCGCACTTGGTGTGAACGCCGATCGAGCCGGCATTGGCGGAATCGCCGATGACCGCGATCATCTGGCGGAACCCGCGCGCCTCGCATTCGGCAATCAGCCGCTCCAGCAGCAACAGGCCGACGCCGCGACGGTGGAACGAGGGATCGAGATAGATCGAGTTCTCGACCGTGAAGCGGTAGGCTGGCCGCGGCCGGTAGGCGCCGGCATAGGCGTAGCCGGCCACGCGGCCGTCGAGGATGGCATTGAAATAGGGGTAGCCGCCGTCGATCAGCGCGCGATAGCGGCGCGTCATCTCGTTGAGGTCAGGCGGTTCCAGCTCGAACGTCGCGGTGCCCTCGCGGACGGCCTGCTGGTAGATGGCGGTGATGGCGGGGAGGTCGGCCTCGGTAGTAGGCCTAATATCAGGTGCGGACATGGGGGAAGATTAAAGCCTTCCCGCGGCCGCCGGAAGAGGGCAACGGCGTTGCCACACCCGTCATTGCGAGGAGCTCTTGCGACGAAGCAATCCAGAAATGCATCCGCGGAGACGCTCTGGATTGCTTCGCTTTGCCCGCAATGACGGAATTCGTGGAGGTCGGCCCCAACAAAAACCCCGGCCTCTCGGCCGGGGTTCGTGTCCGTTCTCTCGGGTCTATCGCTTAGTCGCGCTGGCCGAGAAGCTGCAGCAGCAGCGTGAACAGGTTGATGAAGTTCAGGTACAGGGACAGCGCACCGGTGATCGCCGCACGCTCTGCGATGTCACCGCCGGCCGAAGCGTAGCCGTAGATGTAGTCGTTCTTCAGCCGCTGCGTATCCCAGGCGGTGAGGCCCGCGAACACCAGCACGCCGACCACCGACACGATGAACTGCAGCGCCGAGCTGGCCAGGAACAGGTTCACCAGGCTCGCGATGATGATGCCGATCAGGCCCATGAACAGGAACGAGCCCATCCCGGTCATGTCACGCTTGGTGGTGTAGCCGTAGAGGCTGAGCGCACCGAACGTGGCCGCCGTGATGAAGAACACCCGCACGATCGAGGTGTGCGTGAACACCAGGAAGATCGACGACAGCGAGATGCCCATCAGCGCCGAGAACACCCAGAACAGGATCTGGGCGGTCGAGGGGGCGAGACGGTTGATGCCTGCGGAGATCACGAACACCATCGCGAGCGGCGCCAGCATGAACAGCCATTTCAGGGGGCTCACGAACATCGCGTAGCCGAACGGCGTCAGGAACAGCTTGCCGACGCGGACGGCGTCCGCGGTCGGAACGTCCGTCACGGCGGCCATGTAGACGCCGAGCGCGGCCAAGCCGGTGATGGCAAGGCCGATGCTCATGTAGTTGTAGATGCGCAGCATGTAGGCGCGCAGGCCGGCATCGACCGTCGCGGCGTCGACACGCCCGGCGGCCCTGCCGAAAGGAGAAGCGTAGTTACGGTCTAGGTCCGACATGGTCGAAATCCCGTTGGTTGGCCCGGTCCGGCATGAGGGTCGCCATACCGCCGGTTCGTCAAATTCTATCTCGGATACCGATGTCTGCCGACATTAATTTTGGCTAACAATCGGGGCTCCGAACCCATTCGATATGTGGGAAACTAACACATTCGCCGCAACCGTCCACGCGCGGCTGAATGTCGCCCTCGCCCCGCAATCCTGACGAGCAGGCGTGGTTAATCGCAGGAATCGTGCGATTCCGGGGCCTCCGCGGCCATCCGCTACACTTTGTCACAAATTCCGCAACACCGTCGCGGGCTTCTTGTTCAACGCCAGCAGCGTGCCGGCGAGGCCCAGCCCGACCGTGACGACCAGGGCGGCCACGACCACGCCGGCCGCGCTGCCGGCCTGCCAGACGAAGCTCAGCGTCATCAGCCGCGTCACGATCATCCATGCCGCGATGCTGCCGGCGATGACGCCGAACACCGCGGTAGCAAGCCCGATCAGGAGGTATTCGAGGGCATAGGCGCCGAGCAGCCGCAGCCGCGTCGCGCCCAAAGTCTTCAGGATCACCGCATCGTAGACCCGGTGGCGGTGGCCGGCAGCGAGCGCGCCGCCCAGCACCAGGATCGCCGAGATCAGGGTCACGGCGCTGGCGCCGCGGATCGCCATGGCCAAATTGGTCACGACGGAGCCGACGGTCTCCATCACCTCGCGCACGCGCACGCTCGTCACCATCGGATAGGCATCTGCGACCTGCTTGATGATCTGGCCGTCGCCTGCGGCATCGCCGCCGGCTTCCGTCAGCGTCGCGATATGGGTGTGCGGCGCGCCCTTGAAGGCATTCGGCGAGAACACGAGGACGAAATTGATGCCCATCCCCTGCCAGTCGATGTTGCGCAGATTGCTGATCTTCGCGGGGATGTCGCGGCCGAGCACGTTGACCACGACTTCGTCGCCGACCTTGAGGCCCAGGCCGTCCGCGATCTTCTTCTCCATCGAGACCAGCGGCGGGCCGGAATAATCGGCACTCCACCACTCGCCTTCGACCACCTTGGAGCCTTTCGGTAGCTCGCCGGTATAGGTCAGGCCGCGGTCGCTCTGCAGCACCCATTCGGAATCGGTGGTCGGCTTGAGATCCTCGGCGCGGACGCCGCGCGCGGCGACGATGCGGCCGCGCAGCATCGGCACGTCCTCGACCTTCGCGCTGGGGGCGATCTGGCGCAGATAGCCGTCGAACTGCTCGGCCTGGGTGCTCGGGATGTCGATGAAGAAGAACGACGGAGCCCGATCCGGCAATGCGGCCAGGAACTGCCGGCGCAGATTGCCGTCAATCTGCGTGATGGTGACGAGCACGGCGAGCCCGAGCCCCAGGGACAGCACGACCGAGGGCGTCAGCGCGCCTGGTCGGTGGATGTTGGCGATCGCAAGCCGCAGCATCGGCAGCCGCGTTTGGGGCAGCCGCCGCGCGATCGTCATCAAGAGGGCGGCGATGCCGCGCAGCAGGGCGAAGACGACGACGGAGGAGGCCACGAACACCGCGGCGATGCGCTTGTCGAAGGACAGGCCGATCACGACCGCAATGAGCAGCGCGATCACGACGCCCATGAATACGAGATAGCTCCAGCGCGGCCGGTGCCATTCCGAGCTGATGGTGTCGCGGAACAGCGCCGCCACCGGCACGTCGTGCACGCGGCCGAGCGGCCACAGGCCGAAGGCGAGCGCGGTCAGCAGGCCATAGATGAAGGACAGCGCGAGCTCGTCGGCATGCACGGCCGGAATCACCGGCAGCGGCAGCAGCTTGCCGAACAGGCCGACGATAGCGAAAGGCATGGCGGCGCCAAGCGCAAGGCCGATCACCGAGCCGATCGCAGCCAGCAGGATGACCTGCGCCAGATAGATGCCGAACACATCGCGCCCGGTGGCGCCGACGGCCTTGAAGGCCGCGATCACCTCGAGCCGGCGGTCGATATGGCTCTTCACCGCATTGGCGACGCCGACGCCGCCGACCAGCAGCGCGGCGAGGCCGACCAGCGTCAAGAACTGCGTGAAGCGGCTGATGTTGCGCTCGAGCTGCGGCGAGGCGTTCGAGCGGCTGCGGATCTCCCAGCCGGCCTGCGGCGCGGCGTTGCGCGCATCCGCGATGAAGGCTTCGGTGGCGCGCTCGCTGTTGGCGGTATCGGGCAGTTTCACCCGGTAGACCCAGCGTACCAGGCTGCCGGGCTGGATCAGGCCGGTGGCGCGCAGGCCTGCTTCGCTGATCAGGAAGCGCGGCCCGAAGCCGATGCCGCCGGCGAGCTTGTCGGGCTCGGCTTCGACCGTGCTGCGGATCTGGAAGGTTGCGCTCCCGATGGTGACGCGGTCGCCGGTCTTGAGGGAGAGACGCGCCAAAAGCGTCGGATCGGCGGCCGCGCCAAACGCGCCGTCGCGCATCGCGAGCAGATCGGACATCGGCAGCGGCGGCGCCAGCGTCAGCCGGCCGAGCATCGGATAGGTGTCGTCGACCGCCTTCATCTCGACCAGCGCGAGCTTGCCCTCGGCCGAGCGCGCCATGCCGCGCAGGGTCGCGGCGGTCGAGACGGTGCCGCGCGAGCGCAGGAAGGCGACCTCCTCTGGCTTGGCCTCGCGCTGGAACAGCACGAAGGAGACGTCGCCGCCGAGCAGCGTGCGGCCTTCGCGAGCGAGACCGTCGCTGAGGCTTGCCGAGACCGAGCCGACGCCGGCGATCGCCATCACGCCGAGCGCGATGCAGGCGATGAAGACGTAGAAGCCGCGCAGGCCTCCGCGCAATTCGCGCAGCGCGTAGCGCAGTGACAACGCGACGGCGTTGGGCTTTGCGAACGGTTGGGCCGCGACGCTCATGCCGGCGCAGACTGCGTGTCGATGCGGCCCGAGCGCAGACGAATGACGCGATCGCAGCGATGCGCGAGCGAGGAATCGTGCGTCACCAGCACCAGCGTCATGCCGCGCTCGGCGTGCTTGCCGAACAGGAGATCGACGATCTGTTTTCCGGTCGCCTCGTCGAGGTTGCCGGTCGGCTCGTCGGCAACGAGAATGGCGGGATCGGGCGCCAGCGCGCGCGCGAGCGCGACACGCTGCTGCTCGCCGCCGGAAAGCTGCGTCGGGTAGTGATGCAGGCGGTCACCGAGCCCGACCGATTGCAGCTCCTGCGCCGCGCGCTTCGCAGCGTCAGGATTACCCGCGAGCTCGAGCGGCACGGCGACGTTCTCCAGCGCCGTCATGGTCGGAATCAAATGGAAGGACTGGAAGACGATGCCGACCTGGCGGCCGCGGAAGCGGGCCAGCGCATCCTCGTCGAGGGCATTGAAAGGCGTGCCATTGACCACCACCTCTCCACTATCAGGACGCTCCAACCCCGCCATCACCATCAGCAGCGTGGATTTGCCCGAACCTGACGGGCCGATCAGGCCGATCGTCTCGCCCGAGGCGACCCGCAGGCTGATATCCTTGAGGATGTGAACGCGTGCCGCGCCCGTACCCAATGAGAGATTGACGTTGGAGATGGCGATGGTGTCCGGCGAGGTGCCGGCGAGCGAAGAGGATTCGATGCGACTGTCCATGGTCCGGTCATATGGCAACTCCGCACGCGCGGTCGAGAGGCGTTACGGATTCTTCATGCACATAGCCGTGTTGATGTTCGCTTTGATGACGGTCGCAGGTCCGGCGCGGGCCGAGGCGACAAAGCCGATCAAGCTTGTCGTTCTCGGCGATTCCTTGAGTGCCGGCCTCGGCCTTCCGGCCCAGGAAGCATTTCCGGCCAAGCTCCAAAAAGCCTTACAAGACAAAGGCATGGCGATTGACATGATCAATGCCGGGGTGTCCGGAGACACTTCGTCGGGCGGCCGCGACCGGCTCGACTGGTCGGTGCCGGATGGAACCGACGGCGTCATCGTCGAGCTCGGCGCCAACGACGCGTTGCGCGGCATCGATCCCGACCTGACGCGCGCTGCGCTCGGCGACATCGTCCAGCGCCTCAAGGCGCGCAAGATCCCGGTGATGCTGTGCGGAATGCTGTCGCCGCCGAATTACGGCGCCGATTATGCGGCGCGCTTCAATTCGATTTATCCGGATCTGGCGAAAAAATTCGACGTGCCGCTCTATCCGTTCTTCCTCGACGGCGTTGCTGCCGATGCCAAGCTCAACCAGGCCGACGGCATTCATCCGACCGCGGCCGGCGTCGACATCATCGTTGGCAAGATCGTGCCCACGGTGGAGGCATTCCTTGGCGCGATAAGCGAGCAACGGCGTTGAAAAGCAGGCAGTTCTGACCGCAATTCCCAGGGTTTTACCGGGGTGGGGCGCGCAATGCTTCGCAGAGTCACACAACTGCGGTAGGAATCAGGTTACCGGTGATTCGTCGCCGGCTCTAATTTGGGCGTGGTCCTTGCTTCTCAAGGGCTGTACCCAAGCATCGGGAGTGCTCAACGATGCCACGTTTGTTCACTGGTCTGGAAATTCCGGCCGAGATCGGCCAGTCGCTTTCCAACTTGAGGGGCGGCCTTCCCGGCGCCCGGTGGATCGATCCCGAAAACTATCACGTCACCTTGCGTTTCATCGGCGATATCGACGGCATCTCCGCCAACGAGATCGCCTCGATGCTGTTTCGCGTCGACCGCAAACCGTTCGAGGTGAAGGTGCAGGGGCTCACGAGCTTCGGCGGCCGTAAGCCGCGCGCGGTGGTTGCCACGATCGCGCCGAGCAAGCCGCTGATGGAATTGCAGGCCGAGCTCGAGCGCATGATGCAGCGGATCGGTCTCGACCCTGAAGGCCGCAAGTTCATCCCGCATGTCACGCTGGCCCGTCTGCACGACGCCACCGACCGCGACGTCGCCGACTATCTCTCGCTGCGCGGCTATTTCCCCAGCAAGGCGTTCATGGCTGAGCGCTTCGTGCTGTTCTCGTCGCGCGCCTCCACCGGCGGCGGGCCATATGTGGTCGAGGACGCCTACGAGCTGTGTGCTTAGCTCTTCACCTCGCCCCGCTTGCGGGGAGAGGTCGAAATTCAAGCGCAGCTTGAGTTTCGGGTGAGGGGGACTTTCGGCGAGTCCTTCTCTCACCGTTTTTGCTCTCACCGTTTTTGCGGAGACAGCTCCTCACCCCACCCTCTCCCCGTAAGAACGGGGCGAGGGAGAAAAGCGCATACCCCGTCAACCAATTCACGGCTTGCAATTTCCGCCCGTCTCTGGCGGTAAAGGGTCATGCTCTCGACCCCCATTTCCTCATTCGACGAGGCGTATCAGGCCGAGATCGCCTCTGGCGCGATCGAGCCCGATGCCGCGCAAGCCGAAATCGCCGAAGCCTATGCAGCGCTCGACCTGCGGCTTGCGAATTACAACCCGCAGCGCAAGCCGGGCCTGCTCAGCCGCCTGTTCAACGGCGGCGACAAGGGCGATGCGCCGCACGGGCTCTACGTCCATGGCGAGGTCGGCCGCGGCAAGACCATGCTGATGGACCTGTTCTTCCAGCACTCCTCCGTCGAGCACAAGCGGCGTGCGCATTTCCACGAATTCATGGCCGAGGCGCATGAGCGCATCTACGACTACCGGCAGAGCATCGCGCGCGGCGAAATTGCCGATGGCGACGTCATCGCGCTGACGGCGAATGCGATCTTCGCGGAGAGCTGGCTGCTCTGCTTCGACGAATTCCACGTCACCGACATCGCGGACGCGATGATCCTCGGCCGCCTGTTCGCAAAGCTGTTCGAGCTCGGTACCGTAGTGGTCGCGACCTCCAACGTCGCGCCCGACGATCTCTACAAGGGCGGCTTGAACCGCGCGCTGTTCCTGCCCTTCATCAAGCAGATCACCGACCACATGGACGTGCTGCGGCTCGACGCGCGCACCGATTTCCGGCTGGAGAAACTCCAGGGCGTGCCGATGTGGCTGACGCCGGCGGATGGCGATGCGGATGCCGCGCTCGACCGCGCCTGGTCCAAGATGACCGGGCACGCCAAATGCAAGTCGCGCGATATTCTGATCAAGGGCCGCACCCTGCCCGTGCCGTGCTCGGCCCATGGTGTAGCACGGTTTTCGTTCGCCGATCTCTGCGAGAAGCCGCTTGGGGCATCGGACTACCTCAGGCTCGCGCACGACTATCACACCATCCTGGTCGACCATATTCCAGTGATGGACTTCTCCCAGCGCAACGCCGCCAAGCGTTTCATCACGCTGATCGATACGCTCTATGACAATGCCGTGAAGCTGATGGCCTCGGCCGATGCCAACCCGATCTCGCTGTACATCGCCGACGAGGGCAACGAGGCCAACGAATTCAAGCGGACCGCCTCGCGTCTGATCGAAATGAGCTCGAAATCCTACCTGGCGCTGCCCCACGGCCGCAAGGATTCCACCGCCAGCGGCTCCACCAAGGGGCTGGTGGAGACTTAAGTCCTATTTCACCATCTTCGCCGGTGTCATTCCGGGGCGTCGCGCAGCGACGAGCCCGGAATCCATTCATCGGCGCGCTCTGTTACCCGATGGATTCCGGGCTCGCGACTTCGTCGCGCCCAGGAATGACGGGCATGCGCTTGTATACTCGGCAAGCCCGACAATTGGGCATCCACCGACTTGAACGGGGCAAGCGAAAGGGATAACCACCCTCTCAGTTTTCCCCTCCTTACGTGTCTAAAGGACAGGTTCACATGGCGCGCGACAAGATTGCTTTGATTGGCTCCGGTCAGATCGGCGGAACGTTGGCTCATCTCATCGGCCTGAAAGAACTGGGCGACGTGGTGATGTTCGACATCGCCGAGGGCGTGCCGCAGGGCAAGGCGCTCGATATCGCACAGTCCTCGCCGGTCGACGGCTTTGACGCGAACTACAGCGGCGCCAATTCCTACGAGGCGCTCGACAACGCCAAGGTCTGCATCGTCACCGCCGGCGTGCCGCGCAAGCCCGGCATGAGCCGCGACGACCTCCTCTCCATCAACCTCAAGGTCATGGAGCAGGTCGGTGCCGGCATCAAGAAGTACGCTCCCGACGCCTTTGTCATCTGCATCACCAACCCGCTCGACGCGATGGTGTGGGCGCTCCAGAAGGCCTCGGGCCTGCCGCACAAGAAGGTCGTCGGCATGGCCGGCGTGCTGGATTCGGCGCGCTTCCGCTACTTCCTGGCCGACGAGTTCAACGTCTCGGTCGAAGACGTCACCGCCTTCGTGCTCGGCGGCCATGGCGACACCATGGTGCCGCTGGTGAAGTACTCCACCGTCGCCGGCATTCCGCTGCCCGACCTCGTCAAGATGGGCTGGACCTCGCAGGCGCGCCTCGACGAGATCGTCGACCGCACCCGCAACGGCGGCGCCGAGATCGTCAACCTGCTCAAGACCGGCTCGGCGTTCTACGCGCCTGCCGCCTCCGCGATCGCGATGGCCGAGAGCTATCTGCGCGACAAGAAGCGCGTGCTGCCCAGCGCCGCCTATCTCAATGGCGAATACGGCGTGAAGGACATGTATGTCGGCGTGCCCGTCGTGATCGGCTCCAAGGGTGTCGAGCGCGTCGTCGAGATCGAGCTCGCAGGCAAGGACCGCGAGGCCTTCGACAAGTCGGTCGGCGCAGTGCAGGGCCTGGTAGACGCCTGCAAGAAGATCGCACCTGATCTTCTCGGCCGCTAAGGCACAAACAACGTCCCGCCGAAGATCGAAACCCGGTCTTCGGCGGTTTCACTTCCGGACCCCGGCTGACCGGGAAGGGGTTTCGGTTCGGCAGAGATCTCGATGTCAAAGAATCCAGGTTGCAGTTCATGTGGTATATGGTATGCCAGCCACAAGACTGAGGTGGGCCCTTGGGGGCACCGCCCGCGGGTTCAGGGAGCGACCATATGAATATCCATGAGTACCAGGCCAAAGCGCTGCTGAACGAGTTCGGCGTGCCGATCTCCAAGGGCGTGCCCGTCCTGAAGCCCGCCGACGCCGAAGCCGCCGCCAAGGCTCTCCCGGGTCCGGTCTGGGTGGTGAAGAGCCAGATCCATGCTGGCGGTCGCGGCAAGGGCAAGTTCAAGGAGGCTTCCGCCGGCGACAAGGGCGGCGTCCGCATTGCCAAGTCGGCCGCAGAGGTCTCCGAATTCGCCAAGCAGATGCTCGGTGCCACCCTCGTGACCGTGCAGACCGGCCCGGCCGGCAAGCAGGTCAACCGCCTCTACGTCGAGGAAGGCTCGGCGATCGAGAAGGAGTTCTACCTCTCGGCGCTGGTCGACCGCACCACCGGCGGGGTCGCGTTCGTGGCCTCCACCGCAGGCGGCATGGACATCGAGGAGGTGGCGGCGAGCCACCCGGAGAAGATCCACACCATCGCGATCGACCCGGCGACCGGCGTGATGCCGCATCACGGCCGCACGCTCGCCAAGGCGCTCGGGCTGACGGGCGACCTCGCCAAGCAGGCCGAGAAGCTTTCCGCGACGCTCTACGAGGCGTTCGTGGCGACCGACATGTCGATGCTCGAGATCAACCCGCTGATCGTCACCAAGGACGGCCAGCTGCGCTGCCTCGACGCGAAGGTGTCCTTCGACTCCAACGCGCTCTACCGCCATCCGGAGCTCGCCGAGCTGCGCGACCTGACGGAGGAGGACGAGAAGGAGATCGAGGCGTCGAAGTACGACCTCGCCTATGTGGCGCTCGAG
>JAEYRD010000074.1 GCA_023435725.1 Pseudomonadota bacterium | reverse complement strand
GCCTGATGCGTCGCGGGCGGAGGCGGCGGTGGTGTCGGGCGCGAGGCTGCTGCAGCCGGCGGCGGCGCAGCCGGAGGATGCGGTGGTGCCGCTGCGGGCGGCGGGGCGGTCGGACGTGCCGGAGCCGCAGGAGGCGGTGCCGCAGGCGCCGGAGCTGCTGGTGCGGTCGGACGAGCGGCGGGCGGCGCTCCCTTTGGCGCTTCCTTCGGCGGTTGCTTCGGTCGCCCGTCAGGTCCCGTGTCTGGCTGGGCCTGCGCGACAACGAGCGGCGGTGCGCTTTGCGCATGCGATGCAGAGTTCTCGATTTGCATCGCGGTTAGAGCCGTCGTTGCAAGCAGAACGAAGCGGAAGTTGGTCATGGTCGTGAAATTCCCCGGAAGGCTCTTTGACGAATGAAGTGGTGTGATGAGAAGTCGTGCGATGTGATGAACAGCTACGCGTTAGGCCGGATTGTGGCGGGCAAAGAGGTCGCGGCCCGATTTATTTCTGCACGCAAATCACGTCACTATAGCAACGTTCATTGCGCATTCAGAAGCAGGATGCAATCGCCGCACATGTGATTGTTCGCCTCATGTGTGATCTTGCGGCGAAGCCGCATCCGTCGCGGGATTCGGTATGAGCGGCCCGTTTGGTCCGCGTTGCGGGATCTCTTCGGGAATGTGCGGCGGCAATTCGTCCGGGCGTGGCGGTGCGTCTGGTTCGCGCACCGGCGGTGCGATGTCAGGCTGCGGATTGCCCGGCGGAATCCCTGGCGGAGGCTCGGTCGGAGTCCCCGGCGTTGATGGCGGAATCTCGGGCGGTTCGATCGGCATCGGCATGATCAAGATCGGTTGTCCAGAGAATGACAACGATGGTGCCGCGTCGATGTTCCTCGTCGCGTCGCCCTATTCCGGCGCGTGGCAGACGGCCTCGATGTTGTGTCCATCGGGATCACGCACGAACGCGCCATAATAGTTCGGATGATAATGCGGACGGATGCCGGGCGGCCCATTGTCGCGGCCGCCGGCCGCGATCGCCGCCTTGTAGAACGCGTCGACGGTAGCGCGGTCTTTCGCGAGGATCGCGACATGCACCGGCTTGTTCATCGCGCCGTCGCCGCCGATCCAGAGATCGGGCTTGCCGTTGGCGCCGAAGCCGGCGGTGGGATCGTGGCCGGTCTGTTCCGCCGTCACTTCCATGATCAGGCTGTAGCCGAGCGGAGCCAGCGCCTTGGTGTAGAACGCTTTCGCGGCCTCATAGTCGGAGACGGAGAAACCCAAATGGTCGATCATCGCTAAGCACCGTTGTTTGTCGTCGTCAGCGTGACAGGAACGTGTTGCTCCGTGTCTTGCGCGCGACCGTAAAGCCGCGCGCGACCATGTCGGCAATACAATCCTGCTGCCACTCGTTCTGTGACAGATGCTCGATCACCACTGCGCGGGGCCACAGCGATCGCGGCGCATCGCGGAAGAAGCCGATCAGCACGCGGTCCTCAAAACCTTCGACGTCGATCTTCAGTGAATCGACCTGCGTAACGCCGGTTTCCTCGAGAATGCGCGTCAGCCGCAGCGACGGCACCTTGATCGCCTCAGCACTGGCTGCGCCGGTGACGACGTGCGTGGCGCCGAGATTGCCGCCGCCGCTCTCGATCATGAGCTCGCCGTCGCTGTCACCTGCCGCAGCCTGCACCAGGCGCACCTGCGTCGCTCTCGATGCGGCCTGGTTGAACGAGAGACGTCCAAACGTCATTGGATGCGGTTCGATCGCAACCACCTTGCCTGACGGCCCGACCTGCCGCGCCATCACCAGCGCGAAAGTGCCGACATTGGCCCCGACGTCGACGAACACGCCGCCGGCCGGCGTGTACTGGCGCAGGAAGTCGAGCTCGTCGAGATTGTAGTCGGGGTTGAACAGCGCGCCGCGCTCGGTTGCGCTACCCTGGTGATAGAAGCGGAACGAAGCGCCCTGATACTGTACGTCGATCGGCCCGCCGCGCAGCAGGTTCACCAGCCGCGACAGCCAGGGCCGGAATGCGCCGCGCTTCAGCCCCGACTGTGTCGCGAGGCGAATGATCGCGGTCTGCGCCGCGTTCGGCGCAAACGCGCCGAATGGCGCGGACGAAGGGGCGTTGTCGGGCGTCAAGCAGAAGTCCTCGTTGCAAGCGGCGCATGCATAGCGGGTTTTGCCGGGGACTCCAACGGCGGCGCGACCTCATCGTCGTTCTCGCCTGTGATCTCGACAATGGGCGGCTTCCCGCCCTGTTCGCGCTTTTCGGCCGCCTCCCGCAGGAGCGGGCGATGCGAAGGAAATTAGCCGGCTCCCGTCGATTCCGGAGTTCGATCACTCGGCGGCGCCGTCGCGCACCCGTCCCAGCCGCGCAGCCCGGCGCAGAACGCGCGACAACTCCTCGATCGAATAGGGCTTTTGCACGAGATCGAAGCCCGCAACGCCGTCCTGGGACAATGCCTCGCTGTAGCCGCTGGTCAGCACGACCGGCACGTCGATGCTGCGATCGCGAATCGCCTGGGCGAGGTCGAGCCCGGTCATGCCCGGCATCACTACGTCCGAGAACACAACATCGAAACGATCCGCGTGCATGACCAGCTCGGCCAGAGCGTCGGTGGCGTTGTCGACCAGCGTAATGCTGTAGCCGAGCTCGGTGAGGCCGTCGGCGGCGAAGTTGGCGAGCTCGATATTGTCGTCGACCAGCAGCACCGACGTGCCGTTGCCGGCCGCTGCCGGAGCGGTGTTGGGCGCCTGCCGCCGCGGCAGCAGGTCCGCCGGCACGCGCGGCAGATAGAGCGAGAAGGTGCTGCCGTGGCCGACCTCGCTCGTGACCGTCACTTCGCCGCCGGATTGCCGGGCGAAACCGAACACCTGCGACAGGCCGAGACCGGTGCCGTGGCCGACCTGCTTGGTGGTGAAGAACGGCTCGAAGATGCGCCCAAGCCGCGCGGCGGGAATGCCGATCCCGGTGTCGCTGACGGCGACGCTGACGAAGCCATGGTTGCCTGCAAGTTCATGGCTGCCCGAGACGTGCGCCAGCGTGTCCGGGACGGTCGTCGCGACCTCGATCTTGAAGGTGATCCTGCCCTTGCCCTGCATGGCATCGCGCGCGTTGGTCGCCATGTTGATCAGCGCCGTCTCGAACTGGCCGGCGTCGGCATTGACGAGGCAGGCCTCCGCCGGCAGCTGTATCGCGATCTCGATCGCCGGGCCCAGCAGCGTCGCCAGCATGTCGTGCAGCGACTGCATCCGCTCCCCGACGTCGAATATTTCCGGCTTCAACGTCTGGCGCCGCGCGAACGCCAGAAGCTGCGAGGTCAGCTTGGCGGCGCGCGCGACCGCATCGGCGATGGCGGTGATGTAGCGCCGCCGCCGCTCTTCCGTCAGCTGCGGACGGTTCAACAGATCGACCGAGGCGCGGATCACCGTCAGCAAATTGTTGAAGTCGTGCGCGACGCCGCCGGTGAGCTGTCCGAGCGCCTCCAGGCGCTGGCTGTGCTTGAGGGCCTCCTCGGCCTCGCGCCGCTTTGCAGCTTCGGCCTGGAGGTGCTGAGTGCGCCGGAACGCCAGCGCCAGCAGCAGGAACAGCAGTGCGGTCACCGGAATGCCGAACACCAGATACTTGCCCATGGCGGCGAACCAGCGTGCTCGGATCGCCGAGGTCTCGAGGCCTGCGCTGACATAGATCGGATATTCCGCGGCGCGCCGATAGCCGATGCGCCGCTCGATGCCGTCCGAGGGCCAGGCGACGGTGATGAGGCCATGCTCGGGGTGAGCAGCGATCTCCCGGCCGACCGGCCCGTTCGGATCGAGCCGGAGGTCGCGGTCGAGCCGGGGAAAATGCGTGAGCAGCACGCCGTCGCTGCGTCCCATCGCGAAGAAGCTGCCCGGATCGGAGCCGATCCTGGCATAGAAACTCTCGAAATATTCCGGCAGAACGGAAGCCTGGATCACGCCAATGAAGCTGCCATCGTCGGTGTCCCGCCGGCGGCTGACACCGAAGAAGCGCGCGCCCTGATAGGGCGGGCGCGGGGCCAGGGGAACACCGATGAAGGTGCCGATGTTCTGGTCGACATGGGCGACGAAGTAGTCGCGGTCCGCAAATCTCTGCTCCGGCGGCGGCGAGGCGAGGCTATTGACGATCGCTCGTCCGTCCGCATCGAAGATCCATACCGATTTGAGCTGGGGCAGCGAGTCGGTCAGGCGCTTCAGGCGGCGGTGCAGCGCCGGCTCGCGCGAGCGAATCACGCCGTCGGGTAGATCGCGCACGACCTCGTTGATCTCGGCAACGCTGCGGTCGATGGTCTCGAACACCTTGAGCGCGTGCTCATGCGCGACATCGAGCGTGCGCTCGATCTCCCGGTCGGCGATGTCTCTCGTCGAGGTGTAGGAGATCGCGGAGGCGATGACGAACAACGCAATCGGAAGCGCCAGGGATGCAACCATCATCCACTGCAAAAGTCTCAGCGAGTTGCGTTGCGCTCCCTGCACAGTCGCTCCCGGTCCCGGACCGGAGAGCTTACTTGAATTTCCCGCAAGGAAGGAAGCGACTTATGGCATGAACCGAGGGTTGCAGTTTGTCGATTTACCCGCAGTACAGGTTGAAGCAAATTTCACTGAAATTCACGCCGATCGTAGAATGCCCCGGCCGCGGCGGCCGGGGATCGTAGCACGAAAGAGGCCTAGATCTGGCGCTCGACCATCTTGAGCTTGAGCTCGGCGATAGCTTCCGCCGGATTGAGGCCCTTCGGGCAGGCCTTGGCGCAATTCATGATAGTGTGGCAGCGGTAGAGGCGGAACGGGTCCTCGAGATTGTCCAGCCGCTCGCCGGTCGCTTCATCGCGGGAGTCCGAGACCCAGCGGTTGGCCTGGAGCAGCGCGGCGGGGCCGAGATAGCGTTCGCTGTTCCACCAATAGCTCGGGCAGGAGGTCGAGCAGCAGGCGCAGAGGATGCACTCGTAGAGGCCGTCGAGCTTCTCGCGGTCCTCATGGCTCTGGCGCCATTCCTTCTGCGGCGTCGGCGAGGTCGTCTTCAGCCACGGCTCGACGGACGCATATTGCGCGTAGAAATTGGTGAGATCGGGCACGAGGTCCTTGACCACCGGCTGGTGCGGCAGCGGATTCACCTTCACCGCACCATCCTTCACGTCGTGCATCGAGCGGGTGCAGGCCAGCGTGTTCTGGCCGTCGATGTTCATGGCGCAGGAGCCGCAGACGCCTTCGCGGCAGGAGCGGCGGAAGGTCAGCGACGGGTCGATGTGGTTCTTGATCCAGATCAGGCCGTCCAGCACCATCGGACCGCAATCGTTGGTGTCGACGTAATAGGTGTCGACGCTCGGATTCTTGCCGTCGTCCGGATTCCAGCGATAGACACGGAATTCGCGCAAGTTCGTCGCGCCCGCGGGCTTCGGCCAGGTCTTGCCGCCGGTGATCTTGGAGTTCTTCGGAAGTGCGAATTCAACCATTTCGATAGGGCCTTCGCTGTTCGATCAGTACACGCGCGCCTTGGGCGGGATGTACTGTACGTCGTTGGTCATGGTGTAATCGTGAACCGGGCGGTACTCGATCTTGACCTTGCCGTTGTCACCCAGCCAGGCCAGCGTGTGCTTCATCCAGTTCTTGTCGTCGCGCTCGGAGAAGTCCTCGCGCGCATGCGCGCCGCGGCTCTCGGTGCGGTTGGCGGCCGAGTTCATCGTCACCACCGCCTGCGAGATCAGATTGTCGAACTCGAGCGTCTCGACCAGATCCGAATTCCACACCAGCGAGCGGTCGGAGACGGCGATGTCGGTGATGCCGCTGTGGACCTTCGCGATCAGGTTCTGGCCTTCGCTCAGGACCTCGCCGGTACGGAACACCGCGCAGTTGTTCTGCATCACGTGCTGCATGCCTTCGCGCAGCTTCGCGGTCGGCGTGCCGCCGGAGGCGTAGCGGTAATGGTCGAGACGGCCGAGCGCCTGTTCCGCCGAGTTCGCCGGCAGCTCCGGCTGCTCGGCGTTGGGCGTCAGCTTCTCGGCGCAGCGCAGCGCCGCAGCGCGGCCGAACACGACGAGGTCGATCAGCGAGTTGGAGCCGAGGCGGTTGGCGCCGTGCACGGAGACGCAAGCGGCTTCGCCGAGCGCCATCAGGCCGGGGACCACGGCATTGTCGTCGCCGTCCTTCTTGGTCAGCACTTCGCCGTGATAGTTCGTCGGGATGCCGCCCATGTTGTAGTGCACGGTCGGCACGATCGGGATCGGCTCGCGCGTCACGTCGACATTGGCGAAGATCTTTGCCGATTCGGAGATGCCCGGCAGCCGCTCGGCCAGCACTGCGGGATCGAGGTGGTCGAGATGCAGGAAGATGTGGTCCTTCTTCTTGCCGACGCCGCGGCCCTCGCGGATCTCAATGGTCATCGAGCGCGAAACCACGTCGCGCGAGGCGAGATCCTTGGCGGAGGGCGCGTAGCGCTCCATGAAGCGCTCGCCCTCGGAATTGACCAGATAGCCGCCTTCACCGCGCGCGCCCTCGGTGACGAGGCAGCCGGCGCCGTAAATCCCGGTCGGGTGGAACTGCACGAACTCCATGTCCTGCAGCGGCAGGCCGGCGCGCAGCACCATGCCGCCGCCGTCACCGGTGCAGGTATGCGCCGAGGTGCAGGAGGCGTAGGCGCGGCCGTAGCCGCCGGTCGCCAGAATCGTCGTCTGGGCGCGGAAGCGGTGCAGCGTGCCGTCATCGAGCTTCAGTGCGATCACGCCACGGCAGGCGCCCTGGTCGTCCATGATCAGGTCGATGGCGAAGAACTCGATGAAGAACTCGGCCGCGTGGCGCAGCGACTGGCCATACATCGTGTGCAGCATGGCGTGGCCGGTGCGGTCAGCGGCAGCACAGGTGCGCTGCGCCTGGCCCTTGCCGTAGTCCATGGTCATGCCGCCGAACGGGCGCTGGTAGATCTTGCCGTCCTCGGTGCGCGAGAACGGCACGCCCCAATGCTCTAGCTCGTAGACGGCCGCGGGCGCGTTGCGCACCATGTATTCGATCGCGTCCTGGTCGCCGAGCCAGTCCGACCCCTTCACGGTGTCGTACATGTGCCAGCGCCAGTCGTCCTTGTGCATGTTGCCGAGCGAGGCGGAGATGCCGCCCTGCGCCGCGACCGTATGCGAGCGGGTCGGAAACACCTTGGTGATGCAGGCCGTGCGCAGGCCCGCCTCGCTGCAGCCGACCACCGCGCGAAGGCCCGCGCCGCCGGCGCCGACCACGACGACGTCATAGGTATGGTCTTCGATGGGATAGGCTTTGCCGTTGGTGGCGGGAGCGCCGTTGCCCTTGCCATTCGTCTCTGTGGCCATGGGTTACACTCCGGATGCAAGCTTGAGGATCGCGTAGGTCGAGGCGAGTGCCACGGCGATCGAGAAGAAGTTGTTGAGCATGACCGAGATGAGCTTCAGCTTCTCGTTATGGACGTAGTCCTCGATCACCACCTGCATGCCGATCTTCATGTGCCAGGCACTGGCGAAGATGAAGAGAAGCAGGATCAAGGCGACGGGAATGGAGCTGAGAATCTGCGCCGCGCCGGCCTGGTTGCGGCCGAGCAGCATCATGACGATCACCAGTACCGGGATCATCAGCAGCGTCATCGCAACGGCGGTGATGCGCTGGCGCCAGAAGTCGGACGTGCCCGAATGCGCCGCGCCGAGATTGCGGACGCGGCCGAGCGGGGTGCGCATGCTGCGCTTCGGCGTATCGGTCGCGCTCATCGTCCACCTCCGATTGCGTAGGCGATGATCCAGATCAGCATCGTCAGCACGATGCCGCCGATCAGGGCGCCCCAGGTCAGCGCTTCGCGCTCATTGGCCTTGAAGCCAAAGCCGAGGTCCCAGACGAAGTGCCGGATGCCGCTCAACATATGGTGCATCAGCGCCCAAGTGTAGCCGAACACGATCAGCCGGCCGATGATGCTGCCGGTGAAGGCCTGGACATGGGCATAGGCGGCGGGGCCGGACGCCGCCGCGATCAGCCACCAGGCCAACAGCAGGGTTCCGACGTAAAGGGCGATGCCGGTGGCGCGATGGACGATGGACAGCGCCATCGTCAGGGTCCAGCGGTAGACTTGCAGGTGTGGTGAAAGCGGTCGTTCGATCCGTGCGGTCATGGGCTTTTGATGTTTTATTGCGGCCCAGCAGGGGGCGCGCGGGGATCGCGAAAGGTCGGCTCTATTTACGGAGTCGATCTGGCCTGCGCAATCACCAATTCGCCATAAATCGAATTTGAGTTCAGCCCTAGAGCATTGATGAAACAAGCCCAATCAGAGGCTTGGTATACCAGGGCGTCGGTCCGCCAGCGAAACAACGAACATTAATTCATCCTTTCCGAAGATTCGCTGGCACATTGAAATCACTATTGGAACGCCTCTAAGCAGCGGTCCGGCGCGCCTGCGTTCCGAGCCAGTCAGTTCGTGGCGCACGACCTGTCGATCCATCGTCGAAACCGCCCGGCTGGTGACGTCCTGGCCAATTTCGCGCGGACAGCGATATGCGCACCCTGCATTCCACCCCAGCCGGGAGGCACGATGTGTCGACCAGACCAAGCGGATCGCCTACAGCTGGGCGCGCGGCCATTTCCGAACGGATGTCTCGGAGAAGTTGCGACCAGCCGCCGGGGCAGGTCAGGGGTGATTGCAGGTCTTGATATCAAGGAGATCGTCGAGCTCGCGTTGTTGTTGATCGCAACCGGCGCGCTCTCCGGATTCCTGGCCGGTGTCTTCGGCATCGGCGGTGGTGCGATACTCGTGCCGGTATTCTACGAATGCTTCCGCATCGCCGGCGTGCCGCTCGAGGTGCGCATGCCGCTCTGCATCGGCACCTCGCTCGCGGTGATCATTCCGACCTCGATCCGTTCGTTTCAGGCGCATTACAAGCGCGGCGCCGTCGACATGACGATCCTGCGCGTCTGGTGGCTGCCGATCGTGATCGGCGTCGTCGCCGGCAGCGTCATCGCGCGCTACGCGCCGGAGCGGCTGTTCAAGATCGTGTTCGTCTGCGTCGCCTATTCGGCCGCAGCGCGTCTCATCTTCGCCCGCGAAGGCTGGAAGTTCGGTGACGACCTGCCGAAGGGCCCGTTGATGCGCGTCTACGGCTTCTGCGTCGGCATCCTGTCGACGTTGATGGGGATCGGCGGCGGGCTGTTCTCGAACCTGCTGATGACCTTCTACGGCCGGCCGATCCACCAGGCGGTCGCGACTTCATCGGCGCTCGCGGTGCTGATCTCGATTCCCGGCGCGCTCGGCTATATCTACGCGGGCTGGCCGGCGGCCGCGCACTATCCGGCCGTCGCAGCGCTGCAAATCCCGTTTGCCCTGGGCTACGTCTCGCTGATCGGCGCCGTGCTGGTGATGCCGATGAGCCTCGTCACCGCACCGTTAGGTGTGAGGGCCGCGCATGCGATGTCGAAACGGACGCTGGAGGTGGCGTTCGGCTGCTATCTGTTCATCGTCGGCAGCCGATTTGTGATGAGTTTAGTGGGTGGGCAGTAGTCGCCGCACCCACCGTCATTGCGAGCGAAGCGAAGCAATCCGGTATCCTTCCGCGGCGGCAGTCTGGATTGCTTCGTCGCTTCGCTCCTCGCAAAGACGCGGTGAGAGAGCGGGATCTCCTCCCTACTTCTTCGCGTAGATATCCTTGTACCTATCGCGCAAGATGTTCTTCTGCACCTTGCCCATCGTGTTGCGCGGCAGCTCTTCGACGACGAAGACGCGCTTGGGCATCTTGAATTTCGCGATCCGTCCATCGAGCGCCTTCAGCACCGCGGCTTCGGTGACATCGGCGCCCTTGTTGCAGACCAGCACCGCCGTGACGCCTTCGCCGAAATCCGCATGCGGCACGCCGATCACGGCGGACTCGATCACGCCGGGCATGGCGTCGATCTCGCTCTCGATTTCCTTCGGATAGACGTTGAAGCCGCCGGAGATCACGAGATCCTTGCCGCGGCCGAGGATGTGGACGTAGCCCTTGCCGTCGATCTTGCCGAGATCGCCGGTGATGAAGAAGCCGTCGGGCCGGAATTCGGACTTGGTTTTCTCCGGCATGCGCCAGTAGCCCTTGAACACGTTCGAGCCCTGCACCTCGATCATGCCGATCTCCTCGCGCGGCAATTCCTTGCCCGTCTCGGGGTCGGTGACCCGCACGGTGACGCCGGGCAGTGGGAAGCCGACCGCGCCGGGCACGCGCTCGCCATCATAGGGATTCGACGTGTTCATGTTGGTCTCGGTCATGCCGTAGCGCTCGAGCACGGCATGACCCGTGCGCGACGACCATTCGCGGTGGGTGTCAGCCAGCAGCGGCGCCGAGCCCGAGATGAACAGTCGCATGTGCTTCGTGGTCTCACGCGACAGCGCCGGGTTTTGCAGCAGGCGCGTATAGAATGTCGGCACGCCCATCAGCACCGTGGCGCGCGCCATCAGCTTGACGATGAGATCGGGATCCAGTTTCGGCAGGAAGATCATCGAGGCGCGGGCGAACAGCGTGACGTTGGTCGCCACGAACAGACCGTGGGTGTGGTAGATCGGCAGCGCGTGGATCAGCACGTCCTTGTCGGTGAAGCGCCAGTAGTCGACGAGACTGAGCGAGTTCGACGCCAGATTGTCGTGGGTGAGCATCGCGCCCTTGGAGCGTCCGGTGGTGCCCGACGTGTAGAGGATCGCGGCGAGATCGTCGCTGGCGCGCGGCACGGTGGTGAATTCGCTGCTCGCCTTGTCGGCGGCTTCCGTGAGCGAGCCCTTGCCATCCGGACCGAGCGTCTCGACCTTGGCCTTCACCTTGGCGGCGATCGGGGCGAGGCCCTCGGCCTTGGAGGGATCGCAGACCACCAGCGAAGGCTCGGCATCGCCGATGAAGTAATCGAGCTCGTTCAGCGTATAGGCGGTGTTGAGCGGCAGATAGACCGCGCCGGCCCGCACCGTCGCGAGGTACAGCACGATATTGGCGACGGATTTCTCGACCTGTACGGCGACGCGGTCGCCGGGCTTCACGCCGCGTCCGACCAGCACGTTCGCCATCTGGCCCGCGCGCGCGATCAGATCGCCATAGCTGATATGGGCGCCGTCATGGGTTTCGATCGCGAGGCGTTTGGGATCGTCGAGGCCGTCGAACAGGCGGGAAAACAGGTTGGCGTTGGCTGCTTGGTTCATGCAAGATTTCCTCGACCGCAAGGCGGGTCAAAACCGAGGGCTGGATTAGCAAAAACCGCCCCGATGAAGCAACGGAGACAGTTGGCATGACCAGAAACGGGAAACGCGTGGCCTGGGTCACGGGCGGCGGCAGCGGGATAGGGGAGGCCGGCGCCGAGGCGCTCGCGGCCGACGGCTGGACGGTGGTGGTCTCCGGCCGCCGCAAGGACGCCCTGGATACCGTGGTTGCGAAGATCACCGGGGCGGGCGGGACAGCTGAGGCCATTGCGCTCGACGTATCCAACGCCGACGAGGCCCAGAAGGCGGCCGATCAAATCGTCGCGAAGCACCGCCGTATCGACCTGCTCGTGAACAATGCCGGCATCAATGTTCCCAAGCGGAGCTGGAAGGACATGGAACTGGAGGGTTGGGACAAGCTCGTCCAGGTCAATCTCAGCGGCGTGCTCTATTGCATGCGCGCGGTGCTGCCGACGATGCGCAAGCAGCAGGACGGCTCGATCATCAACGTCTCGTCCTGGGCCGGCCGTCACGTCTCGAAGATGCCGGGGCCGGCCTACACCACCACCAAACATGCGGTGCTGGCGCTGACCCATTCCTTCAACATGGACGAATGCGTCAACGGCCTGCGCGCCTGCTGCCTGATGCCGGGCGAGGTGGCGACTCCCATCCTGAAGCTGCGCCCGGTGGTGCCGAGCGAGGAGGAGCAGGCCAAGATGCTGCAATCCGAAGATTTGGGGCGCACCATCGCTTTCATCGCATCGATGCCGCCGCGCGTCTGCATCAACGAACTCCTGATCAGCCCGACGCACAATCGCGGTTTCATCCAGACGCCGGCGACCAGGGATTAGCGAAGAGAGGGCCCGCGAATTCGTCATTGCGAGCGAAGCGAAGCAATCCAGGAATGCGTCCGCGGAAGCAGTCCGGATTGCTTCGTCGCTTCAGCGCAAAATTGCTTCGCAATTTTGTCGCTCGCTCCTCGCAATGACGGCGGATCCCCACACGGACATGCCGTCCCATAGTTTCACGCATCACAATAAATTATTCTCCGAAACCACTCCGCAAACCCTCCCGTAGTTCGGCCAACGACGGTGTTGCTGCTTCTCGTCAAGACTGCAGTAGGCCGGCGTTGTTGCCCAACTCAAACACCGGCGATTGCCGGTCAATCGGGAGACTCTTCATGTCGAAGCGTATTGCCTATCTCGCTGCCGCCGCCTTCAGCGCACTGGCTATCACCGCGATCGTCGTCGCGCCTGTCCGCGCCGAGGAGAAGACCGTCATGGTCGGCGGCGCCGCGATGTTCCCCTCCAAGAACATCGTCCAGAACGCCGTCCACTCGAAGGACCACACCACGCTGGTGACGGCGGTGAAGGCCGCCGGCTTGGTGCCGACGCTGGAAAGCAGGGGTCCGTTCACGGTGTTCGCGCCGACCAACGCCGCCTTCGGCAAGCTGCCGGCCGGCACCGTCGACAATCTCGTCAAGCCCGAGAACAAGGCGACTCTGACCAAGATCCTCACCTACCACGTCGTGCCCGGAAAGCTCGAAGCTTCCGACCTCACCGACGGCAAGAAGCTGAAGACGGCCGAAGGCGAGGAACTCACGGTAAAGAAACAGGACGGCAGGACCTGGATCGTCGATGCCAAGGGCGGCACGTCGATGGTGACGATTTCCAACGTCAACCAGTCGAACGGCGTCATCCATGTGGTCGACACCGTGCTGATGCCGGCGACGTAACACCGTGGCGTCCTGTTTCATCCCCAAACCAGGATGCGACGAAACGGCGAGCCGGGGACACCCGGCTCGCTTTATTGTGACCACGATAGGCTGCGGGCATCGATTCGATGTCCGGCTGGGCGTAACGAAAGCGGAAGCATCGGCGTATAATTACTGTCACGCGGCTTTCAGGACGGAACCACCATGTCGAGCCTTACAGTCACCGGCGCGCAGGTCAGCGCCACCCCGACCAAGGTGATCCAGCCGGCCTGGGTCCGGGTCATGCACTGGATCAACGCGTTCGCAATGATCCTGATGATCCTGTCAGGCTGGCAGATCTACAACGCCTCGCCGCTGTTCGGTTTCAGCTTCCCGCGCGAGTACACGCTCGGCGGCTGGCTCGGCGGCGGCCTGCTCTGGCATTTTGCGGCGATGTGGCTTCTGATGATCAACGGCCTCGCCTATGTCATCACGGGCCTCGCCACCGGCCGCTTCCGGAAGAAGCTGCTGCCGATCACGCCATCGGGCGTGCTCCGCGATGTGAGGGCGGCGCTGACCTTCAAGCTCGGCCATGACGATCTCACCGTCTACAATTACGTGCAACGCCTGCTCTATGCCGGCATCATCGTGGTCGGCGTGCTGATCGTGCTATCCGGCCTGGCGATGTGGAAGCCGGTGCAGCTCTACTATCTGGTGATGCTGTTCGGCGACTATCCGACCGCGCGCTACGTCCACTTTTTCTGCATGGCCGCGATCTGCGCCTTCCTCGTCGTTCACGTCCTGCTCGCGCTGCTGGTGCCGAAGAGCCTGCGCGCGATGATCATTGGTCGCTAGAGCATGATCCAGAAAAGTGGGAACCGGTTTTCCGACAAGATCATGCTCAAAATAGATATGTGAGAACCGTCATGGCCAAGCGTTCGTTCCTGATTCCCGGCGTCGACAAGCGGCTGCTGATCAAGGACTCGATCAAGACGATGCCCGATGTCACCCGCCGCCGTTTCATCGCAGGTGGCGCCAGCCTTGGCGCGCTGACGCTGCTCACCGGCTGCGACGTCGTCGACTCCTCCTCGGCCGAGGAGATGCTGAAGCAGGTTTCGAAATTCAACGACGCCGTGCAGGCCTTCATCTTCAATCCCGATGCGCTGGCGCCGACCTTCCCAGAGAGCGCGATCACCAAGCCGTTTCCGTTCAACGCCTATTACGATCTCGACGACGCGCCCGATGTCGACGGCACCAACTGGAAGCTCGAGGTGCGCGGCCTCGTCGACAACAAGAAATCCTGGACGCTGCCCGAACTCTACAAGCTGCCGCAAGTCACCCAGATCACGCGCCACATCTGTGTCGAGGGCTGGAGCGCGATCGGAAGCTGGACCGGCACTCCCTTGCGCGATTTCCTCAAGCTGATCGGCGCCGACACGCGCGCCAAATATGTCTGGTTCCAGTGTGCCGACAAGGACGGCTACAATTCGCCCCTGGACATGCGCAGCGCGCTGCATCCGCAGACCCAGATGACGTTCAGATACGCGAACGAGATCCTGCCGCGCGCCTATGGTTTTCCAATGAAGATCCGCGTGCCGACCAAGCTCGGTTTCAAGAACCCGAAATACGTGGTCTCGATGGAAGTCACCAACGACTACAAGGGCGGCTACTGGGAAGACCAGGGCTATAATTCGTTCAGCGGGAGCTGACGGCTATGAGGCCGGCCCCACCTTCCGCTGGCACAGCGCCGCCACTGCCCCCAACGCCAGCAGTGCCGCCGACACATTCAGCGCGTAACTCAAGCTCCCCAGCGCATCCGTGATCGCGCCGACCACGATCGGGCCGAGCGTCTGGCCGACGCCGAACGAGATCGTC
The DNA here is from genome assembly GCA_023435725.1 of Pseudomonadota bacterium. GTDB lineage: Bacteria > Pseudomonadota > Alphaproteobacteria > Rhizobiales > Xanthobacteraceae > Bradyrhizobium. The sequence continues at coordinate 25,141 of JAEYRD010000074.1, read as the reverse complement.
ATCGCGGCGATCGCGGTCGGCCATACCTCCGGCGGATAGTTGAAACGGACGAAGGCGGTGGTCGAGCCAACCACGGCAAAGAAGGCGACGCCGAACACGACCGCAGAGACCCCGAGCCACGCCGGCGAATGCCCAAGCATCGGCAACGCCGCGCCGAGCGCGTTGGTGCCGAGGATGATCGCGGTGGCAAGTCCGCCGCGGTCGAGCGCCAGCACACCGCGCCAGGCCCAGGGCGTGACGAACGCACTGAGACCGATCAAGCCCCAGAACGCGGCCTGAGCCGCGGCGCCGCCGCCGCCATCGCGGACATAGGCGATCATGAAGGTCATGTAGGCGATGTAGCCGGCACCGAACAGGAAGTAGCCGGCGAGATAGATCAGCACGGGAAGAATTGCGAAGGCGGCGTGGGCGCCTTCGCTGAAGCGCGCCCTGCTTTCGATGCGGATCAGGAACAGCGGGATCGTCATCGCGACGGACAGCAGCGTGAGTGCCCACCACACGATCCACCACGAGCCCGGCCCGAAATACTGCAGCGTGAACGGGGCAATCAGCCCCGAGGAGAGAATGCCGATGCCGGGTCCGGCATAGAACAGGCTGAGGAGGAAATTGGCCCGCTCCGGGCGCGACTGCGCGATGGTCGCGGCCAGCGCGCCGCCGGCGACGAAGCCGGCGGCGGCGCCGAGGCCCAGCACGAGGCGTGCGAGGCTCAGCGCGACGAAATTGCCGGTCAGTGGGCAGGTGGCGAGCGCGGCGACGCAGGCCAGGGTTCCGCCGCGGATCGCGGCCGCCCAGCCGACGCGCTGGATCAGCCGGGACGCCATCAGAGCACCCACGAGATAGCCGACGGCGTTGATGGTGTTCATGAAGCCGGCCGCCGAGTAGGACCAGCCGAGGGTCTCCCGCATGTCGGGCAGCACCAGCGCATAGGCAAAGCGGCCGATACCGAGCCCGACCGTCGCCGCCAGCGACATGGTCAGGATCAGCCGCGCGGGATGCGGGTTGGGTGGAGGGCGGTCAGGGGCGTGCAAGGGGTGCTCCGGCGATCGCCATAGTGGCAGGCCCTGCCTGTCTTGCACAGCCGCGCCCCGGCAATGGTGTCTTGCCAAGCGCGCAACGCCGCTCTAGCACTCCGGCCGAAATTCACGAGGCGCCGTCATGCTCGGCCTTGTGCTGGGCATCCACGCCTTCTCCGCCGCTGAGGCGAGACGTGGATGGCCGGGGCAAGCCCGGCCGTGACGAAACGGAGGAAGAACGTCATGGCGACCCACAAACTGCTGCTGCTCCCCGGCGACGGTATCGGCCCCGAGGTGATGGGCGAGGTGAAGCGGCTGATCGACTGGCTCAATTCGGCCGGGATTGCCAAATTCGAGACCGATACCGGTCTCGTCGGCGGCGCCGCCTATGACGCGCACAAGGTCTCGATCTCCGAGGGCGACATGGCCAAGGCCAAGGATGCCGACGCGGTGATCTTCGGCGCGGTCGGTGGTCCCAAATGGGATGCGGTGCCCTACGAGGTGCGCCCCGAAGCCGGCCTGCTCCGTCTGCGCAAGGATCTCGCTTTGTTCGCCAACCTGCGTCCCGCCGTGTGCTACCCGGCGCTGGCGGACGCCTCGAGCCTGAAGCGCGAGGCGATCGAGGGGCTCGACATCGTCATCGTGCGCGAGCTCACCGGCGGCGTCTATTTCGGCGAGCCCAAGACCATCACCGATCTCGGCAATGGCCAGAAGCGCGCCATCGATACCCAAGTCTACGACACCTATGAGATCGAGCGCATCGGCCGCGTCGCCTTCGAGCTTGCCAGGAAGCGCAAGAACAAGGTGACGTCGATGGAGAAGCGCAACGTCATGAAGTCGGGCGTGCTCTGGAACGAGGTCATGACCCAGGTCCACAAGCGCGAATATCCTGACGTGACGCTCGAGCACCAGCTCGCCGATTCCGGCGGCATGATGCTGGTGAAGTGGCCAAAGCAGTTCGACGTCATCGTCACCGACAATCTGTTCGGCGACATGCTCTCCGACATCGCGGCGATGCTGACCGGTTCGCTCGGCATGCTGCCCTCGGCCTCGCTCGGCGAGGTCGACGTCAAGAGCAAGAAGCGTAAGGCGCTGTACGAGCCCGTGCACGGTTCGGCGCCCGACATCGCCGGCAAAGGCCTCGCCAATCCGATCGCGATGATCTCGTCGTTCGGCATGGCGCTGCGCTACTCCTTCGACATGGGCGCGCTCGCCGACAAGGTCGATGCCGCGATCGCGGCCGTGCTCGCCAGCGGCCTGCGCACCGCCGACATCAAGTCGGAGGGCACGACGGCTGCCTCGACCACGCAGATGGGCGAAGCGATCCTGAAGGAATTGCAGAAGCTGCACGCGTAAAATCGTAACCCGGATGGAGCGAAAGCGAAATCCGGGATCGTCCTCCGTCAGCTGCGAGCGAAGCGAAGCAATCCAGAAGCCCTCCGCGGAAAGACTCTGGGTTGCTTCGCTTTGCTCGCAATGACGAGGATCGCAGCAATTGGCGGCATCTCAAAAAAATGGCCGGGCGCGAGCCCGGCCATTTTGATTCGGTCATGACGTCCGTTTCAGTACAGCGGGAAATTCCGTGGGTAGCCGCCGACGTCGGCCGGCGTGCTCAGCGGCTGGCGATCGATCGGTCGGTTGTTGTTCTCGCGTGCGAAGGTCGGATAGCCGATCTCCGGCGGGAAGGCGTAATCCATGAACTTGCGATCACCCGGATTGACCTCGGTGCCGCCGTCGAGCCAGGAGCGCTTGCTCACATAGATGCGGGTACGACCCTGCTGATAAACCGCGTTGGGGCCGCTCGCGCTTTCATTGCGCTGCTTCCTGGTCTCGGCCGAAGCCGACGTTGCAAAGCCCATGGCGACAACGGCGCCCGCCGCAAGCCAGATCGCCAATTTGTTCGCGGCAGAGAATTTCGAGCTCATCACGTCCCCTTCAGGCGGCATGCCGCCAGTCGATTTCGTCTCATACTAGACCGGCCGGGGCGGCTGCAACTAGGTCAATTGGGTCACACCAGCTCGGAATAATCGTGCGCGCCGGCAAAAGTTGCATGAATACCAGCCACTTGAGCTTGATGCGGATCAAAGCGCTCCGCGTAATTGCGCGTTCGCCGCGCCCAGCAGCCAGTCCGACGAGTCCGCGGGGCCGCAGCCTCTGCGCTTCAGCTCGGCATGGGCGAACAATTCGGCCAGCTTCGGCTCGTTGCCCGAGGTCAAAAGTGTCAGCCGGTTCAGCGTGCAGGCGATCGCTGCGCGGCGGGCGGGCAGGGTGTCGCCCAGGCAAGAGAATCCGGAGATCTGCAGCGCCGGCTCCTCGCTGCGCTTGAGGTAGCCCAGGCAGGCCCGCGCCCCCTCCGTCGTGCCGGTCGGCCGGAACAGGGCGACGGGACCGAATTTCGTGGCGATCAGGCCGGCCTGCTCGAGCGGGCTCGCCGTACCCAGGCCCATCTGGACTGCCAGATCCGCTGCCGCCGGACGAGCCAGGTCGAATTCGCCGCCTTCCCGGTAGATGTCGAGCTCGGCCACAGGCTTGCCTGCCTCATTGGTCCAGCGCATCACGTCCCTGCGGCCGCCTTCGGGATGCCGTAGAATGACGTAAGAGGCTGTTTTATCTGATGAATTTATCCGGCTAACGGCGAAGGCCGGATGCGAGCGGTCCGCCACGCTCCACCCCGGCTTCTCCGCGGGCTCATCGTCGCGCGGGCTGGGCAGCTGGCCGAGCGCTGTGAGGGCGAGGATGGCAAACAGGGCGAGCGCCCCCACATAGGCGAACAGGTGCGCCAGCGTGCCGACAACCTCGTCGGCAAAGCGGGCAAGCGCCAGATGGATGGCGGTTCTGGTGGCGGGTGTGGCCGTGCCGGCCTCGAGCGACTGCATCCACGTCCCTGAGGCATGGTCCAACGTTGTCTTGAGGCCGGTTCTCGCATAGAAGCGCTGCTCCTCCTGTTTAAGCGTCAGCTTCAGGAACGGGCTTTTTCATCGGAGAGTGAACGATGGGTTACAAAGTCGCAGTCGTCGGCGCGACCGGCAATGTCGGACGGGAAATGCTCAACATCCTCGATGAGCGCAAATTCCCCGCGGACGAGGTCGTGGCCCTTGCGTCGCGCCGCAGCGTCGGTGTCGAGGTCTCCTATGGCGACCGCACCCTGAAGGTGAAAGCGCTCGAGCATTACGACTTCTCCGACGTCGACATCTGCCTGATGTCGGCCGGCGGCTCGGTGTCGAAGGAATGGTCGCCGCGGATCGGCGCCGCTGGCGCGGTCGTGATCGACAACTCTTCCGCCTGGCGCATGGACCCGGACGTGCCGCTGATCGTGCCGGAAGTGAACGCGGACGCGACGGCGGGCTTCAAGAAGAAGAACATCATCGCCAACCCGAACTGCTCGACAGCGCAGCTCGTGGTCGCGCTGAAGCCGTTGCATGACAAGGCGACCATCAAGCGCGTCGTCGTCTCGACCTATCAATCGGTGTCGGGCGCCGGCAAGGACGCGATGGACGAACTGTTCTCGCAGACCAAGGCCGTCTACACCAATGACGAGCTGATCGCGAAGAAATTCCCCAAGCGCATCGCCTTCAACGTCATCCCCCACATCGACGTCTTCATGGAGGACGGCTACACCAAGGAAGAGTGGAAGATGATGGCGGAGACCAAGAAGATCCTTGATCCCAAGATCAAGCTCTCCGCGACCTGCGTGCGCGTGCCGGTGTTCGTCGGCCATTCCGAGGCCGTTAACATCGAGTTCGAGAATCCGATCACTGCCGATGAAGCGCGCGACATCCTGCGCAAGGCGCCCGGCTGCCTCGTCATCGACAAGCAGGAGCCCGGCGGCTACGCCACGCCGTATGAAGCGGCCGGCGAGGACGCCACCTATATCAGCCGCATCCGCGAGGACGCGACGGTGGAGAATGGCCTCGTGCTGTGGTGCGTGTCCGACAACTTACGCAAGGGCGCCGCGCTCAACGCGATCCAGATCGCGGAAGTGCTGATCAACCGCAAGCTGATCAGCGCGAAGAAGAAAGCGGCGTAGTCAGCGAATGGGGAGTGGCGAATAGCGAATGGATCTTCGCTACTCGCCATTCGCTATTCGCTATTCGCTCTCTTGAATTCCTTCGTCGTCTTGTCGAGCACGAACAAGGTGCCCTCCGCGACGCCGAAATAGGCGCCGTGCAGTTGCATCTGGCCGCCCTCGACCGCCTTCCGCACGAACGGGAACGTCATCAGGTTTTCCAGGCTGCGGAACACCGCGGCCTTCTCGATGCGCTCGACGAACTGCGCCATGGTCTCGTGGCTGCGCTGCTCGACGACTTCGCCCGGCTTGATGAACATCTGCATCCACTTGCCGATGAAGTCGCCGGGCGTGAGCGGCTCGATCTTGTCGACGAAGGCGCGGATGCCGCCGCACTGCGCGTGTCCGAGAATCACGATGTGCTTCACCTTCAGCACCGTCACGGCATATTCCAGCGCGGCCGAAACGCCGTGCGCGTTGCCGTCGGGCTGATACACCGGCACCAGATTGGCGATGTTGCGGACGACGAACAGCTCACCCGGGCCGACGTCGAAGATCGCCTCGGGTGAAACGCGGCTATCGCAGCATCCGATCACCATCACTTCCGGGAACTGTCCCTTGACCGACAGCTCGCGATAGCGGTTCTGCTCGGCCGGCAGCCGCTGGGTGGCGAAGGCCCTGTAGCCTTCCAGCAAATGCTCAGGGAATGTGATCATCGCCTATGCCTAACCATATACCGCAGGGGCGAACAAGCCTTTCGAATAGGCATGTCAGATGCTATCGCCCTCGGTAAGAGCCCGCTTGAGGAAACCGTAAGGAACGTTTGCATGACCCGCCCGCGCCGCAGCCACCTATTCATGCCCGGCTCCAACCCCCGCGCGCTGGACAAGGCGCGCAATCTGGCCGCCGACGGCCTCATCCTGGACCTCGAGGATTCCGTCGCCCCCGACGCCAAGGCGGTGGCGCGCGACCAGATCGCCGCCGCGATCGCGGCCAAGGGCTTCGGCAAGCGCGAGATCCTGATCCGGACCAACGGCCTCGATACGCCCTGGTGGGCAGAGGACGTCGCGATGGCCGCCAAGGCGTCGCCGGACGGCATCCTGGTTCCAAAGGTCTCCAGCGTCGAGGACCTCGACACGATCGGCCGTCGCCTCGCCGAGCTTGGCGCAGCGCCGACGGTCAGAGTCTGGGCGATGATCGAAACCGCGCGTGCGGTGCTGCACGCCGAGGAGCTGGCCGCGGCCGGCCGCGATCCGAAGACGCGTCTGTCGGGCTTCGTGTTCGGGCCCAACGACATCTCGCGGGAAACGCGCATCAAGATGCTGCCGGGCCGCGCTGCGATGATCCCGATGATCACCCATTGCATTCTGGCAACGCGCGCCCACGGCCTCGAAATCCTCGACGGCCCCTACAGTGACATCGCCAATTCCGACGGCTTCGCCACCGAATGCGCGCAGGGTCGCGATCTCGGCTTCGACGGCAAGACGCTGATCCATCCGTCGCAGATCGAGGCCTGCAATGCGATCTTCACGCCGCCCGAAGAGGAGGTCGCGCGCGCCCGAAAAATCATTGCGGCGTTCGAATTGCCGGAGAACGTCTCGCGCGGTGCGATCCGGCTGGATGGTGCGATGGTGGAGCGCCTGCACGCCGACATGGCGCGGCGCACGATCGAGATCGCGGATGCGATCGCCGCGATGAGCAAGGGCTAGGGGTGAAGGGATAATCATCCCTTCGGACCGTGCGACAGGCAGCCGCAACAGGCCTTCGCCGTTCTCGTTCATGCAAGCGTGATCGTTCCGCACGGCGGCCATGGCTGGCTCGCATGAGCACCGGACTGGAAGATGGATCATTGCATGGTATAGTTGCGTCGGGGTTGGCGACAATCGGGCTGATAAGCTTCAAGCGTGCTCTTGGGGGTCCTCATGGCAGCACTTGCGGAGACTGTTCCTACCAGCTTGGTCGACGAGCTCACCGCGCACGCGGTTGCGAGCATCGAAGCCGCCGACCATTTTTCTTCGCCCTTCCCTCACATCGTTTTCGGTAATTTCTTTCCGAAGGATTTTTACCGCGACTTGTTACGGAGCATCCCCACTCAGGGGTACGATCCGATCACGGGTACAGGGACCCGCATGGCGCTGCGCCTCTACGGTGAGAACGTCGAGAAGATCGACCCCTCTCTGCGGCCTGCGTGGGCTGCGGTGTCGGCCATGTTGACCTCGGAGAGCATCGAGCGGGCCATCCGAAAGAGACTGCATGACGGGCTCGAGATTCGTGCCCGCGGCGACAAGGTGCCAAGTGCCGCCGATTTGACGTTGGTCGCAAAGCCGGTGGTTTACGTGGACAGGGACGGCTATCAAATCAAGCCGCATCCGGACACGCGCAAGAAGGTTGTGACGATGCAGCTTTATTGCCCGCCCGACGCCAGCCAGGAAGCTTTGGGGACGACGCTCTATAAGGCGTCTCTCAAGGGACTGTTTCATGTTGGCTCCTATTGCCTCGAGCCTGTGAAAACGATCCCGTTTCTGCCCAATGTCGGATACGCGTTCGTGGTTCTGAAGGCCTATCACTCGTTGACCAGGATGAGCTGGCACGGTCGTCCGCCGATCACGACGGATCGGGATCGGGTGTCGATCCTCAACACGTTCTACATGAACGAAACCGCTGGCTTCTGATCTCCGGGGCAAGCGAAGCCATTCAGGTCAGAGCCCTGACTGATCGCGCTCATGTCGGTGTGGCGTGATCGAGCGCCTCCGGTGCGAGGCATCGTCGCAATAGCAGTGGTAGTTCTCCGCGGCGGTGCCGGCATCCGAGCCTCTCATGGCTTCGCGACGGCAAGCACCGCGATAGCTGTCGCGGCGAAGAGGACGAGTGGAAGGAACCTTGCTGCCGCGGGTGAGGCGCCGGCTTCGATCCTCCGAAGTCGGCCGCTCTGGATGCCGTGCAGGCCCGAGATCAGCACAACGAAGCCGAGCTTGGCGTTCAGCCAGCCCTGGCCGAACCATGCCCCCGATACGGCAAGCCCCGTTCCGAAGAGCCAGACCGAGATCATGGCCGGCACCGTCACCCACCGGTCGTAACGGCGGATGCCGGCGACGAATTGCCTGCTGTCGCGGGGCAGCGTCGATAGCAAGGCAAGCGTCAACGACGTCGCAGCGACGCCGCTGACGAAAAGCAGCGCAGCGCCGACGTGGGCGGCTTTCAGCCAGATGTAATAGTCAGCGAAGCTCATGGCGCGGCATCGTTCTGCAGAGCTTCGATGCGCCGCCGGATGTGCCGCGAAGCGAGAAAGCCGGCGAACGGCACGAAGGCCGAGGCGGCAAGCAAGCCGATCTGGCGCCGCTGCCAAACTCCGGCGCCGACGGTCCGTAGCAGCGCCCAGCCGTAGAAAATGAAGGCGAGGCCGTGCAGTGGTCCTATCGCCCGCACTGCGGCCGGCCAGCCCCAGATATGTTTGAGTGGAACCCCAATACACACGAGCAGAGCCAGCGTCGAAGCTTCGATGACGGAGGCGAGTTTGAGTTGATCCAGCAAGGAAATGTTGATTTCGCGTTCGTTCTTCATGGCCTGACCGTTGACGGCGTGTTGTCACGCGCCGGTCGTGGTTATCGGATTTGGTCGAGACCAAGGAGTGGCGCTCCTGCCTATTGGTGATCGATTCCTGCCAAAGCGTGGTATTGAGGTCCAAGGAGTTCATCGAGAGCGAAACGTCATGGTTCACAGGGTTTGCATCGTCGCGATGGATCAGGTGATCCCGTACGACCTGACGCTTGCCTATGAAGTGTTCGGGCGGCTCACGGACGATAGAGGCAGGCCGTTCTACGATGTCCGCGTTTGTGCCGAGGTGCGCCGCGTCGATGCCGGTGCATTCGGTCTGGTGGTGCCTTTCGGACTCGAGGTCATTGCCCGTGCGGGCACCGTGATCGTGCCTGGAATCGAGAACCCTCTGGCTCCAGGATCCAAAGCCGTTCTCCGCGCGTTGCAGAGGGCTCACCGCCGCGGGGCGAGAATTGCCTCGATCTGCTCCGGTGCATTCGTCCTCGCAGAGGCCGGCCTCCTGGACGGGCGCCGGGCAACCACCCACTGGCTGTGTGCCGATGAGCTCGCCAGCCGCTACCCGCGGGTGAAGGTTGATCCGAATGTTCTCTATGTGGACGAGGGAGAGATCGTCACATCAGCGGGGGCATCGGCAGGAATGGACATGTGCCTGCACCTCGTCCGGCGTGATCTCGGTCAAGCCATGGCAGCTCATGCTGCGCGGCTGGCCGTGGCTCCCGTCTACCGGGAAGGTGGCCAGGCACAATTCATCCGGCGAGATCCGCCGCGTTCGAGCGGGTCTCTCGCGCCGCATCTCGAATGGGTTGCCACTCATTTGGCGAAGCCGCTCACGGTGGCACGGATGGCGGCTCAGGCGAGGATGAGCGAACGGAGTTTTGCACGCCATTTCCGGACGCAGATGGGGACCACTCCGATGCAATGGCTGCTGAACGCGCGGATCCGACGGGCGCAGGAGCTTCTGGAGAGCAGCGCAGCCTACGTGGACCAAATCGCCGCGGCTTGCGGCTTTCAGTCAACCGTCGCGTTCCGCGCGAGCTTCCGCCGGATCGCCGGGGTCAGCCCTGGTGACTACCGGCGCCGGTTCAACGCGACGCAATCATCCGGGACGTCGAGATCAAAGGGCAAGGCTGCGGCGAAGGCAAGCCGCAGCGAAGGCGGCAGGATTAGCCCACGATCGTAACCGGCAAAGCCGCGCCCGACTTACCGCGGCGCGACCTCGGCGCGATCGAGCGACTCCAGCGTCGAGGCGTTGGCGCAATAGCCGTGGTAGTTCTCCGCGGCGGTGCCCTCGGCAAGATCGTGGTCGCACTGTCCCTTGTGATTGCAGAGCGAGCAGACCCGCTCCATGTCACGCAGCAGCAGGGGTTGCGCCCGGCTGAGTCGCTCCGCGTCGATGCCGAGCTGCTCCAGCATCTTCGGCAGTTCGTCGGCAGCGTGGTGGCCGTGACGGACCAATTCCTCGAGATCGTCGGGCGCAATCCTGAGATCGCTTGCGATCCGGTCGAAATCGGTGCGGTCGAGCCGCCGCATCTCACTCAGCTCGCGGTGATGTTTCAGCCATGCGGCAAAGGACTCGATGAGGTCCTGGACGACGGGATAAGGCCTGCTTGCGGTGCTCATGGAAAGCTCCATTCGAACGGCGGAACTGGAGCGAGACTAAGCAAAATGGTGCAGAAACGCGTTGCGCTGGATCAAACTGGAACGAGCCAAGGAAACTGATCTCGTGCCGCGGACGCGGCGCCGAGCCGGGGCCCGTGTCGTGAGCTGGATCCCTGCTCTGCGGAGCAGCCATAGCGCGTTGAAGACGCGCGTTCACGCGCTTATGGCACGCTGCACCGCGTCCGGGACAGGAGAGGAGAGCTACGCGAATCTCTCCGCCGCCCACGCATACAGGCTGCCCGGAATCGGTGGCTGGCCGCCGCGTCCCTTGGGCGAGATGTGCAGGCCGATGATCTCGGGGTCAGTGACGAGGCCGAGATAGCTCGACGGTTCGAAGAAGAGTTTCGGCTCGGCGTGCACCGCGTAGAACGATTGCTTCGGCAGTGCGTTTTGCAACTCACCGGTGCGGCGGGCCAACGCCGTCAGCGCTGCCGGTCCGAAGATCGCAACGCGAATGTCCGAGAGACGGCTCGAGCCGCCGCGCAGGCGACGCATCGCAAAGGTGATGCGATGGCGCAGCGACAGCCAGTTAGGCGTCAGCTCCTCCTGTTCCATCAGCTCTTCGAAGGCGGCAACGATGCCGTGCTTGGGCGGAAGATAGATCGCGGAGTTGCCGAGCTGGCGCGGCCGCTCCCAGGCGAAGTAAGGCTTTGTCGGGTCGATCTCGATCGGCTTGAGCAACAGCACGTCGGCATCCAGCCAGAGACCCAATCCCTTTGCCATCAGCTTCATGCGGAAGAAGTCGCTGAACTGGAGCGTGGTCCAGTCGCGCCAGCTGCCGTCCGGCTGCGGCGGCCGCAATCGCTCGGAGAACGCATGCGGCAGGATCGCCTCGGCGTCAGCGTTCGCGACGCCCGCGGGCAGGTCGGGAATGGGGTCGAAGCTGTAGACCGTGACCTTGTGGCCGGCCGCGAGCTGCGAGCGCAGACAGGTCTGGCGCAGCGCATCCATCGAGCCATGCCAGAAGGTGACGATCTCGGGCAGCATGAGCGAAAGCTTAGAGCATGATCCGGAAAAGTGTGCAGCGGTTTTCCAAAAACATCATGCTCGAAAATAGAGGAAAATCACGACAAAGAAAAACCCCGGCGCGCGTCGCACCGGGGCTCCAAACGGGACTCGAGATCAGGCCCAGGCGCGTTCGCGCTTGAGCTTCTCCTCATAGGTGTCGATCGAGGACTTCTTCTCCATCGTCAGGCCGATGTCGTCGAGGCCGTTGATCAGGCAGTGCTTGCGGAACGGATCGATCTCGAACTTGACCTTGCCGCCGTCGGGACCGCGGATCTCCTGGTTCGGCAGGTCGATCGTCAGCGTTGCGTTGGCGCCGCGCTCGGCGTCGTCGAACAGCTTGTCGAGGTCTTCCTGGCTGACGCGGATCGGCAGAATGCCGTTCTTGAAGCAGTTGTTGTAGAAGATGTCGCCGAACGAGGTCGAGATCACGCAGCGGATGCCGAAGTCGAGCAGCGCCCAGGGTGCGTGCTCACGGCTCGAGCCGCAGCCGAAATTGTCGCCGGCGACCAGCACCTTCGTATTGCGATAGGCCGGCTGGTTCAGCACGAAGTCCGGGTTCTCGCTGCCGTCGTCCTTGTAGCGCTGCTCGGAGAAGAGCCCCTTGCCAAGGCCGGTGCGCTTGATGGTCTTGAGGTACTGCTTCGGAATGATCATGTCGGTGTCGACATTGATGATCTTCAGCGGCGCCGCGACGCCTTCCAGCGTGGTGAACTTGTCCATGGTTGCGCTTTCCGGGGTGGTTCAGGTGGGACGATATTTATCGCGATCGCGGGTCGAATCCTAGGCCGAATTCGGCAGATCTAGTCTGCTTGAGCCTCAATCGCCGCCATATCGTCGTCCGAGAGGCCGAAATGGTGGCCGATCTCGTGGATCAGGACGTGACGGACGATGTGGCCCAGGCTCTCGTCGTGCTCGGCCCAGTAATCCAGGATCGGCCGGCGGTAGAGCCAGACCATGTTGGGCAGCCGCGCCACGTCCCCAAGACTCTGCTGGGGCAGGCCGACGCCCTGGAACAGGCCGAGCAGGTCGAACTCGCTCTCGCATTCCATCTCTTCGAGCACTTCCTCGGTCGGGAAGTCGTCGACGCGGAGGATCACGCCCTCGCACAGCCTGCGAAACTCCGCCGGCAGCCGTTCGAACACGTCATGAGCCATCGCTTCCATTTCGGCCAGCGAGGGCGCTTTTAAATCCGTCCACATGGGTGTGTCTTAGCGCGGGTTCCCCGGCGATGCATCCGGCTTTATAAGCGCGGCGAGGTTGACGGGCGCCGCCAAAACGGGGAGCGTACGGTACCTCGATGGGGGCGTTTCAGGTGGGTGGTACGATGCGGGCGGGAACGGCAGTTCTACTTTGCATGGGGTTGTTTTCGCAATTTTGCGTCGGCGCGGAAGCCCAGACGGCCGGTCCCGAAATCCGGCTGGCCCAGGCCGCCTCGCCAGACGCTCCGCCGCCGCGCAAGCGGCCCCCGGCGCGCTTGCGCGTCACTCCCTATTACGTCCCGGACGGTGTCGATCCTCGCTACTATCCGGGTCCCGATGCGGTCCGCGAGTGCAACGCGACCTATGTGGAGGAATACCGGCCCAGCGGCACGGTGATCGTGCCGCGCATGAGCTGCTACTGGCGCCGGGGCTGACGCGCCCGTTGGCGGCCGTGTGATGCCCACATGTTGAGGGCGGAGGTCGGATGGCGAAGTGGGTTGCATTGGCGGTTATCGTCGGGCTCGCCGCTGGCTTGCCTCACGCTTCCACGGCGCGGAGTGTGAGGGTGCCGGATGCCTCGGCCGGGAAAGCGGTTTTCGATGCGCGACGACCCTCACGATACCATGACGTTGCGCGGCACTCTCCGCCGCATGATCCGCACTATTACGCGCGGCCGGTCTATTACCGGCCTTATCCCTACGGCGTGCCCGCGCCCTTCGTGCTCGGCTATGGACCGTGGTGGCGCTAGCCGCCCGGTGCGAATCCCTTGACCAGCAACACCGTCGCCTGTGCTCCCGCCTTGCGATCGCGTGAGATCTCTTCGTAGTCGGGCGAGCCCGAGAAGGCGAGAAACGCGGCCTCGTCGGGGAACGACATCATGACGAGCTTGTCATGCGGCCATGTGCCTTCGAGCACGCGCGGATGTTCGTCGGCTGCCAGCAGCCGTCCATTAAATTTCTTGAACACGTCGAAGAACCGCGCCTGATAGCGGTCATAGGCCGCGCGGTCCGTCATCTTCAGTTGGGCAATCGCGTAGACGGTCATCGCTCAAATTCCTTTTGTGGTCGTCGGTGCTATCCGTACCGCCATTCGTAAGCGCGATCGAAATGAAAAGGGCGCCTCTCCGGGCGCCCCTTGTTCATCCGGTGGCCTAGAGCCAATCCTTCAGCTTCCACGACGCAGGCTTCCATCGCGTCAGGTTTTCGAGCTTCCATTGCTTGAACCTCGCCGGCGGCCAGCGGCTGAGGCGCGAGGTCTCCTCGACCTCGGGCTTGGCGACGATGCGTAACGGCGTTGCGCGCCGCCGGTGCTGGCGGGTCGCCTCGCTGATCAGGTCGACATATTCGGGCTTGTTGGCCATGGCTGCGTCCCCGCGAAACCGTCGCGAGGACGCAATGTCGGCGATGCCGATTAACGGCGGTTTGCCGCTATCGCTACAATTGCAGGGAGTGGCTCAGCGCCAGTCCCTGACGTCGACGAAGTGACCTGCGATCGCTGCCGCTGCCGCCATCGCCGGCGACACCAGATGCGTGCGGCCCTTGAAGCCCTGGCGGCCCTCGAAATTGTGGTTCGAGGTCGAGGCGCAGCGCTCTTCCGGCTTCAGCTTGTCCGGGTTCATCGCAAGGCACATCGAGCAGCCCGGCTCGCGCCACTCGAAGCCGGCCTTGATGAAGATCTTGTCCAGGCCTTCAGCTTCTGCCTGCTCCTTCACGATGCCGGAGCCCGGCACGACCATGGCGTTGACGGTGCCAGCGACCTGCTTGCCTTCCGCGATCTTGGCGGCGGCGCGCAAGTCCTCGATACGGCCGTTGGTGCAGGAGCCGATGAAGACGCGGTTGAGCTTGATGTCGGTGATCTTCGTCCCCGCGGTCAGGCCCATATACTTCAAGGCGCGATGCTTGGAGATGCGCTTGGCCTCGTCCGCGATCCTGTCCGGATCGGGCACGATGCCGGTCACCGAGATCACGTCCTCAGGGCTCGTGCCCCAGGTCACGATCGGCGGCAGCTTTGCGGCGTCGAGGCGGAGCTCGTGGTCGAAATGCGCGCCCTCGTCGGAACGCAGCTTCTCCCAGTAGCGCATCGCCGCATCCCAGTCCGCGCCCTTCGGCGACTTCGGACGGTCACGCAGGAAGTCGTAGGCCTTCTGGTCGGGCGCGACGAGACCGGCGCGTGCGCCGCCTTCGATCGACATGTTGCAGACCGTCATGCGGCCTTCCATCGACAGCGAACGGATCGCCTCGCCGGCATATTCCAGCACGTAGCCGGTGCCGCCCGCGGTGCCGATCTCGCCGATGATGGCCAGGATGATGTCCTTGCCCGTCACGCCCTCCGGCAATTTGCCATCGACGGTGACGCGCATGTTCTTCGCTTTCTTCTGGATCAGCGTCTGCGTCGCCAGCACGTGCTCGACCTCGCTCGTGCCGATGCCGTGCGCGAGCGCGCCGAAAGCGCCATGCGTCGAGGTGTGGCTGTCACCGCAGACGATGGTGGTGCCGGGCAGGGTAAAGCCCTGCTCGGGGCCGATGACGTGGACGATGCCCTGGCGCTTGTCGAACTCGTTGTAATACTCGATGCCGAATTCCTTGGCGTTCTCGGCCAGCGCCTTGATCTGCTCGATGCTCTCCGGATCCGGGTTCGGCTTGGTGCGATCGGTGGTCGGCACGTTGTGGTCGACGACGGCGAGCGTCTTCTCGGGCGCGTGCACCTTGCGTCCCGTCGCGCGCAGGCCTTCGAACGCCTGCGGCGAGGTCACCTCGTGCACCAGATGGCGGTCGATATAGAGCAGGCAGGTGCCGTCCTCGGCTTCGTGCACCAGATGGTCGTTCCAGATCTTGTCGTACAGTGTGGTCGGCTTGGACATGAGCGTCAGCTCCGAAAGAATGTTGTGTAACCGGATTTGCGCGGCTGGCGCGCGGCAACAGAATCGTCAGCGCAGCTTTTAGGCTGCGCGCGTAAGCTCTGACGTTGCCGAGGTCGCGAAGCGTCCGAAGAACCGGCCAGGCAGCCGCGAGCGATCGTCGATGACGATGCGCTTGACGGACGTGGGGCTGGTCAGATCTGGAAACATTCTAGAAGCTATATAGCATGCAGAGGTAAAAGCGCGAGAGTTTCCGCGATCGTCATTGCGAGCAGCGGAGCGACGAAGCAATCCAGACTGCTTCTGCGGATGCATTCTGGGTTGCTTCGCGGAGCCTGTCATCGGGCCGCGCTTAGCGCGGACCCGGTGGCTCGCAATGACGAGCGCAAGGGTTGGCTGGTTAGCGCAACAAAAAAGCGCGGGGTTGGGCCCCGCGCTTTTCGAAACTTGCCTGGTGGCCGAAATTACTCGCCGACGGCGGTCTGACGGTCCTGCTTCTCGACGATGCGGGCCGACTTGCCGCGAAGGCTGCGGAGATAATACAGCTTGGCGCGACGCACCTTGCCGCGGCGCACCACCTTGATCGAGTCGATCATCGGCGACATCACCGGGAACACGCGCTCCACACCCTCGCCGTAGGAAATCTTGCGCACGGTGAAGCTCTCGTTGAGGCCACCGCCGGAACGGCCGATGCAGACGCCTTCATAGGCCTGCACGCGGGTGCGGTCGCCTTCGACGACCTTCACGTTGACGATCACGGTGTCGCCGGGACCGAACTCCGGAATGTCCTTGCCGGCGGCGAGCTTGTCGAATTGCTCTTGTTCGAGCTGCTTGATCAGGTTCATGGGTAAATCTCCATCGGCGCGCCCAGCCTTGGAAACGGGGGCTGCGCGAAATTCGTTTATCCAGCCATTGCGGATGTGGCCGCTCCTATAAGGCAAGCCAAAGCGTTTGTCACCCGTCTGTCTTGTTTTTTGGCGTTTTTTGGCGTCCGCCCCGATTCGGGACTTTGGCCGGGATTTGGGCCCATAAATCGGGCCGCCGGGCTGCCGTCAGGGCCTCGGATTCCGCGCGCCGCCAGGCTGCGACCTTGGCATGGTCGCCAGAGGTCAGGATTTCGGGGATCGGAGCCCCCTCGAACAGCTGCGGTCGGGTATATTGAGGGTATTCGAGCAGGCCGTCCGAGAAACTTTCCTCGGTTCCAGAAGCCTCCTTGCCCATCACCCCCGGCAGCAGCCGGACGCAGGCGTCGATCAGCGCCAAAGCCGCGATTTCGCCCCCGGACAGCACGTAATCTCCGATCGAGATCTCCTCCAGGCCACGACCGTCGATCACCCGCTGGTCGATCCCCTCGAACCGCCCGCAGACGATCAGGGGGCCGGGGCCCTGGGCGAGCTCCACGACGCGGGCCTGGGTCAATGGCCGACCCCGGGGGCTCATCAGGAGCTTCGGCCGGTCCGGGCTGATCCCGGCGGCATCGATGGCCGCCGCCAGCACATCCGCCCGCAGCACCATGCCCGGTCCACCACCGGCCGGTGTGTCGTCGACGCTGCGGTGGCGGTCGGTGGCGGAAGCCCGGATGTCCCGCGCCTCGAGCTCCCAGAGCCCGGAGGCCAGCGCGCGCCCGGCCAGGCTCACGCCCAGCGGCCCCGGAAACATGTCCGGAAACAGCGTCAGCACCGTCGCGCGCCAGGGTGAGGGGTTCGTCATCGGGTCTCAGTTCTTGTCGTCCCGGACAAGCGAAGCGCAGATCCGGGACCCATAATCACCGCAGCCAGTTTTGCGATGGCTGGAGCTATCAGCTTAGCCAAAAAACCACGTCTCGTGGTTATGGGTCCCCGCGTTCGCCGGGACGACTCGGGGAGAGATCGTCGTCCCGATCATCGCCCTCGATCTCCTGCGGCAGCTCGATCACGACGCGGCCGCCGGCAATATCGACCTCCGGCACCACCGCGTTCGAGAACGGCAGCAGCAGCGTCGTGCCCTTGGGTGGTGCGATCTCGATGATGTCGCCGGCGCCGAAATTATGGATCGCGGCGACGCGGCCGAGCGTGTCGCCGGCCGTGGTGATGGCCGCGAGCCCGATCAGGTCGGTGTGGTAATATTCGTCATCATCGGTCGCGGGCAGTTTTTCGCGCGCGACGTAGAGTTCGACGCCGTTGAGGCGCTCGGCCTCATCGCGGGTCGTGACGCCCTTGAACGTCGCGACCAGATGGTCTTTGGCCTCGCGCGCCTGCGCGACCTCGAACTGGCGCTTGCCGTCCTTGGACAGAAGCGGACCGTAGCGCCTGATGGCAAAGGGATCTTCGGTGAAGGTCCACAGTTTGACCGCGCCGCGCACACCATGCGCGGCGCCGATCCGCGCGACGCAAACGAGCTGAGACATCAGCGGGCCTCGTCCTTCGAGACGCCGCTTCGCGGCTCCTCAGGATGAGGGGATAGACCCTCATGCTGAGGAGCACGGCGCACGCCGTGCGTCTCGAAGCATGAAGGCCCGGCCATCGAAGCGACTTAGCCCTTCGCGGCGGCTTCGGCCTGCGCCTTGCGCTCCTTGCGCGGCACGGCCTTCTGCGGGTTGTTGCGCGCTTCGCGCTTCTTGACGCCGGCGGCGTCGAGGAAACGCGACACGCGGTCGGACGGCTGCGCGCCCTTGGCGACCCAGGCCTTCACCTTCTCCATGTCGAGCTTGAGGCGCGCCTCGTTGTCCTTCGGCAGCAGCGGGTTGAAATAGCCGAGACGCTCGATGAAGCGGCCATCGCGCGGGAAGCGCGAGTCGGCGACGACGACGTGATAGACGGGACGCTTCTTGGTGCCTGCGCGAGCGAGGCGGATAACGACGGACATCTAGTTCTCCTTCAAAGTACTGTTTGTTCGGTTGATTGGTATTGCGCGTTGCACGAGACGCCAACGATCCCGCGCGACGAATTCCTCATTTCTTCTTGCCCGGAAAGCCGCCGAGGCCCGGCAGCATCGGCTTGCCGCTGAGCCCGGTCAGGCCCGGCACATTCGGTAGGCCCTGGCGCAAGCCAGCCGGCAAATCCTTCGGCAGGTTAGGCAGACCCTGTCCGCCGCCGCCCTGCATCTTTTCCTGCAGCGCCTTCATCTCTTCGGGAGACGGCATCTTCATGCCGCCGCCAAAGCCCATGGCCTGCGCGATGCCGGCGAGCGGGCCGCGCTTGCCCGAGCCCATGGCCTTCATCACGTCGGCCATGTTCCGATGCATCTTGAGCAGCTTGTTGACCTGCTCGACGCTCTGGCCGCTTCCGGCCGCGATACGCTTCTTGCGGCTGGCCTTGAGCAGGTCGGGATGACGCCGCTCCTCGCGCGTCATGGAATCGATCACCGCGACCTGGCGCTTCAGGATCTTGTCGTCGATGCCGGCGGCCGCGATCTGGTTCTTCATCTTGGCGATGCCGGGCATCATGCCCATCAGCCCGCTGATGCCGCCCATGTTCGCCATCTGCAGCAGCTGCTCGCGCATGTCGTTGAGGTCGAACTGACCCTTGCGCATGCGCTCGGCGGTGCGCGCGGCCTTCTCGGCGTCGATGTTGGCGGCGGCACGTTCGACCAGCGAGACCACGTCGCCCATGCCGAGGATGCGGCCCGCGATACGGTCGGGATGGAAGTCTTCCAGCGCATCGGTCTTTTCACCGGTACCGATCAGCTTGATCGGCTTGCCGGTGACCGCGCGCATCGACAGCGCGGCGCCGCCGCGGCCGTCGCCGTCTACGCGGGTCAGCACGATGCCGGTGAGGCCGACGCGCTGGTCGAACGAGCGCGCGAGATTCACGGCGTCCTGGCCGGTCAAGCTGTCCGCGACCAGCAGCACTTCATGCGGGTTGGCGACGGCTTTGATCGCGGCTGCCTCCGCCATCATCTCTTCGTCGAGCGTGGTTCGGCCGGCGGTGTCGAGCAGCACGATGTCGTAGCCGCCGAGCTTGCCGGCCTCCAGCGCCCGTTTTGCAATTTGCGGCGGCTGCTGGCCGGCGACGATCGGAAGCGTCGGAATGTCGAGATCGCGGCCGAGCACGGCCAGCTGCTCCATCGCCGCCGGACGATAGACGTCGAGCGAGGCCATCAGCACCTTGCGCTTGTCGCGCTGGACCAGGCGGCGGGCGAGCTTTGCGGTGGTCGTCGTCTTACCGGAGCCCTGCAGGCCGACCATCATGATCGGCACCGGCGGCACGGAATTGACGTCGATGGTCTGGCTTTCGGCGCCGAGCGTGTTGATCAGCTCGTCATGGACGATCTTGACGACCATCTGGCCGGGAGTCACCGACTTGACGACGGTGGCGCCGATCGCCTGTTCGCGGACGCGTTCGGTGAAGCTGCGCACCACTTCGAGCGCAACGTCGGCCTCCAGCAGCGCGCGGCGCACCTCGCGCATCGCGGCGTCGACGTCCTTTTCGGTCAGCGCACCGCGCCCCGTCAGGCGATCGAGGATGCCGCCAAGCCTTTCCGACAGATTGTCGAACAATGCCGTTGTCCCTTGTCCTGCTCGCCAGAATGGCGATCTTCCAAACACCTTTGCGCCCGAGGGCGCACAGCGCTGTCGGGCGTTGACCTCTGGCCTCCAGGGCCAGTCGGCGGGTCGAAAAGAAAGCCTTTCCGAGAAAGTGGCGGGGTTAAACGCCGCCCGCGCCCAAAAGTCAAGGAAAGTTAGGGTGCCGGGGCGGCTCTACCAGGGCAAGGCCTTGAAAACATGACCTTTCCGGCGACGGGTTCCTTTTTGGGCGGTCCCGCCCATATAGCCGGTGATGATCTACCTGAGCCACCGCCCCTGAAACCTGATCGTGCCGATCACGCGCGCTGGTCGGTGTCCTGTCCATCTGGATCGCCCGCATGAAAACTTACGACGGCCCCGTCTCCGACCATTTCAACGGCCTGCACTTCTTCGATCCTGATGGTGCGCCGCCGAGAGCGCTCGGCGAGGTGTTTCGCTGGCAGTTCGGGGGCGGCCGCAAGCGCGAGACCTGGCCCGCGTGGGTGCCGAACCCCCACGCCGACACCCCGCCGGCCCGCGTCGACGGCGACAAGGTGCGGCTCTCCTTCGTCGGCCATGCGAGCTGGCTGATCCAGGCCGGCGGTCGCAACATCCTCGTCGATCCGGTCTGGTCGATGCGGGTCTCGCCCGTCAAATTCGCCGGACCGAAGCGGCACAACGATCCCGGCATTGCCTTCGACAAGCTGCCGAAGATCGACGTCGTGCTGGTCTCGCACGGGCATTACGATCATCTCGACATCGCGACGCTGTCGCGGCTCGCCAAGAATTTTGCGCCGCGCGTGGTCACGCCGCTTGGAAATGACCTCGCGATGCGCAAAGCCGATCCCACGATCAAGGCAGAAGCGTTCGACTGGCATGATCGCGTCGAACTGGGCGGCGGCATCGCCGTGCATCTGGTCCCGACCCGGCACTGGTCGGCGCGCGGAATGTTCGACCGCAACAAGGCTCTGTGGGCGAGTTTCGTGCTGGAGACGCCGGCCGGGAAGGTCTATGTCGTCTGCGATTCCGGCTATGGCGATGGCGGGCATTTCCGCCGTGTCGCCGAGAAGCACGGGGCGCTGCGCCTGGCGATCCTCCCTATTGGCGCCTACGAGCCGCGCTGGTTCATGCGCGACCAGCACATGAATCCGGAAGATGCGGTGAGGGCGCTATCGGATTGCGGCGCGCAGGAAGCGCTCGGCCATCATCACGGGACGTTCCAGCTCACCGATGAAGCCATCGATGCGCCCGCCAAGGCGCTGGTGGAAGCGCTCGATGCCGCGAAGATTCCGCAGGAGCGGTTCGTGGCGATGAAGCCGGGGCAGGTGGTGGAGATCTAGCGTCATACTGCGCTGTCGTCCCGGACAAGCGAAGCGCCGATCCGGGACCCATAACCACAGGGAGAGGTTTGGCGAAGACTCGTGGTTACCACCATCGCGCCACAACCACTCCCTGTGGTTATGGGTCCCCGCGTTCGCGGGGACGACAACTGTATTCGGAGCAGGCAGCGTACCTCTTGCGAGACCTACTGCTCTTTAGGCTTGATCGCCCAGCTCACATTTACCGTGACCGACAGCGTCTCCTCACCCGGCGCAACGGCGGCGGGCGCGGCAGCCATCGGAGCCGGCGCCATCCGCGCCTTGAACAGCGGCACCGGGCCGCCGCCTTCGGAGACACTGAGCGGAGCACCTAACGTGACGCCGGTGGCCCTGGCGTAGATCTCGGCCTTGCGGCGGGCATCCGCCACCGCCTGCTCGCGGGCATCGTCGAGCAGTTTTGACGCCTGCGTCACCTCGAAGGAGATGTTGCCGATGTCGTTGGCGCCGGCGTTGACCAGCGTGTCGATAATGCCGGCGACCTTGGTCACGTCGCGGATCTTCACGGTGACGCGGTTGCTGGCACGGAAGCCGACCACGGGCGAAGCGCCGGTTGATCTGTTCTGGCCGTATTGCGGCTGCAGCGACAGGCGCGAAGTCTGGTAGTCCTTCTCGGCGATCCCGGCACCCTTCAGCGCCAGCAGCACCTTGCCCATCGCGGCGTTGTTGGCGTCGGAAGCTTCCTTGGCCGACTTGGCGTCGTTGGCGACGCCAGCATCGATCTGCGCGAGATCGGGCGCCGCGGAAATCGTGGCTTCGCCGCTGACCGAAATCGCGGACGGAAAATCGTCGGCGATCGCGGGCGTTGCGAGCAGCGTGGTGGCGAATGCGGCGGCAAGTACGGCAGGCTTTTTCATCGGTCTCACTTCAGCGGCACGAATACGTTGATCACGAGCTTGTCCTCGGACGTCTTCAGGGGATCGGTGAGGTACTCCTCGATGAAGGTGTCCTTGGCTTCCAGCTTCTTGTCGTCGAGGTGATTGGTAATCGCCTCATAGGTGTTGTCCATGTTGTCGTAGGAGCCGCGATGGACGAATTTCAGCGCCTTGCCTTCCGGCGATTTGCCGATGCTCATGTCCTTGGGCAGGTTTTTCGGGTCCTGCTCGACCGGGATCTCGGCGAGGAAAGTGAAGCCGGTGTCATCGGTCGAGGTGTAGACGATCATCGAATTGCCGGCGTGCTTGATGCCCTGCTTGTCGAGCAGCGTGTTCAGCGCCTTGAAGGCATCGATCAGCGTGTCGAAGGCCGAATCCCAATTTGCGGTGCCCTTGACCATCACGACCTTCTTGGCCTCGAGCGTGGTCTCCTCGCCGAAGGGATCGGCGGTCTGCACCGGAGCGGGGTTGGCGGCCGCAGCGGGTGGCGGCGCCGTCGGGCTGGGTGAGGCGCTTGCCGCGGGTGAGGGCGAGGCTGCAGGCGGAGCACTGGCTGCAGGCGACGGCGTTGCCACGGGTGCGGGCGAAGCGCTCGCGGCCGGGAAGGGCGCCGCCGAAGGGGCCGGCGAGGGGCTTGCCGACGCGGCGGGCGCCGGGCTCGGGGTTTGCGCCAGAGCGCCGGACAGTCCAAGCGACAAGGCCGCTGCCGGGATCAGCGCGGCCAAAGCGAGACGACGAAACCTGATCATTCTTTTCTCCCCAAGACCTTGCGCATTAAGACCTTGCGCAACAAGGCCAAAATCCGGCTATGCGGCCCGGCCGCGCGTCCCGGTTCGCGCGAATTGCGCCGTTCTAACACGCGAGCGCCGAATTCGTCCCATGACAGATGCGTCATGGCAGACGTCTTGCCCATCAGCGGCAAATCACTGGCCAAGCCACCGAGGATCGCCATATAAGGCGGGCGAAATTCGGGAATTTTCATGAGCGCGCTGGCCAACCACGCATTTGCCAAGATGAACGGCATCGGCAACGAGATCGTCGTTGTCGACATGCGCGATTCCGCCTCGCCGGTGACGCCGGACGATGCCCGCGCGGTGGCGTCCGCGCAGGGCGGCGTTCCCTACGACCAGCTCATGGTGCTCCAGAAGCCGCGGCTGAACGGCACCGAAGCCTTCATTCGCATCTACAACAATGACGGCTCGGAGGCCGGCGCTTGCGGCAACGGCATGCGCTGCGTGGTGCGGCGCGTCTTCGAGAAGACCGGGCAGACCACGGCAACGTTCGAGACGGCTGCGGGCCTGCTCAATTGCTGGCAGGGCCCGGCGCCCGACCTCTATACCGTCGACATGGGCGCGCCGAAGTTCGATTGGAAGGACATCCCGCTCGCGGAAGAATTTCGCGATACCCGCTACATCGAGTTGCAGATCGGGCCGATCGACAATCCGATCCTGCATTCGCCCTCGGTGGTCAGCATGGGCAATCCGCACGCGATCTTCTGGGTCGACGACGTCAACGCCTACGATCTCGAGCGTTTTGGTCCGCTGCTGGAAAATCACCCGATCTTCCCCGAGCGCGCTAACATCACGCTTGCCCATATCGTCGACCGCGACCACATCACGATCCGTACCTGGGAGCGCGGCGCAGGCCTGACCAGGGCGTGCGGTTCGGCGGCCTGCGCGACCGCAGTTGCTGCTGCGCGGCTGAAGCGTACCGACCGCAATGTCGAGATCACGCTGCCCGGCGGCAAGCTCGGCATCGAGTGGCGCGAGCGCGACGATCACGTGTTGATGACGGGCACCGCGACCTTCGAATATGAGGGCAGTTTCGATCCGGCGCTGTTCGCGCCGGTCGGGTAATGGCTGTCGAGGTCGTCACCTTCGGCTGCCGCCTCAACGCCTTCGAGGCCGAGGTGATCCGCCGCGAGGCCGAGGGTGCGGGTCTTTCCGACACCATCGTCATCAATAGCTGCGCTGTCACCAACGAGGCGGTGGCGCAGGCGCGCCAGTCGATCCGCAAATTGAAGCGCGAGCGGCCCGCTGCGCGCATCGTCGTCACCGGCTGCGCGGCGCAAACGCAAAGCGAGATGTTCGCTGGCATGGCCGAGGTCGATCGCGTCGTCGGCAATGACGACAAGATGCGCAGCCAAGCCTGGCGCGAGGCCCGTGATGCCTTCGATTTTGGCTCTGGCGGGAAGATCGCCGTCGGCGACATCATGGCGGTGAAGGAGATGGCGCCGCATCTCATCGACGGTTTCGCCGCCGGCCTGCCGCGCGTGTTCGTGCAGGTCCAGAACGGCTGCGACCATCGCTGCACCTTCTGCATCATTCCGTTCGGCCGCGGCAATTCGCGCTCGGTGCCGATGGGCGCGGTGGTCGAGCAGGTGCGGGCGTTGGTCGAACGCGGCCATGCCGAGATCGTGCTGACCGGTGTCGATCTCACCAGCTATGGCGCGGATCTGCCGGGCGCGCCGAAGCTCGGCCTGCTGACCAGGCAGATCCTGCGGCACGTGCCGGAGCTGAAGCGCCTGCGCATCTCCTCGATCGATTCGATCGAGGCGGATCACGATCTGCTCGACGCCATTGCCGACGATTCGCGCCTGATGCCACACCTGCATCTATCGCTGCAATCCGGCGACGACATGATCCTGAAGCGCATGAAGCGGCGGCATTCGCGCCAGGATGCGATCGCATTCTGTCACCAGGTGCGCCGTCTGCGCCCGGACATCGTGTTCGGTGCCGACATCATCGCGGGCTTCCCGACCGAGACCGAGGAGATGTTTTCGCGCTCGCTCGATCTCGTCGAAGAATGCGGCCTCACCTTTCTGCACGTCTTCCCTTATTCGCCACGTCCCGGCACGCCGGCTGCGCGGATGCCTCAGGTTGCCGGGCGAGCGATCAAGGAGCGCGCGAAACGGCTGCGTGTAGCTGGCGAGGCCGCCTTGCAGCAGCGGCTGCAATCGGAACGCGGCAAGACGCGCGAAGTGTTGATCGAAAGCGACAGCCAGGGCCGCACGGAGCATTATCTGCCGGTCGCGGTTGTTGGTGAACGCGTGGGAAGCGTGGTGCCGCTGAGGATTGCTGGCAGTGACGGCGAGCGGCTGACCACATAAC
>JAEYRD010000055.1 GCA_023435725.1 Pseudomonadota bacterium | reverse complement strand
AATGAATGGATAATACCAGGAAGGCTATTACTTTAATCACATGATCCTTTCGGCGAATATGAGTCTGTTCATGTAATACAATATAGGCTCTTTCTTCATTTTGAAGTCCAGTAGGTAAATATATCTTTGGCTTAATTACACCAAGGACGAAGGGGGTCTTGATATGATTCGCTTCAAATATATTTGCTTCCAGTAACCTAGCGTTTGCAAGCTGTCTCTTTAAGCGTATTACAGAAGCTATACTATAGATCAGTAAGGCGCCTATTCCCAAAAGCCAAATATAGGAAGCAATCAGCATATAAATCTGCATCGGATTTACACTGGTAACTGGACTTGGTACAGGAAGGGAGCGGTTTATGATTGTATCCGCAGCCTCTATCCCACTATTTATTTGCGGAGTTTGCTGATAGATAATGTCATGGGGAATCGGATTCGTATTCGTTCGCTCAGGCAGAATACTAAATATACTTTCAAAGGAAAAAGGTATGATCAGCCTAAAGAAAACCACACCCCATAAGGCATAGGAGATAAACTTTGGTGCTTTCTTAAGAAGTAGTCTGAATAGCATAACAAAAACAATGACATAGCTTGCCTTCAGGCTCATATTTAAAATCGAGATCAATACATCAATCATTCTATGCCTCCTAACCTAGGTAACAAATTAATTGGACTCATGCTCATCAATTAATTTCTTTAATTCTTCTATTTGTTGTTTGTTTAGTTTTTTTGCTCCAATAAAGGCTGTTAGAAACTTTGGCAATGATCCTCCGAAGCTATCCTCAACAAATCGAACACTTTGCTTTGCGTAATACTCCTCCTTTGTGACCATAGAGGATACCACTGCATTTTTATTTTGAAAAACTCCGTTATCACATAATTTTTTTAACACGGTATAGGTGGTTGATTTCTTCCAATTCATTTCCTTTTCACATAGCTTCACAAGCTCGCCTGAGGCAATTGGTTCCTTCTGCCAGATAAGCTCTGCAAACCTCTCTTCGCTCTCTGTTAATTTATAGCTACTCATTGTCGCCCTCCTTAGTCTATTGTTTATAGACCTCATGGTTTTAGTCTATAACACATAGACCAAATTGTCAATTACTTCCTACGAAGATGACCATAAACTATATCAGAGCGCCAGAATCTAAATGCGAACCCTCTGATAGATGCCACTTCCATTTTCAAGGGACTTTACTTATAACAGACGATCCTACATATACATCCGGCACAGTAAAGGCTATAATGTAATTACTAATCGGTATGAGCTTCTTTTTATGAAGGATTGCTTTTCCCCTACCATTAAGCCATCTAATTTCTATCAGAATACATTAATTTTCATCCATATAAGCCTTAACCGTCTAGCGTCATAAAGAGGTAGAAGCCTAAAATAAATAATTATTTTTATACGAATATCACAATCTCTAGCATTCAATCGTGTTATTAGTGAAAGGAGTTGATCAGATGAAGCATAATTCAGTACGGCCGACTGAGGATGTGAATCGAGTAGTGCATAGGTATGGTACGATGCTTTTTCGTATTTGTCTTGTAATCCTTGGTAATGAACACGATGCAGAGGATGCTGTACAGGAAACCTTCCTTCGATTTATGACAAAAGCATGGAAGGTTCATGAGGTTGAACATGAGAAGGCATGGTTAATACGTACAGCAACCAATCTGTGCAAGGACATGAAGCGATATCGCTTGCGCCATAATCACATGAATATTGACGATTTAAACGATTATTTTACTCAGGAGAGCGACAAAGAATTGTTTGAAAGCATCCTGCTCCTTCCTGATCAGTACAAGACCATCATTCATCTTCATTATATGGAGGGGTATAAGACAGAAGAAATCGCTGCTGTTTTGAAGATACGTCCTGAAACAGTAAGGAAGCGCCTTCAATATGCCAGACAAAGGTTGAAGCTACTCATCAATCCAGAGAATTCCGGAGCTCTGTTTGAAAGGAAGCCAACCCGTATTCATTCCGTTGTTAATTAAGAAAGACTAACTATTAAAAGTCAAGTCATAAAATGGTGTTTTTGAATGAAATACAGAGATGTATTTCAGATAGATTTGAACATTGAAAACTGCATGACAAATAGAGCATCTTTGCAGGTGCTCAAAAAAGGAGATATATATATTGGGATCTATGCTGCTTTGATATAGGATTGTTTTGTTTTCTCCAAATGATAAATTATCCTGACGAGTTTTTTAGCAGCATGTGAAATAGCAACATTATACTGCTTACCTTCTGACCGTTTTTTACTAAGTAAGTAGCAAACATCGGATCCCAGTGGCATACAAATTTCGTAGCGTTGAACAACGCGTATCGAAGATACCTGGATCCACGTTTCTCCATGTGTGAATACGATGATTCCAATTGACCTGATTGATAGGTAGAAGGTGATAGTCCTGCATAAGCAAGTATTTTATCTGGAGAGTCAAATCTGCTGAAGTCACCTATTTCAGCAAGGATCATGGCACCCATGCGGTAGTTGATACCCGGAATGCTAAGTATTGGCGAATTGATTTCATCCATGATAGATTTGATTTCTGATTCAATGTCAGAGATCTCGAAGTCTAATTCCCGAATCAGGCGAATGGTATGCTTTAGTTCCAGAGATTTTGCTGGCATATAGGAGCCAATCGAGGTTCTTGCAGCCTCTCTGAAAAGAATAGCAGTATCTTTACCATAGCGGCCTTTTGAAGATGTGGTTAAGAGATTCGTAAGTCGGGTTAAATGAGCTGATGCAATGTAGGATGCACTTGAAAACTCAAAAAGTAAGTCATAAACAGATGCCATATGAAGTGTAGGAACCAACTTCTCCAGTTCAGGGAAGAGTATTGTTACAAGACGAGAAACAGAGGATTTCAATTTAGCTCGTTCGCGAGTTAGTGACTTAAGCTCCTCATTATGATATGATGTGTCTGAGTAGGACTTTAAGTTCACATCAGACATAAGCATTGTAGCAATCGTATGGGCATCAACTTTATCCGTTTTCGTCTTTCTAAGGCTTAGACTTTTTCTGTAAAGATTGGTATGTAACGGGTTGATAACAAAGGTGGTCAGACCTTTATCAAGAAGATATCCCAAGATGTTATAACTGTAGTGTCCAGTGGCTTCGAGGCCTACTTTTACTTTGGTTAAATCATCGGTAACGGATTTGATTTTCTGATAAAGTTCATTAAAACCATCTCGGTTGTTTGGAATGGTAAATGCTTTAAAAAGTACTTCACCATCCGAGTTAGTGATAAAGCAATCATGCTTATCCTTGGCAACGTCAATTCCTGCGTATATCATTACAAATCTCCTTTGAAATGTATTTGACACTGTTTGGAACCACTGGTACTCCTTGCGATTGTAACCTCGTTCTAAATAAACCGTCATGCGGTATCTAACTGATTAACAAATATACAAAGAGACTGTGGTTGGAGCCTTTCTTAAACCATCATGTGGTAGGAAGATGAAACCAATCCACAGTGTCTCCAACAGTATAGCATACAGTCCTTGGAGAGGGACTATAAACACTACTACTATATAATACGAGGAAGTTATGTATGCGTGAAGAAGATTATAAGAATGCATTTCAATCGGTTGTAATGAAAACTGAAATGAAGGAAAGAATAATAAACAAATGCAGCAACAGGCCTCAGAAGAAGTATGTCAGTAAAGGTGCAAGAGCTCTCATTGCTGCTGCCTGCAGTGTTATTTTATTTACCGGAATAAATGCCGTTACCACCCATGCGTATGGCTTTAATATTCTGTCAAGGTTTTATCGCTTCATTCAAAACGATACTCAAAGTGTCGTAGAAATCCATAAGACCGAGAGACGTGAAGCCTTCAAGGATACCACTACCACCCCCCATGGTTCTATAGATAAAAACCTCTCTACCCTTCTGGAGGAATATCATCTTACGAACCTAGTGGTTCCGCAGAAGCTTTCTACGGACTGGACACTCACAGATAGCGATTTCTCATATGCCGGTTCATCAACAGACCTAAAGCCTAGCATCACTTTTACGATCAGCAATGGAACCGATCAGATTTATGCCTCTGTCGATGGCGGAGTATCCGATCGTTCCGCATATCAGGTTGGGATTGACTATGTGGAAACAAAGGTAGTGAAGGATATTGAATTTCTGATTGTTCATCTGGCTGCAGATTTGACCTACGAGAATTATCTAGCAGAGCTTGAGGCTTTATTGCTTCCAATCATGCAAATATCTGCTGAAGAATTCTACAAAACAAACACCTATGCTGAGCTGGGTACAGAAGAGGCCTATCAAAACTTTATAAAATATCGTACCTTTGTTGACTTCTCTACCGGTGGCTATGATTATTCCTATGGCCTGACAGGAGGCATAGCCCTGGAGGATTTTCTTGATTCACTGGTTTATGAGTAGGGTATTGGTCTACTATTGATCTGACACTCCTTCTTCATCCGAATCTCACCGACGATTCGGATGAAAAGCTACCCCTTGTCTTACACAATCAGTTTGCAAGACAAGGGGTAGCCTTAATATTATGGACCTGCTCTAGATAAGTGCAGGTATTAGAATATCATTTAACAGCACGTGATGAGCAATCTGAAGACCTTGTCATAATCGAATGAGGATCGTTGAAATAGCTATAATACCTCTTTCAATCTATTCACCACATCCAAATCGGCGGGGAGCCAGTCAACCGAATCCAGCTCCTCTCTTGTTAGCCAACGGCCGGAGGAATGCTCCAGTAAGGTGATATCCCCCTCGACCACATGGCACAGGTAGCAGTGCAAAATCAAGTAAAAGCTTGGATATGAATACTCTACCGTCATCAAGAAATCATCTACCTTGATATCCACATTCAGCTCCTCAGAAATCTCTCTATGTAGAGCCGCTTCCCTTGATTCTCCTTGCTCCATCTTTCCACCGGGGAATTCCCAACTACCGGCAAACTCACCATACCCTCTTTGTGTTGCCAATATTTTATCTCCATCTCTTAGAATTGCTGCTACAACTTCAATTTCCTTCATCCTAGTCTCCCTTTTTGTCTACTTTGTAATATATTCATAGATGTCTTCCCGCACAGGGGTATCGAGAAGCCATTCTAATTAGATTCTCTCCTTTTCACATACTTTTTAACATTTTACAACTTAACTTAATTTCAAACAAGCATGAAATGAGGGATGACCGTTTATCATAAAAGAAATAAACCTGAGGCGCAGCGCTCTGTTATATACTATTCAATATAAACTTATTAAAGTATCCTGTACGGCAAGAGCACCGGCTATCGCCGGTGCTCCAATACACTCCATGTTATAGTATCCTATCACTATCATATCCTATTGCAATGTTATCCTATATCTATCTAACGGTAATAGGAAGCCGAAAGGTTATCTTCTTGCCGCTATACAGTGTCACTATAACTGTAATATCTACCCTCATAGGTTCTTGCTAATCCAGGCAGCCATAGGCTACTGCCCGAACCCTAAGATGGTGATAGAGCTCCTCGTTGGGTCTCATATTATGCATATAGGCAATGGAGATGCCCTCCTTCGGATCAGCCTCAGCCCAGATTCCTGA
>JAEYRD010000048.1 GCA_023435725.1 Pseudomonadota bacterium | reverse complement strand
GCTGCCGCGCGAACCGTCGACGCGGTCTGCGCCGCAATCGGCCACGCACTCGATGCCTTCACATCCGAGGAATGCGCCAACTACCTCAAAAATTCAGGCTATCGAACTTAATGCCATCACGCTTTAGATCACCGCCTCGCGCATCACGCGGCGGCAATCCATCTCATATTCGAGATCGACCACCGGGGGACGCGCAAAATGCCAGGTCAGGCCCGACCGCAGCGCCCCGCGGCGGACCAGCTCGTCGACGAGCGCGTGGTGGAAGTCGTGCACGGAATAGGCCTGCACGCCGGTCGTATCCTTCCAGCCGAAGCCGAAGGCAGCCATCCGACGCTCCATCTGCGAGGTGGCGGTGAAACGCACCTTCTCGCGCAGCCCCTCCGGGCTGAGGTCGCGGTAGCGCACCGTGCGCTCGACATAAGTGCCGCTGCCATCGCGTGCTTCGGCACCGCCGGCGATCACGAAGCTCGGCGCCGTCGAGCGCGTGGGGCGCGTGAACGAGAAGGCGTAGAACGACGGCTCGGACGGCGGGTCGATCTCGGGACAGACATTGCTGCGCGCCACCGGATTGGTGGTACCGTCGAAGATTCCCCATTCGGACAGCGTCTTCACATAATGCAGGTTGAACGCGCGAAAGCCCTCCTCGCTGAAGGCTGCCGGCGAACGCAGCTCGCAGGCGCAGAACGCGGTCAGCGGCCGCCCTGCCTCCTGGATGAACTTCGCCGCGAGCGCAAATCCCTCGGCCAGCGGCACCAGGCGGTCGAAGCGAACGCGCTCGATCTCATAGCCGTCATCCGCCGCCGCGCCGGCCGAATACTGGAACACAGATGGAATGAAACGATAATTGCCGGGCGAGAATTCACGTGTCATGTCGAACCCCTATTCCAGTTGAATGCGAATGCCCTTGGCACCATTGAGAAGGCGCTTCAAGTGAAAGCCGGCCAGCGCATCGTCGGCATGCATACCGACCAGCGCGGCAAAGGCCGGCATGGCCGCAGCGTCGCCGGCCTCCATCTTGGCAAAAGCCTCGGAATATAACGCAGTCTCCGGCGCTTCAAATCTGGCTGGGGGCAACGGCTCGAACGCGCGCAGCGGCTCGCTGCGTCCGCGCAGCATCAACTCGCCCACCGGACGGCCCTGGAAATTTTCTGCCGCCTTGGCGACGCTGGAACTGGCGCAGATGCGCGTGCCCAGTTGCTTGTTGGCAGCTTCCAGCCGCGCCGCTATGTTGATCGTGTCCCCATACGCGGTGTAGTCGAAGAAGCGGTTGCCGCCGAAATTGCCGACCAGGGCCGGCCCGGCGTGAATGCCGATGCGGGTGGCGCCGAACTCCACGCCCTTGCCGCTCTGGCGCGCACGAAAATCCTGCGCCCACGCGTCGAGATCATGGGCGCAGGCGATCGCACGCGTCGCATAGTCCGGTTGGTCGCCGGGCGCGTTGAACAGCACCTGGATCGCATCGCCGATGATCTTGGCGACCGTCCCCTCGTGCGCGAAGACGACTTCGGTCATCCCGCCGACATACTCGTTGAGGAGTTCGCCCAGCGTCTCGGGCGGCGCGCTCTCGACCAGGGACGTGAAGCCGGTGATGTCCGTGAAGATGGTTGCGACATCGCGCCACTGCACTTCGATCCCTTCACCCTCTCCGGCCGCCGCCAAACGCTTGGCGAGCTCGGGCGAGAAATGGCGCGACAGCGATGCCTGGGCCCGCTCCGCCTCTGCCTGACGGCGCCGCACCTCGCGCAGCATTTCGACATGGCGGATGGTCTTCTGGATCGTCACTTCCAAGTCGGCGAAATCGATCGGCTTGGTGAGGAAGTCGAACGCGCCGCGATTCATGGCGGTACGGATGTTGCTCATGTCACCATAGGCCGAGACGATGATGGTGGACTTCTTGTCCTCCGCCTCCTGGAGCTTCTGCAACAGCGACAGCCCATCCATGCGCG
Source organism: Pseudomonadota bacterium (assembly GCA_023435725.1). Lineage (GTDB taxonomy): Bacteria > Pseudomonadota > Alphaproteobacteria > Rhizobiales > Xanthobacteraceae > Bradyrhizobium. The sequence continues at coordinate 25,180 of JAEYRD010000048.1, read as the reverse complement.
GCATGTTGATGTCCGAGACCACCATGTCGACGTGCGGATTCTGCTCGAGCGACTCCAGCGCCTCAAGGCCATCACGCGCGAACATGATGGAGAGGAGCCCATCGCGGATCTGCCTGCGGAACTTCTGCAGGATCAGCGCCTCGAGATCCGGCTCGTCATCGACGAAGAGGATGGTCGCGGTCATGCGGCTTGCTCGAGCCTCGTGTCGATCTCCTGCCTCAATAGCGCAAAATCGATCGGCTTGGTGAGGAGTCCGATGGCACCGCGCTCAATCGCCTTCCGGCGCGTCTCGGCATCACCATAGGCCGTGATCATGATGACGGGAACGTTCGGATGCTCGGCACGGACCTTGGGCAGCATGTCCAACCCGCTCATGCCGGGCATGTTGATGTCCGACAGGATCAGGATCAGCGAGGGGTCGCGAACCTCGGCAGCGCGCTTCAGCGCTTCGGGCGCGGACGGGGCGAATTCCATCTGGAAGCGGCCGGCACGCAGGTCACGCCGGAACTGCTGCCGGAACAGCGTCTCCACGTCGGGCTCGTCATCAACGACCAGGATGTAAACGTTCAAGGCTTGCCTCCGGTAGTGTCCCCTGCCGCCATCACACGCGGCAGCGTGATGATGAACTCGGTGAATACACCGGGCTCGGTGCTCACGTCGATCGTGCCCCCGTGCTGTTTCACGACAATGTCGTGGCTCATGGAAAGGCCGAGCCCGGTCCCTTCGCCGGCCGGTTTCGTCGTGAAGAAGGGATTGAACATCTTCTCCTTCACCTCAGGCGGAATTCCGGTACCGTTGTCGCGGATCCGGATCTCGACCTTGCTGCCGAGGTTTCTGGTCGTTGCACTCAAGGTGGGCTCGAACCCAGCCGCAGCGCTCTCCTTGTGCTTCGTGGCGGCATAGAAGCCATTCGAAATGAGGTTGAGAAAGACGCGCGTGATCTCCTGCGGATAGATGTCGATCATGCCGGCGGCGGGGTCGAGGTCGCGCTTGAGCGTGACGTTGAAGGCGGGCCGTTCGGCACGTGCGCCATGATAGGCCAGATTGAGGCTCTCTTCCACGATCGCGTTGATATCGGTCGGACGATGCTCGCCTGAGCCTTCGCGCGAATGCAGGAGCATGTTCCGGACGATGGAATCGGCACGCTTGCCGTGCTGCACTACCTTCTCGAGATTGCTCTTGAGCATGGCGGTCAACTCATCGATCTCTTCCTTCGTCTTGCCGTCGAGCGCTGCCGTTTGCAGGACCTCGTGGAGCTCGTCGATCAACTCGGTCGAAACCGAGGAGAAATTGTTGACGAAGTTGAGCGGGTTCTTGATCTCGTGGGCGATCCCCGCCGTGAGCTGGCCGAGCGAGGCGAGCTTCTCGGTCTGGACGAGGCGATCCTGGGCGGCGCGCAGATCGTTCAGCGATTGCCGCAGTTCTGCGGTCCGCTGCTCGACCTTGTTTTCGAGGTCGGCATAGGATTCCTGCAAGCGCGCCCCCATGTCGTTGAACTGATGGGCAAGCCCCTCAAGCTCGTCGCCGGTGCCGATCGAGATGCGCTGCGAGAAGTCGCCGCCGCCGATCCGCACGGCGCCGCTGCGCAGCGCCTGGATCGGCCCGACCATGCGGCGCGCGAGAAAAATCCCGGCAAGGACGGCGAAGATCGAGGCCACGAGCAGCACCAGTGCAAGCCGTTCCAGCGAGGCATAGAGCGCGGCATAGGCCTCCTCGACCGGCAACTCGACGAACATGGTCCAGCCAAGCGGAGTGATCGGCGCGGACGCCGTCAGAACCTTCTGTCCCTGGATATTGGTCGCTTCCTGCAAAGCGTCCGGCATGACGCCGCCGCCGGCTTGCGCGGCGCGCACCTGCGCGAGTACCGACATGTCGGTGTTGCGCAGTACCAGGCTGATGTCGGGATGCGCGATCAGACGCCCCTGCGGGCCGACCACATAAGCGTGGCCATGCTCGCCGACCTTGATCTGGGACACGACGTCCCAGATCAGCTTGAGGTTCACCTCGGCGATGCTGACGCCGGCATCCTTGCGCGCGCCCGCGAGCGCCAGCGTCATGTAGGGTTCCGACTCCCGGCGGAAGTAGACCGGCCCGTAATAGATCTTGTGCGCGACCGCCTCGGTGAACTTTGGATCGCTTGATAGGTCGATGCCGCTGTCGAGCGTGTCCATGGAGATCCGCGAGACGCGCAGGCGCTCCTTGCCGGTCGCGTCCACCTGGGCAATCTCGGTGATTGCTGGCACCTGGTGCAGAAGCCGCAGCGCGTCGAACCGGCGCTGCTCGATCGAGCCCGCCGACCACGGCAGTTGCGTGGTCCAGCCGAGCTGGTTCTCGATCTCCTTGACGAACTGGCTGATCTTCGCGGCCGCCGCCTCGGCCTGCTCGTGCTGGACCCGGATCAGCGCGGCCTTGTGCTCGCGATAATAGAAAAAGACCTCGAACAGGCCATTGGCCAGCAGCGCGATGGCGACGACCGCCACGAACAGCGCGACATATTTGGTGAACAGCCGGGTCCGGACCCGGGGCTCCGCCGCCGCACCGGACACGGCGGCTTCCTTGGCCGCGTTCGGCCGCGGCCCGGCCTGTGGGGTGTCGGGGTGGACGGAGATGCTCATCCCGGCAAGCCTAGCAAGACGGCCGGACATTGTCTCTCGCCGCGGTGAACAAGGCTACTCGATCACTCCATCCGCCAGTGCGAGCAATGTGGGCGGCACGTCCAATCCGGCCTTTCTGGCGGCCTTCAGGTCAACGGCAAGCGGAGAGCGGACGGGCCGCTCGAACGGCGCATCGGCCGGCTTGGCCCACGGGATGCGTCAGGCTCTCGACGAGATGCGTCTCGACGGGATCGCCGACGCCATGTTCGGCGCGGCCAGAGCAATCCTGCCAAGAAGTGTCAGGAAATCGCGCCGCTTCATCGAGACGACCTGTCCCGGGCGCGCGCTCACGGCGCCGGCGGCGTCACATTACGAGATCTCATCCAGCAAGAAAGCGGCAACAGCCACCGCTGTTGCCGCTTCGCACGTAAATTGACCCTTTAGATCGATCCCGGGTCAGGTCGGCCGCAGCGCCTTGGAGCCGACGTCGAGATCGTTGACCTGCTTGTTGCGCTCGGAATCCGCCGCAGCGCGGTGGTCGGTCGCCAGCACCACATAGACCGCCGGCAGCACGAACAGCGTGAACAGCGTGCCGATCGACATGCCGGCCACGACGACCAGACCGATCGAGAAGCGGCTGGCCGCGCCCGCGCCGGTCGCGGTCAGCAGCGGGATCAGACCGGTCACCATCGCGGCCGTGGTCATCAGGATCGGCCGGAGGCGGATGCGGGCCGACATTTCGATGGCCGAACGGCGGTCGAGCCGTTCGTTGACCTGGAGCTCGTTGGCGAACTCCACCATCAGGATGCCGTGCTTGGTGATCAGGCCAACCAGGGTGAGCAGGCCGACCTGGGTGTAGATGTTCATGGTCGCCACGCCGAAGAACAGCGGGATCAGCGCGCCGACGATCGCCATCGGCACCGAGATCATGATCACCAGCGGATCACGCAAACTCTCGAACTGCGCTGCCAGCACCAGGAAGATGATGATCAGCGCAAAGCCGAAGGTGATCGCGAGCTGGTTGCCTTCCTGAACATACTGCCGGCTGTCCGCGAGATAGTCGTGACTGAAGCCCGCCGGCAGCTTCTTGGCCTCGCCTTCGAGGAAGTCGACCGCAGCGCCGACGGTCACGCCCGGCATCGGAACGGCCGAGAAGGTCGCCGAATTGAGCTGATTGTAGTGCGTCAGCGAGTTCGGATCGGTCTTGGTCTTGATCGAGACCACGGTCGACAGCGGGAGCTGCTGCCCGGTATTGGTGGTCACGTAGTAGCCGCCGAGCGACTCCGGCGAGAGCCGATCGCTGCGCGGCACCTGCGGGATCACCTGGTACGAACGGCCCTCGAGATTGAAACGGTTGATGTAGTTGCCGCCGAGCAGAACCGCGAGCGTGCTGCCGAGGTTCTGCATGTTCACGCCCAGATCCTGCGCCTTCGTGCGGTCGATCGTGACCTGCACGTTCGGCTGGTTGTAGGCGAGGTCGCTGTCGGACACGATGAACATGCCGCTCTTGCGCGCGGAGTCCTTCAGCTTCTCCATCTGCTCATAGACGGTCTGGAAGCTGGCGGTGGAGTTGATCACCATCTGCACCGGCAGGCCGCCCGGCCCGCCCGGCAGCGGCGGAAGGTTGAACGCGAAGGCCTGCACGCCCTCGATCTTGGACAGCTCAGCCTGCACCAGCGGCTTCAACTGGATCGACGAACGCTTGCGCTCCTCCCAGGGCTTGAGCAGCATGCCGGCGATGCCGCCCTGCGGGCCATTGATGCCGTTCAGCACGAAGCGCAGATCGGTCTCGGGGAATTTCTGGAATTCCTTGTCGAGCTTCTCGCCGTAGTAATCGACATAGTCGATATTGGCGTATTTCGGCGCCTTGGTCACCGCGAACACGATGCCCTGGTCCTCCTCGGGCGCCAGCTCCTTCGAGGTGTGCATGTAGAGGAAGCCGACCAGCCCGAGGATCGTCACGGCGAACAGGCCGGTGATCGCCTTGTAGTCGAGCGAGCGATCGAGCCTGCGGCCATACCACCTCGTCAGCGCGCCGAACACCTTGTTGACCAGCTTGGCGAAGCGGCCCTCCTCGGTGTTCTTCAGCAGCACCGAGCACATCATCGGCGACAGCGTCAGCGCGATCACGCCGGACACGATCACCGAGCCCGCGAGCGTGAAGGCGAATTCGCGGAACAACGAACCGGTCAGGCCGCCGAGGAAGCCGATCGGCGCATACACCGCAGCGAGCGTGATGGTCATGGAAACGACGGGCCCGACGATCTCGCGCGCGCCTTGCAGCGCCGCCTGGACCGGCGTCTTCCCCTCTTCCAGATGGCGATGGATGTTCTCCACCACGACGATGGCGTCGTCGACCACAAGACCGATCGCAAGCACCATCGCGAGCAGGGTCAGGAGGTTGAAGCTGAAGCCGAACGCCAGCATCAGGGTGCAGACGCCGATCATCGACAACGGGATGGTGACGACGGGAATGATGACCGAACGCAGCGAGGCCAGGAACAGGAAGATGACCACGATCACGATGATCACGGCTTCGCCCAGCGTCTTCTCCACCTCGTCGATCGAGGATTGGATGAACTTGGTCGAATCGTAGGCGACCTTCATCTTCATCGACGGCGGCAGATTGCGTTCGAGCTCGGGGAACAGCGCGCGCACGCCCTTGACCAGCGTCAGCGGATTGCCTTGCGGCGTCGCGTTCACGCCAATGAAGATCGCATGCTCGCCGTTGAAGGCGACGCTCGCATCGGTGCTCTGCGCTGCGAGTTCGACTGTGGCGATGTCCTCCATCCGCACGAAGCCGCCATCCTTGGCCTTGACGATCATCTTCCTGAACTGGTTGACGTCGGTCAGGCTGGTGTTCGTCGAGATGTTGGAAACGATGAGATAGCCCTTGGTCTGTCCCGCCGCAGATTGGAAGTTGTTGGCGGTGATCGCGGCCGCGACATCGGCCGGCGACACGTTGCGGCCGGCCATCTTCACGGGATCAAGCCAGAGCCGCATCGCAAAGGTCTGGCCGCCCAGAATGTCGGCCGAAGCCACGCCGTCGACGGTCGAGAGCACCGGCTGCACGACGCGCGTCAGATAGTCGGAGATCGCCGAGCCCGACAGCTCCTCGGACGAGAAGCCGAGATACATCACGGCCGTGGTCTGGCCTGTCGATTTGGTGACGATCGGGTCGTTGGATTCCTTCGGGATCAGGTATTTGACCGAGTTCGTCTTCGCCAGCACCTCGGTGAGCGCCTGGTTCGGATCGAAATTCAGCTTGATGTAGACTTGGATCGTCGAGGTGCCGAGCACCGACGACGACGTCATGTAGTCGACGCCTTCGGCGGAGGCGACCGCCTGCTCGATCGGCGTCGTAATGAAGCCCTGGATCAGATCCGCGGACGCGCCGGGATAGACGGTCGTGATGTTGATGACCGTGTTCGACAGCTTCGGATACTGCCGGATCGGCAGCACCATGGCCGCACGCAGGCCGATCAGCAGGATCAGCAGGCTGACGACGACCGACAGAACCGGGCGCTTGATGAAAATATCAGTAAAGGCCATCGCGGCGATCTCGATTTCTATGTCTCAAGAAACGTGATCCGGCCGAGCCGGATCACGTGAGTGTATTGTCAGTAGCGCGGCGGCTGCGCCGGGATCTGCGGCGGCGGGTCGGTCGAAATCGACACCGCAGCGCCGGACTGCAGCTTGAGCTGGCCGACAGCGACGACCTTGTCGCCCGGCTTCACGCCCTTGATGATTTCGACGCGACCGCCGACCCGGCTACCGGTCTGCACAAAGGTGCGCACCGCGCTCAGGCTGGTCTTGCCGTCCTCTTCCTTCTTCTCGGTAATCACGAACACGGAATCGCCGTACAGCGTGTAGTCGACCGCCGTCTCAGGCACTGTGATCACGGCAGGCTTGTCCGGCAGCACCACCGTGGTGGTCACGAACATGCCGGGCTTCAGGATCTTCTCCGGATTGGAGACAGTCGCCTGCACGCGGATGTTGCGGGTGTCGGTCGCGATCTGTGGCTCGATCGTGGTGACCTTACCGTCGAAGGTGCGGCCCGGATAGGCGTCGACCTTGAGCCGGACCGATTGGCCGACCTTGAGGCTCCCCGAATCCTTTTCCGTCACGGTGAAGTTCGCCCACAGCTCAGACAGATCGGTCAGCGACACGATCGCCGTACCGGCTGTCAGATACTGACCGACCTCGACCTTGCGGACGCCGAGATCGCCGGAGAACGGCGCACGGACGAGCTTCTGCGAGATCAGCGCCTCGGTCTTGGCGATGCCGGCCTGCGCCTGGTCATAGGCGGCCTGCGCGGAATCGACGGTCGCCTGCGGACCGAACTGACGCGCCGCCAGTTGCTTGGCACGATCCAGCGAAAGCTGCGCAACGGTCGCCTGAGCCTTGTAGTTGGCAAGATCGCCCTGATCAGGCGCATCGAACAGTTGCACCAGCGGGGTGCCAGCCTCGACATGCGCGCCCGGCTCGAACTTGATCTCGGTGACGCGGCCATTGACGTCGGCGCTGACGTCGACCTGGTGCACGGCGACGAGCCCACCGACCGCAGTCAGGAGGTTGGGGACCACCTCGGACTTCGCTTCGGCCGCGCTGACCGCAACTGGCGGCGGCTTGTTGTTGGCGAAGAACTGCTTGATCATCTGGCCGCGGAAATAATTGAACCAGACGAGACCGCCGACGAGCACGCCCAGGAGCGTGCCGACGATGATGAACCAAAGCACCGGCCGGACCGGACGCTTGGCAACCTTGTTGTCGATCGGTTCGCCCGAAATCTTGTGTTCGGCTACGATGTTCATGTCATGCACTTTCTGCAATCGCCGTCTTGCCGGCACCCGGCGCCAATTCGTGGCCCAAATGCGTAGCAATTGCGGCGTCGTTAAGTCCGATACCCCTCAGGAGAAACTCGCAGAGCTGCCGCTCCAGATCGTTTGCCCTGCCGTAAGCCAGACAGGGCACGGCCGGCAGCCTGGTCAGTGCCGCCGTCATCACTGTGTGATGCGCGAACCAGAACAGGTTGAGCGGCTCGTTGCTGCACGGCCGCGCGTCGCCGGCGGCGACCGCACGCTCGAGCGACGCGACGAAAATCGCCCCGATCAGCTTCTCAATCTTGGCATATAGCAAGCGCGCGAATTCACCGTCATCCAAATGGCTGGTGGCCATCAGTCGCAGGCGTTGCGCCTCCTCCTGGTCGGGGCCGTCGGCGATGCCCAGGAAGTGCCGGACCATGCCGCGGATCACTTCGACCAGGGTGGCCGTTGACGGCTCCCGCTCGAGCAGGTCAGTGAGCGCCGGATCCGCCTCGCATTCGTCGCTGAGGATTTCGGCGTAGAGCGCCGCCTTGGACGGGAAATGCTTGAACAACAGCGCTTCCGAAATGGCAGCGGCGGCAGCCACGCTCTTCGTCGTGGTGCCGTTATAACCGTGTCGGGCGAAGCAGCGTTTCGCGGCACCGAGGATCAATTGACGCCTCAGGTCGCTCGTCATACGCAATGAGCTCATGTTAGTGAGTAAGCACTCACCTACGCAAAAAGTCAAGCATTATGCTGCATTGCAACCTCAAGGGGTTGCAGATTCAACAGAAAAAGGCGCCGCCCCCTCTCGAAGGGAGCTGGCGTTGCCCGAGGCGGGCGGAATCAGATCGGCTGGAAACCGAGGTCGCTGCGAATCCGGTTGACGATGTAAGTTCCGTCCCGGCTTGGCAAAATCCGTTCGACGTTGGCGCTGTCGATCTTCACATTGGCAAAACGCGGCCCGGTCGAGATGTCGTGGACGGCTTTGGCAAAGGCCTCGACCTCGGCCATGGTCGAGATCGCCTGGCTGTCCTTTATGCCGCAGGCCCTAGCGACGCCGACGAGATCGGCGGCCGCGGAGGTGTGGCTGGTCTGGCCGCCGGTCTCGCCATAGACCTCGTTGTCGAGCACGACGATCGAGAGGTTGGACGGCTTCTGCAGGCCGATGGTGGCCAGGCTGCCCATCCCCATCAACATCTCGCCGTCGCCGGTGATGACCAGTACGGGCACCGTCGGCTGCGCCAGCGCGAGGCCCAGCCCGATCATCGCGGCGCCACCCATGCCGCCCCAGAGATAGAAGTTGCGCGCGTGGTCGCCAGCGGCGGTGATGTCGTTAGTGGAAGCCCCGAGGCCGCCGATCGCAACGACGTCCTTGCGGTTCGCAAGCAGCGCGGACACCACCTTGCGGCGGTCGAGGAGATTGGCCTTGCTCATTTCGTGAAAACCTTGGCGCCGATCAGGCGCTGCGACAGCAGGACGGCGGTGGGCGTCAGCGCGTTATAGGCCTGGGCTGCGGCCGCTTCGAGCACGGCCGGCACCTCAGCCGCGTTGGAGGCGCGCAGCACCTTGACCCCCGACAGTTCGAACACGCCCTGCGTGGTCGATCCCATCGGCACCTGCCACGGATTGAACTCGCCCCACTCGCCGCGCATGGTCACGAGCGTGAGGAACGGAAAGCGCAGGATCGGGATCAGCGACAGCATGTTGACGCAATTGCCGACGCCGCTCGATTGCATCAGCAAGACGCCGCGCTGCCCGCCGGTCCAGGCGCCGGCCAGCAGTGCCACGCCCTCCTCCTCCGTCGTCAGCGGAATGCCACGCATCGTCGGCGAGGCCAGCACCCGTTGGATCAGCTTCGAATGGCCGGCATCGGGCACGTAAGGCACCTGCCGAACATCGAAGCGTTGCAATGTCGCGAAAATATCGTCGGGCCACAGAGTGCTAGACTCGGGGGCCGTGTCGGCTGCTGCATCAGCGCGGGCGTGCATTTTCCTGTCCAGTCGGCTTGCAAATCACGACACGACTGTAGACGGTGATCCGCGCCGCTCGAAAGAGCGAAAACGGCATATCGGTCTCAACCGGCGAGTATGGCGGATGAACGCAAGTGCGAAAGAACTGGCGGCCAATTTCGATCTGGAGAAGCTGACACCCGAATTCTACGACGATCCCTACCCGACTTATCGTGCACTGCGGGAGAACGAGCCGGTCAAGCGCCTGCCGAACGGCACCGTGTTCCTGACCCGTTATGACGACCTCGTCACGACCTACAAGAACACCAAGTCCTTCAGCTCGGACAAGAAGCGCGAGTTCGCACCGAAATACGGCGACACGCCGCTCTACGAGCACCACACCACGAGCCTCGTCTTCAACGATCCGCCCTCGCACACCCGCGTGCGGCGCCTGATCATGGGCGCGCTGTCGCCACGCGCGATCGCGGGGATGGAGCCTGATATCATCAAGCTCGTCGACCGCCTGCTCGACGCCATCGCCGCCAAAGGAAGCTGCGAGCTGATCGAGGACTTCGCCGCCTCGATCCCGATCGAGGTGATCGGCAATCTGCTCGACGTGCCCCACGACGAGCGCGAGCCGCTGCGTGACTGGTCGCTGGCAATCCTGGGGGCGCTCGAGCCGGTGGTGTCGCCCGAGGCGGCTGCGCGCGGCAACAAGGCGGTAAAGGATTTCCTCGCTTACCTCGAAACACTGGTCGCACGACGGCGCGAGAAGCCGGGCAATCCCGAGCGCGACGTACTGACGCGCCTGATCCTGGGCGAGGAGAATGGCGAGCGGCTAACCGAGAAGGAATTGCTGCACAACTGCATCTTCCTGCTCAATGCCGGCCACGAGACCACCACCAACCTGATCGGCAACGGTCTCGTCGCCCTGCACCGGAATCCGGATCAGAAACAGCGGCTGATCGACAATCCCGAGCTCATCAAGACCGCCGTCGAGGAGATGCTCCGCTACGAGAGCTCGAACCAGCTCGGCAATCGCATGACCACGGAGCGGGTCGAACTCGGAGGCGTCGCGCTCGACGGCGGCACGTCGGTGACGTTGTGCATCGGTGCGGCCAATCGCGATCCCGCACAGTTTCCGGACCCCGAACGCTTCGACATCGCGCGCACGCCGAACCGGCATCTGGCTTTCGCCACCGGCGCACATCAATGCGCCGGCATGGCGCTGGCGCGGCTCGAAGGCGCCATCGCGATCGCGCATTTCCTGGCGCGCTTCCCGAACTTTGCCGTGAGCGGCCAGCCGGTGCGAGGCGGACGAGTGCGGTTCCGCGGCTTCCTGAGCGTGCCCTGCTCCATCGGCTGAGAATTTTTGGCCGAGCCGCGCATGATCGGTTAGAATACGCGAGAGGCATGAGCTGGGGCGACGAAGGATGAGTAGTCCGCCAGTGACCGATTTCATCGCGAGAGAGGCGCGCTTCGGCGCCCGCAATTACGAGCCGCTCGGCGTTGTCCTGTCGCGCGGCGAAGGCGTGTTCGTCTGGGACACCCACGGCAACCGATATCTTGATTGCCTCTCCGCCTATTCGGCACTCAACCAGGGCCACTGCCACCCGAAAATCCTGGCTGCGATGGTCGAACAGGCCGGCCGACTGACCCTGACTTCGCGTGCATTCCACAACGACCAGCTCGCCCCCTTCTATGAAGAGATCGCGGAGCTGACCGGCTCCCACAAGGTGCTACCGATGAACAGCGGGGCCGAGGCGGTGGAGAGCGCGATCAAGTCCGTGCGCAAATGGGGCTATGAGGTGAAGGGAGTGCCCGACGGTCAAGCCGAGATCATCGTCTGCGCCAACAATTTCCATGGACGCACCCTCGGCATCGTCGGGTTCTCGACCGATGCGGCGACGCGCGAACATTTCGGACCTTTCGCGCCGGGCTTCAGGATCATTCCGTTCGGAGATCTCGCGGCGCTGGAAGCGGCGATCACGCCGAACACCGTCGCCTTCCTGGTCGAGCCGATCCAGGGCGAAGCCGGCGTCATCATTCCGCCAGCAGGCTACTTCGCGGGAGTGCGCGAACTCTGCACCGCGCACGAGGTGATGCTGATCCTCGACGAGATCCAGACCGGGCTCGGTCGCACCGGCAAGCTGCTTGCGGAGCAGCACGAGGGCATCGAGGCGGATGTGACGCTGCTCGGCAAAGCCTTGTCCGGCGGTTTCTATCCGGTCTCGGCCGTGCTTTCCAACAATGAGGTCCTCGGCACGCTGAAGCCGGGCCAGCATGGCTCGACGTTCGGTGGCAACCCGCTCGCCTGTGCGGTGGCGCGCGCGGCGCTGCGCGTGCTCGTCGAGGAAGGAATGATCGAGAACGCCGCGGTGCAGGGCGAGCGCTTCCTGCAAGGCCTCAAAAGCATCCGCGCCAACACCGTCCGCGAGGTGCGCGGACGCGGGCTGATGCTGGCGGTCGAGCTCAATCCCGAGGCTGGACGCGCGCGCCGCTACTGCGAGGCTCTGCAGCTCGAAGGCATCCTCGCCAAGGATACCCATGAGCACACGATCCGCTTCGCCCCGCCGCTGGTGATCACCAGCGACCAGGTCGACTGGGCACTGGAGCGGATCGCGGCCACCCTTACACGGGATTTGGCGTAAGGCCAGCCTGCGTCGGAATACCGCAACGCCGGTGGCGGCCGAACGATTTGGTCGCCTGCGCGTTGACCGTTGCGGGCGACTGGACGAGCGGAGAGCTGCAATCATGCTGCCGCGTGATGTTTGCTTTACGGCGTTTTTGGTTGGTGTTTCGATACTAGCGGCGGACGTCGGCGCGTCCGCCCAGGACCACCATGGAAGGGGTGGACCACCGGGAGCAGCTGCACGACCGGCAGCACCACCGCCGATGGCCCGTCCGGCGCCGCCGCCAGCTATGGCGCGTCCCGCCGCACCGACATTCCATCCTCCGGCCATGCCGCAGCGGCCGGCGATGGCGCCACATCCAGCGCCCCACATCGCCTCACCGCCGCCGCGTCCGACCCCGCACTTCGCTGCCCCACCGCCGCGAGCTGCCCCGCACGTGGCGGCACCGCGGCCTGAAATCCATCGGGCGCCGACTGCGCCACAACGTCCGGCCATGGCACCGCGGCCGACACCGCATATCGCCGCCCCCTCGCCCCGGAGCGCACCACCGGCCGTGAGCGCGCGGCCATCGCGACAGGAGCAGGTGGAACAGCGCGCGCAACAGCGTCAGCAGCAAATCCAGCAACGCCAGCAGATCACGCAACAACGCCAGCGCGACGCGCTGACGCGCCTGAGCACGGAACGGCAGAGCCGCATCGATCGCATGCAGCAGCGCGTCCAGCAATTGCAGTCGCAGAAGCCGGAAGGCCTACGGGCCCAGCGTGCACAGGAGCGGGCGGTGCAGGCACAGAACCGGCTGCTCCAACGCGAACAGGGCATGCAACAGCGGGATCAGGCGCGCCTGCAGCGGTTGGGACCTGAGCCGACGACAGTTGGGCGAGCCGCCACTGCCGCCGCCGTGCAGGCCGCCGAGCGCGGGCGATTTGCGGAGCGTTTCCGCGAGCATGCCACTGCGCAAAGCCAAGCGGCGCTCATCACCCGCCAGAGCGGCTGGGCTCCTCGGCAGGCCTGGCGGCACCGTCATCCCGCGGTCTTCGTGGCGTGGCTTGGGCCTGTGTTCTGGCCGTATGCCTATTCCGATATTTTTGACTACACGTTCTGGTCCTACGCGTACGACCCCGGCTATTGGGCCTATGCCTACGACGACTTTGTCGACACCGTGTTCTGGGGCCGGGATAGCGCGTATTCCGCCTATGCCAGCATCAACCCGAATGACTATCCGCAAGCCGGTGCCAGCTATCGCGCGCGCCGGGGCACCAGCGTAAACCCGCAGGCGCTACGACAATTGTGTGACGCTCCGGACAAGGGCGTGACCGCGTGGCCGTTTGCGTCGATCGCCCAGGCGGTTCAGCCGACGCCCGAGCAGCGCACCCTGCTCGACGACTTGAAGGCCGCGGCGACACAGGCCGCCGATGCCTTCAAGCAATCCTGCAATGATTCGTATGCGCTGACGCCACCCGGCCGCTTGCGCGCGATGACGAACCGCGTCAGCGCGACGCTTGAGGCGGTGAAGATCGTGCGACCGGCGCTCGAAAAGTTCTATGGCTCGCTCAGCGATGAGCAGCAGGCGCGTTTCAACACACTCGGCCCCAATATCGGCGAGCGCCCGCAACAGCGGGAAGCGAATGCGCAGTCCGAAAGCTGCGGCGATCAGAAATCCAGCCTGACGCAGCTCCCGATCGAACGGATCGAGGCGGTAGTCCATCCGGCGGGCAAGCAAAAGGAAGCGCTTGACCGATTGAGTGACGCTACCAATCAGGCAGTTAAGGCCCTGCAGGCTGCCTGCCCGGATGACGTGCCGCTGACGCCTGTGGGACGGCTCGAAGCGATGCAGAAGCGGCTCGAAGCCATGCTGGAGGCAGCCAATCGGGTGCAGCCGGCATTGGATGAATTTTATGCCACGCTGAGCAGCGAGCAGAAGGCGCGCTTCAACACGCTGCCGCAGACGGCAAGCCAGTGACCGCCGGCAGCATTGATTAGTGGAGTACCGATCCTAAACTGCGCTGCGATGCCGTTCGATGCAGGTGCGCAGCACCTCGTCGATCGGCTTGCCCCACCAGTCGTTCGAGAATATCTCGATCTCGGAATAGCCGGCAAAGCCCTGTGCCTCGACCGCGGCGCGTACCGATTTGATGTCGATGACGCCGTCACCCATCATGCCACGGTCGTTGAGGATATCCTTGGTCGGTACCATCCAGTCACAGACGTGGAACGCGAGCAGCCGGTCCTTGCCGGCGCGCGCGATCTGGCCCATCAGCTCCGGATCCCACCAAATGTGATAGACGTCGAGGGCAACACCAAGCATGCCAGTGCGATCAGGATCGAGCCTGTCGCAGATGTCGAGCGCCTGTTTTGTGGTGTTCACGCAGGCGCGATCCGCAGCGTAAGCCGGGTGCAGCGGCTCGACCGCCAGCGGCAGCTTGGCCTGTCTGGCATGGTCGAGCATCTCGACCAGGGCTTCCTCAACCTGCTCGCGTGCTCCCGCGATGTCCTTGGACGCCTCGCTGCCGGGCCGCGAATATTGCGGCAGGCCGCCGACGACCAGCACGATGCAGGAGGCGCCCAGCGCCTTGGCTTCATCGACGCAGCGCCGGTTGTCATCGCGCACCTCGCCGCGGCGCGCCGCGTCCGAGGTGAACATGCCGCCGCGGCAATAGCCGGAGAGATCGAGGCCGGCATCGCGCACCGCACGCACGGCGCGATCGAGACCGACGGACGTGACCTGGTCGCGCCAGGGATCGATGGCACGAATGCCATGCCTTGCACAGGCATCGATGATCTCTACGAGGTCACCCTGCTTGCGGACTGTCGCCGTGTTCAGCGACAGCCAGCGATGGTCGGACGAGAAATCGCGCATCAGGATTCGATCCCGTGCGAGGCCAACACAGTCTTCATCCGCCGCGTCGCCAGCTCCGGATTGGCGAGCAGGCCCGCCTGATCGGCCAGGCGGAACAGCTCCGCCAGATGCAGCATCGAACGCGTGCTCTCCTGGCCGCCAGCCATGGTGAAGTGATCCTGGTGGCCGTTCAGATAGGCCATGAACACAATGCCCGTCTTGTAGAAGCGCGTCGGTGCCTTGAAGATGTGGCGCGACAGCGGCACCGTCGGCCCCAGCACATCGTGGAAGCCGGCCTCGTCGCCGGCAGCGAGCCGCGACAGTGCGTAGGAAGCCGCGGGTGCGATCGCATCAAAAATGCCAAGCAGTGCGTGCGAAAAACCCTGCTCATCGCCGGCGATCAGCTCCGCGTAGTTGAAGTCGTCGCCGGTATACATCTTGATGCGCTTGTCCAGGCGACGGCGCATGTCGATCTCGCGCTGCTTGTCGAGCAGCGAGACCTTCACCCCGTCCACCTTGCCGGCGTTGCCGTTGATGATGGCCACCGCCGTGTCCATCGCCTTGTCGAGATCCTTGGTGCCCCAATAACCCGTCAGCGCCGGATCGAACATGTCGCCGAGCCAGTGGATGATGACGGGCTCGCGTACTTGCGACAGCACGCGGTCATAGACCTTCGCGTAGTCGTCGGCGTTGCGGCCGAGCTTGGCCAGCGCGCGCGATGCCATCAGGATGATGCGGCCGCCGACCTTCTCGACTGCCGAAACCTGCTCCTCATAGGCGCGGATCACATCGTCGAGGCTCTTGGCATCGTCGACCGCGAGATGATCGGTGCCCGCCCCGGAGAACACCAGTGCGTTGCGGCGCTTGGCGGCAGACACCGAGCGGGTGATCAGCTCCAGCGAAGTCGGCCAGTCCAGCCCCATGCCGCGCTGCGCAGTGTCCATGGCTTCGGCGACACCGAGGCCGAGGTCCCAGACGTGCTCGCGGAAGGCGATGGTCTTGTCCCAGTCGACGGCAACCGAGAGCCAGGGATCGTTGTCCGCGAAGGGATCGACGACCGTGTGCACGGCCGAGAAGGCGATGCGGTTCAGCGCACTCTCAAGCTTGGCGGGAAAGCTCCGCGATGCCGCGAGCCGATAGATCTCGATCGACCGGTCGACTTTCGGCAGCTTCAGTGACAATGCCGACATCGGCTGGACGGGCTTGTTCATGATTTCAGACCTCTCCCCGTCATTGCGAGGAGCGAAGCGACGAAGCAATCCAGACTCTTTCGCGGAGGCATTCTGGATTACTTCGCTTCGCTCGCAATGACGGCTCAACAGATATTGTGACTTATCAACCAAACCTCAGGCCTTGATCGGAGCGACGTCGATCCAGCGCCGCTCCTTCCAGCTCTTCAGCGCGCATTCGGCGAGCTGCACGCCCTTGGCGCCTTCGAGCAGCGTGAATTTGTAGGGCGCATCCTCGTAGACGTGACGGATGAACATCTCCCACTGCTCCTTGAAACCGTTGTCGTAGGTGACGTTGTCCGGCAGCTTCTGCCAGTCGCCATAGAAATCGTGCAGCCGCTTCTCGTCGGGATTCCACACCGGCCGGGGCGTCGCCTGCCGCGCCTGGATCATGCAGTCGGTGAGCCCTGCAACCGCCGAGCCGTGCGTGCCGTCGACCTGGAAGGTGACGAGGTCGTCGCGATAGACGCGCGTCACCCAGGACATGTTGATATGCGCGATGACGCCGCCCTTCAGCTGGAACGTCGCGTAAGCCGAGTCATCGGCGGTCGCCTTGTACTTCTTGCCCTGCTCGTCGAAGCGCTCGGGGATGTCGGTGTTGCCGATGCAGACCACGCTCTCGACCTCGCCGAAGAGATTGTCGAGCACGTAGCGCCAATGGCAGACCATGTCGAGGATGATGCCGCCGCCGTCCTCGTCGCGGTAGTTCCAGGACGGCCGTTGCGCCTCCTGCCAGCCGCCTTCGAACACCCAATAGCCGAACTCGCCGCGCACCGAGAGGATCCGGCCGAAGAAGCCGGAGTCGCGCAGGAAGGCGATCTTCTTCAGGCCGGGCAGGAACAGCTTGTCCTGCACCGTGCCGTGCTTGACGCCCTTGGCGTTCGCAAGTTTCACGACTTCGACGGCTTCCTCGAAGTTCGTCGCGATCGGCTTCTCGCAATAGACGTGCTTGCCGGCATTGATGGCCTGGGTCAACAGGCCCGGCCGCGCCTGCGTGGTCGCGGCGTCGAAGAACATGGTGTCGTTCTTGTCGGCGAGCGCCGCGTCGAGGTCGGTGGTCCAGCGCGCGATGTTGAAGCGCTTGGCAAGCGCCTCGACCTTCTCGGCGCTGCGGCCGACCAGGATCGGATCGGGCATCACGCGATCGCCGTTCTTCAGCCTGACGCCGCCCTGGTCGCGGATCGCGACGATCGAGCGGATCAGATGCTGGTTGAGCCCCATGCGGCCGGTGATGCCGTTCATGATGAGGCCGAGGCGTTGGGTGGTCATGCCGAGTGCTCCTGAAGTGATCTTGGCTGTTCGAGCGGGCGAAGCGCCGACCAGTCCGGATGGACCGACGTCGCAAAGCCCGTTGCGTTGAGCGATCCCGTCAGGAGATCGCCGTTGTGAATGGAGAGCCGGATGCCCTGCCCGGTATCGGCATAGAGATCGGGATGCGCGGCTGCGAAGGCTTGCGCTTCAGCGGCCGGCGTCTCGCCAAAGCCGTCGACATAATGATGGCCGTTGCGCTCGGCATGGGTGACGCCGAGCAGGGCGCCGAGCGCGAGATCCTGCTGTACGGCAAGGCCCGCCTGGCAGGTGAGGTCCTCACCGGTCACGAAGAACTTCTCGCCGCCCGCGCTCCATTTCGCCGCACGCGTCGCGTTGACGATGGACTTGTAGAGACCCTTGCAAGACTTCGACGAAATGCCGCCATAGCCGAGCGTCCGCGCCGCAGGGAATGCATCGTAGGAATCGTCGGCTTCGTCGATGATGAAGCCGTGCGCGGCCAGCGGGCCGAGCGGCGACTGCCGGGTGATGTCGCGCGGCATCGGCTGTTCGACATAGAGCAGGCGTGCGGCGATCGACCGCAATGCAGAATCATGGTCGAGCCGGTCCATCAGCACGCGCAGCGCGGCGAGATCGGCATACTGCTCGTTCGCGTCGAGCGTCACCTTGTAGTCGCGTCCCAGCGTATCGAGCTCCTTGCCGATGCGCGCCAGCCGCGCCGCATCGGCCGCAGGGTCGCCCGACAGCTTCAGCTTGAAGTAATTGGCACCGGCGTTCTCGCGTAGATCGGCAACGCCACCCTCGCCTTCGACCGTATCGTCGAGGCCGACAGTATGCCTGATCGCGACGCGCTGCAGCGGCTTCCGGCGGGCGAGAAACGTCGTGAGGTCCGCTTCCTTCAGGTCGGGCGAGAGCCGCGCATCGATGCCGGCGATGTTGCCGGCCATCCCGTCGAAGAAATTGGTGTCGGCGCCGCGCAACAATGCATCGAGGACCGCTTTGTCGATTTCCGCGGGGCCATAAGCCGCAGCAAGCGCCGGAATGTTCTTTTTCGCACAGGTCGCGACCTGGGCGCCGATGCACGAGGCATGCAGATCGAACGCCGTCAGAAATCCAGTCCGCGCCAGATAAAGGCCGCGCGCGATCTCCAACGAGCGGCGCAAGCCGTCGACTGTCTGCGCCGGCGACAGCTCTGGCCGCTTATCGAACCATTTCGGCACCAGCAGCTCGGCGCTGGCGCCGACCGCGGTTCCCCTGCCCTCGACCTCGATCTCGACCCGCACAAAGAGCTGCGGCGTCGCGTTGATGGTGATCGCGCCAAAGCGGAACGCCCGCGCGAAATGCACGGGACGTTCGAAGAAGGCGATGTCTCGCAGCTTCAGGCGCGGCGCCATGGTGTCAGTCCAGCGAGCCCTGTGAGAAAAAATGCTTGCGGATGCGCTGCACGAGCTCGGTGAAGACAGGGTCGGCCATCACGTCGAGTGAACGCGGGCGCGGCAGCGGCACGTCGTAGATCGCAGCGACCGCGCCGGGGCGCTCGGTCATGACCAGCACGCGATCGGCGAGGAATACGGCCTCCGGAATCGAGTGCGTGATCAGGAGCACGGTCTTCTTCGTCTCGCGCTGGATTCGCATCAGCTCGACATTCATGCGCTCGCGCGTCAGCGCATCGAGCGCGCCGAACGGCTCGTCCATCAGCATGATCCTGGGATCATGCACCAGCGCGCGGCAGATCGAGGCGCGCTGCTGCATGCCGCCGGACAGCTGCCAGGGTAGCTTCTTCTCGAACCCTTCCAGGCCGACCAGCTTCAACAGCGCCTTGGCGCGATCGAGATACTCCTGTCGCGGCAGCCGCTTCATGTCGATCGGCAGCATGACGTTGGAGAGGATGTTGCGCCACGGCAGCAGCAGCGCGTTCTGGAACACGATGCCGACATTGCCGTGCGGCTTCGTGACCTTCTCGCCCTCGACCAGAACCTCGCCGGTGGTCGGCGGCAGCAAGCCCGAGATCAGCTTGAGCAGCGTGGACTTGCCGCAGCCGGACGGGCCGACCACGACGAAGAACTCGCCGTCGTTGATATGGAAGTCGATCGGCCGCAGCGACGGCACATCGCCGTCGCGCGTCCGATAGGTCTTCGATACGCCGGACAGCTTGATGCCCGACGCATCGCCACCGGCCCGGTCGCTCACCAGTCTCAGATGCGCGGCCGGCTGCACGGTTTCACTCGGTATGGTCGCTGGTTTCACGAGCCGCTCTTCGGCAGATAGTCGTTGGTGTAGAAGGCCTTCGGGTTCTCCTTGGCCTTGGCATCCAACCCGCCATATTCGACCATCAGGTTGACCGAGTCGGTCATGTTCTGGTCGGTGACCTGGAACGGCCGCTTGGTCTTGGTCTCCGCGGTACGATAGAGCGGAATGGTCAGCTCAAAGCCCTGCGTCAGCGTGTCGATCTTGCCGCCCTTCGGGTTGGCATCGAGGATCGACTGTGCCGCGGCCTTCGGCTCCTTTTCGGCGGCCTCGACCGCCTTGGTCGTCGCCGACATGAAGCGGCGGACGAGATCTGCGTTGGCCTTCGCATAGTCGGAGTTGGCGATGATGCCCGAGGAAACCATGTTGATGCCGTAGTCGGCGAACTTGATCGGATAGACGTCCTTGCCCGTGGCGTCCTTGATCTTCATCGATTGGTCCATGACGTAGCCGAGCAGCAGATCGGCCTGGCCGTTGATAACGGCATTGAGCTTGGTCTGACCGTCGCCGGCAACCGTGTGGAAGTCGCTCTCCTTCAGGCCCGTCTTTTTCAGGAACAGCGGCCAGATCTGGGTCATGGAATCGGCTGGCGTGATCGCCACCGTCTTGCCCTTAATGTCCTCGGGCTTCTTGATGTTCTTGTCGACGAAGCCCATGGCGGACATCGGGCTGGTCTGGAGCAGCACACCGGTCGCAACGACAGGCGCGCCCTTGATCGCCGCGCGCATCATGGTGGGAACATCGACATAGCCGAAATCGGCGGTCTTGGCGGCGACGGCCTGCGTGGTCGCTGCGGAGCCGCGGCCTTCCTGGATCTCGAGGTCGATGCCCTCGGCCGCGTAGATGCCCTTGGCCTTGCCGTAATAGAACGGCGCGTGCTCGCCATAGACGTACCAATTGAGCATCAGGACGACCTTGTCGGCCGCGTGCGCCGGCATGGCCGCAAACACCATCAGCGCCGCCGAGACAGCCCCAATCAATCGCTTCATCTTCAGTCTCCCTTGCCCTTGTTTGCTTCGGCCGTTGGTGGCCGTTCGTTGCTTTAGTTGTTGTTTGAGCATGATCTTATCGGAAAACCGCTGCACACTTTGCGCTAACGCGGCCCTCCGGGTCTGGATCATGCCTAAGAGGCTAAAATCACGTCCTCACGCTGGCTGACATGCCAGGGAATGACCAGCTTCTCGATCCGGTCCACGATCCAGAACAGGATGACGCCAAGGAGCGCCAGGATCACCAGCGCTGCGAACATCGTCGGCAGATCGAAGGTTCCGATCGAGCGCTGCATGACGTAGCCGATGCCGGAATTGGAGCCGACGAACTCGCCGACGACGGCGCCGACCACGGCCAGCGTCACCGACACTTTGAGCCCGGAGAAGATCGCCGGAAGAGCATGCGGCAGGTTCACCGCGCGGAAGACCTGGAAGCGGCTCCCCTGCATCGCGCGGGCGAGATCGACCATGTCAGGATCGACAGACTTGAAACCCTGCACTGCGGAAACGACCACCGGGAAAAAGCCGAGCAGGAAAGCGGAGATGACCTTTGGAATGATGCCGAAGCCGAACCACACCACGAACAGCGGCGCGATCGCGATCTTGGGCACGGATTGGGAGAACACCAGCAGAGGATAGACGTAGCTCTCCACCGTCTTCGAACCCGCGATCAACATCGCGACGGGAATGCCGAACAGCGCGGAAAGCAGGAAGCCGCAGACCGTTGCATAGGTGGTCGGCCAGGACTGGCGCAGCAGCTCGGGCCAGTCGGTACGCAGCACCGCGACGACGTCGGCCGGTGATGGGATCTGGTAGGCGGGGATCTTGAACAGCCGGATCGAAAGATCCCAGGCGACCACGATGAAGACCAGGAACAATAGCGGCCGCACCCAGGCCGCATTCAGCATCTTGGACACCGCACCTTGCGGCTTCGGCTCGGCCACGTCTCACTCCCGGCATTCTTCGTCGTTCGGAGGAGTAATTAACCCGTTGGATAAATACTGTCCAGCGCTTTCCCTGTGACGTTTTGTGCCGGTTCCGGGAAATTGGGGTGCGAGGCTGCCGCTTTGGCGCACGCCTGCCGCCACCTCGTCATTGCGAGCGCAGCGAAGCAATCCAGAATCCCTCCGTGGAAAGACTCTGGATTGCTTCGCTGCGCTCGCAATGACGGAGCAAGATGCGAGGTCACGGCCTCGTTCGCTCCACCGGGGCTATGAACTACGCCGTCTGCGCTACCGCAGCGCGCGACTTCGGCGCCTTCGCGATCTCGAACAACGCAGACGACCGTCCCGTGAGCGCGGCCAGCACGAGGCCCGCCATGTGCGCCAGCCGCTCGTCCTTGGCGTCCTTGGCGAGCAGGTCGCGGCCGAAGATCACGCTGAGCGTCGCCGAGTTGGAGAGATAGAAGAAGCTGAGCGCCGCGATCGAGATGTAGAGCTGCACCGGATCGACGGCGACCTGGAAATCGCCGCTGTCGACGCCGCGCCGCACCACGGTGCGGATCATCTCGACGAAGGGCGAGTGCATCGACTTGACCTTGGTCGAGCGCTTCAAATGCTTGGCGCGCGCAAGGTTCTCGGTCTGGAGCAGCGAGAGGAATTCCGGGTTGCGGAGAAAATAGTTCCAGGTGAACTCGATCAGCCGCCGGATGGCCTCGGGCGGATCGAGATGTTCGAGATCGAGCCCCCGCTCCTCGCTGCGGATCTTGTCATAGGCGCCTTCGAGCACCGCGAGATAGAGCTCGTCCTTGTTGCCGACGTGATAGTACAGCATGCGCTTGTTGGCGCCGGCCTTGGCTGCGATGCGGTCGACGCGCGCGCCGGCAAGCCCGTGGGCCGAAAACTCCTGCTTGGCGGCTTCGAGAATGCGCAGCCGCATCCCCTCGGGATCGCGCTGCCATTTCAGATTTCGCTTTGCCTTCGCCAAACCGGTTGCTCGCTGTTACTCGTCCAGACCGCATTTATCATGCACACGGCCCGCCGCATAGTTTCGTCATTGCGAGCGCAGCGAAGCAGTCCAGACTGCCACCGCGGAGACAAGCTGGATTGCTTCGTCGCAAGGGCTCCTGGCAATGACGAGCGGGGAGAACGACTGTCAATCCACCGGCTTCGGCGATCGCTCCAGCAGCACGGTCTGGATGTCGCAGGTGCCGCTCCGCACGGTCATGATCCGCGTGCCCGGCTTGCGGCCGTTGCGCACCTCGGTGACGTCGAGGCCGGCGGCGATCAGGCGGGCGCGCGTGGCGTCGATGTCGGCCACCCGCCAGCTCAGGCCCCAGAGGCGGTCATGGTTGGAATCGCCGCCTGCCACCGGCCGGCGCACCACCTCGACGATGAGGTCGCCGCACCGGAAGAACATGAGCTGGCCCCAATCCTGGTGCGAGCGATCGAGCGCCAGGTCGAGCCCGAGCCGCGCACCATAGAGCGCCGCGGCGCGGTCGGAATCCTCGGTGGCGATCACGACGTGGTCGAGCGCGTCGATCGGCGCGATGTCGGTCACAGCCGACAATGGCCGCTCCCTGGCGAGCTCGAGGAAGAACATGCGCACGCCGCGTGTGAGTTCGGTGGCGGCGCGCGTGCGTTTCCAGTGCAGAACCGCACCGCTCTCGACGTCACGGCTTTCGACCTCGGCGACGCTATCCGGCTTGAGCGCCACCCGATCCAGACGCCGGTGCGTCCTGCTCATGTCTGCGACACGGAAGCACAGGCTGGCGAGCACGCCTTCATGGTCATCGAGCAGCGCGCGCATGCGGTCCGCGATCTCGCCGGAGCCGCTCGGCGCCATCAGTTCGATCGACATGTTTTCCAGCGTGAACAGCACGCGGTCGGCGCCTTCGCCGGAATTCTGCCAGGCAGGTGCGCGCCCAAGCAGCGTCTGATAGGCCGCCTTGGCCGCACTGATATCCTTGACCAGAGCGACGACGTGATCGAGGCCGGTGATCATATTTCCCCCATTTGATCCACCTGGAACAATGGGCCGAGAGACGGCGTTTGTCCGGGCTTGGCATTGGCCGGTGATGGTCGTATTCCGGCATCATGCTGACCTCAAGCGCTCCGGCGGCGGTTTTGCGAATAATTTCAGCGTCCCCCGAGCGTAACCGGTGCTAGAGTAAGCCCGCCGGCCGGGACCACCCAGCGCATCACGGACAAGCAATGCAGGCCCTCTTCATCGGACAGACCTATATCGACGTCGTCTTCATCACCGACCACATGCCGACCGGCGACGAAAAGCACGTGGCAAAGGACTACGCGGTCTCCTTCGGCGGCAATGCGGTCACGGCGGCGTTCTGCTGCGCCAAGCTCGGTATCGTGCCCGATCTCATCGCCACGGCAGCCAATGACTGGCTGGGGCGCATGTTCCAGGACATGTGCGCGAAATACGCGATCTCGCTGCACGGGCGGAAGGTGAACCAGTCCTCGCTGTCCTTCATCATGCCTAAGGACGGCAAGCGCGCCATCGTCCGCTGCCGCGACGACGAGCACATCCATCCGTTCCCGATGCTCAATCTCGGCGGCTGCCGCGCGCTGCATGTCGACGGACATCAGCCCGATGCCGCGATCCACTACGCAAAGGTCTGCCGCGAGGCCGGCATCCTGACCTCGCTCGACGGTGGTGGCCTGCGCACCAACACGCATGAGCTCCTGGAATTCATCGACGTCGCGATCGTCGCCGAACGGCTGTGCGAGCAGATGGACCTGACGCCGGAGAAGATGCTCGACTACCTCAAGAGCCGCGGCTGCAAGATCGGCGGCGTCACCATGGGTGAGAAGGGCCTGCTCTGGTACAACGAGACAGGCGCGGTCGAGATCATGCCGGCGATGCCGATCCCTCGCGAGCGCGTGATCGACACCAACGGCGCCGGCGACGTCTTCCACGGCGCCTACGTCTATTCCTACCTCGCCCATCCCGGCAAAAGCTGGCGCGAGCATTTCGACTTCGCCCGCGCTGCCTCGACCTTCAAGATCCAGCGCCTCGGCAACGAGGCCGGCCTGCCGACCCTTGTCGACATCGCCAAAGTCAGGCACGAGTTCGAAGTCAAGGTCTGAGACTCCGCAAGGGGTGTGACTTCGTAGAGGGTTTCATGGGGCGCGTCTTCATCGCCGGCAGCATCAACATGGATGTGGTGGCCACGGCCGATCGCCATCCCAAGGTCGGCGAGACCGTCGCCGGCCGGCAGGTGCTTTATTTTCCGGGCGGCAAGGGTGCGAACCAGGCGGTCGCCGCGTCGCGGCTCGGTGCCGAGACCACGCTGATCGGCCGGCTGGGCAAGGATTCGTTCGGGGCTGAGCTGAGGACGTTCCTCGGCAATCAGGGCATCGATCTCGGCTCCATCCGCGAGACGGCCGAGGCGCATACCGGCACCGCCATCATCACGGTGGCGGAGGCGGACAACACGATCGTCGTCGTTCCCGGCAGCAATGCGCTGGTCAGCGCTGATGACGTCGCGGATGCGCAGCTGGCGAAGGGCGATGTCGCCGTCAGCCAGTTCGAGATTCCGCTGCCGACGATCGCGGCGTTCTTCCAGCGGGCCCATGCGGCCGGCACCACCACGATGCTCAACCCGGCGCCGGCGCAGACGATGTCCAGCGGGTTGCTCGCGCTCGTCGACATGCTCGTGCTGAACGA
>JAEYRD010000044.1 GCA_023435725.1 Pseudomonadota bacterium | reverse complement strand
GCGCGATCGCGTCGAAGAAGGCGAGCGCGCTCTCGTCGGTGAGTTCACGGATAGCGTCGGCGAGCGGTGCGGAGGTGAGGGGGCCCGTCGCAACGATGACATTGCCCCAGTCGGCCGGCGGCAGGCCTGCAATCTCGCCGCGGGCGATCTCAATGAGGGGATGGTCGTTGAGCGCCTTGGTCACGGCCGCCGAAAAGCCCTCGCGATCGACCGCGAGCGCGCCGCCGGCTGGCACCTGGTTGGCGTCGGCTGCGCGCATGATCAGCGAGTCGAGGCGACGCATCTCCGCGTGCAAGAGGCCGACAGCGTTGTTGGCGGCATCATCCGAGCGGAACGAATTGGAGCAGACGAGCTCGGCGAGCCCGTCGGTGCGGTGCGCCTCGGTCATGCGCGTCGGCCGCATCTCATGCAGCGTCACGGGCACGCCGGCTTTGGCCACCTGCCAAGCGGCTTCGGAGCCGGCAAGGCCGGCGCCGATGACGTGCACTGTATTCGATAGGGGTCCTGTCATGGGGCGGACAGGTAGCGCTTTTCGGCCGTCAGTGGAATCGCCGAGATCGAGATTTCTGTCATCAGAAACGACAACGCCCGCACGAGGCGGGCGCTATCGGTTCGTCCGGTTAAGGGCTGAACGATATCAGCCCTGATACTGACCGGCGGCAACGCGCGGAATGTCCGAGCGATCGAGACCAATATCGGCCAGTTCGCGATCGCTAAGCTGGGACAGCTCGGCAACATTGCGCTGATAGTCCCGGAAAGCCTGGATCATGCGGATGAGCGAGAGCAGCATTGGTAGTCTCCTGTAGTTCGATTCAGCCCTTGCCCAGGCCTCATCGTTGAAATGAATATAGGTGAGCGTGGTGCACTGCGAAAGTTCCGATGTTGCGGTGCAGCTAAGCAAATAGCGCATAGCGGCGGTAACGAACGATTAACTGGAGGGCAATCCCGCCCAAAGGGTAGGCGGAATGTAGAACCAAAAGCCATAAATGTCCGTGAATTCACGGGGTTACGACTTTCTCTCCAGTTCCTGGTATTGTGGAAATAAGTTTCGTTCCCACTCCACGCAAGGCGATCTCTCAGCCTGTACACCCAAGTCTCGCATGTGCGAATCGCATGAGTGTGGAACAATAAAAATGAATATTAATTCGTTGTTTGGTTAAGCCGGACTGCGGAGGGCCAGTAGGGGTCATGAGGACGATTCGTCCCACTCGCGCGCGCGGCGAGATCCCAAGGACGCAGCGCTCCAAAGCCGGCCAAGCACTTGGACTCATCAGGAGGTCCCAGCCACCTCGCTGGTGCACCGCACACACGCCAAGCGTGTGGAATTGATTACCAGGATGTAATGGAAATCAGAAATTCCGCATGCGGCTCTGCGCAGCGCGCAACATCACGCAATTCTCGCGCGGAATTTATTGCGGCAAGTTGCCGCGCCGGGAGGAAAGTCATGTCGCAGATTCCGCAATGTCGCGGGGGCTGTTCCAAGAAGAAGAGAAGGAAAGTAACGTCATGACGAAGTTACTCGGGGTTATCGCAATTGCTGCCGTCGCGTTCGCCGTTGCGCCGGCCCAGGCCGCTAAACACGCCATCGGTGGCTGCAGCTCCGCCAATCTGGAGCACACGGAGACGGCGATCGAGAATATGCCCGACGGCGACAGCAAGAATGTCGCGCAGAAGGAGATCGCGGCCGCGCAGGACTCGATGCTCAACGGCAAAATGGGTGCGTGCGGGACACACCTGAACAAGGCGATGCAGGCCACCGCGGGTAAGTAAACGCACCAACGAGCAAGTAGACGCACCAAGAGAGGGCCGGTCGCGGGGCGATCGGCCTACGCGTCTTGGCGGGGAGTTTAAGGGGCGTGCGCGAGTTGGGTGGCGAAATGGGCGACGGTCTTGGAATAGACCTCGCTCTTGTTCCACTGCAGCAGAACCGCGAAGTTAGGGCTGCCGGGTTGCCAATCCTTGCCGCGCTGCCAGCCGTAGCCGGCGAGATAGTTGGCGGTGGAGGCGAGCACGTCGGGCGCGTTGTGCAGCAGATCCCGCTTGCCGTTGCCGTCGAAATCGACCGCGTATTTCATCCAGGACGACGGCATGAACTGGGTCTGGCCGAGCTCGCCGGCCCAGGCGCCGCGCATGTCGCCAGGTACGAGGTCGCCGCGCTGAACGATGCGTAGCGCATCCATCAGCTCGCCACGAAATTGCTCCGCGCGCCGGCAGTCATAGGCCAGCGTCGCCAGCGAGCGGATGGTTGCAAACTTGCCGGTGTTGACGCCGAAATCGGTCTCGAGACCCCAGATCGCGACCAGCACCTCGCCCGGCACGCCGTAGGTCTGTTCGATGCGCGACAGCACCGAGCCGTATTGTTTCATCATGTTGGAGCCGCGCTGCATGCGCGGCGGCACCATGCGGCCGGAAAACTCCTCGAAGGTCTGGGTGAAGACCTTTTGCGAGCGGTCGCGGTTGAGCACGCTCTGATCGAGCGTCACGCCGGCAAGCCCGGCGGTGATGGCCTGCTGTGAGATGCCTTTGGCCGCGGCGTCGGTTTTGAAGTCCGCGAGCCAGGCGTCGAAATTGCCCGAGCCGCAGGCGACCGCAGCGAGCGCTGGCTCGGCAGAAATGATCGAAGCGGAGAGGGCGAAGGCTGCAAGGGCGAGACGAGAAATCGTCGGGGTCATTCGAGTAAATTGATTCCGTGAAGTGGCCTAGCCAGAAGGCAATCTCGGTTGTAACCGCGGCCAAAGCAAGGCCTCTGACTGCGCGATCCTGCCCGACCCGGGGCAGGATCGCATGTCACGATATCGTCAGGCGTCCGTCCGATTCCGCCAGGGGAAGAGGTTGGCGGGGAAGTCGGCGGCCGGCTTGCGCGGACGATGCGGTGGAGGCGGCACCGGTCGTGCATCAGGCGCAGACACGATCACCTTGCGGTAGAGGTGCCAGGTTGCGTGGCCGAGCAGGGGGATGACCACGGCGAGGCCGAGGAAGGCGGGGATCGTGCCAAGCGCCAGCAGCACCGCCACGATTAGGCCCCAGGCAGCCATCGGCACGGGATTTCTGGCGACGACACGCAGCGAAGTTACCATCGCCTCGAACGCGCCGGCGTGACGGTCGAGCATCAAGGGGAATGACACGGCGCTGATGCAGAGCGCAGCGAGTGCGAACAGGAAGCCTGTGCCGCAGCCGACCACGATCAGCCACCAGCCTTGCTGCGTCGTGAGCACGCGCGTCACGAAATCCGAGATGCCAGTCACGCCCTCATAGCCGAACGCCGCGACATAAATCGCCTGCGCGGTTGCAACCCAGCTCACAAACAAAGCGAGCAGCAACGTACCGAGGCCGAGCATCGCGCCGAACGAAGGCGAGCGCAGCACCTCCATGGCATCCCAGGCGCTGGCCTCTTCATGGCGTTCGCGCCGGCTCGAGAGCTCATAGAGGCCGAGAGCGGCGAAGGGACCGATCAGGGCGAAGCCCGCGGCCAGCGGGAACAGAAGCGGCAGCACCGAATAGCCCATCACCACGCGGGCGAGCACGAGGCCCAGCACCGGATAGATCACGCACAGGATGATGGCATGGCTCGGAACTGCTTTGAAATCTTCCCAGCCGAGCTTGAGCGCGTCGTGCAGGTCGGACAGTTGGATGGTTCGGATCTCCGGTCCAGCCGCATCGGCGGTCTGGGCCATCGCGGGGACATTGCCCTGATAGGACGTGGCCATGGTCGCTAGCTCCCTTGCCATGCAGCCGAATTTGGCGCCGGCAAACGGCGCAAGCGGCCGCTTCTTGACGTTTCGCGATTCCCACCCGACCCGAATTCCGGATGGCATCGCGAGCTGAGCGTGAACGCTACTCCCAATTCCGAGTCCTGTCCCTCACGCTTGGGTGAAATTCGATGCCGCACTGCAACCTCGAATGTGTCATTCGGTCGTCATTTCGCCGCAGATAAGCTCATGCTCTTGTTGGTTCGCAGAACTCCGCGGGCGCAACGCAGAGACTTCGTCTATAAGTGCCACTCAAGGTCCGTCCAACGGATCCTTTTCGGGGAACAAATATGAGCATTTTCGGAAAAATCATGGGCGCGATCTTCGGCAGCCATCCGGCTTCCGCCGCACCCGCAGGCAGCACTCCGTCGGGCAGCACACCGTCAGGCAGCGCGCCCGCAGGGGCCGCGCCGAGCGCATCGACGCCGTCGTCGGCTCCCTCTGCGGCGCCCGCCGCAACGGTGGACGTTGCCGCGATCGTCGACAAGGCGGTGGCCGCGCACAAGGGCGAGAAGCTCGAATGGCGGACCTCGATCGTCGACCTCATGAAAGCGCTCGACATCGATTCCAGCCTCGCGGCGCGCAAGGATCTCGCCAAGGAGCTCGGCTACAGCGGAGACACCAATGACTCGGCGAGCATGAATGTCTGGTTGCACAAGCAGGTGATGTCCAAGCTCGCCGCCAACGGCGGCAAGCTGCCGCCGGAAATCAAGCACTGACCGATCCCGCGGTCGAAGCGCAGGGCCCGCGATCTCGCGGGCCCTTTTGCGTTTCATTCAGGCGACGAGGTCAGCATCCTCCGGATGCCTCTCGAGATAGTCGGCGACGAAACCGCAGCCGGCGATCACCTTCTTGCCGTCGCGCCGGATCAAGTCCAGCGCGCCCTTGACCAGTTCGGATCCGATGCCGCGGCCGCGGAGCGCGCGCGGGGTCTCGGTGTGGGTGATGATCACGGCCGACGGCGTCAGCCGGTAATTGGCGAAGGCGATCTCGCTCCCGATGTCCAGCTCGAAGCGGCTTCCGACCTTGTTGTCCCGTACCAACGCCGCCATGCAAGATCCTTCCGAGGTGCTCCTTGTACCCTGATCTAGGCGCCTGAACCGGTCTTTGCCAAGGTGCGACCAAGGGAGGTTGCCGCAGGGGAGATATCCGGAAAATGCGTGTCACGCTCAGTCTCATGGCGTTGCTCGCCACGCTCGCCTCGACGGCGCCAGTGCCGGCTTCGGCCGAAGGCGGTCCGGCCTGGGAAGCGTGCGTCGGGCTGACCAGCACTGCGGAAGAGCGGATCAAGGCCTGCTCGACCGTGATCGATACGAAGAGCGAGAGCGGGCACAGGCTCGCCGGCGCCTATTGCAATCGCGGCCACGGGCTCACCGAGAGGCGCGAGCTCGATGCCGCGTTGTCCGATCTCGATGAGGCGGTCAGGCTCAATCCAGACTATGCCTGCGCCTACAACAATCGTGGCCGCGTCCATAGTTTCAAGCGCGACTACGATCGCGCCATCGCCGATTACGACCATGCCATCAGGCTCGATCCATCGCTGGCGCTGGCCTACAGCAATCGCGGCGAGTCCCGCTACAACAAGGGCGATCTCGACGGCGCGTTCGCCGACTTCGACGCCGCGATCAAGCGCGATCCCAACTATGCCACAGCCTATACCAACCGCGGGCTGGTCTACTATCGCAGGCACGATATGGTGCATGCCATCGCCGACTACACCATGCGGATCAAGCTTGCGCCGAATCTGGTCGCCTATATCGATCGTGGCAACGTCTATCGCGACAGCGAGCAGCTCGACCGCGCCGCCGCCGATTATGGCGAGGCGATCCGTGTTGCGCCGACCGACGCACGCGGCTGGCGCAATCGCGGCATGATCCGCCTCTTCCAGGGCGACAACAGGGGTGGCCTCGCCGACTACGACAAGGCGCTGCAATATGATCCCTCCGACGTGTTCTCCTGGAACAACCGCGGGCAGGCCCGGTTGCGGGTCGGCGACAAGCAGGGCGCGATCGCCGATTTCAGGAAGGCGCTGGAATTGAAGCCGGGCTTGCCGATGGCCCAGGAGTCTTTGAGGAAGCTCGGGGTGTTGTAGTTCTCCGGCATTGCGAGGAGCCAGCGGGTCCGCGCGAAGCGCGGCCCGATGACAGGCTCCGCGACGAAGCAATCCAGACTGTTTCCGCGGATGCCTTCCGGATTGCTTCGCTTCTCGCAATGACGGCTAAGTCTTCACCAGGTCCTGATAGTCCGGGTGCTTCTCGATCCACGCCTTCACGAACGGGCACTCCGGGATCAGCTTCAATCCGGCCGCGCGGACCTGGTCCAGCGCCCCCTGCACAAGCTTCGAGCCGACACCCTTGCCGCCGAGTTCTTTCGGCACCTCGGTATGCACGAAGGTGATGACGTTGCCGTCGAGCTTGTAGTGTTCGGTCGCAAGATAGCCCTCGACCTCAAGCTCGAAGCGGTGATGGACCTTGTTGTCGATGACGTCGCTCATATCGTCTCCGGTCAGCTCTTCAGCGAGTCCGTCAGCATCTTGCGGATCGACCAGGCTTCGCCGTCGGACGAGCCCCTGATGTCGTCGATCCTCCAGCTGTTGGCCTCGCGCACGAAGTCGTAACGCACGATCTGGTCGGCGGGTTTACGGTCGTTGCGGTGGCCGGTGAAGGTCACCGCGATCGTCGCCTTGTCGGCGTCCGTCTTCTCGGCGTCAACCTTGAACGACTTCACGTCGGGTTCCTGCGAATTGGTGACAGGATCGAAATCGACCGGTCCGACATCGCCCTTCGGCGTATGCGCATCCGCCTTGGCCCACAGCGCGACCAGAGCCTTGGAGAGATATTTGTCCTTGGCCGCCTTGTTCTCGATGATGAAGGCGCCGCCACCATCGCCCTTGCCCTTGGCCGCGCGGGTGTAGATCGCGGTCAGGATGGCGACGGGGTCACTTGGAGCAGGCATCACGGCGAATGCCGGGAAGGCGAAGGCGAGGAGAGAGGCGGCGACGAAGGTTCGACGGGTGATCATGAAATGTCCCTGAGATGACGGCGTGCGATGGCAGGCCGGAGCGGCCGGCGTCGGCCGCGTATCTCTGTAGACCGATGGAGAGCCCGTTCGGTTCAATCGGTCGCCTTGGCCAGCCGCGCATCTTCAGGGTGTGGCTGTTGGCGGAGGCAGCCCTGGCAGATGACGAGGGAGCGGTTGACCCTGGCGTCCTGCTCGGCCTCGATGCCGTCCTGGGCCTGCCACCATTCCTTCGAATAGGGCTGAAGCCCGGCTTGCGACTTGTTGAGCTCGGATGCGGCGGCGCGCGTTGCACGCGATGGCCCTGAGGCGGAACGCGGCTGATTGGGATCCTCGCCGGCACCGTCCCAGGCATAGCGCGCAGGCTTGAAGGCGGGATCGGACGCGAGATGCGCCTGCGGGGCCACGGCGCATCCGGCGAGCGCCAGCGACAACAGGAGGAAGGCGGGCGCTTTGACCATGATGCTGCACTCTGTACGCAAGAACTGACGGAGGTTGCGCCGATCATGTTTAAAATTCCTTGAACATGCGCATGGCTCCGCTCCGGCCAGCGGCCTTGCGAGGTCGCAGGCGATGGCGATAAATGGGCCGCAATGAGAGGACGGCCAGCGCGCCGTCCGCCATCGAAGAGGAAGCCCGATGCAGCCCCTGCGCATGTCCCGCCGCGTCATGAATCTGGCCCATATGCTGACCCAGAACGCGAGGCGGCATGGATCGCGTCCTGGCTTTGTCTGGGGTGATAAATCCTGGAACTGGCGGGAGATCGACGCACAGGTCTCGGCGCTGGCCGCGGCGCTCGCCGCGCGCGGCATCATCAAGGGTGACCGTATCCTCGTCCATTCCAAGAATGGCGACGAGATGTTCTTTTCGATGTTCGCCGCCTTCCGGCTCGGTGCCGTCTGGGTGCCCACCAATTTCCGCCTGATGCCGGACGAAGTCGCCTATCTCGCGCAAGCCTCCGGCGCGAAGGTGTTTCTGTGCCATGTCGATTTTCCCGAGCACGCCGCGGCGGTGAAGGGCGGTGCGCTGGAATTCACCTGGAGCATCGACGGCAGGGCGCCATTCGCCGAAACGTCGGTTGCGGATGCCGTCGCATCGCGAGCCGGCACCGTGATCGAGAACGTCGCGGTCGAGCACGACGATCCCTGCTGGTTCTTCTTTACGTCCGGCACCACGGGCCGCTCCAAGGCCGCGGTGCTGACCCATGGCCAGATGGGTTTTGTCGTCACCAACCATCTCGCCGATCTCACACCGGGCGTAACTGAAGCCGATGCGTCGCTGGTGGTGGCGCCACTGTCGCATGGCGCCGGCGTGCATCAGCTGGTGCAGACCGCACGCGGTGTGCGTACCGTGCTGCTGCCGACCGAGAGATTCGACATCGATGAAGCGTTCCGCCTGATCGAGACCCATCGCGTCAGCAACCTCTTCACGGTGCCGACGATTCTGAAGATGATGGTCGAGCATCCCGCCGCCGACAAATACGATCATTCCTCGCTGCGTCATGTGATCTATGCCGGCGCGCCGATGTACCGCGAGGACCAGAAGGCTGCACTGAAGAAGCTCGGCAAGGTCATCGTGCAGTATTTTGGCCTCGGCGAAGTTACCGGCAACATCACCGTGTTCCCGGCTGCGCTGCATGATCCCGAGGATGGACCGCATGCCAAGATCGGCACCTGCGGCTTCGAGCGTACCGGCATGCAGGTCTCGATCCAGGACGACGAGGGCCGCGAGCTCGCTGCAAACCAGAGCGGCGAGATCTGCGTGATTGGGCCTGCTGTGCTCGCCGGCTATTACGACAACCCTGAAGCCAATGCCAAGGCGTTTCGCAACGGCTGGTTCCGCACCGGCGATCTCGGTCACATGGACGACGAGGGGTTCGTCTACATCACCGGACGTGCCTCCGACATGTACATCTCCGGCGGCTCCAACATCTATCCGCGCGAGATTGAGGAAAAGATTTTGACGCATCCCGCGGTCGGCGAGGTTGCCGTCCTCGGCGTGCCGGATTCGACCTGGGGCGAGGTCGGCGTCGCCGTCTGCGTCGCGCGCGAAGGCGAGAAGCCCGTGAGCGAAGCGGAGATGGCGGCGTTCCTCTCGCCGAAGGTACCGCGCTACAAGATGCCGAAACGCTTCTTCTTCTGGGAGGCTCTGCCGAAGTCCGGCTACGGCAAGATTCCAAAACGCATGGTGCGCGATGAGCTCGAGGCGCGCGGGCTGCTCGATCTCGACAAGACCAAGGCGGGCTGAGCGAACGTCATGCGCAGCATCAAGCAGCCGGGCGCGCCGCATCCCGAGCGCATTCAATGGGTGGAGACGAGGGGACGCGCCTTCTCGTTCATGCTTCAAGCAGGTCTGCCGCTGCTCGAAGCCGCGCGTCGCGGCTTTGCGGCGGAGGGCTTTGCCGGTGGCGTGCTCAATTTTGGCAGCGGCGCGCTTGGACCGTTCGGCTATGTCATGCCGGCGCTGTCGAAGACGGGCGAGAACGCAGCATTCTATAGCGACACGTTCCGGCCCAAGGGCGTGACGCGCACGAAGCTCGGCCGCATGACGCTTGGCACGCGCGACGGCGCGCCGTTCTTTCATTGCCACGGGCTTTGGACCGAAGCCGACGGCCGCGCCAGCGGCGGCCACATGCTGCCGGACGAGACCGTTGTTGCCGAGCCGTTTGCGGTGGAAGCTTTCGGGATCGATGGTGCAATGTTCACGGCTGATCCTGATCCCGAGACCAACTTCAAGCTGTTCGGGCCGGTGACTGCCGCGAACGACGGAGCGCGCACGACGAGCCGCGCCTTCGCGCTCCGCCTGCGCCCCAACCAGGATTTCGCCGGTTGCCTCGAAGCATTCTGCCGCGCGCGCGGTATCGCGCGGGCGAAGATCTATGGCGGCGTCGGCTCGACCATCGGCGCGCGCTTCACCCATGGTGGTGTGACCGAGCCGTTCGCGACTGAGCTGGCTGTAACGGCCGGGACAATCGCACCTGGCTCCTCCGGCGCGCTGGAAGCTGCGCTCGACATTGCCCTGATCGACTACACCGGCGGCATGGCGGAGGGACGCCTGGTCCGCGGCGACAACCCCGTGTTGATGACCATGGAGCTGGTGCTGGAGGTGCTAGGCTAGTATCGGCGAGCGATCATCAGTGAGCGCGTAGCTTGGCAATGGCCAGGAACGTAGACTGACTTACCCCCGATATGCCAGATCCTTGAAAGAGGTCGAGCAAGGGAGATTGAGCCTGACTGGCGCTCTGGTTGTTCTTGATGTCGTACATGGCGGAGAAACGGTTCAGCAGCTTTGCAACCTTCGTGGGATCGGAGAGATCCTTGATCTTCATGAATTTGTCCACGAACTTGGCCTGCTGATCGATCGGCATCGCCGCCATCGAATCAGGCAGATCGAAGGTGGTCCTGAACACCTCCGAAAGAGCCTTGTCGGCAAGGATGTCGTATGCGGACGTAATCTCCCCCGCCTTCCGCTGGAAATATAGCGCCAGGCGCACGCCGGGATTCATGTCACCTTGCTGCTGCTCCAGGCTTTGCTGGAGATAGTTCGCCTGTGTTTCTCGAAATTGATCTCGCTTCTGAGGACCCATCATTGAAAGGCGCGCGACGTTGCCCTTACTGTCGAAGTTGAACGACGCCGCGATTTCAGCAAAGCGTGGATCGCTCTGCGTGTTCGCGAAGCTCTTTGGATTGCTCAGATCGGAGCTG
Organism: Pseudomonadota bacterium; assembly: GCA_023435725.1. Lineage (GTDB taxonomy): Bacteria > Pseudomonadota > Alphaproteobacteria > Rhizobiales > Xanthobacteraceae > Bradyrhizobium. The sequence continues at coordinate 97,139 of JAEYRD010000044.1, read as the reverse complement.
AAGATCTTCTTGAGAAATTCGTCGCTGACTTTCTTGGGCTCCAAACCCTTGGCCACAAGAATGAAATCGATCACCTTCCTGTTTTTAATCAGATCGGAAACGCTTCCGATTCCTGCGACTGCTTCCTGATAAGACGTCGCGTCTTTCTGGGCTTGTTCGCGAACTGCCTTCTGCTGCTCGGGGCTTGCGTTCTTGATCGCTGCGATGACGTAGTTCTTCGCGTTCTGGAGCACTATGGCCGAGTCCTGAGCCACCAGGGGCGTCGTCAGATTGCCTTTTGCGTCGAAGTTGAAGGCGCGTGCGAGCTCGACGTATCGATCGTCTTTGAGGGTATAGACGTAGCTCTTGGGATCGTTGACGTCGCTTTCAAGGACTTTCTTGATGATGTCCGGCGAGACCTTGTCGGGATCGAGGCCGACGGCGCCCAGCGCGAAATCATACACGCCCGGTGTCGACACGAACGCATCGACTGAAGTGATCTTGAGGAGGTCCGATCTGAATTGCTTGATCGCCAAAGCTTCGTAAATCGGGCTTGCAGCTTGGTAAACGTCGGCCTTGCTGGTGTCGAACCGCTGTTTGGTGAGCGTGACATTTGCGGCAGTCTGCGCGGACACCCCCGACGGGAGTGATCCATCGGGCAAAAATTCGAACGCGCCGGCCAAGTCTACAAACCCGCCAATCGTCGCTATCTGGTCGTTGAGGCTGGAGATGCTGTTCGTATATGACTCCAGGTGATGCTTTTCCACCAGGATCTGGACGTTCAACTGGGTCACGTTGGCGCCCGGTTGCGATAGTTGAGCCGTGTAGTTGGCTATGTTCGAATTGGCGGTGCTGACATCCGATTGGGCTTGAGCAAGCTGGGCGTTGAGGCCGCTCAACTGCGAAGCGAAAGTGGTGTTGACGTAGCTGCTTGGATCGGATGGATCGCTGCGCAGGACCTGGCTTATCGTAGCAGCCGGCCACTTGCTCTGATCGATCCCGTATGCCGAATAGACATAGTTGCGAAGACGGTCGTTGTTCAGGAGCTGGTCGGCAGTGCTGATGTTGCCGATCTGGGCGCTGTAGTAATCCGAGTCGCTGGCAAGCGCATCGACCTGGCTCTTCTTGGCCGCCGTATACAGACCGATCATCTCATCGGTCTGGTCCCCCGATTGCGCAACCGGCTTCACACCGCCGGTGAAGGAAAATGCCGCGGCAAACTCCTGGTAACGCTTGTCGACCAGCTTGTTGACGAAGCTCTTTGGGTCGCTGAGGTCGCTCTCCAGCACCTTCTTCATGAAAGCCTTGGCGTATGCCATGTCTTCCAGGCCATATGCCTTCGTTGCATAATGATACAGGCGATAATCTTTCATAAAATCGTCAACGGTTTTCACCTTGCCGATGTTGGCTTTGTAATAGGCGGCCTCTCGCGCCACGTCCGGTTGCTGTTCGACCCGCGTCAGGGACTGCTTGAGATTGCGCGTGATGTAGCTGTAACTGAAATACGTTGATACCATCGCGCATTCCTCGCGGCTTTATGGTCCCGGACTTCCGTCAATCATTGCCGGGTCGCGAGGTGGGGCTGGCCTCATGCCAGCAAACTGTCTCGTAGCTACGTTTGCTTAATTCTTAGGGCGATTCTTGTCTGCAATCTTAGGTTACAGTTTGCGTCCAAGTGACGCATATCGAGTTTGTTGCTATATGTTTCTCAGATATTGCTTTCGCGAGGATTGTGTTCCTGACATGTTCCAATCGAAACATGGATCGAAATGGGTTGGAAGCAGGGCATGAGCCGAAGAGGCGGTCGAACGATCAACCTGCCGGCGCCTTACCTGAAACGGGTCTGGCTCGACCCGTCGCAGGTTCACGATCGCGGGGCATATCCGTTCTGCCTGCCGATCTTTCCGGATGATTTCGAACTCAACTTCGAGACCGCCATCACGATCATCGTTGGAGAGAACGGCACCGGAAAGTCGACGATCCTCGAAGGGATCGCCGCGCTCGCCGGCTACGACGATGCCGGTGGCGGCAAGGGTTACATGCCGGTCGATCATTCCGAAGCACGCGAAAAGATGGGCGGCCAGCTCTCCAAGGCGCTGCGCGCAAGCTGGCTGCCGAAGATCGCCAATGGCTGGTTCTTTCGGGCCGAGAGCTTTTTTTCGGTCGCGCGATATCTGGACAAGGCTGCGCGTGATGCCGGCCAGGTCGGTCCCGATTTCCTGTCGCATTCCCACGGCGAAGGCTTCCTGCGCTTCTTCGAAGAACGCTGCCGGCGCCAGGGCATTTTCATCTTCGACGAACCGGAATCCGCGCTCTCGCCATCGCGGCAGATCGAATTCCTCAAGCTGCTGCGTCGCATGGAAGAGTCCTGCATCTGCCAGGTCATCATGGCGACCCATTCGCCGATGCTGATGGCCTATCCCAACGCGCGGCTGCTGCGGCTCGGGAAATACGGGTTGGAGCCGACGACGGTTGAACAGACCGATCATTACCGAGTCATGCGTGAATTCTGTGACGATCCGCGTGGGTTCGTTGAGGCGACGCTGACGGAGTAATCGAGAGACGGACCGACGTCCTCTTTCTCAGTCGTCATTGCGAGCGCAGCGAAGCAATCCAGACTGCCGCCGCGTAGAGATTCTGGATTGCTTTGCTGCGCGCGCAATGACGGGTTTGTGGGCACATGCGTCGTCCTCCAATTGACGTTTGAAATTGCGGACACGCTTTTCCGTTCTCGCGGCATATTCCGCCCGAGCTTTGCTGCAGTTGCCGCCCTCGAAAGTGCCGAGGGCGCAGGGAAGGCCGGGCGCCGGCTGGCACCCGCGGTCCGCTGTGCGCAAATGCGCCGCTGGAAACAGATGCGCAGCGGCATACAGGGCAGCCTGGACATCCCGGCCTTCCCTGCGCAGTGGCTTTACGGCTTATGTCGGGCTCTCCCCGGGGAGCGATGCACTATTGCCCCCGTCGTCTCGCGGATGGCTGATGTGCGGGCCCGGTCGGGCAGCACACATCACCGCAAGACTTGGCGCACAGGCTCCGGGCGCCAGGACCACACGATTTTGCCGTACGCCGACGGTGCCGGTCGTGTGCGCGCGGCATTCGCTCACGGAGTGACCCGCCCTGCAAATCGCCTTCGCGCCGACGCCGCCTGCGTCCACCACGTCCCATCCCGCGTTCGTGACGATCGCGATCCGCCCCTCGGCCGGGTTGGGATGGGCGAAACATGCGATAATTCCGAATTCGCGTAAAGCGAAATGTTTTGATCTGGAAGCATTGACCGGGGTCTGGCGTGTTTTGCCCGCCGGGCGGCGCAAGGGCTTGTGGTTTGCGAGGGACGGCCTTCGCCACGCCGGCGCCACGAACCTGTCTCCCCATGGTCCAAAAATCGGTTACGATGACGGCAGCGCGCCTGAAGTCGCGCAGATTCAAAGGTGAGGACACGAGATGAGGGTGACGATTGGACGGCGCGCGGCCGTGGCTGCGGCGCTGACTGCTGCGGGCGCTGCGGTTTTGACGGCGGCTTTTGCTCCGGCCTGGGCGCACGGGCCGACCCGGCAGAAGGTGCGGGAATCCATCGAGATCAATGCGCCGCCGGCCAAGGTCTGGGCGGTCATCGGCAACTTCCAGGACATGAGCTGGCTTCCGCCCGTTACCAAGACCGAGGGCGAGAAGGGCAACGAGATCGAGGCGACGCGGCGGTTGACGCTGACCGGCGGCGCCACCGTCGACGAGGAGCTCTACAAGTTCGACGCGAACGGGATGACCTATTCCTACCGGATCACCAAGGTGGACGTGAAAGTGCTGCCGGTGACCAACTACTCCTCGACGCTGACGGTGACGCCGAGCGCCGACGGCAAGGGCTCGACGCTGGAATGGGCCGGCGCGTTCTATCGCGGCTTTCCCAACAACGATCCGCCGCCGGAGCTGAGTGACGAAGCCGCGGTGAAGGCGGTGAAGGGGCTCTATCGGGCGGGCCTCGAAGCGCTGAAGAAGAAGATCGAGAGCGGAAGCTGACCGTGCGCGCGCTGGTTCTGGCGGCGCTGGCCGCCAGCCTTTGCGGCGCCGGTTTTGGCAGTGCAGGTCTCGGCCACGCGTTCGCTGAAGAGGCATTCGTCACCAACCAGCTCAGCGACGACCTGATGGTCGTGGACCTCGCGACGTCGCGTAGCGTTGCGACGATCCCGATCGGCGGCAAGCCGGCGGGAGTCGCTGTCACGGCTGACGGGCGCTTTGCCTATGTCACGAGCCCGGATGCCAAGGCCGTGACGGTGGTGGATGCAGCGACGCGGCAGGTCGCCGGCCGCATCGACGTCGGCGGCGGGCCGCTCGGCATTGCCGTTACGCCCGATGGCAAGACGGTCTATGTCGCTGATTGGTATGCCGCCGCGGTGCGGGTGATCGATGCGGCGACACACAGCGTCACGGCCAGCATCGCGGTCGGTGCCTCGCCGTCGGGGCTTGCGGTGACGCCGGACGGCCGGTTGCTGCTCTCGGCGGACCGCGACGACGACAGCGTCTCGGTCGTGGACACCGCGACGCGCGAGCGCAGGGCGATCATCAAGGTCGGCACCCGTCCGTTCGGCGTCACCGTCGATGCCGACGGCAGGCGCGCCTACACCGCCAATGTCGGCTCCAACGACGTCTCCGTGATCGACATTGCCGAAGGGCACGAGATCGGCCGTGTGCCGGTCGGCATGCGTCCCTATGCGGTGGCGCTGACGCTGGGGCGCGGCTTCGTCACCGACCAATATGGCGGCACCGTCAGCGTGTTTGATGTTGCGACGCTGACGCCGGTGAAGCGGATCAATGTCGGCGACTATCCGGAAGGCATCGCGGCGACCGCCGACGGCAAGCGCATCGTCGTCGCCTGCTGGGAAAGCAACACGCTTGATATCATCGATGCGGCCGAGCTGAAGGTGATCGGCGAGGTCAAGACCGGCGACGGCCCGAGGGCGTTCGGGGCGTTTTTGCGGAGGACGGAGTAGGCGCAGCCAGCCGCATGAAGCGCTAGGCCAGCGTCGGATCTTGCAAATCCACGGCGCCGGTCAGCAAGGTCGGCGCGATGTCGTCGAGACGCTCGAAGACAAGGTCGGGTCCGCGCGCCTGCAGCGCCGCCGGTGCCGCATAGCCCCAGCACACCGCGCCGCAGGCGATCCCCACAGCCCGTGCCGCCTCGATGTCGCGGACCTCGTCGCCAATCGAAATCACGCGGCTTGGCTCCACGCCAGCGCGCCGGATGACCCGCCGAAACTTCGCGGGCTTGCCGAACACCGATGCCGCGCAATCGAAATGCGCGAAAAGGGCGGCGGCCTCACCGAGCTTCTCGCGCGCATTGGCTTCGCTGTCCGACGTCACCAGCGCGAGCTGGACGCCGCTATCGGCCAATGTCTGCAGCATCGCCTCGACGCCCGCAAACAGCGAAATCTCCGCCGCCGCTTGTCCCTTCAGCCGCCGCGCATGCCGCGCAATCGCCGGTAGCTTCCACAGCGGCACGTCGAGACGCGCGAGGATCTCGCGCGTCGAGGCATGCCGCAGTCCCTCGACATCCTCGTTCCTAACGCGGCGAAAACCGAAGCGGTCGGCGACATCGTTGATGGTGCGCAGGAACCACGGAAAGCTGTCGGCCAGCGTGCCGTCGAGATCGAAGATGGCGAGGGAGTAGGGCATGGAAGGCTGGAATCAGCAAGATTGCGTAGCTAGTTGTGGAGGTTGCTGAGGTCGCGAAGCCTACGCCCCCTTAAGCAGGCGGGACGCCAATCAAGCAAGGGACGGAGGTCGTGCGCAATTCCGAACTCCTCGACTCGCGATACAATCTCGCTGAACTCGCTCGTCCCCTCTTTCACATCCAAATGAGAATGAAGGACAACACGAGATTCGTGGGAGTGAGTGCAGACGCCGATGACATGGTCGAATTCGCCTTGGTGAATGAAAACAGGTGATCCGCTTAGGCCATTTGTTATGGGAAAGCTTAGCTCGAAACAGTCGGGATGGCTGCCGGGATGTAGTCTGCCGGCAGGAATAACTCGCTGAATATAACCTTTGTGGGCGCGCTGTTGAATTTCGTATTTTTCTGGGGTTTTGTGCGCGTTGGACGCTGGGTAGCCCATCGTAGCGATGTCTTGCCAGACCTCCACGTCGCGATCCGACAATCGTAACGGTGTTGTCGAACGGTAGTTTGTCGTAAAGATAGCGATGTCGGCTGGTTCTGGAGCAAAATCGAACAAGATAATAGGTGCCGTCAGGCTCGTAGGCGTACCTTCAACGAGATGCATCGGGAAAACTCCCGCGGCGCCACCTCTCTCTTTTGCTTCTGCGAACACCTTTTCAAGAACGTGTCGTGCGGTCAGAAAGACGCCGTCGCTATCAACCAGAAAAGCGGTCCCGTGCAGCTGCTCTACAATTACGTTGGTCCCAACGGTAAATCGGCAAACAGGCGAGACATACGACTGAAGGAAGGGAGCTTCGTTCATGCCCTAACTTCCTACTCCGCCGCCTCGCTCGTTCTCCCGCGCTTCGGCTTCCTTGCCTTCTTCAGCACCGGCTCCAAAAACTTGCCCGTATAGCTCCGTGGCGCTTTCGCGATATCCTCCGGCGGGCCCCAGGCGACGATTTCGCCGCCGCCGTCGCCGCCTTCGGGGCCGAGGTCGATGACCCAGTCTGCGGTCTTGATGACTTCGAGATTGTGCTCGATGACGACGACCGTGTTGCCCTGCGCGACCAGCTCGTGCAGCACCTCCAGGAGCTTCTTGACGTCGTGGAAGTGCAGGCCGGTGGTCGGCTCGTCGAGGATGTAGAGCGTGCGGCCGGTGGCGCGCTTGGACAGCTCCTTTGCCAGCTTGACGCGCTGGGCTTCGCCGCCGGAGAGCGTCGTGGCCTGCTGACCGACATGGATGTAGTCGAGACCGACGCGGTGCAGGGTCTGGAAGGTCTCGCGCACGCGTGGGACCGCCTTGAAGAACTCGGCGGCTTCCTCGACGGTCATGTCGAGCACGTCGGCGATGCTCTTGCCCTTGAACAGGACCTCCAGCGTCTCGCGGTTGTAGCGCTTGCCCTTGCAGACGTCGCAGGTGACGTAAACGTCGGGCAGGAAGTGCATCTCGATCTTGATGACGCCGTCGCCCTGGCAGGCCTCGCAGCGGCCGCCCTTGACGTTGAACGAGAAGCGGCCGGGCTCGTAGCCGCGCGCCTTGGATTCGGGCAGGCCGGCGAACCACTCGCGGATCGGCGTGAAGGCGCCGGTATAGGTCGCGGGGTTGGAGCGCGGGGTGCGGCCGATCGGCGACTGGTCGATGTCGATGATCTTGTCGATGTGCTCGAGGCCCTCGATGCGGTCGTGCGGCGCGGCGCCTTCGCTGGCGCCGTTCAGCTTGCGCGCGATGGCGCGGTAGAGCGTGTCGATCAGCAGCGTCGACTTGCCGCCGCCGGAGACGCCGGTGACGCAGGTGAACAGGCCGAGCGGGATCTCCGCCGTGACGTTCTTGAGGTTATTGCCGCGCGCGTTCACCACCTTGATGGTGCGGCGATGGTTCGGCGGGCGCCGCTCCGGCACCTCGACCTCGAGCTCGCCGGTGAGGTACTTGCCGGTGAGCGATTTCGGGTTGCGCATGATCTCGGCGGGCGTGCCTTCGGCAACGATGTTGCCGCCATGCATGCCGGCGCCGGGGCCGATGTCGAGGACATAGTCGGCGAGGCGAATGGCGTCCTCGTCATGCTCGACGACGACGACCGTGTTGCCGAGGTCGCGCAGGCGCTTCAGCGTATCGAGCAGGCGGGCGTTGTCGCGCTGGTGCAGGCCGATCGAGGGCTCGTCGAGCACGTAGAGCACGCCTGTCAGTCCCGAGCCGATCTGCGAGGCCAGGCGGATGCGCTGGCTCTCGCCGCCGGACAGCGTGCCGGAGGAGCGGGAGAGGGTGAGATAGTTGAGGCCGACGTCCAGCAGGAAGGTGAGGCGCTCGCGGATCTCCTTGAGGATGCGGCCCGCGATCTCGTTCTGCTGCGCGTTCAGCGTGTCGGGCACGGTCTCGAACCATTCGCCGGCCTTCCTGACCGACAGCTCCGAGATCTCGCCGATATGCTTAGCCCCGACCTTGACGCAGAGCGCCTCGGGCTTGAGCCGAAAGCCCTTGCAGGCCTCGCAGGGCACGTCGTGGAAGTACTTCGCCAGCTCCTCGCGCGCCCACTCGCTCTCGGTCTCGCGATAACGGCGGTTGATGTTGGTGATGACGCCCTCGAACGGCTTCTTGGTGTCGTAGGAGCGGACGCCGTCCTCGTAGGAGAACTTGATCTCGTCGTCGCCGGAGCCATAGAGGATCGCGTTCTGCGTCTTCTTCGGCAGATCCTTCCACTTGGTGGTCAGCGTGAACTTGTAGTGCTTGCCGAGCGCCGTCAGCGTCTGCACGTAATAGGGCGATGACGACTTGGCCCAGGGCGCGATCGCGCCCTTGCCAATGGCGAGCTCCTTGTCGGGGATGACGAGATCCTCGTCGACATGCTGCTCGACGCCGAGGCCGCCGCAGGCCGGGCAGGCGCCATAGGGGTTGTTGAACGAGAACAGGCGCGGCTCGATCTCGGGAATGGTGAAGCCGGAGACCGGGCAGGCGAACTTTTCCGAGAACAGGATGCGCTCGGGCCCGCTCTTGTCATGGATCTTCGCGGTCTTCTTTTTCTCTTTCTCTTCGGCGGGCGCCGCCGCCGGCGCGTCGGCGAACTCGACGACGGCGAGGCCCTCGGCGAGCTTCAGCGCGGTCTCAAAACTTTCGGCGAGGCGCTGGCCGATGTCAGCGCGCACCACGATGCGGTCGACGACGACGTCGATGTCGTGCGGGAATTTCTTGTCGAGGGTTGGCGCTTCCGCAAGCTCGTAGAAGGTGCCGTCGATCTTGACGCGCTGAAAGCCCTTCTTGAGCCACTCGGCGAGCTCCTTCCTGTACTCGCCCTTGCGGCCGCGCACGACCGGAGCGAGCAGATAGAGGCGGGTGCCTTCGGGCAGCGCCAGCACGCGGTCGACCATCTGCGAGACGGTCTGGCTCTCGATCGGCAGGCCCGTGGCCGGCGAATAGGGCACGCCGACGCGCGCCCAGAGAAGGCGCATGTAGTCGTAGATCTCGGTCACCGTGCCGACGGTGGAGCGCGGGTTCTTCGATGTCGTCTTCTGCTCGATCGAGATCGCCGGCGACAGGCCGTCGATCTGGTCGACATCGGGCTTCTGCATCATCTCGAGGAACTGGCGCGCATAGGCCGACAGCGATTCGACGTAGCGGCGCTGGCCCTCGGCGTAGATGGTATCGAAGGCGAGCGAGGATTTGCCCGAGCCGGAGAGGCCGGTGAACACCACGAGCTTGTCGCGGGGAATCTCGACGTCGACATTCTTGAGGTTGTGCTCGCGCGCGCCACGGATCGTAATTGCGCGCAGGCTCGAGCCCGCGTTCTGCTGTTGGCGCTTCGCCTTGATCACTTCGTCCATCCCGGTGGTCCTCAAGGAAATCCCATGGGCGAGCTACCGCGCCAACGTTCGGGCGCGCTTCGCCCGGAACCGGGATCGGCGCCGATGGGTATGCCCGCGAACGTAGGAAGAACGAGGACGGATTTCCAGTGCGACGTGCGAATCGTCAACGGATTGTTGGCGCGCTGGCGGCATCTGGCAGTAGCGGCTCATCCGGAACAGGCGAAGGGCCGGCGCGAGGCCGGCCCTTCGTTCGCGCTTATAAGGCGGACCTTGGGGAAATCCGCGCATCGGCAGGACCTTGGAGGAGTCCCTTGGGGGGCATACTTGGGAGGCGAATTTGGGTTTAGTATTTCGCGACGACCGGTCCGCCCCAGCGGTAGTTGATGCGGATCAGGCCCATATCGATGTCCTGGCCGATCCGGTCGGTCCGCGCGAGGAAGCCGCCGCTCAGGGTGGCGAAGTCGGCGCTGTGATGGCCCAGGAATACGTGGTTGTACTCGCCGCCGACCGACCAGTTCTCGGCAAAGCCGTATTCCACGCCGATGCCGATGGTGTAGCCCCAGCGAGTCTGGGTGACGCTGTTGAACGCGAGCGCGGGCACGCCCGGAAAGAAGGTGTCGTATTTGTCGTGGGCCACGGCCGCGCCGGCCTTGCCGTAGAGCAGCAGGCTGTTCACGGCGTAGCCCATCTGGCCGGTGATGAGGCCGAAGCTGTCGATCTTGGTCTGGTTGGTCAGTGGCGCCAGCGCCACGCTGACATTGCTGCCCTTGAAGTCGGCCCAGTTGCCCTGGCCCTCGATGCCGAAGACCCAGCGCGACTTCTGCCAGCGATAGCCGAGCTGTCCGCCGATCGTGCCGCCGCCCGCATTATGACAGCCTTCGCCGACCGCAGGATCGACCGCGACTCCCAGCGCGTTGGTCACGCTCCAGCAGGCATGGGCCCAGCCCCCGCCGCCATTGATGCCGGCATAGACGCCGCTCCAGTCATAGGCGAGGACGGGCGCCACCGGCGCCTTGTAGAGCGGCAGATCGGCGGCATCGGCAGGCGCGGTTGCGCCGAATGCGTACACGCTGACGGCGGCCAGCGCCCAGATCTTCAGCACCGAGCTCTTCAGCACCCGTGTCTTCATTTCACGTCCCCAACTCGCCGAGCCAATTCGCGTGCGCCATCTGCGCCCCACGATTCCTTGACGGTTCGGCGCGCCGTCGCGCGAAAACAAAAAGGCCGGCGCAAGGCCGGCCTTTCGTAACGCGATGGCGTTGGAAGCGAAGCTCAGTACTTCGCGACGATCGGGCCACCGAACGTGTAGTTGAGGCGGACAGTGCCCATGTCGACGTCCTGCTTGATACGGTCGATGCGGTCGTTGACACCGAGAACCGTGAACGAGTTGTTGCGCTTGCCCATGAACAGATGGTCGTATTCGATCGCAACGGACCAGTTCGGCGCGAAGCCGAATTCGAGGCCGGTGCCGACCGCGCCGCCCCAACGCGTTTCGCTCGCGCTGTCGATGACCAGGCCGGCCACCGTGCCGTTGTACTTGGCGTGCGTGACGGCGGCGCCGCCCTTCACGTACCAGAGCACGTTGTTCCAAGCATAACCCACCTGGCCGGTGAAGAGGCCGATGGCGTCGATCTTGGTCTCGTTGACCAGCGGCGCAAGCACCACGCTTGTGTTCGAGCCCTTCAGATCGGCCCAGTCGCCCTGAGCTTCAAGGCCGAACACCCAGTTGGTCGACTGCCAGCGATAGCCAATCTGGCCACCGACGATGGCGCCGGTTGCGTTGTGGCAACCTTCAGCCGTATCCGGACCTGCAACGCCGAAGATGTTGTTGACGTCCCAGCAATTGCGGCTCGAAGCACCGCCGGCATTGCCGCCGATGTAGAAGCCGTTCCAGTTGTAGATCGAGGCCACAGCAACGGGGGCCTTGACGTAGGGGCGAGCCGCGAGATCGGCAGCCGAAGCGGCGCCGGTGAGGGCAAACAAAGAGGCCGAAGCCAACAAAACCTTTTTCATAACTTAATCCCAGTCCCGGTTTCTGTTTTTTGCCTTCCGTGCGTTGGAAGGGCAGCGGACGCTCTGGTCCAACTGATGTCGTGCTTACACCAATGAAGCCGCAAGTTGTGTCTCTCGAAAGCCACAACAGTTATAAAACGTAATACTTGCTGACGGACTGCCACATGGTGCCGCGCCCAGCAAAAAGGCCGGCGCGAGGCCGGCCTTTGATCTCCAAGCAATATCAGAGAGATATCAGTACTTCGCGATCACCGGGCCGCCCCAGCGATAGTTCACGCGGACAAGCCCCATGTCGACGTCCTGGCTGATGCGATCGGACCCGAAGAACACACCGCCGGGGGTGGCGAAATCTCTGGTCTGATGGCCAAGGAAGATGTGGTCGTACTCGACGCCGACCGACCAGTTCGGCGCGAAGCCGAATTCAAGACCAGCGCCAACAGTGCCGCCCCAACGCGTCCCGCTGGCCGAGGCAAGCAGGGTGCCGTCGCCAAGCGTGCCGGGCGCAGCGTAGATGTCGAACTTGTTGCCGACCACGGCAGCGCCGCCCTTCACGTAGAACAGCACGTTGTTCCAGGCGTAACCAACCTGACCGGTGATCAGGCCGAAGGAATCGATCCGCGTTCGGTTGCGGTCGCCCGGGACGAGCGCTGTGCCCGGGAAGACGAGGCTGATGTTGTCGCCGGAGAAGTCGGCCCAGTTGCCCTGGCCCTCGACGCCGAACACCCAATTTGCCGACTGCCAGCGATAGCCGATCTGGCCACCGACCGTGCCCCCGGTCGCGTTGTGGCAGCCTTCTCCGACGAGGCTGCCGGCAACGCCGGTCACGACGCCAGTCGTGTCAAGGAAGTCCCAGCAGCTGTGGCTGCTACCGCCGCCGCCGTTGATGCCGATGTAGAAGCCGCTCCAGTCGTAGACGGTGGCGACCACCGGTGGCGGAGCCTTGGTATAGGGACGCGCAGCGAGATCCGCAGCGCTTGCGGGCACCGACAGGCTCAACGCCGCGGCCCCGATTGCACCAAACATAATCTTATTCATTGCAGTCTCCCCAGTTTCTTCCGCTTCTTGAGGTCCCCGAAGCGGCTGATCAGGCGCGACGCCCATATGAATTTACGAGACAATTCTAGCCTAAGCCGGAGGTAGAGTCCGTCGCCCAAATGCAACAGTCGCGAGCCGATTGAAGTGCCCGCAACGTGATGAATGTTAAGCGGTTTTCCTCATTTTGGGGAACCCGGAAAGGTTCCATTCGGGTTCCGCGCTTGGTTCCAGATCGGACGATTCCGGGTTCCCAATTTCGGGGATTTTCTGATGAGAACAAATCTGGAACAAGCCGCAGGGCGGTGCTATATGTGGGGATAACCTGCGGGGCAACGGGCTGATCGGCGCGCGCAAGCGTATAGGGTCGCCCCAACACAGGTCGCAGGGCAACGCGGGGAGCGGGCTCGGCCTTTAGAAATTCAGTGGCATTTGGAGTGGAGAGCGGCGATGGCGGGAAGCGTCAACAAGGTCATTCTGGTTGGAAACCTCGGCAAGGATCCCGAAATCCGCCGCACCCAGGACGGGCGGCCGATCGCCAATCTGAGCATCGCCACCTCGGAAACGTGGCGCGACAAGGCGACCGGCGAGCGCAAGGAAAAGACCGAGTGGCACCGCGTCGTGATCTTCAATGAAGGTCTCTGCAAGGTCGCCGAGCAGTACTTGAAGAAGGGCGCCAAGGTTTACATCGAGGGGGCGCTGCAGACCCGCAAATGGACCGACCAGAGCGGCGCGGAGAAGTACTCCACCGAGGTCGTGCTGCAGGGCTTCAACTCCACGCTGACGATGCTCGACGGCCGCGGCGGTGGCGGGGGAGGTGGCAGCTTCGGCGACGAGTCGGGCGGCGATTTCGGCTCCTCAGGACCCGTCAGCAGCGCGCCGCGCCGTCCCATTGCCGCCGGCGGCGGTGGTCGCAACAGCGACATGGACGACGATATCCCGTTCTGAAACCGGCTCGCGGGCGCTCATCGATCGGATCGGGCTGCTCGCGTAGAACGAGAGAGTTTCCTACCAATCGACGGGTAAAGCTCGGCCTTCCCGGGCTTGCCTCGTGGGTCGCATGAACCTTTGACGGCCTATTTGTAAATGGTATTAACTTTATGTTAATTCTGTTTACATGGTCGGCTCCGGCCGATCCGGAAGGACGCTCCTCATGAGCCTCTCGCCGTTGCTCGAGGCCGCTCCGGCCATTCCGCTGCACGCCTTCGCAGCGATGGCCGCCTTCGCGCTTGGCCTGGTGCAGTTCGCGGCGCCCAAGGGCACGCTGCCGCATCGGACGATCGGGTGGATCTGGGTGGCGCTGATGACCGTGGTGGCTGCATCCTCGTTCTGGATCCACACCATCCGGCTGGTTGGGCCGTTCAGTCCGATCCATCTGTTGTCGATCTTCACGCTGATGGCGCTGCCGCTTGCGGTGTGGCGGGCGCACACCCATCGCGTGGCCGGTCACCGGCGCATGATGATCCTGCTGTTCGCCGGCGCGCTGGTGGTGGCTGGGCTGTTCACGCTGGTTCCCGGGCGGATCATGCATCGGGCCATTTTCGGGGCCTGACCGGCGGTTTGCGGCGGTCGATTTCAAGCCTGCTTCCGATGGCGGCGCGGAGTGCGTAAGTCTCTGGAAAAACAGTCGGAAAAAGCGCCTCAGGGGACCCTTGCGAGGGTGGTTATCAGGGCCCCGATGCGCTATATGATTCCCAGATAAAACCTCACCGGATTTCCCCTTGGCTGACGACGACAACAAGCCCGGCGACCAGCCGGCGCAACCCTCGGACATTCGTCCCGTTTCCATCTACGAGGAGATGAAGAAGTCTTACCTCGATTACGCCATGAGCGTGATCGTGGCGCGTGCGCTGCCTGATGCGCGCGACGGGTTGAAGCCGGTGCACCGCCGCATCCTGTACTCGATGAACGAGCAGGGGCACACGCCTGACAAGAAATACGTCAAGTCGGCGCGCGTGGTCGGTGACGTGATCGGTAAGTACCACCCCCATGGCGACCAGTCGATCTACGACGCCATGGTCCGGATGGCGCAGGACTTCTCCATGCGCGTGCCGCTCATCGACGGCCAGGGCAATTTCGGCTCGGTCGACGGCGATCCCCCGGCCGCCTATCGATACACCGAAGCGCGACTGACGAAGGCGGCGCTGGCTCTGCTGGCCGACATCGACAAGGACACCGTCGACTTCCAGCCGAACTACGACAACAACGAGACCGAGCCCTCGGTCTTGCCGGCCAAGTTCCCGAACCTTCTCGTCAATGGTGCGGGCGGCATCGCGGTCGGTATGGCGACCAACATCCCGCCGCACAATCTCGGCGAGGTCATCGATGCCTGCGCCGCGTTGATCGACAACCCTGCGCTCACCATCGACGAACTCATCAACATCGTGCCGGGACCGGATTTTCCGACCGGCGGCGTCATTCTCGGACGGCAGGGCATCCGCGCCGCCTATCACCTCGGCCGTGGCTCGATCGTCATGCGCGGCAAGGTCACGATCGAGACCATCCGCAAGGAGCGTGAGGCGATCGTCATCACCGAGATTCCGTATCAGGTGAACAAGGCGACGATGGTCGAGCGCATCGCCGAGCTGGTCAAGGAAAAGAAGATCGAAGGCATCGGTGACCTGCGCGATGAATCGGACCGCGAAGGCTACCGCGTCGTTATCGAATTGAAGCGCGATGCCGTGCCGGATGTGGTGCTGAATCAGCTGTACAGATTCACGCCGCTGCAGACGAGCTTCGGCGTCAACATGGTGGCGCTCGACAGCGGCCGTCCGCGGATCATGCATCTGAAGGACCTGCTGGCCATCTTCGTCGACTTCCGTGAGCGGGTCGTCACGCGGCGCACCAAGTTCCTGCTCGCCAAGGCGCGTGATCGCGCCCATATCCTGGTCGGCCTGGCGATCGCGGTCGCCAATATCGACGAGATGATCCGCGTGATCCGGACCTCGCCCGACCCGGCCACTGCCCGCGACACCCTGATGGCGCGCGACTGGCCGGCCCGGGATGTCGAGGACATGCTCACGTTGATCGACGATCCGCGCCATCGCATCAGCGAGGACGGCACGATCCGACTGTCACTGGAACAGGCGAGGGCCATTCTCGACCTGCGTCTGCAGCGTCTCACCGCACTCGGCCGTGACGAGATCCGCGACGAGCTCGACACGCTCGCCGGCGAGATCGCCGATTATCTCGACATCCTGCGGTCCCGCGCTCGTGTCCTCGACATCATCAAGACCGAGCTTGCCGAGGTGAAGGCGGAATTCGCTACGCCGCGCAAGACACTGATCGTCGAGCAGGAAGGCGAGGTCGAGGACGAAGACCTGATCCAGCGCGAGGATATGGTCGTCACCGTCTCCCACGCCGGCTATGTCAAGCGGGTGCCGCTGTCGGCCTACCGGGCGCAGCGCCGCGGCGGCAAGGGCCGTGCCGGCATGCAGACGCGCGACGAGGATTTCGTCAGCCGGCTGTTCGTCGCTTCCACGCATACACCGGTGCTGTTCTTCTCGTCCCGCGGCCAGGTCTACAAGGAAAAGGTCTGGCGGCTGCCGATGGCCGCGCCGAACGCGCGCGGCAAGGCGCTGATCAACATCCTGCCGCTGGAGCAGGGCGAGCGCATCACCACCATCATGCCGCTGCCCGAGGACGAATCGACCTGGGGCCAGCTCGATGTGATGTTCGCGACCACGGGCGGCAACGTCCGGCGCAACAAGCTGTCCGACTTCGTCGACGTCCGCCGCTCCGGCATCATCGCGATGAAGCTCGACGACAATGAAGCGATCGTCGACGTGCAGATCTGCACCGAGCGCGACGACGTGCTGCTGACCGGCGCCGGCGGCCAGTGCATCCGCTTCCCCGTCACCGACGTGCGCGTGTTCACCGGGCGTACCTCGATGGGTGTGCGCGGCATTGCGCTTGGCGAGGGCGACAAGGTGATTTCGCTGGCGATCCTGCGCCACGTCGAGACCACCTCGGACGAACGCTCGGCGTATCTTAAGATGCGCCGCGCGGTGGCCGGCGAAGCCGCGGCCGAAGAGGCCGCAGTGGATGCCGAGGCCGAGGAGGCCTCCGGCAGCTTCCAGCTCGCCCAGGAGCGCTATGTCGAGATGTCGGCGGCCGAGCAGGTCGTGCTCACCGTCTCCGTCAACGGCTACGGCAAGCGCACCTCCTCCTACGAGTACCGCACCACGGGCCGTGGCGGCAAAGGCATCGTCGCCATGAGCGTCAACAACCGCAACGGCAATCTGGTGGCCTCATTCCCGGTGGAAGACGCCGACCAGATCATGCTGGTCACCGACAAGGGCCAGCTGATCCGCTGCCCGGTCGAGGGCATCCGCGTCGCCGGCCGCTCGACCCAGGGCGTGATCGTGTTCGACACCGCCGAGGACGAGCACGTCGTCTCGGTCGAGCACATCACCGAAGAGGCCGAGAGCGGCAACGGTAATGGGAACGGCGAGTAGTGAATGGTGGATGGCGAATGGACAAGCTCCATTCGCCATTGGCTACTCGCCATTCGCTGGCACCCGTAGCCCGGATGGAGCGAAGCGAGATCCGGGGCTCTGGGTGCTCGGCAAGAAACCCGGATTGCGCTTCGCTCAAGCCGGGTTACGCACTGGAGTCTTGCGCTAAATCTCTAGCTCGGTCCCGAATTCGACCACCTGTCCCGCCGGCACGCCGAAGAATGCGGCGGAGTGTTGGGCGTTGTGCTGCAGGAAAGCGAACAGGCTTTCGCGCCAGACCCACATGCCCGGAACGTCCTCGCTTGGGATGATGGTCTCGCGGCCGACATAGTAGGTCAGGTCGGAGAGATCGATGCCGGGCAGCTTGCCCTGTCGACAGGCGAGTTTCAGCCCTTCGTAGATGGTCGGATTTTGCATGAAACCGTAATGCAGTATCACGCGGGTTATCCCCGTCGTGATTTCCGTCACCTCGGTGATATTCTGATCCGGGACATGCGGCACTTCCTCGATCTGCACGGTCACGATCACCACGCGTTCATGCAGCACCCGATTGTGCTTGACGAACTGCGTCAGTGCGAGCGGGACGCCTTTCGACGTCGATGCCAGGAAGACGGACGTTCCGGGCAGCCGCGCACGGCATTGGTTGACTGCGGTCTCGATCAGGTCTTCCTCAGGTTGGCGTACTCGGGCACGGGCACTCTCGACAAGTTTCACGCCGCTGCGCCAGGTCAGCATCAGGAAGGCGACAAGGCCCGCAAGCACAAGCGGAAACCAGCCGCCTTCGAACAACTTGATCGAATTGGCGGCAACGAAGGTCGCGTCGATCACAAAGAAGAAGCCGTTGACTGCGATCACCAGCCACAACGAATAGCCCCACTGCACCGCGACCAGAGCGGCGAGAAGCGTGGTGATGGCCATCAGCAGCGACACCGCGATGCCGTAGGCGCCGGCGAGCGCGTCCGAACTGCGGAAGGCGAACACGGCGCCGAGCGTGGCCGCGGCGAGCAGCCAGTTGACCAGCGGCACATAGATCTGGCCAATCGCATGGCTCGTGGTGTGGCGGATCTGCATCCGGGGCAAAAAGCCGAGTTGGATCGACTGCTGCGTCAGCGAGTACACCCCCGAAATGATGGCCTGCGAGGCGATCACGGTCGCGATCGCGGAGAATGCAACGAGCGGAAGTTGTGCCCAGCCCGGAGCGAGCTGGAAGAATGGATGGTCGAGTGCGCCGGGATCAGTGATCAGAAGCCCGCCCTGCCCGAAATAGTTGAGCATCAGCGCCGGCAGGCAGATGGTGAACCATGCAAGACGGATGGGGAAGCGGCCGAAATGCCCCATGTCCGCGTACATCGCTTCGCCGCCGGTCACCGCGAGAAAGGCGGCGCCCATGATTGCGAAGCTGATATGGAAATCCTGGTGAAGCAGGAAGTCCACGGCGTAAAGCGGGCTCAGCGCGGCCAGTACCATCGGAGCCTGGACGATGCCGTGGATGCCGAGCGCGGCCAGGACAATGAACCAGGACAGCATGACCGGGCCAAAAATCCCGCCGATGAAGCTCGTGCCTTGCTTCTGCATCGCAAACAGGCCGACCAGAATCGCGATGGTGATCGGGACCACGGCCGGCTCGAGCGAAGGCGCATCCACCTTGAGGCCTTCGATCGCGCTTAAGACCGAGATCGCCGGCGTGATCGCGCCATCACCATAGAGCAGGGCGGCGCCAACAAGGCCGACGACAAGCAGATGAACTCGCCACGTGCCCGGTGCGGCATGGCGCGCATGAAGCAGCGCCAGGATCGCAACGATCCCGCCTTCACCGCGGTTGTCCGCGCGCATGATAAGCGCCGCATATTTGATCGAAATGATCAGGATCAGCGCCCACAGGATCAGCGACACGACACCCAGAACGGCCTCTGGAGCGACCATGCCGTCATGGGCGGCGGCTCTGGCAGCTTCCTTCAGGGCGTAGAGGGGACTGGTGCCGATATCGCCGTAGACGACGCCCAGGGCGCCGAGGGTCATCGCGAATGGGAGCGGGCTCGGAGGATGGCCGGAGGCGATGGCGGGCGTACTGGACATGGCAACCCCCAAATTGCTCCGCGCCCACCGGATGATCCCTGGGGCACATCAGCAGTCTGCGACGAGACGTCGCAAATTGCTATGGGGTTTGCACGACGGGAAAATGACCTGCCTATGGGGTCCGGTCGGCAGTGACCAGGCGCACTTCGCGAACGTTGGCCTTGGTGCCGGCGCGGCGCAGGCACGAGGCCTCGAAGTTCGGCCAGGCCTGTTGCGAGCAGTCCTTGCCGATGGTGCGGATATCGAGGCGGTCGCTCTTCGCCAGCGGCTGCGGGACGCTCGCTTCGACGGTCGGCGCGAAGCCGGGAAGGACGGTGAGGGCAGCAGCAACAAACGCGGCGATGGCAATCGCGGAGATGGTCTTGATCATTGACGGTCCCTTGTCATGCGGCCGCTACGCCCAGTGTGCGGCCCGTCATTCGTTGGGTGGATCAGTAACCATGGCCAGTTTCCGGACGTCTTCGCAGATGCGGGAAATGGTTTCGTTCACTCTCCGTTTTGTTTCGTCGCCGCCCCAGGCGCGAAACAATCCCCGGGATTCCGGCACGGCTCTGCAGAAAGCCGGGCAGGGAACCCGCCCGGCTTGCCGGGCCGGGCCGGGCGCGGTAGGACGGGGCCATGCCCCGCATTGCCTTCTACCCCGGTTCCTTCGACCCCATCACCAACGGCCATCTGGACGTGGTCCGGAACAGCGTCTCCCTGTGCGACCGCCTGGTGGTTGCGATCGGGGTCCATCCCGGCAAGAAGCCGCTGTTCTCGACCGAGGAGCGCCTCAAGATGCTCCACGACGTCTGCGGACCAGTGGCGGCCGAGGCCGGCTGCGTCCTCGAAGCTGTGACCTACGACGATCTCGCGGTGACCGCGGCGCGCAAGCACGGCGCCACCATCATGGTTCGTGGCCTGCGCGACGGTACCGATCTCGACTACGAGATGCAGCTCGCCGGCATGAACGGGACCATGGCGCCAGAGGTGCAAACCGTCTTCCTGCCGGCCTCTCCGGCGGTCCGCCCGATCACCGCCACTTTGGTGCGCCAGATCGCTGCCATGGGCGGCGACGTGTCGGCCTTCGTCCCGCCGCAGGTTGCGGTGCAGCTCAAGGCAAAATTCGCCTAACGGCGCGCTTCTTCTTTTATCTGATCCGGAGTTGTCATGATCCGAATTCTCGCAGTTCTTGCCGCGCTCGTGTTCGCGGTGCCCGCGGTGGCGCAGCAACTGCCCGCCAACCTCGACAAGGCCAACGCCATCGTCATCGACACCACCAAGGGCCGCATCGTCATCAAGCTGCGCAATGATCTCGCGCCCCAGCATGCCGAGCGTATCAAGCAGCTGGCGCGTGAGGGTTACTACAACAACGTGCCGTTCCATCGCGTCATGGACGGCTTCATGGCGCAGACCGGCGACGGCCAGAATTTCAACGGCACCGGCGGCTCGAAATATCCGAACCTGAAGCAGGAATTCTCCAAGGTGCATTTCGCGCGCGGCATCGTCGGCATGGCCCGGCGCGGCGACAGCGTCGACAGCGCCAACTCGCAGTTCTTCATCATGTTCGCTGACGGTGGCAGCCTCGACGGCCAGTACACCGTGATCGGCGAGGTCGTGCAGGGCATGGATGTCGTCGACAAGCTGAAGAAGGCGCCGCCCGGCTCGGCAAGCGGCTCTGTCACCGATCCTGACAAGATGGTGAAGGTGCAGGTCGCTTCCGACATCAAATAGGAGCGGCCATGGCGCGTAGCGGCAATAAGCTCCTGCTGGCTGCCGCGACGCTGCTGCTCGGCGTCTCCAGCGCAGCCGCCGAGGACGCGCCGGTCGACACCATCAAGGACGTCTTCCAGCATCTGCGTACCTGCTGGAAGCCGCCGCCGGCCGCCAAGGCTCGCCCTATCGACATCACCGTCGTCGTGAGCTTTAACCGGTCCGGAAACATTTTGGGTCATCCGAGGATTTCCTATGAATCCGCGGAGGCCTCGGACAATGACCGGCTGCAATACCGGATCGCGGTGATGGAGGCGTTGCAACGTTGCACGCCGATGCCATTTACCGATGCAATGGCCGGCGCCGCCGCGGGACGTCCATTTGCGATCCAGTTCCGCAGCCGGAAGACTTCACCCCCAACGCAAGAGAGACGAGCATGAGCGTCACCGAAAACACCCTGATCCTCGAGACCACGCAGGGCCCCGTCACCATCGAGATGCGGCCCGATCTCGCGCCCGGCCATGTCGCGCGCATCAAGGAGCTGGTCCGCGAGGGCTTCTACGACGGCATCGTGTTCCACCGCGTGATCGAGGGCTTCATGGCGCAGACCGGCTGTCCGCACGGCACGGGCACCGGCGGCTCCGGCAAGAAGCTGAAGGCCGAATTCAACAAGGAGCCCCATGTGCGCGGCACCGCCTCGATGGCCCGCGCCGCGAGCCCCGATTCCGGCGACAGCCAGTTCTTCATCTGCTTCGACGACGCCCGCTTCCTCGACAACCAGTACACGGTGTGGGGCAAGGTCACCGAGGGCATGGAGAATGTCGACAAGATCAAGCGCGGCGAGCCCGTGCAGAATCCCGACAAGATCGTCAAGGCGCGGATGGCGGCGGACAAGGAGTGAGCGTTTTCCCTCATGGTGAGGAGGCGCGCAGCGCCGTCTCGAACCATGAGGCCACAGACCGGGCCTTCATCCTTCGAGACGCGCGTTCCGCGCTCCTCAGGATGAGGGCCTGGCTGTGCTGCGCCAGACTTGACCATGCGCACTGATCTCTTCGATTTCGACCTGCCAGCCGAGCGCATCGCCCTGCGCCCGGCGAGCCCGCGCGACTCCGCGCGGCTGCTGGTCGTGGAGAGAGGTGCACTGCGCGACCAGATCATCACCGACCTGCCGCAATGGCTGAAGGCGGGCGATCAGATCGTCGTCAACGACACCAAGGTGATTTCGGCGCAATTGAAAGGCCGCCGCATCGGCCGCGAGACCGAGCCGAAGGTCGAGGCGACGCTGATCAAGCGGCTCGACGGTTCGCGCTGGCAGGCACTGGTGAAGCCTGCGAAGAAACTCGTCGCCGGCGACCGCATCCGCTTCGGCAATGAAGGCAAGGTCTGCCTGCTCGGCCATCTCGACGCCGAGGTCGAGGCCAAGGGCGTGGAGGGCGAGGTGACGCTGTCATTCTCGTTCCACGGTCCGGCGCTCGATCAGGCAATCGCCGATCTCGGCAGCCCGCCGCTGCCGCCCTACATCGCCTCGAAGCGTACGCCTGACGATCAGGACCTTGCCGACTACCAGACCATGTTCGCCGCCAATGAAGGCGCGGTCGCGGCTCCCACCGCGGGCCTGCATTTCACGCCTGCGCTGGAGCAGGCGCTACGCGAGCGCGGCGTCGGCATCAACCGCCTCACGCTGCATGTCGGCGCGGGGACGTTCCTGCCGGTGAAGGTCGACGACACCGAAGGCCACAAGATGCATGCGGAGTGGGGCACGATCTCGGCCGAGACGGCGGAGCGGCTCAACTCCGCGCGGAAGAACGGCGGCCGCATCATCGCCGTCGGCACGACGTCATTGCGGCTGCTGGAAAGCGCCGCCAGCGAGGATGGCACCGTTCAGCCGTTCGCGGCCGAGACGTCGATCTTCATCACCCCCGGCTATCGCTTCCGCTTCGTCGATATTCTCCTGACCAATTTTCACTTGCCGCGCTCGACGCTGTTCATGCTGGTGTCGGCGTTCGCAGGGCTCGACACGATGAAGCGGGCCTACGCGCATGCGATTGCGGATGGCTACCGGTTCTATTCGTATGGGGACGCGTGCCTGCTGTTCCGGACACGGGACTAACGCCGGCGCCGTAACGGCGGCAAAGCGACTTGTCCGCCGTAGCTCGAAGAGCGAAGGCGGAAGCGTGCCCACCATCTTCTTTGAATGCGTGGTACGAGTGGTGGGCACGGCGCTTGCGCGCCTTTGCCCACCCACGCTTTTCCCTTCTATGCCATCACGCGCTGCGGCAGCAGTTCGGCGATCTGGACCGCGTTCAGCGCCGCCCCCTTCAAGAGCTGATCCGCCGCGACGAACATCGAGATCGAATGCCCCGAGGGATCGCTGAGATCCTTGCGGATGCGGCCGACCAGGACGTCGTCCTGGCCCGAAGCGTCGATCGGCATCGGGAAGTAGTTCTTCACGCGATCGTCGACGAGCTTCACGCCGGGCGCCTGCGCCATGATGGCGCGGACCTGGTCCTCGCTGATCGGCTTTTCGCACTCGAAGGTGATGGCCTCGCAGTGCGCGCGGAGCACCGGCACGCGGACGCAGGTGACGCCGACCGCGATCGTCTCGTCCTCGAAGATCTTGCGGGTCTCCTTGATGACCTTGGTCTCTTCGTCGTTGTAGCCGGTCTCCGGATCGACAGCGGTGTTGTGGTTGAACAGATTGAAGGCGTAGGGGTGCGGCATCACCTTGGGCGTATAGACTTGCCCGTTGAGATTGGCGCGGGTGGACTCGACGAGCTCGTCCATCGCGGCAGCGCCGGCGCCGGAGGCCGCCTGGTAGGTCGAGATGATCACGCGCTTGATGCGGTTCTTCTGGTGGATCGGCCAGAGCGGCACCAGCGCGGTGATCGCGGCGCAGTTCGGGTTCGCGATGATGCCCTTGTGGTCGCGGATACGGTTCGCGTTGATCTCGGGGATCACCAGCGGCACGTTCGGGTCCATGCGGAAGGCGGAGGAGTTGTCGACTACGACGGCGCCGGACTTGACCGCAATCGGTGCGTACTTCTTCGAGATGCCGCTGCCGGCGGAGAACAGGGCGATGTCGACGCCTTCGAAGGCGCGCTCGGTCAATTCCTCGATGACGACGTCCTTGCCGCGGAACGACACCGTCTTGCCGGCCGAACGGGCGCTCGCCAGCGCCTTGAGCTTGCCGACGCGAAAGCCGCGCTTGTCCATGGTGGCGATGAATTCGGCGCCCACCGCACCGGTGACGCCGACAATCGCGACGACGGGATCGTTACTCACTTTGTCCTCCATTTCAGTTGAGCATGATCTTGTCGGAAAACCGGGTTCCACTTTTCCGGATCATGCTGTTGAGTTTCAGGCAACAAAAAAGCCCCGGACCATCGAGGGCGGGGCTTCGGTAGAGCTGATGCGTTTAAGTCGACGACTACGCGCGCACGCCTCCCCGGGCCCCGAAGGCCGTGGTGGTTTTGGTCGTGCGTTTGGTGGTCGTGAACATGGCGGGGACTTATGCGGGAGAGTCCTGCGTCCGTCAATGGCTTTCCGGCGGGATTGTGGCCGTAAGCGGGATTTGCCGCTACTTGGCCCGGGCGCCCGGCGGCTCGAGGATGACCTCCTTGAGGTCGTCGCCGCTGATGACGACGATTGCGAAATTCAGCCGGCCGCGTTCGCGGATGAGGCCGCCGCTGATCGCCTTGCCGGAGGCTGCGCGCTCGGCGACGCGCACGGCATCCGCGAGGCGGTGCCTGATCGCCCCGAGCGCTGCGAGATTGCTGCGATCGTCGAGGTCGAGCTCGGCAAGGGGAAGGGCGGCTTCTCCGCCGACGAGCTCGCCGGTTGTGGCATTGATGGTGTGGCGCCAGATCCGGTCGTTGTGCAGGGTTTTCACCCGGTAGACCGGCACGCCGGAGGCTCCGTCAAAACTCACATCAGCCGTCGTGGCGCCGGCATGACGGGCCTCGGCGATCGCCATGGCCTGGCTGATCGAGATCGAGGAGCTGCGGAAGCGCTCGATCTCGCGGCTGACGGCCTGGCGATCAGCCCCGGCATCACCATCTGTTTCGCCATGAAGGGCGGTCGGCGTACCCGTGTTGACGATCGCTCGCGCCGGTCCTGCGAGGAGGAGCGCGGACAGCGCGATTCCAAGCAACTGCGAGAGATGTCGTTTGGCCGTCTTCATGCTCGAAACCTCTGGCCGGCGCGCGGGGCCTGATCATCCGAAAGAAGACGCGGCCGACCTTGGGCATTGGCCGGCCGCGGGAGCGCCGCAACGGGCTGTACCCGCCGCGGCGATCGAAGCGGTACGGACCTCTCTTGGGGCTGGTGAAAAAAAGCGGTCCGCATCGCTCTATAATTAAACCATACCGTATCGTTTTATTTTGGTCAATGACGGGGCGTGACCCCGTTGGGGATAGATCGCAACTTCACGGAATTGTCAGCGGGACGGGCGCCGCCGCTGCGTGCTCCTGGCGGCGTTCTGGACGCGATCCGCAGGTCCCAGCGCACCGGCGAGGAACAGCTTGATCGCCGCGCGCATTCGTTTTTCGGCAGCCTTGATTTCCGGCGCGGTTCCAAACGTTGCCAGGCGATGGTTGTGGCCGACAACGACATCGAGAAACACTTCCGCCGCGATGGTGGTGTCGTCGACGTCGAGGGCGCCTTGCGCCACCAGATGATCGAAGAAGCGCGCCGTGGTGGCGACAGCCTTGAGCCAGCCTTCCTCCTTGCCGAGCTTGGCGACGTCGGGGAAGTTTATGGCCTGTGACGTCATCATGCGGCTGAAGGCGACGGCGTCGGGTCCGCAGGTGAAAGTGAGCATCTCGCGCCCGATCTCGACCAGCCGCTGCTCGACAGAGATGTCCGCGTCACTGCCGAGCTGCGTTTCCGCCGCAGCCGACAGGGGCGCAAGCCAACGCTCGATTTCGCGCCGGAGCACGGCGGCAAACAGGCCGCGCTTGTCGCCATAGCGGGAATAGACGGTGGGCTTGCTGACCCGGGCCGCCTCCGCGACCGCATCGAGCGAGGTCGCATCGAAGCCGCGATCCAGGAACAGGCGCGTGGCGACCTCGATCAGCCTCTGGTCGCGCTCGATCGCGGCCGTTTTCGTCGGCCGGCCGCCGCGCGATTTCGGCACCTCGCGCCGTGGCGCTGCCGATCTTGTCCTGGTCGCAGTCAATCCCATGCCCAGTGATCCCTGCGCAGTTCCGATGGTCGTCATTGCTCTATATCGCGCAGGAGCGGAGGCGTCATCGCGAATCTGGCCGAATTGGCCGTATCGTCAACGGTTTCAGCAAGGCGTCGTTCCGTCACGAAGCTTCACGGCAGCATCGATGTCCACGCCTGGCCCGCTGCCGCCTTCTCATATCCGTACTGATACAGCGCCCGCATATAGGCGGTGTCGAACCCTTCCGAGGGAGGCGCCGGATAATCCCGCGCGATGTAGGAGAGGTGGAAGCCCAGGTGGTTGCGCTTGGCGAAATCATAGGTCGAGAAGATGATCGAGCGCGTCTGCGACTGCGTGATCGACGACAGGCTGCGTGAGGCAACGTCGATGGTGCCGTTGGACACGAGCTCGAAATTGCGTTCGATCTTCTTGTTGACGAGGATGTAGATGTTCATCCGCGCGTTGCCCGGCAAGCGGTCCTGGGAGAGCAGGGCTTCCGGCAGCGTCAGCACCGGCGCCGTGACGCCGCCGTCGACATGCATCTCCTGAAATCTGCGGCCCTGGCCTTCGGCGTCGATCATGATGGGCGGAAATACCAGCGGGATGCTGGCGGAAGCCGCCATCACGTCGCGAAACAGTTTTAGCGCTTCGGGTGTTCCGACCGCAGCGATCTTGCCCATGTCCCAGATCGCGGTCCGCTGCGTGTCGAGATCGGTCGTCACCACCAGCAGCTTCCGGCCCCTGGCATTCTCGCGCGCGACCTGGGCCATGATCTCAGGTCCGACATAGCGGGCGACAAGCTCGCGCAGCCGCGTGTTGCCGAACAGGCCGGATCCGAACAGCACGCGCATGATGCTGGGATCGTTCAGCAGGCTCTCGGCGATGCCGCTGGTGTAGACCTCCCGCAGCGTGTCGTCGTATTGCGAGCCGAGGAACGCAAAGGGCGCGATCAAGCCGCCGGTGCTCACGCCCGAGACGACCGAGAAGGTGGGGCGGGTGCCGGCCGCGGTCCAGCCGTTCAGCACGCCGACGCCGTAAGCCCCGTCGGCGCCGCCGCCTGAAAGCGCCAGGTAGCTCTTGGCCGCTGTGCTGGTGTCCTTCTCGAAGCTGAATTTCGTGACGGGCTCGTCGGCGTAGCGGCGCAATCCGTCGATATCGAGCACGCGCGAGGTGCTGGCATCGGCGGCCGTATAGGGCGTGCGGGGCAGGGAGGTGCAGGCGGAGAGTGCCAGGCTGCACGCCAAAACGAGGGACCCAATCAGGCGGACGCCTGTCCTCTTCAGCCAGCGATCGGAAGGGTTGGGCACGTCAGTCGAACATGAGGGTAAGGGCATCTTCGGCGGCTGGCGATCACGCGGATACGGCCGCCGGCAATCCGCCGCGGCATCTCGTCCAGCCCCCAACGACCAAAACTACACTGTATCGTTTTGTTCGGCAAGCCGCGGCGGATATCACGTCCGCGTTAAATGTGTCCCAGTCTGAGGCATCAAGCGGCCCTGAGCGGGTTGATCGGCCTCGCCCGACACGCAATAAGCACCGCCATGAATCGTCCCGACAACAGTCTACCCAATCATTTCGAGCTGCTCGGCATCGATGGCGCCGCACGCACCGGCCGCCTGACCACGCCGCACGGCGTGGTGCGCACGCCGGCCTTCATGCCGGTCGGCACTGCCGGCGCAATGAAGGGCATGCACTGGCGCGAGGTGCGCGATGCCGGCGCCGACATCGTGCTCGGTAATACCTACCATCTGATGCTGCGCCCCGGTGCCGAGCGCATCGCAGCGCTCGGCGGCCTGCAGCGGTTCACGGGCTGGAACGGGCCGATGCTGACGGATTCCGGCGGCTTTCAGGTGATGTCGCTGTCGGACCTGCGCAAGGTCAGCGAGAACGCCGTCACCTTCCGCTCGCATATCGATGGCGCCAAGGTCGAGCTCTCGCCGGAGCGTTCGATCGAGGTGCAGCGTTTCCTCGGCTCCGACATCGCCATGCAGATGGACGAATGCGTGCGCCTGCCGGCCGAGCGCGATGACATCGAGCGCGCGATGCGCCTGTCGCTGCGCTGGGCCGAACGCTCCAAGCGCGCGTTCGAGAGCGCGCCCGACGGCTACATGCTGTTCGGCATCGTGCAGGGCGGCGACATTCCGCAGCTTCGCCACGCGAGCGCGCAGGTCCTCGTCGAGATCGGGTTCCACGGCTATGCGATCGGCGGCCTCGCCGTCGGCGAGCCGCAGGCCGTGATGCTGGCGATGATCGACGAGACCGCGCCGGCGCTGCCGACTGACCGGCCGCGCTATCTGATGGGCGTCGGCACGCCCGACGATATTCTCGAAGCGGTGAAGCGCGGCGTCGACATGTTCGATTGCGTCATGCCGACGCGCAATGGCCGGCATGGCGTTGCCTTTACCCGCTTCGGCCAGGTGAATTTGCGCAACGCGCGCCATGCCGACGATCCCCGTCCGCTGGACGAAGAGAGCGCGTGGCCGTCGACGAGCAACTGCGCCCGCGCCTATCTGCACCATCTCGTCAAGGCGGGCGAGACGCTGGGGGCGATGCTGCTGTCCGAGATCAATATCGCCTACTACCAGTTCCTGATGCAGGGCATCAGAGACGCGATCGCGCAGGGAACGTTCGAAGAGTTCTATCAGCGGACGCGCGAGGACTGGGCGAGGGGCGACATCGCCCCACGCTAGGTCGATTGCGCAAGGTCAATTGCAAACGATCCGCTGCTTGACGGCGTGCTTGGTCACGAAGCCATAACCGCAGGTGTCGCAGGTCCAGAGATAGCTGATCAGTTGGTCCGAGACGTATGCGGACGCTTCCGCAGCGACCATGGAGTCGGCGCAGACGGGACAGGTGGGCAACTCGCTGCAACGCGGATCGGGGCGGTGCGCGACGGTCGGCAGCACTTCAGCAATTGCTGGCATCGTGGTGACCTCCCTTCTTTAAGACCTAAGTCTAACATAAGCCGAATCAGTTGACGAGGTCGCAACACAAATGCGTTGGTTTTCTGATCACGGAAGCTCACGCGATTTTGCGATGCAGCGTATTTAACATGTGCCGCATTGCCGCTTGCGTGTCGTCACAAGCTGTCCGTAACTGCGTTAGCGCTGCGATTGAAGCGCGAATTGTCGTCACAGGGAGTTCATCATGGACGCATCGACCACCGCGAGTGCAGCGCACCAACCCGGCCGCGGCCGGGTCTATGACTCGATCGTCGACGCTTTTGGCGACACGCCGATCGTACGTTTGCGAAGGTTGCCGGGCATGCACGGCGTGAACGCGACAATTTTGGCAAAACTCGAATATTTCAATCCGGCCGCGAGCGTGAAGGATCGTATCGGCGCGGCCATGGTCATCGCCATGGAGAAGGCGGACATCATCAATCCTGACACCGTGCTGATCGAGCCGACGTCCGGCAATACCGGCATCGCGCTCGCCTTCGTCGCTGCCTCGCGCGGCTACCGGCTCAAGCTGGTGATGCCGGAGTCGATGTCGATCGAGCGGCGCAAGATGCTCGCCTTTCTCGGCGCAGAGCTGGTGCTGACGCCAGCCGCACAAGGCATGAAGGGAGCAATCGCGACGGCGGAGGAGCTCTTGAAGACGACGCCGAACTCGGTCATGCCGCAGCAGTTCAAGAACCTCGCCAATCCCGAGGTGCACCGCCGCACCACCGCGGAGGAGATCTGGAACGACACCGCCGGCAACATCGATTTCTTCGTCGCCGGCGTCGGTACCGGTGGCACCATCACCGGTGTCGGCCAGGTGCTCAAGCCGCGCAAGGCGTCGCTGCGCGTGGTGGCGGTCGAGCCGGAAGAAAGCCCGGTGCTCTCGGGCGGCCAGCACACGCCGCACAAGATCCAGGGCATCGGCGCCGGTTTCGTGCCCGACATTCTTGACCGCTCGGTGATCGACGAGATCGTGAAGATCAATTCGACGACGGCGATCGAGACCTCGCGCGCACTGGCGCGGCATGAAGGCATTCCGGGCGGCATTTCCTCAGGCGCTGCGATCGCCGCGGCGCTCCAGATCGGCAAGCGGCCGGAAGCTGCGGGAAAGACCATTCTGGCGGTGGTGCCGTCCTTCTCCGAGCGCTATCTTTCGACGGCTCTGTTTGAGGGAATCTAGGACATGGCGGATCAACCGAGGCGGCCACGCACATTGGGCGACGCGCGGACCGAGGCTGAGGCAGCGTTCAAGAAGGTGACCGCCAAGGTTGCCGCGGCGCCGCCGAAGCAGAATGTGGCGCCGGGGATCAGGGAGCAGGTCACGCTGCGCATCGATAAGGACGTGCTGGAGTTCTTCCAGGAAGGTGGCCCGGGCTGGCAGGACCGCATCAACGAGGCGCTACGGAAGGCTGCAGGGAAGTAACGGTTCGCTCGAATGCGTTTGACGAGCGGATGCCCGCAGGCCGGGGCGTCCGTGTGTGACGAGTCCGTCTCCCAACCCTCGTCATTGCGGAGTGTGCAGCAGTACCTTCCTTCCTTCTGTCTTGACGCGTGAGAACACCAACGAAAAAGCCCGGCGCAAGCCGGGCTTTTGTTTTCAGGCAGGCTTCGCGCCTCAGCGGCGGAACATGCCGCCCATCATGCCACCGACGACGCCTCCCACGAAGGCTGCGCCAGCGGCATCGCCGGGGCCGCTCTGGCGAGGGGCGGGTGCCGGTGCCGATGCCGGCGCGCTGCTCTGCGCGGGAGCGCTGGCACGCCGGGCCGGCTTCGGGCTTTCGCCGCTCGCGGTCGGAGTGGTGGCCACGACCTCGGAGAGCAGAGCCTTGTGCTGGAGCTTGTTGAGGTAGCCTGTCGACGGATAGCCGCGGGCAGCCTGCCAGCGCTTGAGCACCGAGCGGGTCTCATCGCTGAACGCGCCGGTCAACTTGGTGTCGAAGCCGAGCCCGGTCAGGCGGCGCTGCACGTCGCGGCGCTGTGCCTTGTCGAGGCCGATCTGGTCCTCGGTGAGCTGGGTCGCATCTTCGGTGAAGGTCGCGGGATCAACGCTGCCGTTGAGGTTGCGGGTCGCGGTCGACGGGCCGCTCTTGATCGCGGCAAGCCGCGCCAGCGCAAGCGCCTTGAACTGGCCGTTCGGATAGGCCGCGAGATAGGCGTTGAGCTCTTCCGGCTTGTTGGACTCCTTGACCGAGCGCCAGTATTCGAGTTCGACACCGTCCGAATTGCCGCCGCTCATCGCCGGCACGCTGCCGGCCGCGGTCGGCGCCGCATTGGCAACCTGTTGCGTCTGCTGGGCCGGATTGAGGTAGACGGCGCCGATCAGGTTGGTATGGCCCCACGGCAGCTGGCCCTTGTGGGTCTCTTCGTTGACCTGGGCGCGGACCGACGTCATGGCCTGCTGAATCTCGACGCCGGGCTTGGTGATGTTGTCGATCAGCGCGCGGGTGAACGGGCTGTTGTTGCCCTCCTGGCCGTCGAGCGCGGTCTGGCCCGGGCCGGTTGCGAATGCGATCAGCGTGCCTTCGCCGGACTTCATCTCGGCAAGACCGCTCTGCACGTTGACGCTGCGGGTCGCGGAGTTCGACTTGATCTTGGCGGCGAACGGATTGTCGCGGCAAGCATCGAGGAAGACCAGCTTGACCTTGGCATCGCCCATGGTCTGCTCGAGCGTCAGGTCGATATTGATGGCAGCACCGAGCTTGACGTCCATCTCCGACTTGATGTCGGCGTCCACCGGCAGGAGATAGTTGCTGCCGCTGACGGCGATGCCGTGACCGGCGTAATAGAACACCGCGACATCGGAGCCCTGCGCCTTGCGGCCGAAGTCCAGGAGCTTTTCCGTCATCTGGTCGCGGGTGAGGTTGGACCCCTCGATCACCTCGAAGCCGACATTGCGCAGTGTCGCCGCCATTGCCTTGGCGTCGATCGGTGGGTTCGGCAATTGCGCGACGTTCTTGTAGGTGCCGTTGCCGACGACGAAAGCAACACGGCGGTCCGCCTTCGCTGCGCTGACCGATAGTGCCATGCACATCAGCGAAGCGAGCAGGGTGAGATAGCGCATCTGAAATCCCCAACAGAATCGAATTGCAGGCAGCAACAAAT
The DNA here is from genome assembly GCA_023435725.1 of Pseudomonadota bacterium. Lineage (GTDB taxonomy): Bacteria > Pseudomonadota > Alphaproteobacteria > Rhizobiales > Xanthobacteraceae > Bradyrhizobium. The sequence continues at coordinate 65,237 of JAEYRD010000044.1, read as the reverse complement.
TGGCAACGAACTTACACGACACGCCCGGTTTCGCACTAGCAAAACGATTGTTCGCCCAACCCATCGCTGTGCGGTCGAATGTGCACGATGGAATGCCCCTCCAACGTGATCCAAATCACGCTCGACCACTTTGTTTTGTCGCGCGAGACGGTGTGTGGTTCACCGCGCGCGGGCGGGGACCGGCGACGCCGGCTTCAGATTGAGGAGGTTGCCGAACAGGATCAGCGCCGCGCCGAGCACGGTCCAGGTGTCGAGGCGCTCGGAATAGAGCAGCCAGCCGGCGGTCGCGGTGAGCGGAACCCGCAGGAAGTCCATTGGCACCACGATGGTTGCGTCCGCGTGTCGCAACGCGCTGGCGAGGCAGTAGTGCGAGAAAGTGCCGCAGACCCCGATGACGAAGAGCCAGCCCCAGAGGTGGGCGGAGGGCCAAGTCCAGGCATTGAGCGTCGGCAGCAGGCCCACGACCGCCTGCACCACGATCATCCAGAACAGGATCGACAACGCGCTCTCGGTCCGGGTCAGCGATTTCGCGAAAGCCATTGAGATGCTGAAGCCCACTGCGGCCCCGAGCGCGATCAGCTGGCCCGGATTGATCTCGCCGGTGGCGGGCCGCACGATCATGACCACGCCGACGATGCCGAGTACGATGGCGGCGATCTTCCAGACGGTCATGCGCTCGGACAGGAAAGTGGCGGCCAGCAGGGCGGTCCAGATCGGCATCGTGAATTCGATTGCCACCACCTGGCCGATTCCGATCAGTGTCAGTGCGAAGAACCAGCCGAGCTGCGCGGCATAGTGGACCAGGTTGCGCGCAACGTGCTGGGGCAGGCGTTTGGTCGCGACCGCCTTGAAACCACCGGCCCGGTAGATGATCGGCAGCAGCAGTACAAACCCGATCACGGAGCGCACCTCCATGATCTGAAAGACGCTCAATTCGCGCGTGGTCTCGCGTCCGGCCACCGCCATGACGAGCATCAGCGCCAGCCAGCCGGCCATCCACAGTGCGGCCATCGTTTTGGACGGTGTCGTGTTCATCGCGGCGAACGGGGAGAGAGGATCCTGAGGGAGGGCCGGTATCGGCGACATCGTCGTCGTTTGCAACGGCCAAATCTGCGGGTGCAGCGATGCCGGGCAGCGTGCTAAGGCTTCAGCGAACAACGACAAGAAAAGGGAGAACTTCGCTCATGCGTATCCTGCAGCCAGCCGAATGGAAAAAACCGCGCGGCTTTTCACATGGCGTGGCGGTGGACGGGCCGGGCCGCTGGGTGGTGCTCGCCGGGCAGACCGGCGGCGACGAGACGGGCAATTACGCGCCTGACATGGCGGCTCAGGTCGCAACAGCGCTGAAGCGGATCATCAAGCTGTTGAGCGAGGCTGGCGCCGGCCCCGAGCATATCGTCCGCCTGACCTGGTATCTGACCAGCCGCGGCGAGTATGAGGCCGCGGGCGCCGGCATCGGTGCGGCCTGGAAGGAGACGCTGGGGCGTAATTTTCCGCCCTCGACGCTGCTCTACATCGGCGGTCTGGTGGACGACCGGGCCAAGGTCGAGATCGAGGTGACGGCGTTCGTGCCCGGCGCATAAAGTAATCGACCCGGCGCGGGCGCCGGGTCGTTGGTCTTGAGTACGGTCCGCGTGGGGTTAGCGCGACATCGTGATGTTGGCGCCGCGGAACTGGCTGTCCGCCCGCATCGTGACGGTCTGCCTGTTGCCGCTCGTCCTCAGCGCGATGTTGGCGTTGAAGCCGGCGGCGGAGGCGACGACCTCGAAGTTTCCGCCGCCGCCGCGGCCCTGCAGCGAGCCGCTGATGTTGCGGCTGGCCTCGGACCAGCTGCCGGTGATGGAGCTGCCCTCTGCCTTGACGTTGGCGCCGAGGTTGAACTTGTAGGCGTCGCTGGCGCAGGTCAGCGACATCTCCATGGTCGGTCCGATCGGGGCGTATTTGGCCCGGCAGCGGATCCGCTCGGTGGAGCCGTCATCGAGGGTGACGACGCCGCCACCGCTCCAGCTGCCCGCCATCGGCGCGAACGGGCCGGACTGAGCCTTGCTTTCAGAGTTGGCGATCCCCGCCGCAAACAAAACGGCGGCCGCGATCAACAGCCGACGGGTTCGGGCGTGAGCCTCAGTTGGTCTATTGGCGCGATGCTTCCCACCGCCCGCTGCACGGTATGCCTGCAGATGCTCCATTCCACTTCCCCGATCCGGCGTTGCCGTTGAGTTGACCGTTGGCATATGCACCATTGATCGAAACTTTCACAAGTCCCTCACGGCCTATGGTGCCGGAAACGTTAGCGCCGGGCGCGGTGATCTTGCCGTCGGCAACCGTCAGCATGGAGCTTGCGGTGGGCTCGCAGGTGCCGGTCTTGGTGACGATGGTGACGTGCCAATTGCCGTCATAGGGGCTCTGGGCGAAGGCGGGAGCGGCGAGGGTACCGGCGAAAACTGAAGCGGCACAGAACGCCGCGATGCGACCAAAACGCATGAATTCCGTCCTTGAATGTGTCTGAGATGCTGACGCTTATTCGGACGAAATGTGACAGAAATTTGTTGCAATGCCAAAGAGCAAATTGTTCCTGTTGAAACAATGATTTATTTGCGTTTTTGATTCCGATTTTCGAAGCAGAATCAAGGCTGCTTCACGTTAAGGGTAAACGTCAGGAGAGACTCGGCGCCAAGGTGGCGAACTGCTCGTCTTGCGTCTTGGCCGGCAGCGCCTTGTGGACCCTGGCGTAATCGATCACATCAGCCAGCAGCTTGAGCCCGAGCGGGGCGAGCGCGCGCTCCCAGAGCTCGCGGGCGGTCTCGCCCTTCTTGACGAAGCACCAGTCCTGCGCGGCGATGGCGCCGGCGTCCATGCGATCGGCGAGATGATAGATCGTGCCGCCGGCGATCGGGTCGCCTTCCTTGATGGTCCATTCCACGGCGGCCTTGCCGCGGTGACGCGGCAGCAGCGAGGGGTGATAGCCGATCCCGCCCAGCTTTGCGGCCGCCAGGGCGTCCTTGCCGATCCGGGCATGGCTGTGGGCGGTGATGATCAGATCGGTATCGGGGGCGATCTCCGAGGCCACCACCAGCTTTGGATTGGCCTGGGTCACCACCTCGATGCCGGCCGCCTTGGCGGTCGCGGCGAGGCGATCGGCGGCATCGGCCACCACGACCCGCACGATCGAGACGCCGTGCTCCCGGAGCATGTTCAGGGTGGTCACGCCGAAATGGCGGGAGCCGACAAGGGTAATGCGCATGAGTGTCCGATCCGTCTCGCAACTGCGTCATCCCCGATAACACGTCCGGACGTCCTGTCACCACCCGTGGGGCCGTTGTGGCGGTTATCAACAATGCGCTGGGTGTGGGCGGATCGAACCTGAGCCCGCCTCGTGGCGTCCAACACCCCGTCCAAGGCGGGGGAATGCCATGTCGAGATGGTCAAAATTGATGCTGATGAGCGGGATGACGTCGGCGGTGCTGATCTATCAGATGATGAGCGCTACCGAGGCACCGAGCCAGGCGCTCGCCATCCTCCAATATGGGCTGCTGGCCTGTTCACTGATCGGGCTCGCGGGCTCGGTCGTGATGTATGCGCAGGAGCGTTGACGTCCCGATTGCGCCTGTTGGCCCTTACAGGCCGTACTGCCGCTGCAGCGCCTGCCGCAGGCTGCCGCGTAGATTATTCTGCGCTACGGACGAGCGTTGCCACACGGCCACGGTTGCGCAGCAATTGGCTATCTGCCTGTTCCTGTGTTTCATTTGTAACAAAGGAATCCGTTGTTTGCCGTTAGAATGGGGCGCACCGGGGCTGGCGAAATTTCAATCCCGATCCATTTTCGAACCCGGCTTTGGCCGCTGGCATGATCGCCAGCGGCTTTTTCGTGCCGCGCATCGCGAAATCACCAAACGGTAACGCGTTCTCAACCAGCGTGTCGTATCGACGAATCCGTCGCGGATTTGTATTGCGTACCGCGACATCAAAAATGTCCCGCCGGCGTGGGTGCGCCGCGCGGGCTTTTTTGCCAGGACCGATTTTATGCCTTACGCGATTGAGCAGATCGTCGACGCCTATGTGCGACTGAAGAACCGGCGCGGCCTCGACGAGCTGATGATGCACCGGCAGCGGCTTGCGGTCGATCTGAAGAGCAGGTCCGGCTATGATTTCAGCCTGCCGATCGGCCAGATCGACGAGGAGATCGCGATCATCGAAGCGGGCCTCAGCCGGCTGAAATCTGGCGATTCCAGCGTATCAGGCACAAATCGGCCGTTCTGACGCGCTCAGTCGCGCCGGCCGCCGTCGATGACCGTGAACAGCGGCCGCGCCGGGGTCGGCTCGACCAGCAGCTCTTCCACCAGTGCGGTTGCGGCATCGACATATTTGCGCGTCGGCTTGTCCAGCGGCCGCGTCGCCTCATCGTCGAGCGCGACCTTTGCGGCTTCGACCAGCTTGCGCATGCGTGCCGCATGGTCGTCGCCTGCCGTCAGTGTTGCGCGCGCCAGCGAGCGCAACACGAACAGCTCGCCCTCGAGGCGGAGCAGACGGTCGTTGAGCCTGGTGAGGACGGCGTTGAGGTCGGCCATGGCTGATGTTCGTCGCTAAGAGTTCCCTTCTGATCTAGCGGCGATCGGTGAACGGAGTCCAAATGGCGTTGGCGCAATTGGGGCGATCTCCCGCGCCCTTCGTCGCCGCGGATGCCGTCGATGTGACAGCGCGTGACGTCGCGGATGCATCGTCCCGGCGCAGTTCCCGCACCATATGGTGGCCCGGATGAACGTCTGGAGCCGTTCGATGCGGTCCGTCCTGGTTCTCTTTCTTCTGATTTCGGCATATGCCCCGGCTGCCGCCGCGCCGGCACATCACGCCCGCCCGCCTCGTCATGTCGTCGTCCGTCCGGCCGAAGACGCGCCCGTGCCGCCCGGCTGGTACAAATTTCCCGGCTATCCACCGATCCCGCCTTCGGAGAACAGGAATCTCGATCCGTCCAATTTCGGCGGTGCCTGATCGGACCTTCAGGCCGCGGTTCTGGCGAGATAGCCGCGTGCGAAGGCCAGATACCAGTCGAGGCAGGCCGGATTGGCCATCGCCTCCTTGTTGATGACCTTCTCGACGGGCTGACCGAGCAGCAGCTTCTTGATCGGCAGTTCCTGCTTCTTGCCCGAGAGCGTGCGCGGGATCTCGGCGACGGCGAAAATCTCGTTCGGCAGGAATCGGCGGGAGAGACCGGCTTCGATCGCCTTGTTGATCTTGGCCTGCATCGCGCCGTCGAACGCGACGCCTTCGCGCAGCACCACGAACAGCGGCATGTAGCTGTCGCGGCCGAGATATTCGAGGTCAACGACGAGGGAGTCGAGCACCTCGGGCAGGGCCTCGATCGCGGAATAGAGCTCGCTCGTGCCCATGCGCAGGCCGTGCCGGTTGATGGTGGCATCGCTGCGGCCATAGATGATGCAGGAGCCGTCCGGATTGACCTTGAGCCAGTCGCCGTGCCGCCACACCGGCCCGCGGCCGCTGCCGTCGAAATTGTCCGGATAGGTCTCGAAATAGCTGGAGCGATAACGCTCATCGCCCTTGTCGTTCCAGAAATAGAGCGGCATCGAGGGCATCGGCTCGGTGCAGACGAGCTCGCCGACCTCGTCGATGACGGCGCGGCCCTGTTCGCTGAAGGCTTCGACGGCAGCACCGAGCAGGCGGCACTGCATCGCGCCCGGCGTCTGCGGCAGTTCGCGATTGCCGCCGATGAAGGCGCCGGCGAAATCGGTGCCGCCGGAGATGTTCGCCCACCAGATGTCGGCCTGAGCGTTGCTGCCGTTCGTCTTCGACAGCGCCGCGAAGCGTTCGTTGAACCAGGCCTGCGTGTCGGCGCTGAGCGGCGAGCCGGTTGAGCCCAGGCAGCGCAGTCGTGACAGATCGCCGGCTGCGGCGAGATCAATTTCGGCCTTGCCACAGTTGGCGAAGAACGCCGCGCCCGCTCCGAAGAAGGTCGATTTCGACTGCGCCACGAAGCGCCACAGCGTGCTCCAGTCCGGCTTGTCCTTGGCGCCGCCGGGGCTGCCGTCGAAGATGCAGCAGGTGGTGCCGCTGAGCAGGCCGCCGACCTGCGAATTCCACATGATCCAGCCGGTCGAGCTGTACCAATGATAGCGCTCGCCGAAGGAATTCTCGTGGTAGGAGCAGCCGATGTCGTTGTGCAGGCCGAGCAGCGCCAGCACCACGATGACGATGCCGCCATGGCCGTGCACGATCGGCTTCGGCAGGCCGGTGGTGCCGCTGGAATAGACGATCCAGAGCGGATGATCGAACGGCAGCCACATCGGCTCGAACGCGTCGATCACCGCGCCCGTCCTTGCGAGAATGTCGGAGAGCAGGGCGTCCGGCGCCGTTGCCGCGCCAGCTTCGCCGTGCAGGATGACATGCTCGACCGTCGGCAGCGATCGCCGGAGCTCGGCGACGACGTCGCGCCGGTCGTGCCGCCGGCCGGCATAGGTGACGGCGTCGCAGGCGATCAGCACCTTCGGCTCGATCTGCTTGAAGCGGTCGATCACGGCGGGGGCGGCCATGTCGGGCGCACAGACGCTCCAGACCGCGCCGATGCTGGCGGCCGCCAGGAAGGCGATGATGGTCTCGGGGATGTTGGGCAGATAGGCCGCGACCCGGTCACCGGGCTTGATGCCCTTGTCCCTCAGATGCAGCGCGAGGGCAGCGGCCTTACGCCGGAGCTCCGGCCAGCTCGTCTCGTCGAGCTTGCCGTCCTCGCCGCAGCTGACGATCGCGGGCAGGCCCGCAGCATCGGCCGCCTCGACATGCCGGAACACTTGCCGGGCATAGTTGACCTGAGCGCCGGGAAACCAGACCGCGCCTGGCATCTTGCGCTCGGTGATGACCGCCACAAACGGCGTCGGCGATTGCAGATCGTAATAGTCCCAGATGCTGCTCCAGAAGCCGTCGAGATCGCGCACCGACCATTGCCGCATCTCCTCGTAGCTCGAGAAGGAAAGGCCGCGGTGCGCGGCGAGCCAATTGCGATAGAGGGCGATCTGGGGGACGAAGGCTGCGGTCATTGCGTGTCGGCTTCAGTTGCGGGGAAGGGGAGTGTAGCGGGTGTCGCCGCGCAGCAGAAGCACGACTTCCTCATCCCGGGGGCGCCGAACGCGCGTCTCGACGAGTGACGGCTTGTCGGGGACCTCGTCCTTTGCATTCATGTGGCGCGGCGGGTTGGTTGCGCTCATCCCAAAGCTGCGGCATCCAAGCGCATGGAAAGATCCGAGATAGCGGCCTAACGCAAATGCCAACGAGGTCGCCATGATCATCTTTCCGTTCGGCTTCTACGTTTTGGACGGCAAGACACCAGTCTATGTTGGCAATGATCTGGAAGCGCAGAATACCGCGCTCGCCTGGATGGAAGCCAATCCCGAGCAGATACGGCTCGGGTTCGACCAGGTGGGACCGATGCTGGTCTTGACCGTATTCCAGAGCTCGGACCACGGTGCTTCCCGCAGCAGCATGGATCAAGCGCCGCTATTGTTTGAAACGACCATCTCCGGCGGCCCGGACGATTTGGAGCCGCGTCGGCGCTACAGCGACTACGACGCGGCTCTCGAAGGTCACGCTGAACTGGTGGGGTATGCCAAAAGCAGGCTGCGATGACCGGACTCATGCACGGCGGTGCGAGAGTCCGGCGCGGACACGTGCAGCCACGCTGTACGCTGGCAATTCGTACCTGATGCGGCTCCGCTCAACCTACCACTGCACACCGGCCCAGCGGCGGCCGAATATGGGCGGCTTCGTCTTCACCGCTTGCCAGCCGAAGAAGTGATGCTTGCCGGACCAGGTGTGCACCATGCCGCTGCAGATGCTGCACTTGAAGCTGCCGGAGTGCGCTTCGCTGTGCTCTTCCCTGGTCGCGGTGTAGTTCATGCCACAACCCGCGCAGGTGAATTCTTCGGTCGTCCAGATGCTGTTGGCCATTGCACTCAAGTGTTCTTGAAGACTGGTCTCGGGGACTTGGCGACAAGCGTAGAAGGGGGAATTTGCAGCCGCGTAAACCGGCCCAGGGAAATCCGGTTAACGGATGTTAGCCAAACCCGGTTCCGGGGGCGGGCAAGTGCGAGAGCGGAGCCTGTCAGTCCGGGCCGCGCCGGCGTCGCCGCAGGATCAGTCGCCAGTCCGGTCACCCACATCTTCGGCCCCGATGCGTTCCCGATCTCGATGGCCTGCACACCGTGGGCGAGGGGGCGGGCGCAAGGCCCGCTCGTCTTGACGGCGGGGGCGGGGCTGGCAATAACGCTGGGCCGTGCAAGTGCCGGAACCCGCGTCGATGCCGCAAGGAAGGTCGTGCCCGTGAAAAGCCTCCGTCAGCTGCTGACAGGCGAGGACATCATCCAGCTCGTGATCCGGCTCGGTCTGCTCGCCCTGCTGATCATCTGGAGCTTGCTGATCATCCGCCCGTTCGTGCCGATCCTGGCCTGGAGCGGTGTGCTCGCGGTCGCGTTCTACCCGGCCTTCAGCTGGGTCGCCAAAGCCCTCGGCGGCCGGCCGAAGACCGCGGCGGCGATCCTTACCCTGGTCACGCTTGGGATCGTCATTGGTCCGGCGACCTGGCTCGGCATCAGTGCCGTCGATGGCGTGCGCGAACTGGCACACCAGCTCAGCACCGGCGATCTCGCGCTTCAGTCTGCGCCGGAGCAGCTCAAATCGTGGCCGGTCGTCGGCCCGTGGCTTTTTGAGCTGTGGGACCAGGCCTACAACAACATCCGCGCGGTGCTGCGCGAGGTGGCGCCTTATCTCCAGCCGCTGGCGGGACCGCTGTTGTCGCTCGCGGGCGACGCTGGTGTCGGGACGCTCCAGTTCCTGGTCTCGGTGTTCGTGGCCGGCTTCCTGTTTCCGCATGGGCCAAGGCTGGTTGCGGCCGGCCGCAGCTTCTTGTTTCGCATCGTGCCCGAGCAGAGCGAGCATTTTCTGTCGCTCGCGGGGGCGACAATTCGTGCTGTGGCACAAGGCGTGATCGGCGTCGCGATCGTGCAGGCACTGCTGGCCGGCATAGGGTTCAAGCTCGCCGCCGTGCCGAGTGCCGGCCTGCTCGCCTTCATCGTGCTGCTGCTCTCGATCATTCAGATCGGCGCTTTCCTCGTGCTGCTGCCGGTGATCATCTGGATCTGGACCGCCAAGGACGTCACCACGGCGCTGCTGCTCACCGTGTTCCTCGTTCTCGTCGGCTTCATCGATACCATGTTGAAGCCGCTCGTGATGGGGCGCGGCCTCACGACGCCGACCATCGTGATCTTCGTCGGCGTGATCGGCGGCACGCTCGCCCACGGCATCGTCGGCCTGTTCATCGGGCCGATCATCCTGTCGGTGGCCTGGGAGATGATGATGGCCTGGATCAGGACGGAGGATCGGGCGGAGGCGGGGGAGAGCTGAGCTCCCCTGCAGGTTGTGATCTGGGCTCCGCGGGAACTTGTCTATTCAGCTAGACAAGTTACGATAAGCTAGATTCTGTTTTCGAGCCTACGAAGGTAATGGCGAAGTCTTCCAAGCTGGTTGCAGCCAGGCGCGGCAAGGTATTGTTGGTGAGACGGCGATCGGACGGCCTGTGGATGTTCCCGGGCGGCCGCAAGCGCGCGCGCGAGTCCGACAAGGACTGCCTGCGGCGGGAGATCAAGGAGGAACTGCCCAAGCTGAAGCTTGGCCGGATCAGCCTGTGGAAGGAAGTGAAGGCCAGGAACAAGCGCTCAGGCCGCAAGATGAGTGACGCGATCTTCATCGCGAAATACGCCAAGGGCAGGCTCGCGATCGGCGACAAGAACGAGATCGACCGCGCCTCGTGGCAGAAGCCGCGCGGCATCCGTCTGACCGCGACCTCGCGCTACATCCGCGATCGCCTGTTCCCGAGGAAGCCACGGCGCAAGTCGTGAAAGATCAGGTTTGATCGTCGATCAGCTCGTTCAGCCGATAGAGCATGATCCGGACCCGAAGGGCCGCGTGAGCGCAAAGTGTGCAGCGGTTTTCCCTGAAGCGCGATGACGATCCATCCTGATCCCATCGCGCTTTACTGTCTGGCTGCAAGCGCGGCCAGGCATTGGTTGAGGTAGTCGGTGCGATCTCTGGGGAGCACCCTGTCCAAATCCGCCTTCAGGGCGCATTCGCGCTGGCGCAGCTGCTCGGCCCGGCGCTTTTCAGCGGCTTCCCGGTATTCGGGGGCGACCTTGTTGGGATCAACCAGCGCCTGTGACCGTGCGGAGGCTGTAGCAAACAATGCAATGGCCGCGATGCAAATGACCTTCTTCAAATATGCCTCCGTAAAAGGCCTATCCTAGCGCGAGGAATCCGAATGCTCAAACAGGCCAACGATATTCCCGCTGCCGGCCAGAATCGTTCGCTTGCCCCAAGATATGTGAACTAGTTCACATGCAATCGCACAATTCACTGCTATGAATCCGCCATTGCTTGAACAATTCATATTTTGAGCGAAACACCCCAGTGCCGCATCATCGCGCTGGGGTTTTTCGTGTCGAGCCGCTATTCCGATCGGGCAGCCGTGCGCCTGCGACCTTCGAACGATCTCGATGGTGCAGCCGGAGCGTCCGGCGTCAGGAGCCTCGCCGCTTCTGCCTCGTGCAGCTCCTTGCGCACCCTTCGCGCATTGCGCATCGCGCGCTTGATGAAGGGGTGCTGCGAGTCCTCGGCGAAGAACAGCACCACTTCGCAGCTCGGACATTGTCGGGAATAGCCATCCTGTAATCGCCCGGCGCGATCGCGAAACACGCCCTTGCACCGCGTGCACTGGATCTGGACGAAACTCATGCGCGCACAGCAATGACTTTGAGAATGGGGCGTCAGGTGATCCCAAATGTCTGAAGAAAGATTGAATATCTTCGTGAGTTGATCCCGCGAGCTCGCTCCGCGCCCAAGGCAGCCGCATCCAGGACGGGCCGCCTTCGCGAAGGGACACCAACGTCATCTGCCGCTGCAGATATGCCCCGCAAGAGCGCGCGTCACAACGTTGCGCCGCTTGAGCCTTCGTTCACCTTTAAATTTGTTTCTGGATTTTTCCAAATGTTTCTGATTGTGTCGACTCGTGGTGCAACCAGAAACATCGGAATGAATCCGCGGATGAGTTTAATTCAGCGGCTGCGTCGGAAGCTCTTCCCTCCTCGCGAAGTGATTGAAGGCTACGAAAACGAAGAACTGGTCGAGACGATTTATCGCAAGACTGTCGCTTTCCAGGCGGAGGGCGATTGGCCGCTCGTCCAAAATGTACGGACGGTCCTCGACTTCGGCGGCGGCGCAGGAATTCATTACAAGCTCGCTCGGCAACAATCGCCGGATATTCGCTGGGCGGTTGTCGAGACGCCGGCGATGGTACGTCGAGCCAGCAAGTTGGCGACGAATCGTTTGATGTTCTTCAGCGAGATCGAGAAGGCGGCCGACTGGCTTGGAAGTATCGACCTGATGCATTCGAACGGAGCGATCCAATACGTTGAGGATGCGCTCGCAACCGTGAGGGCACTTTGCGCTGCGCGGCCTGCCAGGATGGTTTGGTATCGGGTACCGGTCAGCGACGGATCCGCCAAGACGGAAACGCAGACATCGTTTCTTAGTCACAACGGACCAGGCGAGCTGACGACGGGAAGCGAAAAGCTGGTCAAATACGCCAGGCATTGGATTGCGGAGAATGCGTTCGTTGCGGCGCATGAGGGATACCGCCTAAGCGAGCAGGGCCCAGACCCGCGAGAGCACGGCACTCGGCATTTCAGCTTCATCATGACGTGAGGCGTCAAACCGCAATCGCATATATCCGCACTTCACCGAGGTGCAGTCCGGTAAGGATGACGACCAGCGCAGGCCTAAGCTCGCCGCCGCCCCCCAGCTGCCCGCAAGGCCAAGGTGCCTCGCATGCAGCGATTGGCGAAGTGGTCCCATCTGCGGTCTTATTGAAGACTGCCAACTTCGCGGACGGAGGGTTAATCAGCAGGGACAGTTGGGACTGGCAGAGCCGTAATCGACTTGATCTTTTCCATCGCAAAGCGCGAGGTGACGTTCTTGAGCGGAACGGCGTGGATCAGCTTCTTGTAGAACACGTCGTAGCTCTGCATGTCCGGAACGACGACGCGCAGCATGTAGTCGACATCGCCGGCCATCCGGTAGAATTCCATCACCTCGGGCATGGCCCTGACCGCTTCGGCGAAGCGCTTCAGCCAGGCATCCGAGTGGTCGGCGCTTTCCACGGAGACGAACACCGAAAGGCCAAGCCCGATCTTGTTCTGATCGACCAGTGCAACCCGTCTCAGGATCACGCCGTCGGCCTCGAGCCTCTGGATGCGCTTCCAGCACGGCGTCGAGGACAAGCCGACCCGGTCCCCGATTTCCGCGACCGAGAGCGAAGCGTCTTGCTGGAGAACCGTCAGGATCTTGCGGTCAATGGCGTCAAGGCGACGGCCGCTATCGGCGAGCTGCAGGGCAGCGTCGGTCATGTCGGAAACCTCAATTTGATGGAAAGTCGGACGCTCTTGCCTGGCGTCAGCCGTGAGGCCCGAACAGGAAGATCTCGTAGAGATCGTCCTGCGTGTTGTCCGGGCCGCCAGTCCGCGGCCGCAGCGATTGCTGGAACCATCCGCGTGCCTGTTCGATCAAACGAGCGAAGCCTGAATGCAGCGAGATGACGTAGCGCATGTTCACTCCGGACAACGGTGTAGGGCGAGAACGATGCGAAGCTATCACGATCGGGACGGCGTTGAACATTGCGACACCCTCGCTGGGATCAGTTTGGTTGAATCGTGCTGAGGCCATCGCGCACACGGGCAGGAAATTCCATCGCGAGTGGTCGCGAGGGATGATTTTGATGTCGCTTGCCGGGCCATGAAGCTCAAAAGGCGCAGCGGTGCCGTTAGTCAGCGGTCAGCAGCGCGAGCACGTCGGTGTGTCGCAACTGCGGCGCGGAACCGAGGTTCGATGGCCTGCGACACGAATCCGAGGCTGCGTAAGGCATGGGCATGCCCATGCCTGCGGACACGACATACGGAAAAGCCCGATCGGCTTGCCCATGCAGATGCGTGCCCGTCATGATGCCGAGCGCGAACAGGAAGGTGATCAGCAGGACCAGCGGGAAGACGAAGGCTTCGCGGACGCGGATCCGATCAGTTACCGCGCGCGCGTCGATCGCGCGCTCGGGAACGGAGCGGCGGCTGGCCCATTCGAGTGTGAATTCGAACATGTGCTCCGCTCACTTCATGTAATCAGGCAAGGTGAACCCGTCGTAGAAGCGGTCGGCCTGGATCGCGGTCTTGAACGCGGGCGACTTGTAGCCGGCGACGATATCCTGCGCCCATTCGGTGTTGGCGTTGGCCTTCTTCACGGCGAGCACGTTGATGTAGGGCGTCGTCATCTTCTCCAGCGCGAAGGCATTCGTCAGCTTCAGCCCGCTGAAGATCGCGAAATTGCCCTGGATGGCGGCGAAGTCGACGTCGTCGAGCGCCCGCGGCGCCTGCGCGGCTTCGAGCGGGACTAGCTTGATGCCCCCGGGGTTCTTGATGACATCGAGCTCGGTGACGTCCACCGGCTTGCTGTCGCGGATCTCGATCAGGCCGAGGTCGCGAAGCACCCACAGCGCGCGCTGCAGGTTGACGGGATCGTTCGGCACCGCGATGTTCGAACCCGGCTTGATCGGCGTGCCCAGCGGATGCTTCTTCGAATAGAGGCCCATCGGTGGCGTCGGGACGTGCACGATGCCGACGAGATCGGTCTTCTGCCGCTCGTTGTAGGAGTCGAGGAAGATCGTGTGCTGCATCACATTGGCATCGATCTCGGACTTGAACACCGCGTTGTTGGCCTCAAGCCCCGTCGAGAACTCGACGTAGCGGATCTTGTAGCCCTTCTTCTTCAGCTCGGGCTCGACGCCGATCTTGAACTCGTCGATGTACGGCCCCGGCACGAAACCGACCCGCAGCTCCGGCTTCGCGGGTTGCTGTGCTGCGGCATTTCCGGCGGCGAACGGGGAAAGAGCCAAAAGGCTGGAGAGGAGAAACAACGCTGTCTTCATGTCACTTACTGAGCTTGAGTTTCGATATGATTGTGGATGCGCTATCAGGCGATAGCCTTGACCACGTTGGAGTAGACGCTCGGCGGCCGTGCGAGGCCGTAATGGTCACGCAGTGTTGTGCCGGTGTAGTCCTCGCGGAACAGGCCGCGCTTGCGCAGGATCGGGACGACCTGCTCGGCGAAAACATCGAAGCCGCCGGGCAGCCACGGCGGCATCACGTTGAAGCCGTCGGCGGCACCGTTCTCGAACCAGGTCTGGATGTTGTCCGCGATCTTCTCGGGCGTTCCGGCGATCACCCAATGGCCGCGGGCGCCGGCAAGGCGCTGCACCAGCTGGCGGATGGTCGGCTTCTCGCGATCGATGATGTCGACCACGAGCTTGAAGCGGCTGGCTACTCCGCGCGCGCTCGCGGTGTCGATCAGATGGCGGGGAACGGGACCGTCGAGATCGTAGCCGGTGAGGTCGATGCCGATCATCTGGCGCAGTTGGGTCAGGGAATATTCGGGCTGAATCAGCGCGTTAAGCTCGTCCTGGAGGCGGTCCGCCTCGGCCTGCGTGCTGCCGATGAAGGGGCTGATGCCCGGCAGGATCTTGATCTGGTCGGGACCCCGATCGTAGGTGCGGGCCTGCCGTTTGATGTCGGCATAAAACGCCTTCGCCGAGTCCAGCGTCTGATGTGCGGTAAAGATCGCCTCCGCATAACGGGCGGCGAAGGCGCGGCCGTCATCGGAAGCGCCGGCCTGCACATAGACGGGCCGGCCCTGTGGCGTCCGCGAGATGTTCAGCGGGCCGCGAACGCGAAAATGCTTGCCGACGTGGTCGAGCGTATGGATCTTGCTGGTGTCGGCGAAGATGCCGGAGGCGGGGTCGTTGACGAGCGCGTCATCCTCCCAGCTGTCCCAAAGCCGCGAGATCACATCGAGATATTCGCGGGCGCGCTCATAGCGCTCATGATGCGGCGGATGTTCGGGCAGGCCAAAGTTCTGCGCAGCCTGCGGCGCGCTGGTGGTGACGATATTCCAGCCCGCGCGACCGCGGCTCAGATGGTCGAGCGAGGCGAACAAGCGTGCCAGGTTGTACGGTTCGGTATAGGTCGTCGAGGCAGTGCCGATCAGCCCGATGCGGCTGGTGACGGCGGCGATGGCCGCGAGCCAGGTGATCGGCTCGAAGCGAAAGCGCTGGGCGTAGCGGACGTTGTCGGCCAGTGCCTGGCCGTCCGCAAAGAAGATAGCATCGAACTTGCTGGCTTCAGCCCGCTGCGCCAGCTCCTGGTAGTAGCTGATGTCGAGAATACGCTCCGCCGCCGATCCCTTGTACCGCCACGCGGCTTCGTGATGACCGCCTGGATAGATGAAGAGATTGAGAACAAGCTGCCGTTGGTTGCTCATGGTGCGAATGTCCGGATGTGATGGCCGAGGTGGGCTTGAGCGATTAAGGACTTGAAGCGGTATCGCGCAGCGCAGGCTTTCGTGCGAAAGCGAAGCGCAGATATCGCTCCAGGCGCAGCCCTTCCGGCGTGCGCCTGGCCTCGACCAGCTTTCCAAAGGCCAGCCGGACCGCTTCCCTTTCCGCGGGGGAGAATCCCTGGAGGAAGTTGCCGAATGCGCTGGCCTCGGACCATCCGAGAATGGAATCGATGTCGTCGTGGAGGTCGACGAGCGAGCGCAGGTCGCTGCGGTAGTCGGTGAAGCCGGCCCCGGTGAAGAGAGCCTTGAGTTCCTCGTCGGTCGCGCCCAGCACACGGAACGATTCCCCGCTTCGCTCAGTGAAGCCGGCGAGCTCGATCGCTTCGCGAAGCAGCGCGCGCGACTGGTGCGGCTTCGACGGGTCCTGAACGTTCAGGCCGAGTCTGCCGCCGGGCTTCAGGACGCGGTGAATCTCACGCAGTGCCTGCTGCTTGTCCGCGATCCAGTGGAAGACGCTGTTGAGGTAGACGACATCGAATTCGCCGGATGCAAACCGAGCCAGATCCTCGGCGCGGCCGACGCCGAAGGTCAGCGTCGCCGTCTCGCGCAGTCGCGCGATGGCGATCCGGTTTTCGAGCGAATCGATCCCGACCACGCGGCCATCGGGACCAACCAGGCTTGCGACGAACTCGGTGAGCCGGCCCGTACCCGCGCCGATGTCCAGAACGCGCTCGCCGGGCTTCAAGGCGATGGGACCGATCAGGAATTTGCCATGGTGGAATTGGAGAATGCCGGCCTGCTCGTAGGTGCGGGCAAGCTCGGGCGTGTCCCGTTCGAGGCTGATGATGCCAGGCGATGACATGTATTTCCGGGAGCTCCAACGATTTGGCTCGATCGAGGCGAACTCTATGTCGTGAGCAACGGGAATGTCGATGAAATGAATTTGCGTTGTTGGGAGTGATGCGAGCATGAATCTAACGGTGATGCCGTGGAATGTAGACGACGCTGCAAGCGAAGTTTTGCAGGCGAACTGCCGCGCGGATCGAGCCGCGGGTCGTGATGGTGCGAAGCGCTTCATGCGGATCCACGCGAATCTTTCGCTTGGCTGTAACGTCGCGATGAATTTGTTGTGCGCGCTCGAAAACAAAGCAGATTCCATTTCATTGACTGAATGTCGTCGGCTTCTACGATTTGACAGCATCTGACGTCTCCAAATCCAGGTGCAATATGTTTCAATCCGATGTCGATGCCGCCGCTCGCGAGACACTCCGGCTGATTGGGTCTGATCCGCAGAATTGGGTCCCGGAGCGCGACGGCGTCGAAACGTCGCCATCGTCGGCGGCGGGCAATCCGGAAGCACGTTTGCCTTTGCATTGCGCCGTGCAGGAATCGGCGGGGTCACGGTGATCGACGCCGCTGAAGACGCCGCGTCGACCGGCCCCTGGTTGACCAGCGCGCGCATGAACAAGCTGCGCACGCCGAAGGGCTTGGCGGGACCCGAACTCGGTCTACCCGGGCTGAGCTTCCAGGCCTGGTACGAATCCCGCCAGGGCGGAGCAGCCTATGACGCGCTCGATCGTATCCCGCGGGTGGAGTGGGCGGCCTATCTCGATTGGTACCGTAAGACGCTCGGCATCGGGGTGCGATATCGGACGCGGCTCGTCCGGATCGAGCCGGCGGGCGACCATTTGCGGCTCCATCTCGACATAGACGGCAGGGAGACGACGGAAACCGCACGCAAGGTCATTCTCGCTAGCGGCTTCCCGAGCAACGGTGGTCCGTTCATTCCCGACGTGCTGTCGCGAGATCTGCCCAAGGAGCTTTATGCGCACACGCTCGAAGCGATTGATTTCGAAAAGCTGCGGGACAAGTCCATCGCCGTGATTGGCAGCGCCGCCTCCGGATTCGATGCCGCGGCGGTGGCGCTCGAAGCTGGAGCGAGGGAGGTGCATCTTTTCGCGCGTCGCGACAAGCTCGCATCGGAGCCGGTGATCAGGACGCGCGGCTATCCGGGCGCTTACGACAATTACAGATCGCTGCCGGACGCTGTCCGCTGGCATCAGGCCGTCCGCTTCCGGCGTGCCGGTTCGACGCCGCCCCCGGATGCGGTTGCACGCGCCGTCAAGTTCCAGAACTTCAGTCTCCATCTAGGAGCTTCATGGACGTCGGCCAAGGCGTTCGGGCGGCGGCTGCTGGCGACCACGACGCAGGGCGATATCGCGTTCGATTTCGTCATCGCCGGTACCGGCTACCAGGTCGATCTCGCCAAGCAGCCGGAGCTCGCCGCTTTTTCCAGCGAGATATTGCTGTGGCGCGACCGCTTCTCTCCGCCGTCCGACCAAACGGACGATACCTTGGGCGCCCATCCTTATCTTGGCTCGGGGCACGAGTTCCTGGAGAAGGAGCCTGGACGCGCGCCTTATCTCCGGAACATCCACGTCTTCAACCCGGCGGCGTTCGTCAGCTTCGGTCTGCCCATTGGAGACGTCCCCAGCTTCAAACGCGACATTCCCGGCGTCGTTGCGCGGATCAGCAAGGATCTCTTCCTGGACGATCTCCCTGCGCACGAGGCCCGCATCAATGCGTCGATCGCCGACGATTTCGAGCCCGCACTCTATGCGTCGGCGATCTGGCGCTCACCGAGCACCGTCGCGGCTGATTAGAAGAAAGCGCAAACAACAATCAGAGAGATGATGAGGACGGGTGCAACTATTTTCCGCGTCCCTCCAACTTTGGAAGCTATTTCCGAAGCCCTTGAGTTAGCATCCTGCAACTGAGCGCGAGGTTGCATTGCTGCAGCCTCTACGGAAAGATCCCGCCAGACGCGATTGCCGCCAGAGCAGACGGTGATCCCGCAAGAGGATCGATCACGACCATTGCCTGCTTTCACTCCGCCATTGCTTCAGCGATCGGCGAACGGCGGAGCCTTGTCCAAATGGGATCGCGATCTTGGGGAAGATGACATGACGGACGCAATCACCATCGGCATCCGGCTGGCCAGTGCCTCGGCAATGCTGGTGTTGGTGGCGTCAGAAATGGTCGGCGCGAAGTCCGGGCTTGGCTATCTCATCATCAACAGCCAGTACAGCTTCCTGATCCCGCAGATGTATTTCGGCATCATCGGAATCACGGTGATCGGCCTCGTCTTCAACGCGATCCTGGAGGCGCTGGAACGTCGCTTGATGCGCTGGAAGGCGCCGGCCGTCTAGCCTCGCTTGTTGCGGGCGGTGGCCTGCGTCACGATGCTGTTCGGCGGCACGTCCTGGGTCACCCAGACGTTGCCGCCGATGGTCGAGCCCCGGCCGATCGTGATCCGGCCGAGGATGGTGGCGCCGGCATAGATCACGACGTCGTCATCCACAATCGGATGCCGGGCGTCGCCCTTGATGAGATTGCCGTCGTCGTCGGTTGGAAAATGTCGCGCGCCGAGCGTCACGGCCTGATAGATGCGGACATTGTCCCCGATGATGGCGGTTTCGCCGATGACCACGCCGGTGCCGTGATCGATGAAGAAGCCGGACCCGATGCTGGCGCCGGGATGGATGTCGATGCCGGTCCGGGTGTGGGCGATCTCGGCCACCAGCCGCGCAATCAGTCGTGCGCCGAGCTGATGGAGGATATGGGCGAGCCGGTGATGGATGATCGCGGTCATGCCGGGATAACCGATCAGGATCTCCGGAAAATTCCTGGCGGCTGGGTCACCGACGAAGGCGGCGCGGAGGTCGCTGATGATCAGTCCGCGTACGTCGGCGAGCTGCGAAGCGAATTTGCGCGTCAGCTCGATCGCATCGTCGCGCCGGAAGCCGGCCGTGAGCTCGTCGCCAATGAAGAGCACAGCCCGGTGAACCTGGTCGCACAGGCTGTCGAGCGCAATACTGAGACGGTTGCCGACGAAGTAGTCGATATTCTCCCCGTCGAGATCGAACTGGCCGTAATGGCGTGGGAACAACGCTTCAGTCAGGCCGTCCAGGATCGCCTGAAGGGCCTCGCGTGACGGCGCGCGGCGGGCCACGCCATCGCGGCGGATGCTGTGGGTCTCCTCGCGGGACACGCGGAGCGCGGCGACGAGCTGCTCCAGCTGCCAGCGCTTCTGCGCCGGTCCATCGGGGCTGCGTGTCTCGCCGTGGGATGGTTCGCGGGGGATGTCATGCTTCATGCCGCATCAGGCCCATCGATGATGGTGTTGATCGATAATGTCACCTGACATGTGCCAGGGGAATGCTGATTTCGGCGAGGAGATCGAGATCGAAGTCGTGCTTGATCTCGATGTACTGGCCGTTCCAATACACCAGCCCGGAGAGGCGGGGCGACAGCTCGAAGCTCAAAAGGCTGCCGACGATGATCCCGTGCGAATAGCGCTCGATGATCTCCTCGACCCGGCATTCGACGGTCGCCAGAGAGTTGCCGAGCAGCGGTACGCCCGACGAGCCGGCAGACCAGGGAATATCCTCGAAGCGCTGCGGGCCCTTGAGCCGGCCGTTGCTGAACCGGTCCGCCAGCTGCTGCTGGTCCGAGCCGAGGATGTTGACGCCGAACGTACCGAAGCGTTCGATCAGCGCGAAGGACGACGCCTGCCGGTTGACGCTGACCATTACGCGCGGTGGGCTCGCGCTCAGCGAGGTCAGGGAGGTGACCGTCATCCCCGTGATGTCGTCGTCGCGGCCGGCCGTGATGATGCTGACGCCGCCGGCGAGGCGGCGCATCACTCCCCGGAACTGCTGTTCGACCTCGTTGCTATCAGTGACGAGATGGATGTCCGACCTTCCCATGTCTGTCCCTCCTTGCGTCGGACCGTCGAACGCCGGCGGCTTCTTGCCTAGAAGAAGCCCTTCGCCGGCAACGGCGTGCCGCTGATTTCGTATTGGCCGATCGAGCGCGCCTTGTAGGTGGTGGGATTGTGCGAGGACAGGGTCCGCGCGTTGCGCCAGTGCCGGTCGAAATTGGTGACTTTCTTGGTGGCCGACGCGCCGCCGACGTCGAACAGCAGGCTGCCGCCGCGGATGGCGAAATCGTCGGCGATGATCTTGGCCTTGGCCGAGAGCAGGGCGGCAGTGTGGGCGGCCTCCGCCGCGTTGGCCTCGCCAGCGTCGAACGCATCCGTCGCGACGTCGAGCGCCTCGGCCGCCGCCAGCACCACGGCTTCGGCGGCGAAGGCGCCGCTGGCGATCTGGCCGATGGTCTGCTGAAGCAGCGGATCGTCGGTCGGGATCTCGGTCGGCGCATAGTAGAAGGTGCGCTTGCGGGAGTGGATCAGGGCGGTGGCGTCGCGCAGGGTCGCGCGGGCGATGCCGGCAACGACGGCAGTCAGGAAGAGCTGAGCGAACGTGTTCGAATAGGGCACGCCATAGCCTGCATCAGGCGTGTCGAAGACGATCTCGTGGTGCTTGACCTTGACGTTGCGGAAGTGCGTCGTGCCTGTGGCCGTGAGCCGCTGGCCGAGCCCGTCCCAGTCATCGACCAGCTCTATTCCATCGCGCTTGATGGGAACGATAGTCGCGCCGCTGGTGCCATTGGGATCGGCCGCACGGACCAGGACGTAGTCCGAATACAGCGTGCCGGTGCTGTAGTATTTCGTGCCGTTCAACAGGTAATCACCGTTCCCGTCGGGCGTGAATGTCGTGCCCGGCGTCACATTGCCGACGCGTGGGCTCTCGAGCTCAGTGGTTGCAAGTCCGATGATGGCGCCATCGGCAACCGCCTTCTGCCATTGCCGGCTCTGCTCGTCCTTGGGCGTGCGGACCAGGCGCTCGACCACGCTGAAATGGTTGCGCAGGATATGCGCCACGTTGGCGTCGGCCTCGGCGAGGCGGATGACGAAGGCGAACAGTTCGCGGATCGTGCTGCCGGCGCCGCCGACGTTCACGGGGAGCCGGAGCGCACCGAGACGAGCGCGCCGAATGAGGTCGATAACCTCGAAGGGCAGGACGCGGTCGCGTTCGCGATCGCTTGCGCCTTCAGCGATCTGGTTGAGTAGTGCCTCCAGTTCCGGCGAACCGGTCTCGAGCGGCTCGGAAGTCGTCAGGGAGGGCGCGGATACGGTCTTGTCCATTGTGTTGGCCTGTTAATATCGTTCTCAGAGCTGGGCGAGATGGTCGGTCACCTTGACCGGCTCGGGCAAAATCTTGCGGGCGACGAGCCAGTCGGCGGCTTTCTGCAACTCGCTGATGAACCGCTCGTCGTTCACCGCGTAGTAGCGGTACTGGCGCTTCAGCGCGATGAACTGGTCGCGGACTTCGTCGCTGTACTTGCCGGCTTTCTGGGCGATGTACTCGGCGTCCTTGCCGTGCTCGGAGATCCACTTGCCCTCGGCGCGGAACGCCTCGTTCACGGCGCGCACCAGCGCGGGATTGTCTGTCGCGAATTTCCGGGTGGTGTGGTAGGACGTGTAGTCGATCTGGAAATCGAGATCGCGGCCTTCCAGGAAGATGTCGTGCGCCTTGTATTCGAGCCGGGCGATGTCGACGCCTGGGCTCCACATCGACCATGCATCGACCTTGCCGGACGCAAGCGCCGGCGCCGCATCCGGCGGGTTGAGATAGACGAACTTCACCGCCGACCGGTCAACCTTGTGCTTTTCGAGCGCGGCAACCAGCAGGAACTCCCCAAGGCCCGAGCGGTTGACTGCAACCGACTTGCCGACGAGATCCTCGATCCTGTCGATGCCGGAGCCGTCCTTGGCGATGATCGCCGTGGTGCGCGGCTCGTAGACCACGAATTGCGTGAACACGAGCGGTGATCCAGCGATGATCGCAGCCAGCGCCGGTGTGGTGCTGCCACCGAAGCTGAAATCGGCGCTGCCGCCGGTGACGGCCTGCAAGGTCGGTGCATGGTTCGGGAAGGGGCCGAGCCACTCGACCTTGATACCGTCCTTGGCCAGCACCTTCTCGAACTCGCCGCGTTCCTTGGCGATCAGGTTGAGACCACCGAGGCCCCAGGTCAGACGCGCCGTGTCGGTGGTGCGGCTGGTCGCAGCCTCGGCGAAATCGACGATGTTCATGCCGGCGAGCGCGCCAATGCCAAAGGCTGCCGAGCCGAGAAAGCTGCGCCGGGATGGCTTGGCGATTTGGGAGTCAGACATAAGGGCCTTCCGGTAGCCTAGTTGGGGGAATGGGACGTCACGCCGAGTTCGCTGAGGAGGTCGCCGCGCGAGATGGGGGTCGAGCCGCCGCGCACGATACGGTGCTCGAAGGCAATGGCGCCGTGACGCATCACCAGGATGCGGTCGGCGAGCGCGATCGCCTCGTCGACATCGTGGGTGACCAGCAGGACGCCCGGCAGATGATTGGCGACGAGTTCGCGAACGAGCTCATGCATGCGGATGCGGGTGAGCGCATCCAGTGCGGCAAACGGTTCGTCGAGGAGCAGAAGCTCGGGCTGTTGAACCAGAGCCCGAGCCAGCGCGACGCGTTGGGCCTGTCCGCCGGAGAGGTTGCGCGGCCAGTCGTCGAGACGGTCGCCGAGGCCGACCTCTGTCAGAGCTTCGGCGGCGCGTTCGCGCGCGTCCGGCAGCTGCAGGCCAAGCGAGACGTTGCGCCAGAGGCTGTCCCAAGGCAGAAGCCGGTGCTCCTGAAACACCACTGCCGGTCGACGCGGCGCCACGATGCGTCCGCCCTGAATGGAATCGAGACCCGCGAGGGCCCGCAGCAACGTGGTCTTGCCGCAACCGCTCTCGCCCAGCAGCGCAACGAACTCGCCCCGCTCGATGCGCAGGTTCAGCTTTTCGATGACGATGCGGGGGCCGTAGCTGCGCACGAGGTTGCTGACGACGACGGCCGGACCGGATTCGGACGAGGCGGGTGAGAGCGGAGCCACATGAGCGTTCATCGTGCCGCCCCGTAGTTCGGATGCCAGGCGAGCAAGCGCCGTTCGAGGAAGCGGGCGATGCCGTCGGCTGCGACTCCAACTAGCGCGTAGATCACGATCGTCAATACGATCACGTCGGTGCGCAGGAATTCACGCGCGTCCATGGCGAGAAAGCCGATGCCCGACTGCGCGCCGATAGTTTCGGCCACGACCAGCGCGAGCCACGCCGTCGCCAGTGCATAGCGGACCCCGGTCAGGATCGAGGGCAATGCGCCGGGAAGGATGATCCGGCGGATCAGCTGAATGGAGCTCAGGCCCTGGACGCGCCCGAGCTCGAGCAGCTTGGGGTCGACCTGGCGGATGCCGAGCACGGTGTTGATGTAGATCGGAAAAGTGACGCCGAGTGTGACAAGGAAGATCTTCTGCGTCTCGCCGACGCCGAGCCAGACAATGACGAGCGGCAGGACCGCGAGAAACGGTACCGCGCGGATCATCTGCACGCTGCGATCGATCGCAGCTTCTGCTACGCGCGAGAAACCGACAAGGGTGCCGAGGGCGGCACCTGCCGCCGCTCCGATCGCAAATCCCGCGGCTGCCCGCAGCAGGCTTACGCCGAGATCGTTCAACAAGGTCCCGGCGGTCGCGAGCTTGAACGCGGTTCGGATTACCTTGCTTGGCGCGGGCAGTACTTGCGGCGAGAGCCATCCGGCCTGCGCCAACCATTCCCAGGTGACGACAAGCGCGACTGGGGCGAGCCACGACAGGAGCTGAAGACCGCGAGCACCAAGTCTTCTTGTCGTGGCCGCGGCCTGCGCGTTTTCACCACGTTGCGACGAGAGCCCGCTGTCCGCGCCAATCGCTGTGCGGTTGATGTCGCTCAGTTCGATATTGCTCAAGACGCAAGTCCTCGTTTCACGCACTGCATCTGATGCAGGAGGTGTGACGCCAATGATTTGCCGTCCCGACAAAATGTCCCATGAAATCGGGCCGACAGAAATAGAGCGGTATTTCAATTGTCATTCGGTCCGGAGTGATCTGCTGTCGTCGCACGGCGGATGCGCGACAAAGAAAATCTTTTGATGCCGGGTGTGCTTGATCTTGCGCCGACCTTTGGCGAGAACCCGCAAGGTTGAGAGAGGTACGGGAGAGCATGATGACAGCTGCACCTCTTCGCTTCGGCATCTGGGCGCTGGTGCACGGGCCACGCGCCGCGCATCAGGACCCGGAAGAGCCCTATGATGCCTCCTGGGAGCGCAATCGGGATCTCATTCTTGCGGCCGAAGAGCTCGGTTATGATTCGACGTTGATCGCGCAGCACACGATCAATCCGCATCAGGAGGATCTCGATCAACTCGAAGCATGGAGCGCTGCCGCGGCGATTGCGGCGCTGACAAAGCGCATCGAGATCATCGCGGCGATAAAGCCATACCTCTATCACCCTGTCGTGCTCGCAAAGCTGGCGCTCGGGATCGAGAACATCAGCCGCGGTCGGTTGCGATCAATCTGGTCAATGCCTGGAACCGCCCGGAACTGGAGAAGGCCGGGATCGGCTTTCCCGAGCACGATGCGCGCTATGCCTATGGCAAGGAATGGATCTCCGTCGTAGCCCGCCTGATGGAGGGTGAACGCCTCAACTACAGCGGCAATCATTTCAAAGTCACAGACTATGCACTGCACCCGACCAGCCTTTATCGCAAGCGCCCCGCCATCTATGTCGGAGGGGAATCCGAGCCAGCGCGCGATCTGGTTGCTGGCCATGGCGACGTCTGGTTCATCAACGGCCAGCCGCTCGACGACGTCGCTGGCCTGATCGCCGATGTCGCGGGGCGTCCGCGCGGTTCGGCGGCGCCGCTACGTTTCGGTCTGTCTGCGTTTGTCGTGGCGCGCGAAACCCGCGAGCAGGCGCAGATTGCCTATGAGCGGCTGCTCAGCCTCGCCGCAAGGGATGCGCCGATGAAGGTTATCCAGAAGCAGAACACCGATCCGAAGGTCGTGATGATGCAGACCATGCAGAAGACGCCACGTGTCGGCAGCAATGGCGGCACGGCGGCGGGCCTGGTTGGCAGTTATGACGAAGTTGCCGCGCGCATCGAGGCATTCCATGCCGCGGGCATCGAGCTGTTCATGCTGCAATTCCAACCGTTCGAGGCCGAGATGCACCGTTTCGCGCTTGAGGTCATTCCGCGTGTGCGGGCGAGACAATCGACCGGGCCAACTGGAGAGCCGGCCCGGTCCTTGGGCTAGATCGACGAAGCGTTCAGGCCGAAGCGACCTCAGGCGCCTGCTTTGCGAAGCGGCTCGCAGGGCGCGGCAGGCCAAAATGATCGCGCAGTGTTGTGCCCGTATATTCTGTCCGGAACAGCCCGCGCTTCTGGAGAATGGGCACGACCGTATCGACGAAGGTTTCGAGCCCGGACGGCAGGACGTCCGGCATCAGGTTGAAGCCATCGGCGGCGCCGGCCTTGAACCAGGCCTCGATATCGTCGGCGATCTGCTCGGGCGTGCCGACGATGATACGATGGCCGACGCCGCCGCCGAGCGCACGGATCAGCTGGCGTACAGTGAGATTGCCGCGCCGGGCTAGATTCACGGTGCCCTGGAACATCGTGTGATTGGCGTTCGCCGGCAACGGAAGCGGATCGGGGAGTGGCTTGTCGAGCTCGAGCAGGGCAGGGTCGATCTGAAGCGTGCCGGCAAGGCGCGCCAGGCTGTACTCGATCGGCACCAGCTCCCAGAGCTCGTCCTGCCGCCGCTTGGCCTCGGCCTCGGTGCTGCCGATGACGGTGGCGAGCCCGGGCAGGATGACGATGGAGTCAGCGGATCGCCCGTAGGCGGCGGCGCGTGTGCGCAGATCGCGCGCATAGCCGAGGCCTTCCTCGATCGACTGCGCAAGCGTGAACACGGCCTCCGCAAAAGCTGCAGCGAAATCGCGCCCGTCGTTCGAGCCGCCTGCCTGCACCGTGACTGGCCGTCCCTGGGGCGAGCGGGGGACGTTCAGCGGTCCGGCGACCGAGTAATGCGGGCCGCGGTGGGCGATCGGATGCACCTTCGACGTATCGACGAATCTGGCGCTCGCCTTGTCGCCGACGAAGGCGTCATCCTCCCAGCTGTCGAACAAGGCGTGGACGACTTCCGTGAATTCCTTGGCGCGTTCGTAGCGAGCCTTGTGTTCCGTCACCGATGAGAGGCCGAAATTCCGGCCTGAAGCGGCATCTGCGGTGGTGACCGCGTTCCACCCCGAACGACCGCCGCTGGCGTGGTCGAGCGTGACGAAACGGCGCGCAATGTTGTAGGGCTCGTTGTAGGTCGTGGACACCGTGCCGATCAGGCCGACGTGCCTGGTCGCGGCGGCGACTGTCGCCAGCACGATGGTCGGCTCCATCGACGTGAACGACCGGTAGTCGATGCGATCGTTCACCGCCGGCGAATCCGCGAGAAAGATTGCGTCAAATTTCCCGCGCTCCGCGATCTGCGCCACCCGCACGTAATGACCGAGATCGAAGAAGGCGCGCGGATCGCTGTCCGGCAGTCGCCAGGCCGACGGATAGACGCCGGAGTGAAGCAGGTTGACGTTCAGGTGCAATTGACGTGGCGGCATGCGAATTCCGGAGTCATTGTGTTGTGGATCATGATGTACAGTAAGCGGGCAGGATCGAAATGCTGGATTGGCGTTTGGAGTCGTCGATTTCATCCATCGTCGGAGCAGCTGCGCGAATTATTTTTCAAACTTCAATCGCGGTCGTCATATCGATCGTTTGCGTGTTGCGTTTGCGCGCAACGACGAATTACATCGCGATGCAACAAGAGATAGCGCCTCGTGCGGATCGAATGAAGCGCAAACGCGCATCGTCTTTCATTTGGTGATGTTCGCTGCGCTGATCGCATGAGCGGTAGCAGAAGTGAGCACGGATTATGCGGATGAAGAAGAATAATTTGCTGATGAGCGGCGTGGCGATCGCCTTGCTCGCGTCGAATGCGGCAAGCGCCGACGACAAGCCGGTCTCCGGCGGCGCGCTCCGATGGGGCGTGACGACCGAGCCGGCTTGTTTTGATCCACATTACGCATCGCAGCAGGCCGCGTTCTTCGTGTCCCGGAACTACATCGACTCGCTGATCGCGAAGAAGACGGACGGTACGTTCGCGCCGTGGCTCGCGACCGAGTGGTCGATCTCGTCCGACGGCAAGGAATACACATACAAGCTGAGGGAAGACGTCGTCTTCCACGACGGCGAGAAGTTCGACGCGGCCGCGGTCAAAGCCAATTACGACTTTGTCAAGAAGCCCGAGAGCGCCGCCACTGCCGTGTCGTTGCTCCAGGCCTACGATCATGCCGAAGTGGTCTCGCCCTATGTGGTCAAGCTCGTGCTGTCGACGCCGGACTCGAGTTTCCTGGAGTCGACCTCGAACGTGAAGCTCGGCCTGATCTCGCCGAGATCGCTGGCGAAGGGCGATCTCTGCGGCGGTGGCCGTGCGTTGGCGGGCACCGGGCCGTTCGTGTTCGAGAGCTATACTCGCGGTCAGGCCGCGGTGTTCGCGCGCAACGCGGCGTATAATTGGGCGCCTGGCAATGCCGCGCACAATGGTCCGGCGCACCTCGATCGTGTCACTTTCCGCTTCCTGCCGGAATACGCCGTTCGTACCGGCGCACTGACCTCGGGGCAGGTGGACCTGATCGAAGGTGTGCAGCCAACCGACGCACCGCTGTTTGCGGAGCAGCCGGGCTTCAAGCTGCTGACTGGTCCGTCCGGCGCCAGCACCTCGTTCACTTTCAATATCAACTATACCAAGGCGCCGGCGGATGATGTCCGCGTGCGCCGCGCGCTGCGCGACGGCTTTGATCTCGAACCGATCGTGAAGCAGGTCTATCTTGGCACCGTGCCGCGTGCCTGGTCGATCATCGGCCCCGCCAATCCCGCCTATAACAAGGCGCTGGTCGGCTCCTGGGGCAATGACATCGCCGGCGCCAACAAGCTGCTGGATGAGGCCGGTTGGACCGGCCGCGACTCCGAGGGCTTCCGCACCAAGGACGGCAAGCGCCTGTCGATCGAGGTCGGCTATCCCCAACCCTATGTGCGCGACAATCGCGAGATCCTCATTCAGGGTGTCCAGGCCGCGCTGCGCAAGAATGTCGGTCTCGATCTGAATCTGCGTCTGATCACCGCGGGCGAATATGCCAAGAACAACGCCAACGGCACGTGGACGATCTATCCCAACACGGACAATCCGTCCGATCCGGCGCGTGAACTCTGGGACATGCTGGGATCGAAGGGCTTCCTCTATTCCAATATTCCCAATCCGGACGCCGAGATCACTGGCCAGATCGACGAGTCGCTGCGAACGACCGATCCGGTCCGCAAGCGGCAGCTCACGGATGCCATCCAGAAGCGCGGCGTCGACCAGGCCTTCATCGTACCGCTGTTCGCGCCGAGCTGGTTCCTGGCGGCAAAGAGCAACGTCAATGGCCTGGGGTTCGAGGCCGGCCTCGATTCTCCATCGAGCGCCTACGACTTCTGGATCGCGAAGAAGTAACGGACAATGTGGTCCCGCATCATCTCCAGACTGTTCACCAGTCTGGTGGTGGCCTGGGCAAGCGTGACGGCGACATTTCTCGCGTTGCACGCCTTGCCCGGCCGCATTCAGGACATCCTCGCCGGTGACGTCGAATATCCCGGCCTGCGCGAGGCGATCGCGGCCGAATGGGGCCTCGATCGCAGCCTGCCGGTGCAATACTTCGAGTTCCTGTCCCGGATCGTTCGCGGAGACTTCGGCACATCCTATGTTCTGCGTCAGCCCGTGATCGAGGTCGTTGGTTCGCAGCTTCTGCCCACCGTCGAGCTCGCGCTTGCGGCGGGCGTGCTGGCTATCGTCATCGCCGGCCTCATCGCATTGCTCACCGCGGGGCGAGGCCGGTTTTCACGAGAGCTGGCGTCTCTGGTGGAGCTGGTGTTTGCATCGACACCGGTGTTCTGGCTTGGCATCCTGCTTTTGATGGCGTTCTCGTTCAATCTGCGCTGGTTTCCGGTCTCGGGCGCGGAAGGGTGGAACTCGCTCGTCCTGCCGGCGATCACGCTGGCGCTCCCCACCGCCGGGCTGCTGACACAGGTCTTGCGCGAGGCGATGGAAAAGACGCTCGACCAGCCCTTCGTCACGACCGTGCGGGCGCGCGGCGTCGGCGAGTTCGTGATCCGCTGGCGTCATGTGCTTCGGCATGCGCTCCTTCCCGTCGTCACTCTCGGCGGCTGGCTGATCGGCGGACTGCTCGGCGGTGCGGTGATCACCGAAAAGGTCTTCGGCCGGCCCGGGCTCGGGACCGTGACATTGGGTGCGGTGCTGACTCACGATGTGCCGGTGGTGCTCACGGTCGTGCTGCTTGCCGCCTTCATCCACGTAGCGGCTTCGACACTGCTCGACATCCTCTATGTGCTGATCGATCCAAGATTGAGGGCTCAATGACCGCGCCATCGCACCGCTCATTCGATCGCGCGCTTGCGCTCGACCCGCCCGAAGACCTCGTCGGGCTGGAGGCTCCGGCGCTCGATGTTCGCCAGCGGCGCCGGCCACCGTTGGGGCTGATCCTTTCGTTTGCGTTCGTCGCCGTGCTGATCATTGCCTCGGTCGCGCCGTCGCTGTTCACGCATTTCGATCCGCTGGTCGGCGAATTTACCGAAGGCCTGAAGCCGCCGGGCTGGGCGCATCTGTTCGGAACGGATCGTCTCGGCCGCGACGTCTTCGCGCGCACGATCTACGGCACGCGCTACTCGCTGCTGATAGGCATCGGCGGTGTGGCCGTCGGGCTTGGCTTCGGAATCGTGCTCGGCATCCTTGCCGGGCAGCGTAACCGCATTCTGGATGAGGCGGTGTCGCGCCTGTTCGACATGTTGTCGTCATTTCCCGGCGTGCTCCTCGCCATGTTGATCGTCACCTTCCTCGGACAGGGCATGCTCAATATCGCCATCGCGGTCGGTATCGCCGGCATCCCGAAGTTCGGCAGGGTGGTCCGCGCGCAAACGCAGCTGATCAGGGATGCGGATTATGTGACGCAAGCCGCCATCTATGGATTGAGCCGCTGGCAGGTGTTCATCCGGCACGTGCTGCCCAACGTCCTCGTGGCCATCCCGATCATCGCCACCGTCTATATCGGCAGCACGATCCTGATCGTATCGGGATTGAGCTTCCTCGGGCTCGGCCTGCAGCCGCCGACGCCGGAATGGGGCGTGATGCTGGCGGAGAGCAGGGACGTGCTGCGCGTCGCCTGGTGGCCCGGCGTGTTTCCCGGGCTCGCGATCACTGCGACCGTCATTGCCTTCAGCGTGATCGGCAATCATCTCCAGCAGCGATTTGAAGGACGACTTGCATGAGCAGCGCAAGTTCGCAGACCGATGGGGCCGCACCCATCGTCGAGGTCCAGGGATTGAGCATCGGCTTTGCGGGCGCGAATGCCGGCCGGCCGATCGTTGCCGATCTGGATCTGACGATCAGACCCGGTGAATGCGTTGCGCTGGTCGGCGAGTCCGGCTCGGGCAAGAGCATCACTGCACGCAGCTTGTTGAACCTCGCGGGCGAGGGGGCGCGGACCGTCGCGCGCCGGTTCGAGATCAAGGGACGCGATGCGCGTCGTTTCAGTGAAGCCGACTGGCGTAAGCTGCGCGGGACCGTGACGGGTCTGGTCATGCAAGATGCCCTGGTCTCGCTCGATCCCTTGCGTACGATCGGCCAGGAGGTTGCCGAGGTCATATCGAGCCATCGCATCCTCACTGCTCCGGATGCCATCATGGATCGGACGCTGGAAACCCTGGGCAAGGTCGGCATCCCCAACCCTGCCGACCGCGCGCTGCAATATGCGCATCAACTGTCGGGTGGTCTGCGCCAACGCGCGCTGATCGCTTCGGCGATTGCGGCCGATCCCGATCTGATCATCGCGGACGAGCCGACCACTTCGCTCGATGTCACCGTCCAGGCGCAGGTCCTCGCGGTTCTGGCCGAGAGAATCCGCGAAGGCGCGGGCCTCCTGCTCATCAGCCACGACCTCGCTGTGGTGGCGGGCATCGCAAGCCGTGTGATCGTGATGCGTGACGGCCGGGTGGTCGACCGCGGCCCGACCCGCGATGTCCTCACTCATCCGCGCCACCCCTATACGAGGCAGTTGATCGCTGCCGTTCCATCATCGCGGTCGCGCGGGTCGCGGCTCGCGTCGGCACGGTTCGAACTCGGGACTGCGGATACGTCCAGTGCGGGCGCAATCGCGGTCGTTCGGGAGCCGCTTCCTCAACGCCAGGCCGCGGGGGATGTCGTGCTCGAAGTCAGCAAGATCGCGAAGAGCTTCATCGCGCCGAAGGCGACCGGGCGCGTGAAGTCGGTGGTCTTGCATGACATCAGCTTCGACGTCAGGGCCGGTGAGGTTGTCGGCATCGTGGGCGAATCCGGCTCCGGCAAGTCCACTTGCGCGAAGATCGTGCTTGGCCTGCTGGCCCCCGACGAGGGCGAGGTACGGTTGTTGGGGCAACCGTGGTCGTCGGTTGCGGAATCGCAGCGTCGCCAGCTTCGGCGCAAGCTGCAATACATTCCGCAGGACGCACTCAGCAGCTTCGATCCGCGCTATCGCGTGAGCGACATCATCGCCGAGAATCTTCCGCGTGCCGAGGGCCGCAGCGCGCGCCGGGAGCGCATCGTGTCGCTGCTCGAATTGGTCGGCCTCGGCGCCGATCATCTCGACCGCCTGCCGCGTTCCCTGTCCGGTGGCCAGCGTCAGCGGGTGTCGATCGCGCGGGCGCTGGCGGCCGAGCCGGCGATCATCGTGTGCGATGAGCCGGTGTCAGCACTCGACATCTGCATCCAGGCCCAGGTGCTCGACCTGCTGGCCGAGTTGCAGTCGCGGCTGGGAACGGCGCTGCTCTTCATCTCGCACGATCTGGGCGTCATCGAGCATCTCTGCGACCGCGTGCTCGTCTTCCAGAATGGCCAGATCGTCGAGCAGGGGACTGCCGAGGCCGTGCTTGGACGACCGCAGCATGTCTACACCCAGAACCTGCTGGCCTCCGTGCCGGATATCCAGCGCGGTCTGAATGCGGGCTTTGCTGCGGCCTAGCGGCCGGCTGGCTCAGGAACCCTTTGGTGACCAGATCCTGATCCCTGTGGTGTCGATCTTCACCGGGATCAGGCCTTCGCCGTGGAACGCATCGGCAATGCGCTGCTGCTCCGACAGGCCCGGCCCGGTGACTGCGCCGACCTGGTAGGAGCGGTGGCTGTTGGCCTCCTCGACGGTTGCCGCGTCGATACCCCAGAGACCGGCGAGCAATGTGGCGGCTTCCTTCGGCTGCGCTTTTACCCATTTTCCAGTCTCGGAGAGCTTGGCGAAGATCACGTTGAGCACTTCGGCATGCTTGTCCGCATACGCAGCCGAGGCGAGGTAATAGCGCTTGTAACTCGCCAGGCCATTGCTGCCGTCCGCCAGGATGCGGCCGTTGGTTTGGTGCAAGGCGCTGGTCAGGAACGGATCCCAGGCAACCCAGGCATCGACATTGTTGCTGACAAAGGCCGCACGGCCGTCCGCCGGTGTCAGGTAGGCGGGCGTGATGTCCTTGAAGCTCAGCCCTGATTTGGCCAGCGCGGCGAGCAGCAGATAGTGGCTGCCGGCGCCCTTGGTGACGGCGACTTTCTTGCCCTTGAGATCGGCGATGGTCTTGATGGTCGAAGATTGAGGGATCACGATTGCCTGCGCCGCCGGAGATGCGGCTTCCTCCGCGACATAGGCGAGCTTGGCACCGGCAGCTTGCGCGAAGATCGGTACCGTGTCGGCGACGTCGGCGCCGAAATCGATGCTGCCGATATTGATGGCTTCCAGGAGCGGCAAGCCGCTGGTGAATTCGTGCCAGGAGACAGTGATACCGAGCGGCGCCAGCGCCTTCTCAAGCTCTCCGTTGGTCTTCAGGATTGCCGTCAGCGTCGAGGATTTCTGATAGCCGATGCGGAGTTCCTCCGAGATGGCGGGCTGTACGGACGCCATGACGAAGAAACTGAGCGCGGCCGCGGCGAGGCTCCGCAACCGGGATAGTAAGTGATGCATTTCGGGGATCCTGTTCGCTGCCGTCTCGACCGCCGCTCGGTGAGACTGGACAACCGCAATTTGCCGATAAACGAGGTCGCGTGGCAATTTCGGAGTGCGATGCAGAAAGGGGCGAACATTCTCTCGCGCGCTGCGAATTGAGAATGGAGTTTTCGTCGTGGCAGGATCAGCGTCTCCGCACCAAAGCGCTTCAGAATTGCGCGCAATCGCGAGGTGGCGGAGCAGCCTGGAGCGGTGGCCGCGATCGTCGGCGTGGATCCACACAACTGGACGTTCACGCGCATCCTGCTATCCGAGCAGGAGCCGACCGGAGAGAGCGAGGCGGTCGCCTACGAGGTCCTGCACCTCGCTCGTCCTCTTCTCGACGCCTTGCCTTCCGCTAAGTCTCGGTAATCATCGACTTGGCTTGCATTGGGCCAACTGCGGCTCCGCTTCTCAAGGGAGCGGAGCCGCTTCGCGGTCACGACGAGGAGTCGGGAACGCAGCAAGGCTGTTCCGGTTTCCGCGCCGCGTAGCTTTCGCCAGCGATCAGAAAGCTCGTCAGTGCTGTGACCCAGACGGAAAGTCCGCCATAGAGCATCACCAGCCTGAAGCCGTAGATCAATGCGTCCCGCAATGCAGACTCCGCGGCCGGCAGGACGCTCAGCTCCGGGAAGTCGGACACATGAGCGGTGCCGCCTGCGATCCGCTCCGCGAGATCCTGCAGGCGGACTGCGTCGAGCGTGCCGGGAAGAGCGCTGCTCAGCCAGAGGGAAATGCCGGCGATCAGGATAAAACCCATCAAGGCGATGTTGATCGCCAGCGAGATCATGCGGGCGCTCATGTCGATGCCCGATGCCATGCCGGCGCGCGTGCTCGACACCGCTCCCGTCGTGACGTTGGTGACCGGCGTGTTGGTGAGAGCAAGGCCGGCGCCCGCAAACAGACATCCCGGCATCAGCGTCAACCAGGTGACGTGATCGACACCGCTGCCGGCCCACATCAGCATGAAGCCAAGGCCGATGACGAACAGGCCCACCGGGATCGCGATGCCGCCGCCGAACCGCAGCAATATCCGCTCGCCGAGCGGCGGGATCACGAGTGTCGGAAGCGTATAGGTCAGCAGCGCCAGTCCAGCCGCGACATTGTCGTAACCAAGAGCGCTGCGGAAGAATATCGGCAGGTAGATCATGAAGGGCCAGAAACTGAAGTTCATGCCCGCCGATCCCAGCAGTGCGCCCGAAAAGGCGGGTATCCGGAACACGGAGAAGTCGAACATCGGACGGGGGCTATGCATCTCCACCAGCACGAAGGCGATGAAACTCAGAACGGCCGTCGAGGCAATCGCGAGGCCGGTCGGGCTGACGAAGCCGAAATCGGGGCCCTCTGTGATATAGAAGGCCACGCAGAACACCGACGTCGAGAGTGTCGCGATGCCTGCGATGTCGAGGTGCTTCGCGTCGGGATCGCGCGACTCCTGCACTCCGGTCACCGCGAGCGCGGTCGTGACGATTGCGATCACGACGTGCACCAGGAATACCCATTGCCAGCCAGAGACCGCGACGATCACCGCGCCGATGATCGGGCCGAAGCCAAGGCCAATCCCGAAGATGATCCCCCAGGCGGCGAAGGCGCGTGCGCGCTCCGGTCCCTCCTGGAATTGATGGGAGAGAACTGCGACCTGGCAGATCAGCATCGCCCCACCGCTCATGCCCTGAAGGAAGCGGCTCGCGATGAGGACGAGGGCGTCTTGCGCCAGGCCGCAGACCAGGGAGGCAAGGCCGAACACGGCGATGCTGACGACGAACACACGCTTTCTGCCATAGCGATCCGCCAGCGTGCCCGTTGCCATCGGCACCGTCGCGACCGCGATGGTGTAAGCATTCATGATCCACTGCAGCTGCTGGAAGTTTGCGTGCAGTACCGTCTCCAGTGTCGGCAGGATCGTCGGCACGCTGGAGATCTCCAGACCGAACATGAGGGACGCAAGGCACGCCGCGGCCAAGGCGATCGTGTTTCGTCGTGATGGTGAGATCGTCAAAGCTAAGACCTCCGAGCCTGATGCCGATTGCCAACGCGCGCGCCGCACACCGCACGCCCAAGGAAACGTTCGTTTCCGGTGCGCACGGGTCCCGCGTCTGGCCGGGCGAACATAGGAGGCCCTTGACCACAACAAAATCCGATCAATATTGATTTCAGAGACAACAAACGCGGATCATGGAATGCTCTCGCTCGATGTCGATGCCGTCAGGGCCTTTGTGATGGTGGCGGACCTCCACAGCTTCACGCGCGCTGCCAAGGCTTTGGGGACCACGCAAGGCGCGATCAGCGTGAAGCTGAAGCGGCTCGAGGATCGTATCGGACATCGATTGCTCGAACGTACCCCGCGATCGGTGCGCCTGTCGGCCCAAGGCACCGCCTTCCTGCAGGGGGCGCGGGAGTTCATCGCGGCTCACGAACGCGCGATCGCTGGGCTCAACGCGCCCCCACGTCACTTCGGGCTCGGCATTGCCGCACACGTCGCAGGCCCGGAGGTCCCGAACTTGCTGTCACGGTTGCATGCGCACGATCCGAATTTGACGATCGAAGTCCAGCTCGACAATTCGCGCAACCTCCTCGATCTGTTCGATCAGGGGCGGCTCGATGCGGCCATCGTCCAGCGCGAGGACGATCGTCGCGATGGCGAGACGCTGGCGCACGAGCGCTTTGGCTGGTTCGCGGCACAAGGGTTCGAGCACAGACAAGGCGAACCCCTGCGACTTGCTGCGCTGGCTCCAACCTGCGGCGTCCGCAACATTGCCACGCAGGCGCTGGATGCGGCCGGCATAAAGTGGACCGAGGTGTTCCTGGGTGGCGGCTCCTCGGCGGTCCATGCCGCCGTGGTGGCGGGGCTTGCAATCGCGCCGCTGTCCTATCGGATTGCGCCGGCGGGCACCATCGACGTGGGCGAGAAGCTCGGACTTCCCAAGCTTCCGCCGGCCGAAGTCGTGCTTCATTCGTCCCTGACCGATCGCCGGTCGCGAGCCGCCCTGGGTGCATTGGCGGCTGCATTCCGCGAGCATCGTCCGCAGGCGTGAGCCCGCCCTCGCTATTCGGCGGCGTCGGATTGGAAGGCGTCGGCTGTTGAAGGCAAACGACGGAAGCTCGCGCCGGGATGGGTCGTGTGCAGCCGCGGGCCGCGTCCCGGAAACAGTTTTTCACGCAGCGTGCCGTCACGATAGGCGGTCTTGTAGACGCCCCGCGATTGCAACTCGGGGACCACGAGGTCGACGAAGGCGTTCAGCGATTCCGGTGCAACCAGGCGGAACAGGTTGAAGCCGTCGACATCGGTCTCGTCGGCCCAGGCGATCAGCTCGTCAGCGACGTCCTGCGGCGAGCCGACCACGAAGGGAGACCGGGCGCCGGCGCGGCTCAATCTGGCGAGGTCTCCGACATTGACTGGCCTGTCGCTCCGCACGGTGAAGTTTTCGACCATCGACTGAATGGCGTTGCTCTCGACATATTCGATCGGTTGGTCCGGCCGATAGGTCGAGAAGTCGATACCCGTCCAGCCCGACAGCAACGCCAGTTGGCCGGTCTGGTCGACATACCGCGCATAGTCCTCGAGCAGATCGTTCGCCTCGGCCCGCGTCGGCGCCACGATCACTGTCGCGCCGGCAAACAGTCGAATGTCGTAGGGATCGCGGCCATAGGTCTTGGCGGCCTCCCGTATCTCGCGCACAGCGCGGGCCAGGATTGGCTTGGTCTGGCCGTTGAGAAAGATCGCTTCTGAATGTTGTGCCGCGAAGGCGCGTCCGCGCTTCGACGTGCCAGCCTGGTACAAGAGCGGCGTTCGTTGCGGCGAAGGCTCGGCGAGGTGGATGCCATCGACCTTGAAATAGGGGCCGTCATGCCGCACTCGGTGGAGCCGCGCAGGATCCGTGAAGATGCGGCTGCCACGATCGCGGCGTACGGCGTCGTCCTCCCAGCTGCCTTCCCATAGCTTGTAGGCTGCGGTGAGAAAGTCTTCGGCTGCGTCATAGCGGTCGTCATGGGCGCGCCCGGCCGGAAGCCCCATGCCGCGCGCGCCGCTGTCGAGATAGCCAGTGACGATGTTCCAGCCGATTCTGCCCCTGGTGAGATGATCGAGCGTGGAGAACCGGCGCGCGAGTTGGTAGGGGTGCTCGAAAGTCAGGTTCGAGGTGATGCCAAAGCCGAGATGGCTGGTGACGAGCGCCATCGCGGACACCAGCAGTGTCGGGTCCGCGTTGGGGAGCTGCACGGCATGCAGAGCGGCGGCCTCGGCATTGCCGCCATAGACGTCATACACGCCGAACACGTCCGCAAGGAAGATCCCGTCGAGCAGTCCGCGTTCCGCGGTCCTTGCGTAGTCGACCCAATAATCGAGCGTATTGTAGTCGATGGACGTATCGCGCGGGTGAGACCACAGGCCCGCCCAATTGTGGCTCGGTGCGGTCATGTTGAAGGCGTTGAAGCGCAGCTCGCGCGGTCTCGTCATGGTCTGGCCCAATCGTCAATTGCGAAGCACATTCGCTCCGCGCGACCAGCTTTTAACATTTTGCGCGAGCGAGTTTGTTTCCAATTCGGCGAAGGACCCGAAAGAAACGCGTTACGAAGCGGCGATGGCGCAGCACACGCATCGCTATTTTTCCGACCCGCTCGACAGCCGCGGAATCCAACCGCATCATTTTCGTCGACAAGCTGACTGGCCGCGCAAGGGCGCGCGCTCTTGGGATCGAAAGGGAATTGCAGATGGCTTTGGAGACCCGGAATTTCGAGACGCTGGCATTGCATGGTGGATCGTACCGCACCGACCCCGCCACGGGCGCCGTGGCAGTTCCGATCTACCAGACCACATCATTCCAGTTCGAGAACACCGATCACGCCTCGCGCCTGTTCGCGCTCGAACAACTCGGGCCGATCTACACGCGCATCGGCAATCCGACTCAGGAAGCCTTCGAAACGAGGCTTGCGGCGCTTGAGGGCGGGGTTGCCGCTCTCGCAGTGGCCTCCGGACAGACAGCGTCGGCGTTCGCGATCTTCAATATCGCGCAGGCCGGCGACAACATCGTGTCGTCTACTGACCTTTATGGCGGGACCTGGACGCTGCTGTCGCAGACCCTAAAGCAGTTCGGCATCGAGGCCCGCTTCGTCGATCCCGCCGATCCCGAAAACTTCCGCCGCGCAACGGATGCGAAGACGCGGTCCTATTTCGGCGAGACGCTCCCTAACCCGAAGCTCAACGTATTCCCGATCAAGGAAGTTGCCGATATCGGTCGCTCGCTCGGTGTACCGCTCATCCTCGACAATACGGCCTCGCCCCTGATCGCGCGCCCGTTCGAGCATGGGGCTGCGGTGGTCGTCTACTCCACGACGAAGTATATCGGCGGCCACGGTACCGCGATCGGTGGCGCCATCGTCGACGGTGGCAATTTCGATTGGGCCGCGCATGCGAAGCGCTTTCCGCTGCTGAACGAGCCCGACGAGGCCTATCACGGCGCGATCTGGACCGAGGCGGCGAAACCGTTGGGGCCGATCGCCTATATTCTGCGCGCCCGCGTCAAGCTGCTGCGCGATCTCGGCGCGTCGATCGCGCCGCAAAACGCCTTCCAGTTCATCCAGGGACTCGAAACGCTGCCGCTGCGCATCCGCCAGCACAACGAGAACGCGGTCAAGGTCGCGAATTTCCTCGCCAAGCACGCCTCGGTCTCCAACGTGATCTTCCCCGGTCTGCAAAACGGGGAGAACCGGCGCAGGGCCGACGCCTATCTGAAGGGCGGCTACGGCGGTCTCGTCGGCTTTGAACTGAAAGGCGGCGTCGAGGCCGGGCGGCGTTTCATCGATGCGCTGAAGCTGTTCTATCACGTCGCCAATATCGGCGACGCCCGCTCGCTGGCCATTCACCCGGCGTCCACGACTCATCAGCAGCTCACCCCGGCAGAACAACTCGCGGCCGGCGTCACGCCCGGCTACGTCCGCCTGTCGGTTGGGATCGAGCACCCCGACGACATCCTGGCGGATCTTACTCAGGCGCTGGCGCAGGCCGACACCGGCGCGCGCAAGGCCGCGTGAGACACATCTTCTGCATCGAAACGGGAACTCGAGATAATGGGAATTCTTCGTCGCACCGCCCAGGCCGCAGGTCTTTGGTTCGCATTCACCGCGGCCGCCTTCGCGGGCGAACCCCTCAAGATCGCGACCAGCGCCGGCCCGGTTGCGCAATTGGCGTCCTTTGCCGCCAAGCTCGCGAAAGATAAAGGGCAGGACGTCAAGATCGTCGAGCTGTCCGACTGGGTGGCGTTGAACGAGGTCGTCAACAGCGGTGAGGTCGATGCCAATCTGTTTCAGCATGCGACTTATCTTGCGCTTCAGAACAGGCAGCGCGGCTTCAACCTCGTGCAGGCCGACAAGGTCGGCGTGATCGCGCCGGTCGGCCTGTTCTCGAAGAAGATCAAGAAGCTCGATGAGATCAAATCCGGTGACAGCGTCGCCATTCCGAACGAGCCGCTCAACGGCGCCCGCGGCCTGATCCTGCTCGAGCGCGCCGGACTGATCAAGTTGGCGCCGGGCAAGGGCTTTTCGGTCAGCAAGTTCGACATCACCGAGAACCCTAAGAACCTCAAGATCGTCGAGCTCGACCCGGCGCAGACCTATCGTTCGCTCGACGACGTGACGCTGGCGCTCGTCAACATCACCTATCTCATCCCGGCGGGTGGTGATCCGAAATCGGCATTGATCATCGACCGTACCGTCGACGACGGGCTCGTGCTGCGCTTCACGGCCCGGCCGGACAAGAAGGATGACCCGCGGCTGAAGGCGTTCATCCAGGTGTTCAATTCTCCCGAGGTGAAGCAATTCATCGAGGACAAGCTGCCGGCGTTCATTCCGGCGGGGTTCAGCAGCTAGGAGCGAGCGCTGCGCAGGGACATCACGCCATGATCTATGTTGTCGATGTCGATCACATGCGCCTTGCGTTTGTGGCTGGAAGCGAGAAACAGGCTGCGGAGATTGCCGGTTCGCCATGGTTCGCGCGGGCGATCGGCCGGTCCTTCCTGGGTCGGCAGGGCTCGAGGACGCCAGACCATCATCCACGTGCTGCGACGGTCCAGGAACTTGTCGTCTTCCACGATATGTCGGCCGAATTTGCGGATGCGACGGCGGATGTCCTGGTTGCCCGTGTCGGATAACCAACTGAACCAGACATCTGGCTTGAATAGGAGAACGTAGATTATGAACCGCCGGTTGTTCGTGCTGATGGCCGCTCTGGCTCTGTTCGCCGCGCCCGCGCTTGCGGATCAGAAGATCAAGGTCGGAGTATCCGGCGGTGACGCCGAGATCGTATGGTCGAAGGTCAAGGAGACCGCCGCCAAGGACGGGCTCGACGTCCAGGTGGTCGTCTTCAACGACTATCTCCTGCCCAATGCGGCACTCGATGCCGGTGACCTCGATGCCAATGCTTTCCAGCACAAGCCGTTCCTCGACAACCAGGTCAAGACGCGGGGCTACAAGATCGTGGCGGTCGGCGAAACCATCGTTGCTCCGATCGGCCTCTACTCGAAGAAGCTGAAATCCGTCGCCGAGATCAAGGACGGCGCGTCGATCGGGATTCCAAATGATCCCTCGAACGGCGGCCGCGCGCTTCTGCTGCTTCAGGCCGAGAAGCTGATCCAGCTCAGGGATGGGGTGGGGATCCTGCCGACCGTCCTCGATGTGGTCGGAAATCCAAAGAAGCTCAAGATCCGCGAAATCGACGCGGCTCAATTGCCGCGCAGCCTTGATGACGTCGATGCTGCGGTCATCAATACCAACTACGCGGTGCCGGTCGGCCTCATTCCTGGCAAGGATTCCATCGCAATCGAATCATCGGTCAACAATCCCTACAACAACTTCATCGCCGTTCGCGAGCGCGACAAGGATGCGCCCTGGGTGCCGAGGCTGGTGCGCGCCTATCAGAACGACACGATCCGCCAGCTCATCAAGGACAAGCTTCCGGGGCAGATACCGGCGTTCTGAGCCGGTTCGACGCGGACAGTCTGTCGCAATCGATCACAGAACCAGGGCGGGCCTGGCGCCGCCAAACCGGAGACGAGCGATGACGAATCCGTCTGGCCGTGCCGAGAAGCTGTCGAGTTCGGCAGGATCGGTTGTGTTCGACGCGGATGTGCTGGTGCTAGGTGGCGGTCCAGCGGGCACGTGGGCCGCGATCAGTGCCGCGGAACACGGCGCGCGTGTCGTGCTGGCGGACAAGGGGTTTTGCGGCACGTCGGGCGCGACCGCGGCGGCCGGCACCGGCGTATGGTACGTCGACCCGGCTCCCGAACGTCGCGAGGCCGCGATGGCGAGCCGCGAGAAGCTCGGCGGCCATCTCCAGGATCGACGCTGGATGGCACGGGTGCTGGATCGAACTTACGCCCAAAGCAACCAGCTCGCTGATTGGGGCTATCCTTATCCAGCAGACGACTGCGGCAAACCGCAGCGGAATTCGCTCCAGGGGCCGGAATACATGCGGCTCATGCGGAAACGCACTAAGCAGGCGGGGGTGACCATCCTCGATCACGCGCCGGCGCTCGAACTGCTTGTCGACAGCAACGGCGTGGTCGCTGGCGCCGCTGGGCTGCGACGGCAGAAGGGGGACCGTTGGGTGGTCAATGCTAAGGCTGTGGTGATCGCCACCGGCGGATGCGCCTTCCTCAGCAAGACGCTCGGGTCGAACGTGCTGACCGGCGATGGCTATCTCCTGGCGGCCGAGGCTGGCGCGGAGTTCACCAGCATGGAGTTTTCGGACGCTTATGCGATCTCGCCGGCATTCGGCTCGGTGACCAAGACCCTGTTCTACAGCGGGGCGAGCTTCACCGACGAGGAAGGCAGCGTCATTCCGGGGGCGTCATCCAAGGGCGGGCGATCGGTGATTGCGCGGGCGCTGCGTAAGGGGCCGGTCTACGCCCAGCTCGACGAGGCCGATGCCGAGACCCAGCGGCACATGCGGGTGTCCCAGCCGAACTTCTTCCTGCCATTCGACCGGACCGGCATCGATCCCTTCACGCAGCGCTTTCCGATCACGCTTCGCCTCGAGGGCACCGTCCGCGGTACGGGCGGGCTGCGGATCGTCGACGACAGCTGCGCGACCACCGTTCCCGGACTCTACGCGGCGGGCGACGCAGCGACTCGCGAGCTGATCTGCGGCGGTTTCACCGGCGGCGGCAGCCACAATGCGGCCTGGGCAATGTCGTCGGGATATTGGGCAGGGCAGGGCGCCGCCGAGTTTGCTCGCCAATTGGGTACCACGAGGGAGCGTCAAGTTGTTCGACGCGGCACCGTCGCTCTTCGCTCCGGGAACGGGCGAGCATTGCAGGCGGATAAGCTCGCACGAAACGTCCAGGACGAAGTCTTCCCCTACGAGCTGAACTATTTCCGCGAGGCCGGACGGCTCGGCGAGTCGCTGCGTCGTCTGGATGGGTTTTGGTCTGAGGCTTCGGATGCCGGTCCATCTGGCGAGGAGGATCTGCTTCGGGCGCGTGAGGCCGCCGCCATGCTCGCGACCGCGCGTTGGATGTATCGCAGCGCGGTGGCCCGGCAGGAAAGCCGGGGAATGCATCGCCGCGACGATCGTCCCGAGCAGGACGATCGCTATCGCCACTACGTGACGACCGGGGGGCTCGACGAGGTCTGGACGTCGGCGCGTCCGCTGACGTCTGCCCACTATTCGGAGGCTGCGGAATGATCGAGGTCATCGATGCCGAGCGGTGCACGGCCTGCGACATCTGTGTGAGCGTGTGCCCGACCAATGTCTTTGACAAGACCGACGACATTCCCAGGATCGCGCGCCAGAGCGACTGTCAGACCTGTTTCCTCTGCGAGCTCTATTGCCCGGAGGATGTGCTGTTCGTCTCGCCGTTTGCCGATGCGCCGCAACAGGTCAATATCGGAGCGCTGAAGGAGGCTGCTCTGTTGGGCAGCTATCGACGTGCGGTGGGCTGGACCGACGAGAGCCGGCACCTGCGGGACGCGGATCGGAGCTATCGGCTGTTCGGCCATTGAAGGTTACACCATCGCCGCGGTCATGAACGTCAGCGGCAATCAGGAGATGTCCATGACATCAGATCGACACACACCGTGGTCCCGACGTCGCATGCTCGGCCTGGCGGGTCTCGCCGGCGTCAGCGCGCCATTCGGATTGATGCAGGCCGCGCGCGCCTTTCCCGCGTTCGGTCTCGGCCCGGTGGCCGATCCCTTGAGCGATGCACCGATCTGCAAGGTCGCGGCCACGGACACTCCGAAAGCCCCGCCGCGTCATATCCGCTTTGCCTATAACGGCACCGGCATTTGCACGGCGGCCGTGCCCGTCGCACTGCATCGAGGATA
This sequence comes from Pseudomonadota bacterium, assembly GCA_023435725.1. GTDB lineage: Bacteria > Pseudomonadota > Alphaproteobacteria > Rhizobiales > Xanthobacteraceae > Bradyrhizobium. The sequence goes on along the minus strand of JAEYRD010000044.1, from coordinate 21,604 downwards.
TTTTGCGCGTCACAATCTCGATGTGGAATTCCTTCAGCTCGCCGGCAACACCGACCAGATGCTTCAGGCGCTTGCGACCGACAAGGCGGATGCGGGGTCGAGCATGCTGCTCAATTGGCTGAAGCCGCTGGAGCAGGGCATCGACGTCAAGCTCACGACGGGCCTGCACGGCGGCTGCACCCGCCTGTTCGTGCGCAAGGAGTCAGGCTTCAAGGACATTACGGACCTCAAGGGCAAGACCATCGGCGTATCCAGCATTTCCGGTCCGCCGCGCAACTTCTTCGCCATCCTTCTGTCGGACAACGGGCTCGATCCGCAGACCGACGTCCAGTGGCGGGAATTCCCGGCCGACCTGCAATTGATCGCGCTCCAACGGGGGGAAATTCAGGCCATCGCCGATTCCGATCCGAATGCCTGGCTCACCGAGCGGCGGGCCAGTGGCGATCTCGTCGAGATCGCATCGAACCTCAGCGGCGACTACGCCAATCTGTCGTGTTGCACACTTGGCGTGCGGAGCTCGCTCTGGACATCAGATCCGGTGGCCGTGAGGGCGTTAACCATAGCGATCCGGGAAGCGGCTCATCACGTCTCTGAGAACCCCGACGATGGTGCGGAAATTTTCGCGCCATATACGCCCAAGGTGGCGGTGGCCGATCTCGCGGCGATGCTGCGCAGTCACGCCCATGGTCATCATCCCTCGGGGGCCGCGCTGCGCGAGGAAGTCGTGAAGATCACCAGCGACCTGAAGCGCGCGACCATCATCAAGCCCAGCACGGATCCGGCAAAGCTTGCCAATCGTGTCGTTGTTGATGTTGAAGCGTGATGCCGGTTGAGAGGAGAATCCCGTGAGTGACGCCAAGACCAGTCTGAAAGTCGTTCCTGGACCTTCCAAGTCCGATGCTATTACGCAGGCCCTGCGCGCGCGGTACGGCAACGATCTGCCCGGGATCGGCGATGCCTGGAACGGCGTGCTGGCAAATCTCCTCGCACACCGCTCGGTACGATCCTATCGTCCTGACCCGCTGCCAGCGCGGACGGTAGAAACCCTGGTGGCAGCCGCCCAATCGGCTCCGTCCTCGTCGAACCTCCAGACCTGGAGCGTCGTCGTGGTGGAGGATCAGGCCCGCAAGGCCCGTCTCGCCGAGTTCGCGGGCGGTCAGAAGCACATTGTCGAGGCGCCACTGTTCCTGGTCTGGCTCGCCGACCTGTCGCGTGCCGAGCGGCTGGCGAAGCGCTCAGAACATCCGGATGAGGGTTTGCCGTTTCTCGAGACATTCCTGGTCGCCGTCATCGACGCGGCGTTAGCCGCGCAGAATGCGGTCGTCGCCGCCGAGTCACTTGGCCTCGGGGCGGTCTATATCGGCGCGATACGCAACAAGCCCGGCGCCGTCGCCGAAGAATTGGGATTGCCGCCGAACGTGGTCGCAGCCTTCGGTCTGTGCATCGGCTACCCCGATGCGACAAGGCCGGCGCAGGTCAAGCCACGCCTGCGTCAGGACGTCGTGATCCATCATGAACGCTATTCCGATTCCGGCGACGAGACGGGCATCGCGGCCTATGACGCGACGCTCCGCGGCTTTCAGGCCAGCGAAGGCCTGCCTGCGATCGGCTGGGTCGAGGCCGTCCTGAAGCGGCTCGGCTCGGTGCGCTCGCTGAATGGCCGGGATCGCCTCGTCGAGGAGGTGCGCGCGCTGGGATTTCCGCTCAAGTGAACCGGGGCGGGGCGATCGGGATCATCGGTCGCGCGTCAGGTTTGCACCTGTCCCCAGCGCTGCACCGTGAGCCGCGTCAGGCTCCGAAAGATCACGCCCTCGACGAGCAGACCGATAAGGATCACCGTGAGCAATCCGGCGAAGACGCTTGCCGTCTCCAGTTGCGCACGGCTGGTGTAGATGAACCAGCCGATTCCGCCGGAGCGTGCGCTGACGCCGAAGACCAGTTCGGCAGCGATCAGCGTTCGCCAGGCGAAAGCCCAGCCGATTCGCAGGCCTGACAGGATCTGGGGAAAGGCCGCAGGTACAAGAATTTCCGCGACGAACCGGCCGCCCGACAGGCCGAGGTTGCGACCCGCCATCTTCAGAGTTGGCGGCACGGCGAGGAAGCCGCCATAGCAGGCAAGGGCCACCGGCCACAGAACCGAGTGGACGATGACGAAGATGAGGCTCGGCGTTCCCACGCCGAACCACAGCAGCGCAATCGGAAGCAGCGCAATGGCCGGAAGCGGGTTGAACATCGACGTCAAAAGGCCAAGAGCCTCATTGCCCCATCGCGTCAATGCCGCGAGGGTCGTCAACACTGCCGCGACGGCAACGCCCAGCACGTAGCCGGAGATCAGAACCCGTAACGAAGTCAATGCGCGGTTCGGCAGTTCGCCCGACAGGATTGCCGACCACAGCGCCGCCAGGGTCGCGCCCAGGGTCGGCAGCAGAAGCGCATTGTCGAGCCAGCGCGCATAGAGCTCCCAGGCAACAGCAAAGCCGGCGAGGATGACGACGCGCCGCCAGGGCGTTCCCTCGAGGGCACGCCGTAGCGCTGGTGCGCGAACGAGCTTTGGCGCCGCGATGTCAGACATGGTCGATTTCCGGAGCAGAAAACACGGTTTCCTGGATCCGCCGTTCCAGCTCTGCGAAGCCAGCGGCGCCGCGGGCACGGCTTTCCGGCGGGACATCGAATGTGGCGGCCAGTCGCCCGGGATGTGGTGTCAGGGCCAGGATACGGGTTCCGACGCGGATCGCCTCATCGATACCGTGGGTCACGAACAAGGCGGTGTTTCCGGTTTCCTCACACAGCTTGAGCAGTTCGTCCTGCATCTGCCGCCGCGTCAACGCGTCCAGCGCGGCAAAGGGTTCGTCCATCAGCAGCAGCGTGGGTTCAAGCGCGAAGGCCCGCGCGATCGCGACGCGCTGCTTCATTCCGCCGGACAGGGTATGAGGAAAGGCGTTGACGAAGTTCTTCAGCCCGACCCGTTCGAGCCATCGCCGGGCCACGCCCTCTGCCTCCCGGCGCGGTAGCGATTTGCCGCGCTCCAGGGCATAGCGGACGTTGCCGAGCACGGTGCGCCATGGCAGCAGCTGGTCGAATTCCTGAAACACGGTCATGCGGTCGGGACCCGGGGCCCCGATCCGCCGGCCGTTCATGCGAAGCTCGCCGGAGCTTGGCTTGAGGAAGCCACCGACGGCACGCAGCAGCGTGGACTTGCCGCAGCCCGACGGGCCAAGCAGTACCAGTCGTTCGCCGGGCGAGATCCAGAAGCTGACGTCCTCGACTGCTGTGAGGATGCCGTCCGGCGTCGGATAGCTGATGCTGACGTGATCGAGTTCGAGCAGCGCCGGCGATGCGCCTTCGCCGACGAGGCCCGTCAGTCGCGGAGCGACGTTCATGTCAGCTTCCAGGCTTCTCTCCGAGGCCGGACCAGAACAGATCCCGCCACGACGTCGGCGCCTGCCTGATCAGGCCGACCTTGGCCTCGAAATCTGCGAACTTCTGGGCGCCTTCCGGAGCCGTCGTGAAGTTCACGTCCTTGTCACGAATGATGCCCTCGACGAAGTCAGGCGCGAGCTTCGAACCTTCCGCCTTGATGTAAAGCGCGGCGGCGTCCTTCGGATTGGCCTTGATCCATTCGTTGGCGCGGTCGAGACCGCGGACGAATGCCTGGATCGTCTTTGGATTGTCGTTGATGAAATTGGTGGTGGAATAGACCACGTTGAAAGTGTGGGGCCCTCCGAGCACATCGTAGCTGTTCAGCACCTGATGCACCTTGCCGGTGGCCAGTTGCTGTTGCGAGAACGGCGGCGAGGTGAAGTGAGCGGTGATTTCCGAATGTCCCGACAGGATCTGCGCCGTCGCGTCCGGGTGGGGCATGCTGACTGTGAGCTCGTCGAGCTTGTCGTACTTGCCGAATGCCTTGTCCGCCGCCATCTGAAGGACGATCGGTTGGAAGCCGACCTTGACCGAGGGAAGCGCGATCCGGTCCTTCTCGGTGAAATCCGCCAGCGTCTTGATGTTCGGATTGTTGGTGGTCAGGATATTGGCCATCGAGCCCAGCGCGGCCACGCCGATGATCTTGGCGGTGGTCCGCGTCTTGTCCCAGGTCAAAATCATCGGCGTGATTCCTGCCGTGGCGAAGTCGAGGCCGCCCGAAATGAGGGCTTCGTTCATGGCCGCGGCGCCGGAGAGCCGCAGCCATTCGATCTTCGGCGGCGTGATTCCGAGCGCCTTGGCTTCCTGCTCGATCAGTCCCTTTTCGCTGGCAACGATGAGCGGAAGATAAGCGATGCCGAATTGTTGGGCGATACGAAGCTGCGCCGTCTCGGCGCGGACGGCATTTGCGCCAGTGGCCTCCATGATTAGCGAGAGCGCGGCCGCGTAGAAGGACTTCGATGCAATCATTCTGTGTCTCTCGAGTTCACGTTCGATCGGCCGTTACACGAAACTCCGCGGCCATTTAGGGCCACATGTCAGGAAATCAGGCGGCCGGTCCAGTGAACTGATGTCACGGCGCGATCTTCGAAAGAAACACGCTGAGCAGGGTGCGTTTTCCAGAAGACTTGTTCCTCAATCCTTTCAGATGAAGAAGTGTGTTCTCAATGCAGCGAGGTGCTTGCCGAATATTTGCAGCGCACGGCGAAGCTGTGCAGGCAAAGGCGCGATGCGCAATCAACCTCACGGCCGCCATGAGTGCAGAGGGAAGGAGCTCGGGGAATGCCGTCTCGTTCGCCGTCACGTCTGGAGAAGTCTGTTCTCCATCGAAATAGTCGTCTCGCCGGCATCGGCAATGGCGACGCGAATCGTCCGCGACGGGCATCGAAAAGAGTTTTGCCTTTCATTGACGTGGGTATGGTGCGGCCCAACCATGTGTCGACAGGCATCGACTTCCTGCACCCCGACATTCTTCCGGTGCCGAGAATTTTGCCGTTGTATCGCCCGGAGGCAGAGATAATGGCCGCGTCGCCCTTCGAAGAGCTGTCGATCACGGCCGATGTGTTGATCGTCGGTGGCGGAATGGCTGGAGCATGGGCGGCGGTGTCGGCCGCGCAAGCCGGTGCAAGGGTCGTTCTGGCAGACAAGGGCTACTGCGGCACCAGCGGGGTGACGGCTGCGGCGGGGCCGGGCCACTGGTGGGTGCCGCCTGATCCTCCGACGGCGCGGGATGCGGTTGTTGCCAATCGCGTCGCCGCCGGGCTCGGCCTTGGCGAAGCAGAATGGATGTATCGCATCCTGGACCAGACCTGGCGCACGCTGCCGACGCTTGCTCGCCATTACAAGTTTGGCGTGGACGACGAGGGTAGGCTGAACTACCGCGCGGTGCGTGGGCCGGAATACATGCGCGCGCTCCGCCGTCACGTGCTGAGCCACGGCGTCACCATTCTTGATCATTCGCCGATCATCGAGCTGCTGGCGCGCGCCGATGGATCGATTGGCGGTGCGCGCGGCCAGCGCCGGCAGGATGGTGGGCGCGCCTATCGGATCGAAGCTGGTGCGGTGGTGCTCGCGGCCGGCGGCACAAGCTTCCTGTCGCACCTGCTGGGATCGCACACGAACACCGGCGACGGCTACCTCATGGCGGCCGAGGCGGGCGCAGAGATGTCCGGCATGGAATTCACTTCCGCCTACACCATTGCGCCGGCGCATTCGACGATGACGCGCAGCATGGCCTATTCGTTTGCGACCTACTACGACGCCGACGATCAGGAACTCGAACTGCCGTTCGGTCCTGACCAAACCATTGGCCTCGCTCGGGCGCTGCAACGCGGCTCAGTCTACTGCTCGCTGCACCGTCTGCCCGACGATATCAGGGCAAGGCTGCATACGATCTCGCCCAACGTGCCACTGGTGTTCGATCGCTGGGGTATCGATCCCTACCGCGAACGATTTGAAGTCACCTTGCACAATGACGGTACCATCCGCGGTATTGGCGGCGTGCGGGTGCATGATGAGGATTGCGCGACGTCGGTGCCGGGACTGTTCGTCGCCGGTGACAATGCATCGCGCGAAAAGGTCGCGGGCGCGATCTCCGGCGGCGGCAACGTCAACTCGGCCTGGGCGCTGTCGTCGGGCGTGTTCGCGGGGCGGGCGGCCGCGCGCGTGGCACGTAGCACGAAGGGGGGCTCCGCGGACCTCCGGCCGCTTGGTCGGGCTGGGCTCCGGCCTCGCGGACAGCCAAAGGCCGTCGATGTGGCCGCAGCTATGGACGGCGTGCGCATGGAGATGCATCCATTCGAAAAGAATCTGTTCCGCACCGGTGCAGGGCTTGCCGTATCCTCGCGCGCACTCGAAGATCTATGGGGCGAGGTGGCAGATCACGGACAGGCGGGCTCGATCGCCCTGCGTGAGGCCGCGGCCTTGCTGGCAACTGCGCGCTGGTCGGTCGCCACGGCGACTGCGCGCAGCGAGAGCAGAGGGCTCCACCGTCGTGAGGATTGCCCCGCACAGGATCCCGCCCTGGCCGCGCGCCTGCTCAGCGGCGGACTGGACCGGGTCTGGGTGGCGATCGACCGTCCATCTGCGAACGTTCGGCCCGAGCAGCTCGAGGAGGTGTCATGATCGAACTCATCGTCGCTGAGCGCTGCACGGATTGCGGGGCATGCATCGAGGTCTGCCCGGCCAACGTCCTCGATCCCGGCCGAGCCGGCCAGCCCGTTCTCGCGCGCGTCGAGGACTGCCAGACTTGCTTCATGTGCGAGCTGTATTGCCGGGCAGATGCGATCTATGTCGCGCCGGATTGCGACCGCCGCGTTTCCGTAAGCACGGGCGACGTGCTGGCGTCCGGGCATCTTGGTCAATATCGCAAGCACTCCGGCTGGGATGAATGGATGGAGCTCTTTCCCAACGAACAGTGGCTGATGGAGACCGTGTTCCGCCGCGCTGGCGAGGCTGCGGCGCAAGCGAAGCCGCCAGGCGCGTGAGCGGCAGCAAATAGCCGCGGCCAGATCAGCGAGAGGCCGACGACAGCACGTCCGCCGGATGCTTGTCGTTGTGCTCGACATATTCGACGAGCGTCTGGTCCGGATGGCGCACCAGCATGTTCTTGCCCGTCGGGACTGGCTTCGGCGCTTCCAGGACCGTCGCGCCGATCGTCGGGAGATGTGCGGCAAAAGCCTCGATATCCTCCACCATGAACGTCATGTGTGTCGCGGTGAACGGCTTCAGGCTTTGTTCGGTTCCGGCGATGAAGAGGATCGACGCGACCTGCGCCAGTCTGAGATCGTATTGAGGATAATCAAAACGGAGTCGTGCCTTCTGACCGATCAGAGCCTCGTTGAAGGCGACGGCCGCATCCAATTGCTCCAGCGGCAGGTAACGCCGTGTCAGGATGTTGAGGATTTTCATGAGCGAGCTCCTTGATGACCACTCAAGATCGGATGGTCCGCGCCGATGTCAAGCCGCGCGCGATCAGACCTGTCGTTGATCTGCGTGGAGAGACGAATCCTTATGCCTTGCCCAGAAGGCTCGTCCTGTTGTTGCAGGATGCCGGTCATCTTTGAAAAGACTATCTTGCGTTGAGCACCTAGCATGTCCGCGTCGTTGCCATCGTGAACGTGTGACATGAATACCCCCCGCTTTGAAAGCAAACGCGCATCCACCATCGAGAGATCGCCGATCATCGTCAATCAGCTCGGTGCGGAGGTTCGTGCAGCGCTCGTCGATCATTGGTCGCGCCCGCTGATCATCGATCATCCACCCGATCGCGCGCCGTGGGAGGTTGCCCCGGAAGCCGACGTGTTGCTGACGCGGCCGCTGGCGGGCTGGCACAGGGCGGCTGCGGAGAGGCCTGCGGGCTGGCCGTTCGGCCTGCGCTGGATCCAGACTGCATCGACAGGGATCGATTTTTTTCCCGCGTGGCTGCTCGACGGTCCGGTGGTCACGGTCGGACGCGGCATCTCGGCTGATCCGATCGCGGAATATGTCCTCGCGGCGATCCTCGGCTTCGAAAAACGCATCCATGCCATCCGTCCGCGCAATCGCGAGCAATGGAAGATCACCCCGCTGGGCTCGGTCAGCGGCAAGACGATCGGGATCGCCGGCTTCGGCGCGATCGGCCGCGCCGTCGCCGAGCGCGTCAAGCCGTTCGGCGTCAATATCAAGGTTCTGCGACGGTCGGCGTGGCAATACGTTCTTCCGGGCATCCAGCCGGTCGACAGCATCGAGCAGCTGGTCGAGGTCTCCGATCATCTTGTCTTGGCGCTGCCGGCGACGACGAAGACGGCTCGTCTGATCAACGCCGACGTGCTGGCGCGGGCGAGGAAATCGCTGCATCTGATCAATGTCGCGCGTGGCAAGATCATCGATCAGAAGGCCCTGCTGCAGGCGCTCGACGTGGGCCGGATCGCCGGTGCGACGCTCGATGTGACGGATCCGGAGCCGCCGCTGGATGGAGATCCGATCTATGACCATCCAAAGGTCGTCCTGACTCCGCACGTCTCGTGGACGGGAGGAGAAGACGTCAAGCGGCTGGCCGACAAGACGCTGGTCAACCTCGACGCCTATGCGCATGGCGTGCCGCTGGCCGACGTCTTCGACAAGAATCTTGAATACTAGAGAAGGAGCCCGACAATGAACAAGGTCGTCGAGAAGCCCAAGAAATATTCCCTGGTTGAACGTACGCCGGCTGCTTCGTTCGAGGAGGAGAGGCTGCATCGCAAGCAACGCCTTGCAGCAACGTTCCGGCTGTTTTCGCGCTATGGCTTCGATCAAGGTCTGGCGGGCCATGTCACCGTGCGTGATCCGGAGTTTCCCGAGCGGTTCTGGATCAATCCGCTGTCGAAGCATTTCAGCCAGATCAAGGTGTCCGACCTTCAGCTAGTCGACCACGATGGCAACATCCTGATCGGTGACAGGCCGATCAACCAGGCCGGCTTCGTGATTCATTCGGCGATCCACGCCGCGCATCCGGAAGTGATCGCGGCTGCGCACACCCATTCGACCTATGGCAAGGCCTGGTCGGCGCTCGGTCGACTGCTCGATCCGCTGACGCAGGATTCATGCGCCTTCTACGAGGATCACGTGCTGTTCGATCCGTTCTCCGGTGTCGTGCTGGAGGCGGAAGAGGGCCGCAAGATCGCCCAGGCGCTGGGATCGAAGAAGGCCGCGATCCTGCAAAATCACGGCCTGCTAACGGTGGGACCGACCATCGAGGCCGCCGCCTGGTGGTACATCGCGATGGACAATGCGGCGCGCGCCCAGTTGCTCGCCGAGGCCGCCGGCACGCCGAAGCCGATCCCGCATGAGATCGCCAGCCTGACCTCGCGGCAGGTCGGTACCCACAAGGGCGGCTATTTCAGCTTCCAGCCGCTTTGGGACTGGATCACTGAAGCAGAGCCGGATCTGTTCAACTAGGAGTACCGCTCCCGAGCCGGGTAGCCAGCTCCGCGCATTGCTGTCTGATATCGGGCACGGCGATGATTTCCCAGAATGCGGCCCGCGTGAGCGGGCCGATGGCGTAGAGACGACGCGACGGAGACCCATGCCGGTCGACGATGGCGCATTCAGGCGTGACCTCGATACCGATCCGCAGCGGGTCGATCCGCGCCAGTCCGTTGTCGAGCAGGCTGCGTACGGCCGGGTTGTTGCTGGCGCCCGGGTCCTTGACGATGCCGGTGCAGTCCACGATCGCTCCGACCTGAAACTCGGACAGCTCGCTCTGGCCGCGCCTGCGATAGCTGACCAGCGCGCCACTTTGGTTCGGCACGACGGCGGCCAACTTGCCGGGGATAACGGTCAACCGTCTGGTCGTAAGAGCCTCCGCGATACGGGTCTCGACTTCGGGCGCCATACGGTGACGATGGGCGTCCCACCAGGCGCGGGCGTGCTCCAGGAATCTGCGCCGCGATTCCAGCGGCAGCTCGTGCCAGAGCCGCTGCGTAAAGGGCCTGATGGCATCGATCGCGCTGCGCCAGTCGCCGCCCTCGACGATATGCGCTTCGATACGGTGGCGAAACCAGCGCAGCAAGGCGCCGATCCGGGCCCCGAAGGGAATTTCGCTCTCGGTCAGGCGCATCGGATCAATGCGGCGATGGGCTCTCGGTAGCAAGCCGCGCCGTGACACGGCGACGATCTGCCCCTGATGTCCATGGCGGAGCAGTGACAGCACGTAGTCGACCATCGAGAGGCCCGTGCCGAGGATCAGCATGGTTGCATCCCTGTCGATGCCGGCCTCAGTGGGGGAGATCCATGGGTCGACGTGGCCGGGCAGGCGCGACGCCGCGGCATCATGCCCGGTCGCGAGAATGGCCACGGTGCCGCTGAGCTGCGTTCCGTCTGCGAGCGTCACCGCGACATCGGACGATGTTTCGCGAATTGCGATGCACTCGTTCTGCATGACGGTGAGGCCCCGCGTTTCGTCGCGTGACGTCAGCGGCGCGATCAGGTCGGCGAGATAGTCGCCGTAGGCCTGTCGTGGAACGAAGCAGTAAGGATCCGGACACAGCGGCCCACCGGGCCGCGCGCACAGCCAATTCCAGAAGTGCCCGGGGTCGTCAGGCAGGACGCTCATATTCGTTACGCGCACGTTGAGGAGATGTTCGGGATTGCCGGCGTGATACGCAAGGCCGCGGCCGATCTCGGGTCGCTTCTCGATCAGCGTGACACGAAGATCCGGCGGAGAGGTCTTCAAGAGTTGAAACGCTATCAGGGCGCCGCTCGCGCCCCCACCGATGACAATCGCGTGCCGCCCCTCCGGACCCATCGTGTCGCCCCGTTTTCATCGGTCGGTCAACGTCGCAGGACTGCGATTGGTTCTACGGCTCAATTGCGATGATTGTCAGACAACCGGTATTCTCTTTGTGGTCGGGTGGAAGCGATGGTTTTGCTGTCGAATTGACATCGTGTGGAATGATTATATTGACGCGCGCGATTGCTGCCGGAACGGTGGCCTCTCTGCGGCTTGTCAGAGGCCTTCGCAGACACGATTGACCAGATCGATGAACCAGCGCAACGCCGGGTCGGCCATGGCGCGGCGCGTGTGGAGGAGGTCGATGGTAAATGCCTCCACATCATAAGGTACCGGAGTGACGGATACGCCGGCAGCCGCGGCGAAGCGGCGAGCGATGCGCCCGGCCATCGTTGCCACGAGATCGGTGCCGGCGACTGCAAACGGCACTGCAACGACATGCGCGAGCGTAACTGCGGTCCGGCGCTTGCGACCGTGTCGGGCGAGCAACGTATCGATTGCGCCGGGAAGCCCGTCGCCTCCGGCGGACGAGAACAAGGCATGCGGAAGGCGCGTGTAATCGTCTCTGGTGAGCCGGCTATTTCGCTTGGAGCGTTTTGCGTCACGGATGCAGACAAAGGATTCCTCGAATAGCGTGCACCGGGTGATATGCGTGGAGGCGGGAAGATGGCCGCCGATCAACGCGTCGATATCGCCGTGTTCGAGGTTTGCCACGCTCGCGGCTGCGTCGATGATGGGGCGCACCACCAGGTCGATACCAGGCGCCTCGCGGCGCAGCGCTGCGACCAGCGGCGGCACGACGACGAGGTCGCCATAGTCGGTCACCGCGATGGCCAGGCGGCGGCGGGCGGTCGCGGGATCGAAGTCCGATCCGGGCTCCAGCAAGCCCCTGATCTGCCCCAGCGCATCGCTGATCGGCCGCGCCAGCGCCACGGCTTTGGCTGTCGGTTGCATGCCGGATGCCGTCCGCACGAAGAGATCATCGCCAAAGAGCGACCGCAGGCGCGTCAGGATGCTGCTCATGGACGGTTGCGCCAGGCCGATACGCTGCCCGGCGCGGGTCACGCTGCGCTCCTCCATCAACGCCTCGAAGGCGACGAGAAGATTGAGATCGACGGAAGCCAAATTCATTTGAGCAATGGTAGTCATGGTAATAATCGATTTCAACAATGTCGCGGGAGATGCTCTATTGCCGGGGACAATTTGATGGGACGACGCGTATGCGATCCTCACTCCTGCGCCTCATCCCGCACGGACCGACATTGCTGGCGCTTGGCGTCCTGCTCGGGCTTGCGTGCCCGGTTCTGGCGGACCTGGCGCGCCCCTTGATGCCGGCCACGATCTTCCTGATCGTGCTTGGAACGCTGTTGCGCATCGATGGTCGGGCCGTCGTCGCGGCGCTGCGGCAACCGTCGCTTTCGGTATTCCTGCCAGCCGTCGTCATGGTCGGCTGTCCGCTGGTGATCGGTGCCGCCAGTCATGCGCTCAGTCTTGATCCGGAACTCGCGCTCGCGATCGTGCTCGCCGTCTCGGCGCCGCCATCGAGCGGCACGGCCGCGGTGGCACGCATGCTCGGGCTCGACGGCGCGGTGCCGCTGGTGGTGACCGTGTTGTCCATGGTGCTCGCCCCGGTCACGGTCCCGCTGCTTGCAGGCTGGTTCGGTGGGCTCGATATCAGCGCGTTCGAGCTCGCGCTACGACTGGCGCTGTTGATCGGCAGCGCGGAGGGCGTCGCCTTCCTGCTCCGCAGGCACGCTGCGCCGATGCTGGCTGCTCATGGTGACGTGGTCGACGGGGTCATCGTCGCGGCGCTTCTCGTCTTCGCGGTGGCGACCATGGCCGGCATCCGTGCGCAGATCGCGGTGGATGTACCGGCCGCGACGGTCTGCCTCGTGCTTGCCTTTGCGTGCAATATCGCCCTTCAGGTGACTGGCGCCGCTTTGCTGCCGGGAACTCTGCGCCAGCGGCTGACGGTCGGGCTCATTCTCGGCAATCGCAATGTTGGACTGGTCTGGTCGGCGCTCGGCGCGACCGCTTCGCCTCGAATGGCTCTATATTTCGCCGCTACGCAATTCCCGATCTACATCCTGCCGCGCCTGATCGAGACCCTGATCGGCCGTGACAAACGAAAGGCCAGAGCATGACCACGTCCCGTCTCACCCGCGAGCAGGCCGCGCAATTCGCTCACATTGCGCTCGGCCATGTCGGGCGAGAATATCCAAACAATGTGGACCACGCGCTGGCCGAACCCGCGGATGCCCGCACGCCGAGCGAGCTGCACCCGATCTTCTATGGCAGCTACGACTGGCACTCCTGCGTCCACGGCTACTGGATGCTGGCGCGACTGTTGCGCCGCTTTCCGGATTTCGCGCCGGCGCCCGAGATCCGCGCGCAGTTCGACGCGCAGTTCGTTCCCGACAAGGTCGCCGCCGAGTGCGCTTATTTTGCACGCCCGACGGCTCGTGGTTTCAAGCGGCCATATGGCTGGGCCTGGCTCCTGAAGCTGTCGACCGAGCTGACGCTCCAGGCCGACGACCGCTGGGGCCGCAATCTCGCACCGCTGGCCGAGGTGATTGCCCAGCGCTTTCGCGACTTCCTGCCGCTGTCGCCTTATCCAGTTCGCGTCGGCACCCATTTCAACACGGCTTTCGGTTTGCGCATGGCCGCTGACTACGCCGATATCAGGAAGGACGAAGGACTGGCGAAGCTTCTGCGCGAGACCGGCTTGCGCTGGTATGGCGGGGATCGCGACTGCCCGGCCTGGGGCGAGCCGAGCGGCGACGATTTTCAGTCCTCGGCGCTCATCGAGGCCGAGTGCATGCGGCGCCTGTTGCCGCCAAACGAGTTCTTGCCGTGGTTCGATCGTTTCCTTCCGCGATTATCCGAGAGGCTGCCAGCGACACTGTTCCAGCCCGTGACGGTTAGCGATCGCACGGATGGCAAGATCGCTCATCTCGACGGGCTCAATCTGAGCCGGGCGTGGTGCTGGCGCGCTCTCGGCGATGCGCTGCCGGCAAACGACGAACGGCGCGCCGTGGCGCGCGATTCCGCGCAGGAGCATCTCGCCGCAGGCCTTCCTCATCTCGCCACCCATTACATGGGAGAGCACTGGCTCGCGAGCTTCGCCGTTCTCGCGCTGGACGATGAGAGTTAGGACCGCAGACTGTTTCCGTGATCCAGCGATACGTCGCCATGCAGGCTGAGAACGCTCGACGAAGCCAAGCATGAGTTGGATCATTCTCGAAGCGTGGGTGTGAAGGCTGAATGGCCTGGTCTCGAATGGCAACGGTACCGTGACGATGGTGTCGCGATATCGGCTGTCTGCAAGCCGAGCGAAAGCGGAATCATTCTCAATCAAGGGATTCATTTGGAATTGACGAAGGCACGCGCGAACGCCGAAATGTGCGCGTGCTTGGTCTCTCGCGCGGCCTAAATCGCAGTTGTCACGTCTCGTCGAAGGAAGTTCACATGAAGCGCTTGTTGTTGTCGTCGCTGCTGGTGTCGCTGTCGGCTATGTGGCAACCCTCATGGTCCAAGGAGCCTCGCCAACTCGTCGCGCAGGATTTTCACGTCGCCTCCGCGACGCCCGGCGTCCAGATATTCCTGCGGAACAAACATCCGAAGGACCTCATGAAGTTCGAGGCGTCCCGCACCGTGCTGTATGTCCACGGCTCGACCCAGCCATCGGAAACCGTGTTCGATCTGGCTGTTGGCCAGGGCTCCTGGGCCGATTACATCGCCTCGCAAGGTTACGACGTCTGGCTCGTCGACGTTCGTGGCTATGGTGGCTCGAAACCACCCACGGATCAGTCGAAGCCGTTCGCGACGACCAAGGAGGCGGTGGAGGATTTCGGCGCGGCCGTCAACCACATCCTGGCCCAGCGCAAGATCCCGAAATTGCAGTTGATCGGGTGGTCGTGGGGAACACTGATCACTGGCAGCTACGCGGCGGCGCAGCCGCAGCATGTCGCCGGCCTGGTTCTGCTCGCGCCGCCATGGCTGTCCTCGGCCGGCGGCAAGATTCCGGAGGCGGCCTGGCAGGAATGGGCGACCGATGCGGCGCTCAAGCGCCTCCAGACTGGCGTGCCGGACGCGCAGGCCGAAAAGATCTTCCCGCCGACCTGGAAGAAGACATGGGAGCAGGCCCTGCTCGCTGCGCAGCCGGACGCGAAGACGCACAATCCTCCGCGCTTCCGTTCGCCGACGGGCGTTGTGGCCGACGGCGCAGAGTATTGGGGTGTCAACAAGGCGATCTATGATCCCGGCAAGATCTCGGCGCCGACGCTCATTATCCGAGGCGAATGGGACGAGCTGACACCGCTCAGCCAGTCACAGGCGCTCTTCGCGCTTCTGCGCAATGCGCCCGTGCGCCATCTGATCGAAATTCCGCGCGCCACGCATTTCGTCGAGGTCGAGACGGGCCGCGACGTGCTCTTCCGCGAGGTCCAGAGCTTCCTGGACCGGAATTGACGGAACAGGTGGCAATCGCAGAAGCTTGGATCTGCCGATCACGATGACGTCAGATCCAGAGATTGGGCAAGAGTTCGTTCGAATATCCCGAGACGAACTCGCGCTCGGCTCCGGTCGTTGCGTCGAAGACGGAACGGTGGATCCTGCCGATGTTGCCGCCATAAACGTGAATGCTGATCGAAGATCTGTCTGAGAGGCCGTTCGAGATCGCATGGATGTCGCCGATCTCTGGCGAGACGGCAGCGACCGTGCCTTTCGGCAGACGCACGGCGGCGTCGGGCCGCAACGTGCCGTCGGGTTGCCGCGCGTAGCTGACCGAGAGCTCTTCGCCTCGCAATACGCCCACCAGCCCCCAGACGCGATGGTCGTGGATGGGGGTGCCCTGTCCGGGCCCCCAGACGAAGCTGACGATCGAGAAACGATCGAGTGGATCTGCGTAGAGCAGGTATTGCCGATAGGCGCTGCCGTCGACAGCGGCGTAGGCTTCCGGAAGCCAGTCGTCCGCGGCGATCAGCTCCTTCAGCTTCGGAGTTAGCTGCGCAAGCAACGCGCTTTCATCCAGCTTCGTTTCGACGACCCGGGCAACCTCGGCGACAAAGGTCCGGAGCTTGGGGAGATCGCTCATCGCGCAGCCTCGAAACGCTTCGGAAACAGACCACGTGCGGCGAATTCGTCGATGGATGAGCGTGGACTCGGTTGCTCACGCTCGAGCAGAGCCGGCGCCAGGTGCGCGCCATCGCCCTTGCGACCGAGCGCGATCACGATCTCGACATCGAATTCCTGGGGGACGCCGAGGACGGAGCGTGCCTTGTCGATGTCGAAGCCGCTCATGCCGTGAGCCGCCCAGCCATCGATTGCAGCCTGGTTGGCGAAATTGGCCCATGCCGCGCCTGCATCGAAGGAATGTGTTCGCGAGAATTGCGCCTCGGTCTTGCCCGGCGGCGTGAACGCCTTCTTCGACAGCAGGAAGATCAGCGCCGCCGCATGCTGAGCCCATCCCCGGTTGAATTCGATCAAGGGAGCGAGAAAGGCGTCGAATTCCGTATCCCCCCGCAGGGCGTAGAGAAAACGCCAGGGCTGCGAGTTGTAGGCGGACGGCGCCCATCTTGCCGCCTCGAACAATGTTCGCAGTTCGTTTTCCGAGATCTGATCCTGAGAAAATCCCCTGGGGGACCAGCGGTCGACGAAGATGCGTTCGGCTGGATGATCAGCGACCCGGTGCGTGTGCTGCGATGTCTGGGCTGTCACGATATCTCTCTCATTGCCGGCGAGGCATGTACAACATGGAATGGGCCAGCAGATATCACGGTCGGCGTCACGCCGGACACATCAGACTTGCGACGAAATCAAGTTTGGCAGGATCGCTGCGACCGCGGCGAACTCCTGAGAACGACATTTCCGCATTGGCTGCGGGCGGAACAATTCCTTGCCGCCGCGCTGGCAGGCGCGGTGACCATCGGCGGTATTGCGTTACGAGCGGCATTCCCAGAATGCGAAGAGCGATAGGCTCGATCGCATCCGCCCGAGAATGTCAACCTGCGGCGACGATCGCCCGGGCGCGCGAGTTCATCGCGTGGGCGGCACTGCCGACGCCTGACGGAATCGAGGCCAGCAGCGAGCGCGTATAGGGCTGCCCGGGATTGTCGAAGATGTCAGAGACGGTCCCGTGTTCGACGATGCGTCCGCGGTGCATCACCGAGACGCTGTGGGCGAGCTGGCGAACCAGCGCCAGGTCATGAGAGACGAACACATAGGTCAGGCCCAGCTCGGCCTGCAGCGAGAGCAGCACCTTGACGATGTCGGCCTGGACGCTGACATCGAGCGCGGAGGTGGGTTCGTCGAGCACGATCACATCGGGTTTGAGTACCAGTGCGCGGGCGATGGCCACGCGCTGACGCTGGCCGCCTGACAAGGCTTCCGGATTGCGCGAGAGCAGGTGCTCGCCGAGTCCGACGTCGGCCAGGGCCTGGCGCACGCGCTCGTTGCGCTCCTTGCTCGTGCCGATCTTGAACTGGTCGAGCGGCTCGCGGATCAGTTGCCCGACCTTCCAGCTCGGATCGAGCGAGGTGAAGGGGTTTTGATAGATGAGCTGAAGGTGACGCCATACCGCGTGCAGCTCGCCCGGCGAACGACCGTGGAATTGCTCGCCGGCGACGGAGATGGTCCCGGTGTCGGGTTGTTCGAGCCCAAGCAGCAGCCGGATCGTCGTCGTTTTGCCCGAGCCGGACTCGCCGACCAGCGCATGTGTGGTGCCGGCCGGCACGGTGAACGACACGTCGTCGACGGCCGTCAACGTCCTGCCGTCGACGGCAAAAGTCTTGGTGACGGCGCTGACCTCGATCTTCGGTGGCTCGCCGGCGGCGGTCTTGAGACGACGGAAGCCCGGGTCGCGCAGGTCGGCGTAGCGATCGGGGTTGAGGGCCGGGACGTCGGCATGCAGCTTCCTTGCATATGCCGACGCCGGCGAGGCGAAGACAGTGGCGGTCCTGCCGGCCTCCTGGATGGTACCGTCCTTGAGCACGACCAGCGCATTCGCCCGCTCGGCGGCGATCGCCAGGTCATGGGTGATGAGCAGCAGGCTGATATCCAGCTCGTGCTGCAGCCGTGAGAGCAGGTCGAGGATCCGCTTCTGGATCGTGACGTCGAGCGCGGATGTCGGCTCGTCCGCGACCAGCAGCGACGGTCGGGGCAGGACCGCGAGGCCGATGAGCACGCGCTGGAGCATGCCGCCGGACAGCTGGTGCGGATAGGAGTCGTAGATACGCTCGGGATTGTCGAGCCCGACCTGGGCGAAGGTTTCCAGGATGAGCTGCTTGCGTATCGCCTTGTCGGATTCGTCGAGGAGCGCGGCCGCCTCGTGTGCCTGGGCGCCGATCGTCCGCACCGGGTTGAGCGAATTGCCGGGATCCTGCGGAATGAATCCGATGGACCGTCCGCGCAGCGGCCGGAAGCGGTGCTCGGACAGCCCGAGCACCTCCTGGCCGTCGAACGCGACACGGCCGGTGGCACGTCCATTGTTGGGGAGCAGTCGCAGCACCGCGCGGGCGATGGTCGACTTGCCCGAGCCGGATTCGCCGATAAGGGCGAGGCTCTCGCCGCGGACCAGTTCGAACCCGACGTCGGTCACGACCTGGTTGGGCCCGTAGGAGACTGACAGCCCATCGACACCGAGCAGAGGGGGCTGCCGCCGCAATTTCGGCGCGGTGGTCTCGGCGCGGATGAGGGTGGCGGTCAGTCCGTCTTGCGGAGCCATCGGCTGATCCTGTTGACAGAGAGGACGGTCGCGATCGTGACGAAAGCCGGCGCGTACACCAGCCAGGGCCATTTGAGGTAGTCCTTGCCGATCGAGATCAGCAGGCCCCAGTCGGAAGCGGGGGGCGGGTCGCCGTAGCCGAGGAAGGCGAGGCTGGCGATGATCAGGATCGACAGGCCGAACTGCAGCACCGCAAGCGGCAACAGCGAGCGCGAGGCGTTCGGCAGCACGTGCCGCAACAGGATGTGCCAGCGCGAGCCGCCAAGCAGGAATGACGACTCGACGAATGTCGCCTGCCGGATCTTGATGACCTCCGAGCGCATCACCCGGGCGAAGACGGCCACCGCCGAGACACCGGTCGCAATCGCAGCGTTCGTCGTGTCGAACCCGATCGCGGTGACGATGATGACGGCCAGCAGGAAGTTCGGAATGGCCAACAGAACGTCCACGAGGCGGGCGAACACGATGTCGACCCAGCCGCCGAAGAAGCCCGCCAGCAGGCCGATGAGGCCGCCGGTGACGGCGGCGATGACGACGGCGATGAGTGCGCTCGTCACCGAGGAGGCCGTGCCATAGACGACGCGGGTGTAGAGATCGCGACCCAGGTGGTCGGTGCCGAACCAGTGCTCTGCACCGGGGCCGAGCAGCTTGGCAGCGGGGATGCCGTTGACCGGGCTCTGGCTCGTGAACAGGCCGGGCGCGAGCGACCAGCCAATCACGAGCGCGATGATCGCGAACGAGAGCGCGACGGACGGTGGGATTCGAAGGGCTATGAGCCGGTTGCTCGCCGTGACGCGCGCGGCGGACGAAACGAGACTCATGATGTCACCGCCTGGGACGCTGCGGCGGAGCTGTCGTCGGCCGTCGTCGGGCGGTACTTGGGACCGCCGACGAGTTTTACGCGGGGGTCGAGCAGCGGGTAGACGAGATCGGCGATCAGATTAACGAGCACGAACACGACTGCCGCCAGCGAGACAACCGCCTGCAGGACGGGCAGGTCTTGCGTGCTGACGGACCGCTGCACCAGGCTGCCGATGCCGGTGCGCCCGAACACCGTCTCGGTGATCAGCGAGCCGCCGAGCAACTCGCCGATGGTGAGCGCGATGATGGTGACGACCGGGAGCGACGACGGCTTGAGCAGGTGCCTGGCGAAGAGCCGAAACTGCCCGAGGCCACGGCCGCGTGCGACGGCGGCATATTCCTGTCTGGACTCGTGGTCGAGGTTCGCGATCAGCACCTCGGCGATCTGCGCGGAGATCGGGATGCCGAGCGCGATCGCGGCGAAAAAGGTGGCCCAGAAGCTGTTGGGCGCGATCACGCGAAACAGGCCGAGCTGGAAGCCGAAGACGTGGATCAGCACGAGGCCAATCACGAAGTTGGGCACCGACAGGAATAGCGATGGGAAGCCGCGCAGCAAGCCCTGGCCGAAGCGCTTGGGAAGGAACTGCGTGCCGTAAGCGATCGTCGCCGCCAGCAGCAGCGCGACGGCAAAGGCCGATGATGCCAGCACCAGCGTCGAGGGGAGAACCTCGGCGATCAGGGTTGTCACGGGCCGGCTGGACCGCATCGACAGACCAAGATCGCCCGTCACGAAGTGGGACAGCGAAGTCCAGAGCTGGACCGGAATCGGCTGGTCCAGGCCTTGGGCTGTGATGATCTGCCTGATCTCGTCCTCGGTGAATCCATTCTGGGGATCGCGCAGGACGTTGGTGATGGGGTCGCCCGGCAAGATGCTGACGACGACGAAGGTGAAGAGGTAGGCTAGCAAGATGACGACGAGGGCCTGGACGAGGCGCTTTGCGCCATAGTGCAGGTATGCATTGCTCATGCCGATCGCCTCCTCGCATTGCTCGGCTGCACGGCCGGTTACTCGCTGATCGTCGCCGTGTAGTAGCTGGCATAGGCGACGCCGTTGTAGACTTCTCCCTTCAGCTTCGGCGATTGCACGTAGATGCGCTGGACGATCTGCGTGCGCGGGATGAAGTAACCCTGCTCGAGGACATATGTTTGCAGCAGGTCGAGCAGCGGGTCGCGGATCTGGGCGGAGCCGGCGCTGGCGATCTTGTCTCGGAGCTCATTGAGCTTCTTGTCGCTGTCGCCGAGGTTGAACCAGTTCTCGCCGTTGTTGGCGTCGGTCAGGATGCTGGCCACGGTGCCGGCGTCGATAAAGCTGCGCGTCACCTCGTAGGCCGGCACGGCGGGACCACCGAACCTGACCTTTTCACCGAATGTGACGACGTCGTAGGCCCGGATGAAGACTTTCCAGCCAATCTTGCCGAGTTGCTGGGCAATGAGCTCGTCGATCGCCTTGGCGGTCGCGAGGTAAGGGTTGGAGTGGAGCGTCAGCGTGAGTTGCTTGCCGTCCTTGGTGCGGATACCCTTGGAATCCTTGATCCAGCCTGCTTCGTCCAGAAGCTTCTCGGCCTTGCCGGGATTGTAGGCCAGGAGATCGCTGTGGTCGGTCGCGCCGGGCACGTTGCTCTGGATGAAGGACGTCGCCAGCTTCCAGTCGGGTGTGTAAACGGTGTCGATGATCTCCTTCCGATTGATGCTGGCCTGGAGAGCCTGGCGCACCTTCACGTCGTTATACGGCTCGAGCTTGGTATTGATCGCCAGGCCGTTCACGAAGCCGAGATAGCGCGGTGTCGCGGTGGTGAAGCCTGCCTCCTTGAGGGATTTCAGTTCCTGCGGCGAAGGGCTGTAAGCGACATCGGCCTGGCCTGACTGGACGGCGGCGACCCGCAACGACGGCTCGGACACGAGCTTGTAGGTGATCGAGTCGAGAAAGGCCGGACCGGTGTGGCCGACTGCCGCAGGACCCCAGTTGTAGTCCTTGCGCTTGACCAGCTTGACGAAGTCGCCCTCCTTCCAGGAATCGACCACATAGGGGCCACTGCCGGATGTCTTGCCGAGGTCGGCCTGCTGGGCGGCGGGCTGCGCGATGGTTTTCGGCGAGATGAGAATGGAGCCGTGGTAGCCGAGCGTCGGAATGAAGCCGAGCGTCGGTGCCTTGAAGAAGATTTTTACCGTGGTCGCGTCGACCGGCTCGGCGTGGTCGTAGGTCTTCGGGAAGAGGCCGACCGGGTTGATGCCTTCGTTCTTCCGGCCAGCGTACCAGATATCGAGATTGGCGACGACGGCGGCCGCATCGAGCGGCGTGCCGTCGGAGAAGGTCACGCCCTTCTTGAGATGGAGAGTGAACTGGGTGGCGT
>JAEYRD010000102.1 GCA_023435725.1 Pseudomonadota bacterium | reverse complement strand
CCCAGGGGCTGTACGGCACCCGCGCGCCGGCCGGCAAGTCGACGACGATGATCTCGATGCCGCTCGCCGCCCCCGTCGGCGAGGCATGACGCCTGCGATAGCCGCTCTCGGGATCACGCCAGTGCGGCTGATCGGCCAGCCGGACCAGTCGCTCCGGCGGCTTTTCGGCGAGCGCGACCACATCGCTCAGCGACACGTCGAGCGCGGCGCAAAGCTTGCCGAGCAGCGCAGCAGTCGCACTGCTCTGCGCCCGCTCCACCCGCCCGATCATGGCCCGGCTGACGCCGGACCGTGCAGCGAGTTCATTCAGCGTCATACCGGCCTGCGTCCTCAGGGTCTTCAAGCGGCGACCGATCGCGCGATCGAGTTTTTGCTGGTCCATTCTCGTTGGTCCTGGCCTTCATCCAAGCATCGCCCGGCGTGAGGACCACAGCCGCCGGGCAGGAGGAGCTTAGGCCGATGGAGCGGTGAGTGCCGGGAGCGAAGGGCTAATATATTGGAATCTTGGCGCGACGTGCGAGCGCAGCAAAGCCGATCGCATCACCGCCCTCTCGATTCGACCGCCGCATTCGGCCAGCGGCAGGCATTTGCAAGCCTGGCGCGGACGGTATCGATGCCGGCCAGGTCGAAGATCGCGCGGCTGGTGCGTCCCGCACCGTCGGTCACGGAAATCGACGTCCTTCTACCGCCGAGCCCGCGCACCAGATCGACCGGATCGCCTGGCATGAAGGCGCTGCGACCGTCGACCGCCAATCGCCAGCGCATCGGCCTTGCCGCCGGTTGATCGGGGGAGATCACGACCTCGACGTCTCCACCGCGCGAGACGCGCCAAACGCCATTGGCGCCGAGCGACATCTCGGTCCGCTGGTTCCGGCAACGCAGCACGAGCGTCTCCGGCGCGTCGGCCGCGACCGGGGGAAGCGCGTATAATTTGGCCACGAGCAGCGGAGAGAAGTCCCGCGGAGACGTGGTCTCGCTGACCAGCCAACCTTTGCCGGTTGGAGGTGCCGCGGCTGCGTCGTCCCGATCGGGTTGGATTGCCACTGGAGACGGCTCGGGCGCCTGTGGCCCCGGCTGCGCGCGGGCACCTCGTTTGGCGAGCGTATCGCCCGGCTGCCTGGCCTCTTCCTTGTTGCCGAACAAGCTATCGAGGCACTGCTTCTCCGCGCTGTGCGCCTTCAACCTGCATGCGAGACGCGTCGCGGTATCGCTGCCAGCCTGATCGCAGGCCGCTTCGGCTGCACGCGTCTGGGCAACGCATTCGTCCAGCCCCTTCAGCGTGCTGGAAGCGGATTGACCATGGGCTTCCGCGATCTCGAGGCCGGCGAACAGGATAGCGGCGAGCCGCCTCATGGACGTCCTGTCCGATTGGCAATGGGGGGATCCTGCCAGCTCTCGGCCGCCTTCAAACGCTGCAGTCCCGGAACACCGGCAGACGGATTGGCATCCTTCCACTTCGGATCGAAGCCGGACACGCGCAGCTGGTCGAGCTTGCCGAACAGCTCGTTCACGAAGGCCGTGACTCGGTCATAGCGTGGCGAGCCCGGGTTCCAGTTATAGGCGACCAGGACCGTCGGCACCGCGATCGTCTCGACAGTTTGTCCCGCCGGCACCAGCGCAGGATAGTCGGCCGACGTGAGCGAAGCCGGCGCGTAATAGTCGTTCAGGCCGGGACCAAACGGCACCGGCACAAACTTGAAGCCCTCGTCCCATTTGCGCTTGACGAACGCGTCCACCGGCTTGGACGTGACGAAGACCACGGCTGCCATCTCACCCTTGCGCATCTGCTCCAGTGCGAGCGGGTGAGGCACGAAGGTCTTCTCCACCTGGATACCGAGGCGGCTGAAAATCAATGGACCCGAATAGGCGGCGGCGGTGCCCTGCGTGTTGAAGTTCACCTTCTTGCCCGCGAGGTCGGCGAGCGAGTTGATCTCGGGACGCACGAAGACGTGCAGCTCGGAAGGGAACAGGTTCATCACATGGACGATACGGCTTCCGATCTCGGGCACCTGGGCGCGGTACTCATCGAGCGAATCGCTGTTGATGATCGCGATGTCGATCCCCTTGAGGTAGAGCAGATCATTGACGTTCTCGGTCGGCCCGCGCGTCACGATCGGAAGCACATGCACCTTTCCGCCGTCGTTGACGACGCGCGAGATTTCGGTGGCGAAGCGGAGCGGCGCGCCTTCCAGCAGTCCGGCGGCGAGACCGACCGAACCCGCGTTGATACGATCCCTCACCTCCGTTTCCGCGCTTCGTGGCTGGACGGGGCGCGAAGCGTGGCTGCCGCGCGGCTGCGCAAGCGTCCGCTCCGCGAACCGTTTCGCACCACCGGCCTTGTTGGCGTTTTGTGCCGAAGCAGGCAGAGCGAGCAGAGACAGGGCCAGTATGAACAGAAGCTTGCGCATCATTGCGGCCTCCTATGCTTCGCCCTGTCTACGGCCGGACGTAGCTCCAGCCCTTCTCCTGCAGCTCCATCATGTGCACGACTCCCGAGGGCACCATGGACGCCTCCGGCAGCAGTTCCAGCGGCTTGCCTTCCTTCTGTTCCATCCCTTCCCTGGTGACGCCGCAAGCGGCGAAGCGAACCTTGTTCGGGAAAGCGAGGTCGTTCATGGCGTGAATGCGATCGGCGACGGGTGTCATGTTCTTGCGCAGCATGTGCAGCCCGGGACCGAACGCCACGATCTCGACGTCGGCCTCTTCGCCCCTCTTACGGTAATATTCGAGCACGTTGGTTGCGTTGTTGAGCGCGAGATTCATCACGGCCGGATCGTTCTGATTGACCTGGATCACGAGCCGATGCTGCACCGGCTTGGCAGCGGCGGCATGCTTCTTCGGGATCATGGCGTGTGCCGAGATCGCAGAGCCCGGCTGTTGCTGCATCGAGGTCACAGCATGCGCCGAGCCGAGTGCGAATGTGGCAAGCATGGCTGCGACGATATGGATTCGTGCATCAGGCATGGACCATCTCCCGTCTGCGTTTTGCGCTCCACATGCGGTGCAACGCGCCTTATCTCGATCCGAGGCGTTGACCTGATCCGTTGACGTTACGCAAGAATTTGCGTGGGCGGCGTCCAGAACCGCAAAAACATGAACTCCGCGCCTGTCCCTCGACAGCCTGCAGTTCGTGCTAAGCGCAATGGACTAAGCGCAAAGTGCGGCAGCTCTACGTACTATCCCTCACAGCCAAGGGAGACCTCACTATCCCAGTCGAACAGCGCCCTCGATGCCCATCCCGCCGAACTCACCCATCGGCCACGCACGGGTGAATATCGGCGAGTGGAAGCCGCCGACAGTCATCGACTGAGCCCCGCACCGATGTCTCTTGCGCAAGACGACAGTAGAGACCGGGACTTTCACGTTCAGGAGGCGTTGGCCCTGCAAGTTCGCGACCCTCACGGCGCCGCTCGCGACGCTCCTTCCGCCGCTTGGCCCGCTCGGCGGCCAACGGCAGCGGGGGCACCGATACAGTTGCCGTCTCGGTGGGAGCCGCCGAGAGCAGCTCGTCGGCGCCGGGGCGGGCCTCCATGAGTTCCAGCACCGCCCGCCCCTTCTCGGTGATCTTCCAGCCGCCGCTTTCGCGCGTGACGAGGCCTTGCGAGAAGATGTCCAGGGTCGGCACGCGCGAGGCGAGCCGTTTGGTCCGATCGGCCCAGTCACGGCCGCTGGTCGCCAGGAATGCCATGTCACGCTTGAGGTCGGCCATCACGGCGAAGCCTTCCGGGTAGCTGACCAGGATCTTCAGGACCGTCACCTGGAAATTCACGCCACTCCTCGCCCCGTTAACGCTACATGGATGCTTGCAAGAGGGCTTTGCGCCCAACTTCCCTCAATGCTTCGGGCGAGACATTGCCCTTGGATGCGGCTTCCAAAATCTTCGAGGCGACGTGCGTGCGCGTCCCGGTTTCGCGCCGCGAAACGCTCTCGCAGACTTCATCGAAGACCGCGCGCAATAGCGCAGTCGTAGCCATGTCGAACATGGGACGCCCCTCAGCGGGAAAGCTCCGCTCTATCTTCGTTGCTTCAGCGTAAAATTCAAGAAATGTTGGACGCTGCATTGGGTCAGAGGAACTGACTTAGTCCAGAGCGAGACCATCAGTGCACTGCCACGGATGCAGCTCTTTACTGCAGCTCTTTACTGACGAGGCGCGGCTTCCTCGAAGTCCCGTCTTTCGCCTCCTCAGCAAGCAACTCTTTATGCTCGTCAAGAATAGTCGATGCAGGCTTGCCCCGTGCATCGAGACTGGGCCTCCACTGCTCAGATGCGCCGGTGAACTTTGCCTTGATCCGATTGGCAGCATCAGCAGGGCACTACGTCGAATGTTACGCCAGCGTCTTCCAAGTCGCGATGAGCCTGCTGCTCCGCCACGATCCCAGCGTACGAATCCAAAATCGTAGCTTCAGACTCTTCTTGATATGTTTGGGAAGCTTGCTTCCGGACTCTCGGTTCATTGGCGCGCGATGACGAAGCTGGAGCAGCTTCCTGAACGCACGGTCATCTTTGAAGTGGAAGCCGACATGAAATCGGACACGCCGCCTTGAGAGTCTGCCGTGTTGTGAGAGGTGGGGGGTGACGCACGGGGTTCTATCAGCGTGGCCTGTGCGGGCGATTCGACCGCTGAGCTTCGTTCGCCTCCTCCTCAGCCAGCAGCTTTTGAATGGTCTTGCGCTCGCTGTCGGTCGTCTTGGGATCCGCGAGTCTTCGTTTGAAGAGAGCGATGTTCTCGCTCTGAATGTACCGTTCCAAGCCGTTCCTCCTGCCTGTTCCGGAGGTGTCGTGTTACGGTCTGTCCGTAGCTTAGGGGTGCTCGTTGGGCGATAGGGCGAATTGACCTAATGGGGGCAGACCACACCCATCCGCCTCACGAACTGCTGGACCTGATCGAGCGCATCGGAAAGGCCGGTACCGCCTTCCGTAACCTCAGAGAACACCACCGCCTCGCAGGGCGGTTGTTGTCGGCTCTGCTGGCGGCAACTGCCGAGTTTCAGCGCCATCTGGTCTGCGAGCGCACCGGAGAGGGGCGGAAGCGCGCCATGGCGAGAGGCGTGACGTTCGGCCGGAAGCCGAAGCTGTCGGACTTCCAAAACAACGAAACTCACGCGCCGCGCTGCTGGCGAGACGCTGGCCGAGATCGCGAAGCGCTACGCTGTCAACATCAGCATGATATCGCGACTTAGCAGATCTCGATCCTGTCGATTCAACGTGCCCAGCTCAGTACCCTGACTTCGCCTTTGCACCGCTGGCCGCTTTTCCGGTCGTCGTTCCGGTCGACATGCCGGTCGTGGTGCCTGGCGCCATCTTCTTCCCTGCATGGTGAACTTTGTGGGTCGTCTGGTGGGCCGTCGACATAGCGCTTGTGGCTGTTGGAGCGACGCTTAAGCCGATGGCCACAGCTCCAACGATGAATGCCTTGAGCATGGCAAACCTCCAGTCGGCCTGCCCCGGAAGAAAACCGACGGATCGGTGAAAAGTTCAATTCTACGCCCGATTTCCGTCATCTACATCGCTGGCCCCACCATGCGCGAGATCGCCGATATGCTCGCGTGGGAGGAGGAGTCGGACGGAGAGATCACCCGCCGATACATCGGGCGGAACGCTGCCATCAAAGGCGCGGATCAGGAAGCGCGAGGCCAGAGAGTGAAGAGACTCTGCAAGACCGCTTGCAAAACCGTCCTCGGCCGAATGTTGGAGCGGGCGAAGGGAATCGAACCCTCGTATGCAGCTTGGGAAGCTGCCGTTCTACCATTGAACTACGCCCGCGGATGTGCGCTCCGCGCCCACCCTGATTAGCCGAGACAGCGCCTCGCGCCAAGCGCTTTGGCGTGCCCGGCCGAACGGTTGTTAACACCTGGCAAGATTCCAGGTGCGCCGGATTGTGGCGGTGTTATGATTTCGGGTCTGGGGAGAGGCGTGCACTGAGTGGGGCGTGTGCATGGCGGGGCGTGCTTACACCATATTTGACTCGGCCATAGGGCGCTGCGGCATCGTTTGGAGCAGCACCGGCGTGGTCGCCGTACAATTGCCGGAGGCGCGGGAGATCGACACCCGCCGCCGGATTTTTGCGGTCCATCCCGAGGCGCGGGAGCAGCGGCCGTGCGACAATGTCGCGCTTGCGATCGGGGGCATCGTAGGCTTGCTGCAGGGCGGCGATCCTGATTTTTCCGAGGTCAGCCTGGATGCCGGCGGCGTGCCGGCCTTCCACCGGCGCGCCTATGAGGCAACCTGCGCCATCCCGCGCGGGGAAACGCGCACCTATCACGAGATCGCCAAGACGCTGGGTGCTTCCGGCGCCACCTATTCTGTGGCGCAGGCTATCACAAAGAACCCCTACATGGTGATCGTGCCCTGCCACCGGGTGCTGGAGGCCGCCAACCACACCGACCGGCTCTCGCCTTACGGCGGGGTGATCTCCAAGCGGCGGCTCCTGGCACTCGAGGGCGCCCGGCCGATCGCGAGCAAGACGCTGTTCGAGGTGTTGCTCCCCGTTGCCCCGCCGAGGCCCAGCTAAGGCGCGATCCGGATCGCGCCTTGGCTTTGTTTTTCTGGGCATGATCTTATCGGAAAACCGCTACACACTTTTCCGGATCATGCCTAGATAGGTGGCATGGACGCGACCACGCTGCTGACGACACGCGCGATGACGGTCTCCGAGTTTCGCTGCGATGCGGGACCGGACGACAAGCCGTTTGCAGAGTGCCGCACCGGCCATTCCATCGCCTACGTCCGTTCGGGCAGTTTTGGCTGCCACTGCCGCGCCGGCTTCTTCGAGTTGGTGGCGGGCTCGATGCTGGTCGGCGCCCCCGGCGACGAATACACCTGCACGCATGAGCACGTCAGCGGCGACGTCTGCCTGTCCTTCTTCCTCGGCGAGGATCTCGTCGACGCCCTCGGGGGACGCCGCGAGGTCTGGCAGGTCGGCGCGACGCCACCGCTGCCCGAACTGATGGTGCTGGGCGAGCTCGCCCAAACGGCAGCAGATGGCAACAGCGATCTCGGTCTCGACGAGGTCGGCCAGATCCTTGCCAGTCGTTTCGTCGAAATCGTCTCTGGCAAGGCGCGCAAGCAAGCGACGCCCACCGCGCGCGACCGCCGCCGAGCGGTGGAAGCCGCGCTGTGGATCGACGAGAACTCGCATGCCGAGGTCGACCTCGAACAGGCCGCGCGACAGGCCGGTTTGAGCCCGTTTCATTTCCTGCGGCTGTTCTCGAGCGTCCTCGGCGTCACCCCGCATCAATATCTGGTGCGCTCGCGCCTTCGGCATGCGGCGCGGCTGCTCGCTGATGACGACATCGCGGTCACCGACATCGCCTATGATGTCGGCTTCGGCGACCTCTCCAATTTCGTCCGCACCTTCCACCGCGCCGCCGGCGTGTCGCCGACGAAATTCCGGCGGGCTTCGAGGGGTGAGCGCAAGATTCTCCAAGAGCAGCTCGCCCTCAACTGACTAGGGTCGCCTCCGGCGCGCGCCACCCGCGGTGCGCTTTGCAATGGAGACGATCATGTATGACCACATTGGACTTCGCGTTACCGACCTCGACACCGCCACGCGCTTCTACACCGCGGTGCTGGCGCCGCTCGGTTATGTGCTTTGTTCGAGCAGCGACGGCTATGCCGGCTTCGGGCCGAAGGGCGAGCCGGCGCTCTGGCTGCACCTGAACAAAGGACGCAAGGCCGACGGCGCGCACATCGCCTTCCGCGCCAAGGACCACGATGCGGTGAAGGCGTTTCACCGCGAAGGCCTGAAGAGCGGCGGCAGCGACAATGGCGGCGCCGGCCCGCGCAAGGATTACAGCCCGACCTACTATGCAGCCTTCCTGATCGATCCCGACGGCAACAATGTCGAGGCGGTTTGCGTGTGACGATCACGGCTAGCACCGTCATTGCGAGGAGCGAAGCGACCAAGCAATCCAGATTGTTTCCGCGGAAACATTTCTGGATTGCTTCGCTTCGCTCGCAATGACGCTGGTAGCGGCAACCACCCGGCGCAATAGGAAACTTCATCAATGGCCTCCATCCACAACGACATTCCTCTCCACGCGTCCGCGCACGACGTCTGGGACGCCTTGCGCGATTTCGGCGCGCTGCATCAGCGGCTGGTGCCGGGCTTCGTCACCGCGTGCACGCTCGACGGCGATGCACGGATCGTCACTTTCGCCAACGGCTCCGTTGCACGCGAGGTGCTCGTCGATTGCGACGATGCACGGCAGCGGCTCGTCTACGCCATCAACAACGAGCGGCTGACGCATTACAGCGCGTCGGCGCAGGTAATTGCCGAGGGCGAGCGCAGAAGCCGGCTGGTCTGGATCATCGACATGCTGCCGAACGAACTTGCGGCCTAC
Source organism: Pseudomonadota bacterium (assembly GCA_023435725.1). GTDB lineage: Bacteria > Pseudomonadota > Alphaproteobacteria > Rhizobiales > Xanthobacteraceae > Bradyrhizobium. The sequence goes on along the minus strand of JAEYRD010000102.1, from coordinate 12,869 downwards.
GTCGAGGGGCAGACCAGGGAGGCCGTGACCGCCATGCACAGGGCATTTCCGTCTGCTGCGTAGACTTTCGTTGAGCATGATCTTTTTGGAGAACCGCTACAGACCTTTCCGGATCATGCCCGCGCCGGCGTGACTTTTCTCACAGAGCCGTCTCCGCTTCAGTCCTAACCATGGCGGTGTGCGTCCGGTTGGCTCCGCTCTCCCGGCGAAGCCACGCACGCGAGGAGCATGCCATGAGAGGTGCTGACAAGGTGATCTGCCAGGCAGCCGCCGTGCTGCTGTTGTTTTCGATCTCAAGCGCGCCGGCGAGGGCGCAGTTCCTTGGCGGCGGCGGAGGTGCCGGCGGCGAGGACATGATGACCCAGATGGCGCCGATGCTGGAGATGATGAAGGCGAAGATGGGCAAGCGCCGTTTCGCCATGCTGATGCAGACCATGGGCCCAACGATGAGCCGCATGATGGAGAATGGCGGCGGCCTCGGTGGCGGCAATGTCGGTGGCGGTTTTGGCGCCCCCAATTATGGCGGCTACGCGCCGATGGGCGGAGGCGTCACCATGCCGACCGGGATCGGCGGCATGGGCGGCGGCGACATCATGGGCATGCTCGGAGGCTCCGGCGGCGGCGACATGATGGCGATGATTCCACAGCTGATGCGGCTCGCCAATGTCGGCGGCGGTGGCGGCCATCGCCGCCACCGCCATCGCTGAAGCGCGGCAGAACAGCCGTCGCACCGAGCGGATGACGCGTCCCTGATATCAGATCCGGTCGTCGATCAGGACGCCGGAAATCGAAGGATCGCTCGCTTTCGTAGGGTCGCTTTGTCGCGTCGCGCTGTAGGTCGAATCCGAGAGCGAGTTTTTCAGCGACTGAAGAAATTGTTCAAGCAGGTCCGTCGCCGAACTACCGCTCGACGCACTATCCGTGCCATTGGCGGAAGAGGATCCGCCTGCATTCGTCGTGTCGCTTGATCCCGTCGTGCTGGAAGAGGTCGAGTCCGTGAGCAGGCTCTTGAGCGAATCGAGGAATTGTTGAAGCAGGTCAACCGCCGAATTGCCGCTCGACGAACTATCCGGGCCGTTGGCGGGAGGGGGCCCTGGCGGCGGTCCGCCTGCTCCACCCGGTCCTTGGGAGAGAGCTGCCTTGAAAATACCCTGCAGCTCGGTGGCCTGCTGGTCGGTCAGCTTGCCGGTCGAAACTTCCTGCTGGATCAGATCATCGATCTTCGACTTGAAGGCTTCAGGTGATGATTTGCTACCGCTGGACTGATCGCTCGCACCGCTTGATTGCAAGGCGGAGTCAATATCACTGAGCGCGGACGACAGCGCCGATTGATCGGACGAACTGATCGCACCTGAACTGACTTCCGCTTGCAGTTCATCTTGTAGTCGCTGCAATGGTGATGCGTGGTGGTTGTGGGAGGAGAGCGCCGAAATCGAGGTCATGCTGGCTTTCCGTGCTTCTGGTGGACTCGATGTGACGTTGTCCCCAAGAGCTGGCGCGGAGCATTCGGGAAAGACCAGCTCCGGTTACACGAAATTGCCAAAGGGCGGCCAGAAACACTCGGAAACAAAAATCTGGCAAGCCGACTTGCCCCACCTCAGAAGCGTGCACCTGCGCTTTTATCAGTACACGTCTTAGTCCGCTGCGGCCGAAAGAGCGGGTCTGATTGCGGGCTTGCTCTCGCGCGGTCCCCAGCGTGTCAGCACCACGCTGGAGCACGAGAGGAGGCCGAGCACGACCATCGAACTCGCAGCCAGCCAGAAGAAGCTCTGCGCGGTGGCGTCATGGGTGGACAGCCACCAGCCGCAGGCGGCGATGTAGATCAGACGCGCGGTCTGCGCCAGCACCGGGCCGATCACCTTCGCCGCGCCTTGCGAGGAGAAGTACATCGTCGAGGCGAGGCCAATGAAAGCGTAGAATGGCGCGACCGTCGACAGATATTGGTGGCTGGCCGCGCGCACGGTCACGCTGTCCGTAAAGATGTTGACCCAGAGATCGGGGAAGATCGCGACCAGGCATGCCGGCGCACCGACGGCAACGAAGGCGCTGGCACCCGCAATCCAGGCGATGCGCCGGGCGCGCGCAATGCGGCCGGCGCCGACCGCCATGCCGATCATGGGCACCGAGGCGATGCCGAACGAGAATGCGATCGAGGTCAGCAAAAATTCCAGCCGCGCGCCGATGCCGTAGCCGGCGAGGATCGCAGTGCCGAACTTCGCCAGCATGTGGGTGAAGATCGAGATCGTCAGGACCGATTGCAGCGGCGAGAAACAGGCGATCGCACCGACCTTCAGGATGTCGAAGAACATCGCCCATTGGACGCGAAGTCCGCGCAGCTTCGGCACAACGCGCGCGCGACCCGAAAACAGGTACCAGCCCATCACGCAGATGTTCATGGAATAAGCGATCAGCGCGCCGGCCGCGACGCCGCGCATGCCGAGTTGTGGCACCGGCCCGAGCCCGAGACCCAGCGTGCCGCCGAACACGACCTGCCAGACTGCGGAGTTGAGGATCAGCAGCGACGGCAGCTTCATGTTGCCGGTGCCGCGCAGCACGCCGGCCATGGTGTTGAGCAGCCAGGGCAGTACGGCGCCGCCGAAGAACACCTGGGTGTAGGCGACCGCATGCGTGAGCACATCGCCGCGGCCACCGAGCAGTTCCAGAACGCGCCGCCCGAAGACCAGCATGCCCAGCATGAAGACGAGGCCGAAGGTGACGCCGATCAAGAGCGCATGCGCGGCAAGCGTGCCGGCACGCTCGCGATCACCGGCGCCGAGCGCACGTGCGATGGCGGAGGCCACCGCGCCGCCCATGGCGCCGCCCGACATGGTCATGGTCAGGATCACGGTCGGAAACACCAGCGCCATCGCGGCCAGCGCCTCGACGCCGAGCCGGCCGATATAGGAGGTCTCGGCGATCACCACGCAGGTGCCAGCGGAGAGCGCGACCACGTTGGGCCAGGCCAGCCCTACCAGCGTGCGCAGGATCGGACCGTCGGTCAGCGCGCTCTTGACCGGCCGCGGGGACGGCTGCGACGGACGTTCTTGTTCATCGACCGGGATTTCGGCGATGTCGGACATTTCCTCTCCCGGGCACAGGCGCCATTTGCGGCGCGGCAATGACTAGGTGTGCCAATCAATTTCTTCGCGCGAAAGGCGCGGCGAGAGGCTTGTTAGCACGGTGCGCACCGAATCCTCCTGCGCAAAGTGCAGGCGTGCCCTGCGGCAGCGCATTTCGATAGGTGGAATTACCCGATGGTCCAAACCAGCGGCGGGCGGCCGCCTGCCGCCGGGCGCAGATGCACGCCGATGTGCCGCCCGCATCCCGCGGCCAGCCCTTCGAACAGACCCTCCAGCACCTTGGCGCAGGCGCGGTGATGGTCGGCGACATCGTCCATCAGCTTCCAGCTCTGCTGGCGGATTTCGAACGTGCCTTCGGATTGCGAAGTCTCGGCGGTATCGTCCTGCGCGGCGAACAGGGCATTGAGGAACGATGCGAATTCGCGCGCACCGCCGCGGTTCATCGCGAGCGCGGCTGCGACCTCGTCGAAATATTGCATGCCGATCAGCTTGCCGGTGAGGTGCAGGAGATAGCCGGCATCCTCCGGCCCGAACAGCTGCACCATCACGGGCGCGGCGGTGCGCACATATTCCATCGCGTAGTTGCGATAGGCTTTTTCGAGCCGCGGCTTCGGCCAACTCGAGACGGGCAGCGCCGGCGCGGTCCTGGCGTCGAACAGCGGCGCTTCCTGATGCCTTGCGAACACCAGACGCTGGTCGAGTTCGAGCGGATGGTCGTATTGAAAGTAATAACCTTCGAGCCCGTCCTGGCCGTCGACGCTCTGCTTGGTGCAGACGAAGCCGAGCCTGGTATCGCCGAGCGCGACGCCGTTGTTCGCGTGCCAGCCGCGCAGCATCGCGCGCGAGACCTCGCCCGGAACGCCGCAGATCGCTGTGCCCCTCCAGATCCAGCGCGGCGGCGGATAGCGGATCCAGGCCTTGGCGTCGCTCTCATACATGTATTCGACATGCACGCCGCCAATCCAGTTGGACAGGTAGTGATATTGCGCAGCCGCGACCGCCGGCGGCAGATGGCTGAGTCCGAGCTTCTCGAGCCCCGGCAGGAAACGCTCTTGCTGCTGGCGGCGGAATACGCGGAAGACGAATTCGGCGGCATCCGCCGTGCCGCGCCGCGTGACCACGGTGAGGATGAGCCCGGTGAAGTAAGCGTGGTAGAGGTCGGCGACCGCGCGCCAGCGTTTCCATTGGGCTTCCTGCGCGGAGTCGGCTGTCGCAGTCATGTTCGCTCCCGATCGTTGTTTGGAGCGAGTGTGTCACTGCCGCAGGTAGCAGGCAACCTGACGCTGATGCAGGGCGTCCTGCACGACGGCCCGTCAATTCCGCATCACGAATTTTGCGCAGCTTTGGCCGCGCGCTCACGCTCGACGCGCTCGGTGACGTCGCGTGCCATCGCGACCGAACCCTGCACCGCGCCGCCGGCGTCCCGCACCAGTGCGAAGGTCATCTCGATGTAGAGCTTGCGTCCGCTCTTGTGCAGAGCGCGGGTGAGCGTCGGCCGGCCCGCGAGCTTCATGCTGCCGCTCGCGATCGCGGCCTCGAAGCCTTTCCAGTGCGCAGCCCGCAGGTGTTCGGGAATGATCAGATCGAGATTTTGACCGAGCGCCTCGTCCGCCGAAAAACCAAACAGGGCAGTTGAAGCACCATTCCAGCGCATGATCGTGCCGGAGCGATCCGAATAGATCAGCGCGTCCGCGACGTCTTCGACGATCTTTGCATCGAGTTCGGATGGATTGGTCATTCCACTACCTCGGCAGCTCGGACTTCGCTTCGTATTCTGCCACACATTCGGTGTCATCGCCCGACTTGGGCCGACAGATCGCGGCGTACTGGATTCCCCCGATTTCGCGGGGAATGACAGCGAGCGGCAGATCGCTACACGCGAAAATGCTTCGATAGTTTGAGGCCCTGCGCCTGGTAGTTCGAGCCGATGCGCTGGCCGTACATCGCGTCGGGGCGGGCCAGCATCTTCTCATAGACCAGGCGGCCGACGATCTGGCCGTGTTCGAGAATGAAGGGCACTTCGCGCGAGCGCACCTCCAGCACGGCGCGCGCCCCCTGTCCTCCGGCGCCGGCGTAACCGAAGCCGGGATCGAAGAAGCCGGCATAGTGAACGCGGAACTCGCCGACGAGCGGATCGAACGGCACCATCTCCGCGGCGTAATCGGGCGGCACCTGCACGGCCTCTTTCGAAGCGAGAATATAGAACTCTCCGGGATCGAGGATCAGGCTGCCGTCGGACCGGGCCGAGATCGGCTCCCAGAAATCCTCCACCGCATAGCCGGAGCGCCGATCGACATCGACGACACCGGTGTGACGTTTGGCGCGGTAGCCGACGAAGCCGTTCGCCTTCTCGCCCGACAGATCGACTGAGACTGCGACGCCGCCGGAAAGATCGGCCTCGTCGATATCGACGAGGCGCTCCGCCGAGTGCAGCGCATCGAGCTCATCGGCATTGAGGATGGCATCACCGGTGCGGAACCGCACCTGCGACAGGCGCGACCCCTCGCGCACCAGCACCGGAAACGTCTTCGGACTGATCTCGGCGTAGAGCGGGCCGTGATAACCTGCGCCGATCATGTCGAAGCGGCGGGTTCCGTCGGCGATCACGCGGGTGAAGACGTCGAGCCGGCCGGTCGAGCTTTTCGGGTTCGCGGCCGCGACGATCTCCGGCGGCAGCGCGAGGCTTTCCAGGAGCGGCACGATATAGACGCAGTTGGTTTCCAGCACCGCACCGTCGGCGAGGCTGAACTCGTGTAGCTTCAACTCGTCGATGCGCTCTGCGACGGTGGCGCCGGGGCCGGGCAGGAAGCTCGCGCGGACGCGATAGGCGATGTCGCCGAGGCGCAGGTCGAGGCTCGCCGGTTGGATCTGGCTTTCGACGAAGTCGTATTCGGGCAGAATGAGCCCCGCTTCCGCCATCGCCGCGATCATGCGGTCGGGCAGGATACCATTGGCGTCGGCAGCGACCGTGAACGTCAAACGGTGGTCCTCTTCGGGGTCAAACGCATCCGAAAACGCGAGGAAATTAAGCTTTTACGGCTATCCGATGGACGTCTTGACGGAAAGGGCATTGCGGAATATGAGCATGACTTATCCCGTGGTGATTTGAGCCGGCCGGCTTGCAGCCACGTTAAATAAGTCGCTAAACAGGCCGGGGACCTCTGTGATCCCGGCCAGTGGAGATATCCAGGCCGGTTTTTTTTGTGACCATTTTCGCTCGCGTGGTCATCTCGGAGGTACCTATGTCGAAGTCGCCTGCTGCTTACCGCCCCGAAACCCGCCTGGTTCATTCCGGCACCCTGCGCTCGCAATATGGCGAGACGTCGGAGGCGCTGTTTCTGACCCAGGGCTACGTCTACAACAGCGCCGAGGAATGCGAAGCGCGGTTCAAGGGCGAGGACCCCGGCTTCATCTATTCGCGCTACTCCAACCCGACGATCGCGATGTTCGAGCGCCGCATGATCGAACTCGAAGGCGCCGAGGCCGCGCGCTCGGCCGCGACCGGCATGGCCGCGGTGACCACCGCGATCCTGGCGCCACTGAAGGCTGGCGATCACGTCGTGGCCTCGCGCGCCTTGTTCGGCTCATGCCTCTATGTCGTGCAGGATCTGTTGCCGCGTTACGGCATCGAGACGACGCTGGTCGACGGGCTCGATCTCGACCAGTGGCAGCGCGCGCTGAAGCCGAACACCAAGACGTTCTTCCTGGAGAGTCCGACCAACCCGACGCTCGACGTGCTCGACATCCCCGGCATTGCCGAGATCGCGCACAAGGGTGGCGCGCGGCTCGTCGTCGACAACGTGTTCGCGACCCCGATCTGGCAGAGCCCGCTCGCGCTTGGTGCTGACGTCGTGGTCTATTCCGCGACCAAGCACATCGACGGCCAGGGCCGCTGTCTGGGCGGCATCATCCTGTCCTCGGAAGCCTTCATCGCCGAGCACATCCACAATTTCATGCGCCAGACCGGCCCGTCGATCTCGCCGTTCAACGCCTGGGTCCTGCTCAAGGGCCTGGAGACGCTCGGCGTGCGCGTGCGCGCGCAGACCGACACCGCAGCGCGCATCGCGGACGTGCTGGCGAGCCACCCCAAGATTTCGAGGCTGGTCTATCCCGGCCGCGCCGATCATCCGCAGGCGGCGCTGGTGAAGAAGCAGATGCGCGGCGGCTCGACGCTGGTCGGCTTCGAGGTCAAGGGCGGCAAAGCCGCGGCGTTCCGCGTGCTCAACGAGCTCAAGCTTGCGAAGATCTCGAACAATCTCGGCGACGCCAAGAGCCTCGTGACGCATCCGGCGACCACGACGCACCAGCGCCTGAAGCCGGACGACCGCGCCGCGCTCGGCATCAGCGAGGGCTTCATCCGCTTCTCGGCAGGGCTCGAGCATGTTGACGATCTGATCGAGGATCTCACGGCAGCGCTGGAAAAGGCGTGAGGAGCGAATGGCGAGTAGCGAATGGCGATCCCCATTCGCTATTCGCAATTCCGCATTCGCTTCCAATTACATCGGCCGGTACGTGCGCACGTCCGCAGGCACGTTCACGCCGAGCTTGATCTGACCGACGGAGCGGATGATGTCGTCGCCGAGGAGCTGGGCGAAGCAGGCGTAGCCCCAATCGTTCATGTGCAGGCCATCGGCGATGACGAAACTCTCGACCGGGATCGCCTGCTGCTCGTGCCAGTCACGCATCACCTCGAAGCGCGGGAAGATGCCGACGTGGCGGAGCTCGGCGACCTTGCCGAGCAGCTTCACCATCTTGCCGGCGCTCTCCGCGCGCTGGTTGACGGCCGGCGAATATTGCGGATCGACCAGCACGATGTCGGCCTCGTCGGCAGCCTGGATGCGGGCGATGCCGTCCTCGACCATTTTTGCAGTGTCGCCGGGATCGAGATTGCGCAACACGGCGTTGGTGCCGACCTGCCAGATCACGAGATCCGGATGCACGTCGATCACCTCTTTCTGGAGGCGCTTGGCCATCTCGGGCGCGTCCTCGCCGCCGACGCCGGCATTGATGACGGTGATGTCGGCTGTCGGATAGTGCCGGCGCAGTTGCGCGGCGAGGCGATTCGGATAATTGAAATCGGGTGAGCTGGCGCCATAACCGGCCGTGGACGACGAGCCGAACGCGACGATGACGACGGGCTTGCCAGCGACGAGCTTGCCCGCGACATGCGGCAGCGAGCCCATCGCCTTCGCGCCGCCCTTCGGCGCCAGACAGGGCACGCGGCTGAAGATGTCGCCGGCGGATTTCGCAACCTGCTTCACCTTGTCGATGGCACGCGCAGTGAGGCCGCGCTGCTCGGCGGACGGCGTCGCGGCGACCGTGGTCTGGGAGGGCGACGCGGGAGCGGAACTAGCAGTAGGCGCGGCCGTCGCCTGCGCGGGTTGCGCCTGCGCGGGCGACTGCGCCAGCAGTGTCAGCACCAGCAGCGCCGCAGCCGGCCATGTCGTCGGGCAAAAAGGGCGAAGAGAACTCATTAACGCTAGACCTCAATTTTGCTGCTGGGCCGGCCCCAGATGGGCCACGTCGATCACGAACTGTGCCAACGCACGGCCAAGGCAATCATGAACCTGTTTCGCCAGTTCAGGGCCGCGGGATGGGCTGAACAGGTCGAACTGCCCCTGATCATTCCACTGCCGCATGATCGCGAAACGGTCGAACAGCGGGATATCGTGCTCCTGTGCCACCACTCGCAGATTGTCGAGATACGGCGGCGCCGAGATCATGGTCTCGGTACGCGGGCTGTACTGCAAGTTCATCAACACGACGTCAGCCCCTGCATTTTGCAATGCGGCAACCCCTTCGGTCACCGCGCCGCGAAAATCGTCGGGATCGATGGCTCGGATAGCATCCACGGTCCCGGTCTGCCAGATGACCAAAGTAGGCCTTTTTGCTTCCATCAGCTTAACGAAGGTTCCGGCCGCCTCCTCGGCCGTCTTCTTGCTCTGTATTTCTACGGAGACGTGCACGGTCTCCGACGGCGGCAGCTTGTCCTTCAAGATGGCCTGCATCCGCGCCGGATAGGAGCTGTCCTCGGAGGACGGAATCCTGGTCGAACCGCTGCCGATGACCAGGATTTCGAGCGGCTTGCCGGCCTTGACGACATCGGCGACCTTGGGAAGCTGGCTTTCGCTGGTAAGCAGATAGGACGGCAATTCGCAGGCTGCGGGCGCGGCCGGAGCAGCAGGCGCAGGCGCAGGCGCATCATCGCCCGCGCGCGCCATCGGCGCGGCGAGGCCACCGCATAGCAGGATCAGGCTCAGGAGAACCTTCGCCTTCATCAGCCCCCTCCCGCCATATCGGCGTTGCCGACGGCGTTTTTGGTTTTAGCACCGCTCTTGTCAGCCACGCGCTTGTACCACGAAATCACCCAGGCCATGCCCCACATGATCAGGATTCCGGAGAGACTAATCAGCGCATGCATCGCTGCGCCGCCGGAGACTTCGGCCAGGATGAAATGGCCGGCGAAGGCGAGGAAGACGCCGAGACAGAATATCTCCAGGGAATGCTGGCCGCACAGGATCAGCGGCCGCAGCCAGGGCGATTTCAGGCCCGGCCAGTCCCGCGGCAGGAAACGCACGGTGAGCGCGGCCAGCGCCAGGAAATGCGTGAAACGCAACACGTCAAGATCGGTCTTGTCGATCGGATACATCCATTGCTCGAGCCGCTTCGGCATGAAGTGGGAGAGCTGCGGCACATACCAGGTCAGCGTCACGTAGAACGCCGCGACGATATAGGCGATCGAGATCCACATCGTCACGCGTGACGCCAGGATGCGCGACATGCGTCGCGCACCTCCAAGCGCACACCACGCACCGAACACGAACAGCAATTGCCAGGCAAAGGGATTGAACGCCCAGAAGCCGTTCGGATAGGCCGAGAGATAAAGGTCGTATTCCCACGTCACCGCGTAAAGCAGGACCGAGAGGCCGAGCGTGACATCGGGCCTCCACTTCATCAACCACAGGATCAGGGGCAGCGCTAGCATCAGCACGATGTAGAGCGGCAGCACGTCCATGTTGACGGGACGAAAGCGCAACAGCAGCGCCTGCACGATGGTGACGTCGGGCTGCTTGAGGAAATCCATGATGCCCATCTCTTCGGTGTAGAGCGGGTTCTCGAAGCTGGTCGCGACGTAGGAGATTTCGGCGAGGAAGATCGTGAACAGGAAGACGTGGGCGACATAGATCTGCCAGACCCGCCGCAGGATGCGCGCGGTGGCGATGACGAAGCCGCTTTCCAGCATCGCGCGGCCGTAGACGAAGGCGGCGGTGTAGCCGGAGATGAAGATGAAGATCTCGGTGGCGTCGCTGAAGCCGTAATTTCGGATCGTGAACCAGGTCAGAAGGCTCGGCGGCAGATGGTCGATGAAGATCAGCCAGAGCGCGAGACCGCGGAACAGATCGAGCCGAAGCTCGCGCTCGCCGATGGCGGGGAGCGTGACCGCCGGCGCGGCCGCACGCGGCTTTGCGGTTCCCGCGATCGTCGATCCCGTCACTTGGTCGGCAATGGTCATCGGGGCGCGAAACCCTTCCGCAAATCGCGACGTTGAGTGGATTGTACCGGTCCGGTCGTCGTCTCGCAAAGCGGCCGGATCGGTTTGGGCTCTATTCTTCGCGAATTCTGGCGGGACGATGTCGCGAAAGCCGCCTGCGGCGTTTGGTTCCCGGCCGGGTTTTCGTTATGATGGCAGCCATGTACCGCGCCGTGACCCGCCAGATCGAAGTGACCGTCGAGCCGAACTATGTTCCGGAGCAGTCGTCGGCCGACCGGTCCCGTTTTTTCTGGTCCTACACCATCGTCATCACCAATTCCGGCGACGAGACGGTGCAGCTCAAGACGCGGCACTGGATCATCACCGACGCCTCCGGCCGCCAGCAGGAGGTCAAGGGCGAGGGCGTGGTCGGCGAGCAGCCGATCCTGGCCCCCGGCGAACGCTTCGAATACACCTCGGGCGTACCACTCTCGACCGCTTCGGGCTTCATGACCGGCCGCTACCAGATGGTCAGCGAAAGCGGCGAACGCTTCGAGATCGACGTCCCGACCTTTTCGCTGGACAGCCCGGACAACAAGCGCGTGCTGAACTAGGGGCGGTGCCGTCGCCTGGGCAAGGCGCAAAGCGCCGTTCCCACCATTCCGGTCACGATGCACAAGATGGTGGGCGCGCTCCGCTTTGCCCACCCGATGTCCGCATGTGTGGCGAGCCGCCCCCCCAAGCTCGTCATTGCGAGCGCAGCGAAGCAATCCAGACTGCCTCCGAAAGGCTCTGGATTGCTTCGCTGCGCTCGCAATGACGGAATATGGCGCGACGGCGTCGCTCCTGCAGCTCGCACGTTGAATCGCAGACACACCTTCTCACCCTCGCGGCTCATCTCGCCCGAGCTTTGCTCCATCGCTCCACCCTCTCAAGCCAAGAGGGCGCAGGGAAGGCCGGGTGCCGGCTGGCACCCGCGGTCCGCTGCGCGCAGGTAGCGCAAAGAAGCTGCACAGCGGCATACAGGTGAAGCCCAACACACGGCCTTCCCTGCGCAGTGGTCTGACGGCTTATGCCGTGCTCTCCCGGGAGCCGAATTCCCTCTGGCCTCCCTCGCCTCGCGAATTGACGATGCGGCCAACCCGGTTGGGCGATCCGCACCTTCGCAAGAGCTTGACCGTAGCGACGACGGCCAGGACCACACGGTTTTGCCGTACGCACGTTCGTTGGCGCCACAGGGTTTTCCCGCGCTGTCGACGTAGCGGGAAAAATGTTGGCGAGACGAACTGTCAGCGCCGCTCATCCGCACGCGGCCACGAGCTCACGGAGAGCAATCCGCCCTGCCCTTAACCTTTCGTGCCGACGCTGCCGCGTCCACCGCAACCCGGCTCGCGAAACCTGACGACACATGATCGCCCCTCAAGGTCAAGCCGGGATGGGCAACACATACGACATTTCCGAATTTCGGTAAAGTGGAATATTTTGGCGCAAGCGGGTTGACAGGCTCCGCAAGTGTTTTGCCCGTCGAGGCAGTACGAAGATCCGTAGCCAGGATGGAGCCGGACCGTCGCCCTTCGAGGCCCCGCTTCGCGCCTCGCACCCCAGGTGCGACGGGGATGGATTGGCGCTCGCGGCTTCAACTGCCGTCATTGCGAGCGCAGCGAAGCAATCCAGACTGTCACCGCGGAGGGATTCTGGATTGCTTCGTTGCCCTCGCAAATGACGGAGGTGTGGGTGGCCTAGGCGTCCTCGACGCCCGCCTCGTGCGGCGTGAAGTGGTAGACTGACGAACAGAACTCGCAGGTCACGACGACCTTGTCGTCCTTGACCATCGCGGTACGGTCGTCGGGCGAGAAGCTCTTGAGCATGGAGGCGACCGCGTCGCGCGAGCAGGAGCATTGCGCCTTGAGGACCAGCGGATTGAATACGCGCACGCCGCGCTCGTGAAACAGGCGGAACAGCAGCCGCTCGCCGGAGAGTTCGGGATCGATCAACTCGACGTCTTCGACGGTTTCGATCAGCGAGCGCGCCTCGACCCAGGCATCGTCCTCGGCGACACTGTGCACTTCGGCTCCTTCGGGCGCATCGCCGGGATGCAGGTCGGCCTGCCGCGCGCGCTCCGGCGCCTTGGGCAAGAACTGCATCAGCATGCCGCCGGCGCGCCAGCGATGCTTGCCGCCGTCGCTCGAGCGCCACTCCTCGCCGACCGCAAGACGCACGCGCGTCGGGATCTGCTCGGAGCGCAGGAAATATTCGTGGGCGGCGTCTTCCAAACTGCCGCCGTCGAGCGCGACCAGCCCCTGGTAGCGGCTCATGTC
>JAEYRD010000100.1 GCA_023435725.1 Pseudomonadota bacterium | reverse complement strand
GCGAAATCCGCATGGCTTTGCCGCGTTCCCGGCGCTAAAAGACGCCGTTCACACGGAGCAAGCCATGCAAGATCTCTGGCGCCTGTCGGCCGCCGACCTCGCTACCCTCGTCAAGTCCAGGAAAGTGTCGGCCAAGGAGGCGGCCAAGGCTGGCCTCGCCCGACTGGATGCGGTCAATCCCCAGCTCAACGCCGTGATCGACCACCGGCCGGAAGACGTGCTCAAGCAGGCTGACGCTGTCGACGCCGCGATCGCGAGGGGCGAGGACCCCGGCGTGCTGGCCGGAGTGCCGGTCACCATCAAGGCCAATGTCGACCAGGAAGGCTTTGCCACCACCAACGGCCTCAAGCTCCAGCGCGACCTGATCGCGCGTGAGGACAATCCGGTGGTTGCCAATTTCCGCAAAGCCGGCGCCATCCTGCTCGGCCGCACCAATTGCCCGGCCTTCTCCTATCGCTGGTTCACCACCAATCTGGTCCATGGCGACACCAAGAACCCCCGCGACGCCTCGCTGACGCCGGGCGGCTCGTCCGGCGGCGCCGGCTCGGCTGTCGCGGCCGGCATCGGCCATATCGCCCACGGCACCGACATCGCCGGCTCGATCCGCTACCCCGCCTATGCCTGCGGCGTGCATGGCTTGCGCCCGACCCTGGGCCGCATCCCGGCCTTCAATCCGGCGCTGCCGGAGCGCCCGATCGGGCCGCAGATCATGGCGGTGTCGGGACCCCTGGCGCGCACCGTCAACGACATCAGGATATCGCTCGCCGCGATGTCGGCCCGCGACATCCGCGATCCCTGGTTTGTGCCGGTGCCGCTGGAGGGGCCGGCCAGGCCGAAGCGCGCCGCGCTCTGCCTCAACCCGGACGGCCTTGCGACCACGCCGGAGGTGAAGGCCGCGGTGAGCGATGCCGGCAAGCGGCTGGAGCGCGCGGGGTGGACCGTCGATGTGATCGAGAACATGCCGCCGATGCGCGAAGCGGTCGAGTGGCAGATCAAGCTCTGGCTCGGCGACGCTTTTGAGGCGCAGCTCGATATGGCCGAGCGTGAGGGCGATCCCGGCGCGCTGGCCTGCCTGCGTGGCAACCGCGCCAGGGTCACGCCAATGGACCAAGCCGACTATGCCAAGGCGCTCACGCGTCGCGCCACGCTGACCCGCGACTGGATGCTGTTCTTCGAAAAATATGCCGTGCTGCTGACGCCGGTCTCCGGCGAACTGCCGTTCCCGGATCATCTCGACTGCAAGGACGACGAGTCCTTCAAGCGCGTCTGGGAAGCGCAGCTGCCGCAGATCGCGATTCCGTTCATGGGCCTGCCGGGCCTCGTGGTCTCGACCGGTCTCGTCGGCAAGGCGCCGGTCGGCGTGCACATCGTCTCGGGCCGCTATCGCGAGGATCTCTGCCTGCTCGCGGGCGAAGCGATCGAGGCGGGCGGCGTGCCGCCGTCGCCGATCGATCCCGTGGGTTAGCGATGTCTGTCATCTACGACTTCAGGGCCAACTCGCTTGCCGGCGAGGAGGTGCAGATGCGCCGCTTCGAGGGACAGGTGCTGCTGATCGTCAACACCGCGAGCAAATGCGGCTTCACGCCGCAATATCGCGGGCTCGAGGATCTGCATCGCGACCTCAGTCCGCGCGGCTTCTCTGTGCTCGGCTTTCCCTGCAACCAGTTCGGTGCGCAGGAGCCGGGGCAGGCGAGCGAGATCCAGGCGTTCTGCTCGACCAACTACGACGTCACCTTTCCCCTGTTCGAGAAGATCGACGTCAACGGCGTCCATGCGCACCCCCTCTATGAGTACCTGAAACACCAGCGATCCGGCCTGCTTGGCGCCTCCATTAAATGGAATTTCACCAAATTTCTGGTGGACCGTGCCGGCAAGGTGGTCGCGCGCTACGCGCCGACCGCCCGGCCCGAAGGACTGCGCCGGCAAATCGAGACCCTGTTATGAGCGAGACAATCATGAGCGACGAATTTCCAGACCGCCTGTCGGTCGATCCCAACAGCCCCTATTACAACGCGGACATCCTGGCGCGCGACGTCGGCATCCGCTTCAAGGGCATCGAGAAGACCAATGTCGAGGAATACTGCATCAGCGAAGGCTGGGTCCGCGTCACCGCGGGCAACGCCAAGGACCGCTACGGCAATCCGCTGACCATCAAGGTGCATGGGCCGGTCGAGCCGTATTTCAGGGATAAGAAATAGAGCGCGGCGTGCACGCTCCCTCCACTCGTCATTACGAGGAGCCCGCGACCTCTCCTCGTCATTGCGAGGAGCCCGCGAAAAATTGCGAAGCAATTTTGCGCTGATGCGACGAAGCAATCCAGACTAGTTCCACGGTGACACTCTGGATTGCTTCGCTTCGCTCGCAATGACGGAAGTCCCTTTCGACCACTGAGAGCCACACCCATGTCCGTCCGCATCGTCGACGTTCGCGAGATCACCAAGCCGATCTCATCGCCGATCCGCAACGCCTATATCGACTTCACCAAGATGACGACGAGCCTCGTTGCCGTCGTCACTGACGTTGTGCGCGACGGCAAGCGCGTCGTCGGCTACGGCTTCAACTCCAACGGCCGCTATGGGCAGGGTGGCCTGATCCGCGAACGTTTCGCCTCGCGCATTCTGGAGGCCGACCCGAAGTTGCTTCTGAACGCCGCCGGCGACAATCTCGACCCCGACAAGGTCTGGGGCGCGATGATGACCAACGAGAAACCCGGCGGCCATGGTGAGCGCTCGGTTGCGGTCGGCACCATCGACATGGCGGTGTGGGATGCGGTGGCCAAGATCGCGGGCAAGCCGCTGTTTCGCCTGCTCGCCGAGCGCCACGGCGTGACCGCCAATCCGCGCGTCTTCGTCTATGCCGCCGGCGGCTACTATTATCCCGGCAAGGATCTCTCGATGCTGCGCTGCGAGATGCGCGGCTATCTCGACCGCGGCTACAACGTCGTGAAGATGAAGATCGGCGGCGCGCCGATCGAGGATGATCGCACGCGCATCGAGGCGGTGCTGAAGGAGATCGGCAACGATGCGCAGCTCGCGGTCGATGCCAACGGACGCTTCGATCTGGAGACCGGGATCGCCTATGCCAAGATGCTGCGGGACTATCCCTTGTTCTGGTACGAGGAGGTCGGCGATCCCCTCGACTATGCGCTGCAGGCCGCGCTTGCTGAATTCTATCCGGGCCCGATGGCGACGGGCGAAAACCTGTTCAGCCACCAGGATGCCCGCAATCTCCTCCGCTACGGCGGCATGCGCCCCGACCGCGACTGGCTGCAATTCGACTGCGCGCTGTCCTACGGCCTGTGCGAATACCAGCGCACGCTCGAGGTGTTGAAGACCTGCGGCTGGTCGCCAAGCCGCTGCATCCCGCATGGCGGCCACCAGATGTCGCTCAACATCGCAGCGGGCCTCGGCCTCGGCGGCAACGAGAGCTACCCCGACCTGTTCCAGCCCTATGGCGGCTTCCCCGACGGCGTCCGCGTCGAGAACGGCCACATCACCATGCCGGATCTGCCGGGCATCGGCTTCGAAGGCAAGTCGGATCTCTACAAGGAAATGAAGGCGCTGGCGGAGTAGCCCCGCTGGGGCATCCCACTCCGTCGTTGCAATGACGGTGGAGGGACGTCGGTGGCTCTTGGCTCGTAGCTGACGGTGGCTGGGTTTACGCGAGGTGTCGCTACCCTCTCCGTCATTGCGAGCGCAGCGAAGCAATCCAGAGTCTTTCAACCGGGGCAGTCTGGATTGCTTCGTCGCAAGGGCTCCTCGCAATGACGGTGGAGAGAGGTGCCGTCTACGGGCGCCCCTGGTCCGTGGCGGACAGTAGGCCAGGGGTCGCGTGAGGTATCGCGGCATTTCTCCGTCATTGCGAGCGCAGCGAAGCAATCCAGAATCTTTCCGCCGCGGCAGCCTGGATTGCTTCGCTACGCTCGCAATGACGATGTAGCGCGAGCCGGCCCCTTACGACAGCCGCATATCCAGCAGCCGTCGCCCTTCGCCCTTCAACAGCTTCTTCACCGCGCTCGACGCCACGACCTGGTCGTCATTGGCATAGGCCTCGTGGTTCTTCTCGATGTCGTCGAGGCGGTAGAGGTAGTTGACCATGACGCCGGCGGACTCTCGCACGCCCTTCGGCGAGAGGTCGCCGAGCCAGTTGATGCGTTCGAGCCTCGCGCCGTTGCCGAGATGGAAGCGGGCGACGGAATCGATCAACCGGCCCTTCGGCGTGCGGGCCTTCAGGAAATAGTGCGCTGCGAGCGGCTCGATCACACTGCGCAGCTGTGCGGTCGCTTCCGCATTCTCGAACCATTTCGGCTCGTCGAGGCGCTTCAGCACCTCGCGGTCCTCGTCCGAGAGCGGCAACTCCTTGTCCTGCTTCACCCATTGCATGAAGCCCGGCACCGGCGACAGCGTCACGAAAGTGTCGAGCTTCGGCGTTTCGCGGCGCAGCTCTTCCACCACCTGCTTGATCAGGAAGCTGCCGAAGGAGATGCCGCCAAGGCCGCGTTGGGTGTTGGAGATCGAATAGAACACGGCGGTACGCGCGCGCTCGATCGGCAGATACTGGCGATCCACCGCGAGCAGCGGTGCGATCGCGCCGGGAATCGTCTCGGTCAGTGCCACCTCGACGAAGATCAGGGGTTCGTCCACCATCGCGGGATGGAAGAAGGCGTAGCAGCGCCGGTCGACCGGATCGATGCGGCGGCGCAGATCGTCCCAGTCGCTGATCTCGTGCACGGCCTCGTAGCGGATGATCTTTTCGAGGATGTTGGCCGGGGTCGACCAGTCGATCCTGCGCAGCACGAGAAACCCCCTGTTGAACCACGAAGAGAGAAGATGCGACACGTCGCGGTCGAGCGCGGCGAGGTCGGTGTGCCCGTTCATCATGCCGAGCAGGTCGGCGCGCATGCTGACGAGATCGCCGGTGCCGCCGGGCGCGCGGTTGAGACGCCGGATCAGTTCCTGCCGCCGCGGCTCCGAGGCGAAGTGCAGAGAACTTGCGTCCTCGTCGGTCGGTTTGGCGCGCCATTTCTCGATCGCCTCGGCCAAGCGTTCCCGGTCCGGGCCGAAATCACGCACCAGTCCTTCGAAGAAGGCGCGGCGTCCTGCCGCATCCAACTCCTGGTAGGTGTCGAGCACTTCACGCGCCATGGCAGTGCCCGAAGCTTCGCCACGGCCGGACAGCAGCGCATCGCAGAGCTCGATCAGCCCGTTCGCGTCGTGCTTGGTATTGGCGGAATCCCCGCGGCGAAGCAGCGTGCGGCCGCGCTCGGAGATGGTGGCGAGCAGGTCGGAGAAGAAGGCGTTGGCCATCTGGTTTTTCGATTCCGGTTTGTGCGCCGCGGCAGCTTACACGGGATTTAGGCCGAAGCCGATCACAATCAAGCGCTGGAATTCGGCATCTTTAGTTGGCTTAGTTGGGTTTTTCGTCGGGCCATTCGCCCAAGAAGGCCGTTATGCCCCGGTATCCAGGGGCACGTGTAGAACGAGGCGGCTGCCTCACACGCCGTCATTGCGAGCGCAGCGAAGCAATCCAGACT
>JAEYRD010000080.1 GCA_023435725.1 Pseudomonadota bacterium | reverse complement strand
GCGCCAAGCTGCGGCGCGCCGGAGACAAGACCAGTTGCGATCGAGGGGCCGAAGATGCCAAGCCCGAACAGCGACAGTGCGCCGAGCATGATCGCGAGCGCGTCTTCCAGCGTCGGCTGGTTACCGGCGAACCCTTGCGTGAACTGGCTGAACAGCGTGGTGCCGATGCCGACGATCACGGCCAGCACCAGGATCTTGACGCCGGAGGCGACGATGTTGCCCAGGACTTTTTCGGCGAGGAACGATGTCTTGTTGAAGAAGGCAAACGGGATCAAAACGAACCCGGCCAAGGTGGTGAGCTTGAACTCGATCAGCGTGACGAACAGCTGTACCGCCAGGATGAAGAATGACAGCACCACCACGGCCCAGGACACCATCAAGACCGTGATCTGGACGAAGTTCTGGAAGAACGAGACGTAGCCCATCAGACTCGACGCCGCGTCGAGGATCGGCTTGCCGGCGTCGACACCGACCTGCGCCAGTTTCCCCGGCCGCAGAAAGTCACTCGATGACAATGCGGAACCGGCCGCCTTCAGGCCAAGTCCGGAGAAGGACTCGAACACCACACGACAAAGCGAATTGAAGTTGCCGATGATGAAGGCGAAGAAGCCGATATAGAGCGTCTTTCTGACCAGACGCGCGATGACGTCTTCGTCCGCCGACCAGGCCCAGAACAGGCCGGCCAGCGTGATGTCGATTGCGATGAGAGTGGTCGACAGCCAGCGCACGTCGGTGCCGATCAGCCCGAAGCCAGAATCGATGTAGCGGGTGAACACATCGAGGAATTGGTCGATGACGCCGGTGTTGGTCATGTCTTACTTCTCGGGCGTTGGAGGAAGGATGCGGCGGCGCGCTTCCGCAAACGCGCTCTCGCAGTCGGGATCGTCATGTGCCTTGCCGCCGAGCGCGCTGCAGCGCACGAGCCGGCCGTCGAGCGTCGCGTCTGCACTGGAGGACACGGCTGGCGTCTCAGATCCGCAGCGCAGCGGCATCGTGCAGCCGGCAAGCGCGACGAGAAGCAGGGGCACGAACAGGTTGGAGCCGGTCATCGCGTTCGCCTCAGTGGAACATCGAGACGGTCTGTGGCTGATAGCCCTGGCCGTTGCTCAGGAAGCGCCGCATCTGTTCGCGGCCCTGGTCTTCGGCCGCGCCTTGTCGCGCCATCTCAAGCGCCTGCGCGCGGCTGTGGGCGGCAATCAGCGCGGTGAGGTCGGAGAGTTGCCGCGCCTGCACCGCCAGCAGTTGATTGCCGGCCTGGCTCGCCTGTAGCGAGCCGACCGCGGTTTGGCTGGCGCTGACCAGCGTGTCGGTGTGGGCCTGCGTCGCGGGCAGGTTGTTGACCGCGGTGGCGCCCACACTCATCGAATGCTGGAACGCCGACAGCGAGGTCTGCCAGCGATCCTGCGCGCCACTGATCAGTTGCTGGTTGCTCTGGGTGGCGTTGAAGTTCTGGTACTTCTGGAATGCCTGGTCGATCGCCTGCACATCGTAGACGATCTTGTCGGCCAGCCGCAGCAGGTTGAGCGTCTGGGTGAAGGTGCGGTCGATATCGTTGAGCAGCGTGGTCGGCAGGCTGGTCAGGTGCCGCGCCTGGTTCAGCAGCATCTGGGTCTGGTTCTGCAAGGACGTCAGCTGGTTGTCGATCTGGCGCAGCGTGTTGGCGGCCGTCTGCAGGTTCTGCGCATAGTTGGTCGGGTCGTAGACCACGACCTGCGCCCTTGCGGGCGTTGCCACGAGCAGAACACCGGCAAGCGCGATGGCTGAGGCTGAGCGGATGCGTGTCATCAAGCGCGTCATCGGCAAGCGGGTCATCTGGAAGTCTCCGGGATGAGGGTGGGGAGGAGGTCCGCTGCCCAGGCCGCGTCCTTGCGGCGCAGCCAGGCGGCCGCGAAGCCGCCCTGGCCATGCGCGGCGACAAGCTCGGTGATGGCGGCCTGGTCGGATTTCGAGGAGGCGGCGGTGAAGGCGAGCGCCACAGGTCCAAGACCAAGCTCGAACAGGCGATTGCCGCGTCGGGACTGGCAGTAGTAATCCCGCTTCGGCGTCGCGCGGCTGACGATCTCGATCTGCCGGTCGTTCAACCCGAATTGGCGGTAGACGTTGGTGATCTGCGGCTCGATCGTGCGCTCGTTCGGAAGGAACAGCCGCGTCTGGCAGCTCTCGATCAGCGCCGTTGCGATCGGGCTGCCGGCAATGTCGGACAGCGACTGGGTGGCGAACACGACCGAGGCATTCTTCTTCCGGAGTGTTTTCAGCCATTCCCGGAGCTGGTCGGCAAAGCCGGTGTCGTCGAGCGCGAGCCAGCCTTCGTCGACAATGATCAGCGTCGGTGCGCCGGTGAGCCGCCCCTCGATCCGATGGAAGAGATAAGAAAGGACAGCAGGAGCTGCCGCGGCCCCGATCAGCCCCTCGGTCTCGAACGTCTGGACATCGGCCTCGCCCAGCCGCTCGGCCTCGGCATCGAGCAGCCGGCCGAAGGGGCCGCCGAGGCAATAGGGCCGCAGCGCCTGCTTCAGGACGCTTGATTGCAGCAGCACGGCGAGCCCGGTCAGCGTGCGCTCGCCTGATGGCGCCGAGGCCAGCGACGTCAACGCCGTCCACAGGTGCTCCTTGGCGTCCGGCGTCATGATGATGCCTTCGCGCGACAGGATCGTGCCAACCCACTCGGCGGCCCAGGCGCGCTCGGCGGCGTCATCGATCAGGGCGAGCGGCTGCAAGGCAACGGCATGGGCGCTGCCGTCGGACAGGGCGCCGCCGAGATCATGCCAGTCGCCG
The DNA here is from genome assembly GCA_023435725.1 of Pseudomonadota bacterium. Classification (GTDB taxonomy): domain Bacteria; phylum Pseudomonadota; class Alphaproteobacteria; order Rhizobiales; family Xanthobacteraceae; genus Bradyrhizobium. The sequence goes on along the minus strand of JAEYRD010000080.1, from coordinate 26,796 downwards.
CCCATGGCGATGGCGGAGGCGCGGATGCTGCCGCCGAAGTCGAAGGCGAAGATCTGCGCACCCGCATAGCGGCGGAATTGCAGCGCCATCAGCGCCAAGAGGACCGACTTGCCGGCACCGGTCGGTCCGACGATCAGGGTATGACCGACATCGCCGACATGCAGAGAAAAGCGGAACGGGGTCGCGCCTTCGGTCCTGGCAACGAACAGAGAGGGCGCACGGAGATGCGAGTCCCACACCTCTCCCGCCCACACGGCAGAGAGCGGGATCATGTGAGCGAGATTGAGGGTCGAGACCGGCGGCTGCCGGACATTGGCGTAGGTCTGGCCGGGGAGCGAGCCGAGCCAGGCTTCGATCGCGTTCACGGTCTCGGTGATGCAGGTGAAGTCCCGGCCCTGGATGACCTTCTCGACCAGGCGCAGCTTTTCATCGGCGGTGCGGGCATCCTTGTCCCAGACGGTCAGCGTCGCGGTGACGTAAGCCTCGCCGATCATGTCGCTGCCGAGTTCCTGCAGCGCCGCGTCGGCATCGGCGGCCTTGTTCGCCGCATCGGTGTCGAGCAACGTCGAGGCTTCGTTGGTCATCACTTCTTTCAGGATCGCGCCGATGGATTTGCGCTTGGCAAACCACTGCCGGCGGATCCTGGTGAGAAGTTTGGTGGCCTCCAGCTTGTCGAGCATGATCGCCCGCGTCGACCATCGATAAGGAAACGCAAGCTGGTTCAGTTCATCCAGCACGCCGGGGAACGTCGCGCTCGGGAATCCGATGATGCTCAGCGTGCGCAGATGCTGCCCGCCCAATCGCGGCTCGAGACCGCCGATCAGCGGCTGATCGGCGAGAAGCGCATCGAGGTGCATCGGCACTTCCGGGACGCGCACCCGCTGGCGCCTGCTCGAGATGCAGGAATGCAGGTAGGTCAGCGTCTCACCGTCTGAGAGCCAGGCTGCTTCCGGCACAAATCCCTCGATCAGTTGCAGCACGCGGTTGGTGCGATCGATGAACGTGCGCAGGATCTCGCGGGCATCGACGCCGTTCTGCGCGCGGCCCTCATAAAGCCAAGCCTCAGTGCGGGCGGCGTCCTCCGCCGGCGGCAACCAGCATAGGGTGAGGAAATATGCGCTCTCGAAATGCGCGGCGTCCTGCTCGAACTGCGCCTTGCGTTCGAGATCGACCAGCCGCGACACCGGATCAGGGAAATCGCTCGCCGGATAGGTATTGGCAGCGTTGCGCTGCGCCTCGACAAAGATCGCCCAGCCGGAGCCGAGCCGGCGCAGCGCGTTGTTGAGCCGCGCCGTGGTGCCGACCAGTTCAGCCGCCGTGGCGCTGTCGAGATCGGGGCCACGAAACTTCGCGGTGCGCTGGAAGCTGCCGTCCTTGTTGAGGACTGCGCCCGGCGCGACCAGCGCGGCCCAAGGCAGGTAGTCGGCCAGCAGCGAGGGGCGGTTGCGATATTCGGCGAGGTTCATCATGGCCTCACACCCCGAAATACGCCGGATAGCGCAGATGACGGCGCACCACGTCGACGAACTGCGCATCGCGCTTGGCGGCCCACACCGCGGCCGCATGGCCAAGCGCCCAAAGCAGGATGCCGGGGATCCAGAGCCGCAAACCAAGCCCGATCGCGGCCGCCAGCGTGCCGTTGGCGATCGCAACCGTGCGCGGCGCGCCAGCCAGCAAAATTGGCTCGGACAGCGAGCGATGCACGGGTGCGAAGAAGCCGGCGACGGGTTCGTTGAGCGCGGTCATCCGATCACCGCTCCGCCGCCGAACGAGAAGAAGCTCAGGAAGAAGGAGCTCGCCGCAAAGGCGATCGACAGCCCGAACACGATCTGGATCAGCCGGCGAAAACCGCCCGAGGTGTCGCCGAACGCCAGCGTCAGGCCCGTAGTGATGATAATGATCACGGCGATGATCTTGGAGACAGGCCCCTCGATGGATTCGAGGATCTGTTGCAGCGGTTGCTCCCACGGCATGTTGGAGCCCGCGGCAAAGGCGAGGGGCGTGCTCGCGGCAAGCACCAGGCTCGCCAGGCTGGTCGAAGATAGGAGTCTTGGCAGACGCCGAAGTCTGGTCATGTCAGTCACCTCAGATGTTCGGGATGATGGGAGACGAGGACGTAATCGCCGGTCGCGGCCAGGGCCTCGACGGTCGCGAGTTCGGCCACGCGCCGCTCGCTGCCGCGCCTGGCAAGCACGACGATGACGTTGACCGTCTCGGCGATCAGCGCCCGCGGCACCGTGATGACGGCTTCCTGGATCAGTTGCTCCAGCCGCCGCAGCGCACCGATCGCGCTGCCGGCGTGGATGGTGCCGATCCCGCCAGGATGACCGGTGCCCCAGGCTTTGAGAAGTTCGAGTGCCTCGGCACCGCGCACTTCGCCGACCGGTATGCGGTCCGGGCGTAGTCGTAGCGACGAGCGAACGAGATCGGAGAGCGAAGCGATCCCGTCCTTGGTGCGTAGTGCGACGAGGTTGGGGGCTGCGCATTGCAGCTCGCGGGTGTCCTCGATCAGAACCACGCGGTCCGACGTCTTGGCGACCTCGGCAAGCAGCGCGTTGACGAGCGTGGTCTTGCCGGTCGAGGTGCCGCCGGCGACCAGAACATTTTGCCGAGATCCGACCGCCTCGCGAAGCAGCACGGCCTGGGCCGGCTGCATGATTCCGGAGGCGACGTAGTCGTCGAGCGTGAAGATCGCGACCGCCGGCTTTCTGATGGCGAAGGTCGCGGCAGTGACGACCGGCGGGATCAATCCCTCGAAGCGCTCACCGGTCTCCGGCAGTTCGGCCGAGACGCGCGGGGAGGCGGGATGCACCTCGGCGCCGACATGGTGGGCGACGAGGCGGACGATGCGCTCGCCATCGGCCGGCGACAGCCGCTCGCCGGTGTCTTCAAGTCCGCCCTTGAGCCGGTCGATCCACAGCCGGCCGTCAGGATTGAGCATAACCTCGACGACGGAGGTATCCTGCAGGAACGTCGCGATGGCTGGGCCAAGCGCGGTCCGCAGCATCCTTGCACCGCGCGAGGCGGAGTTATCGAATTGTCCGGTCCCAGCCATCGCGTCCCCCAAGATCTCCAGTGCGATCGCACTGAACGTCGGGGACGAATACAAAAGGCATCATTGGGAGCTGGGCAACAAGCCAGTTATCGCTGTCGTAGAATGGCGTAGAGAAACTTGCGATCGACGGAGCCGAGGACACAGTCTCACAGCGCAAATCCGCAGATGCCGGATACCCCGCGCTCACAGCCCAGTGTCTGGGAAAGGGGGCGTCACAAGATTGTCAAATATGCCGAGGGACCGGCAGGCCACCGGCCTGCGGGCGGACAACAGTGGCCTGTGGATTACGGTGGAACGTCGGAAGGAATTCAGTCACACTGGCGCACGTCAAGGTAGTATCAAGTTCCTTGAACGAATTTCAGCAATTGCTTTTCCTCCGAAGTTGATCGCCAACAAAGTCATTAGGTGGGCAGCACCATGAGCAGTGTCACGAAGAAGGTCGGCGCATTCTCGCTGAAGGGTTACCGTGGGGACGCCAAAACGTTGCTGGCGTTCAACCTCGACAATAAGAAAAACGCAAAGAATCTTGCGGGCTTCACGATCCAGATTCAACCCAAGGGCCGTCAGCCGTATTACCTACAAAATAATCTCCGTTTCGAAACTCCGGGCGACCACGCACAGGATCCCAAAGAGCCCGCGAATTCGACCATCAACGCGCCGATCCATAAATTCCGCTGGGTTCACGTTCCCGGTCTTGTGCACCAGGGTACCAAGCCCTTTCTTGGTCCTTATACGTATACTGTGACGCCGCGCTATTTCGACGACAATCGCTCCTTGCTGCCGCTCGAGCCCGATCTCAGCGCTGCCGTGACCGTTGAGGTGAATGGTTTCGAAAAGAGCGGTTTGGAGTTGGGCTTCACCCGGGGCTACACCCAATCGCAGGCGTTCGTCAGGCATTTCGGCCTCAAGGCCAGAATCCAGCCAAACGGCAAAGATCTCGTGTTCGACACTTCAAAGGAAGCCGGCGTTAACGCCGAGGGGAGCCATTTCACGTTCAAGGACCAGTACGAATGGCTCGGCTTCACAGCACGCGAGAAGATCTTCGACCTGTTAAACCAGGTATTGAAGGATAGGTCGCTCCGTCTTGATATGTTTGCGTATGATCTCAATGAGCCAGACCTCATCGATATCTTGCTCAAGCTCGGCAAGCAGAAGCGAGTGCGGATCATACTCGACAACGCCGGCCTCCATCACAGCAAGGCCAAGCCGAAGGCAGAGGACAAATTCGAGAAACTCTTCCTTGAAGCGTCTGGGAAGACGGAGCTCCTGAAGCGCGGCCATTTCAAGCGCTACGCTCATGACAAGGTCTTCATCGTCCGTGCGAAAACCAGCGGTGCAGCCAAGAAGGTTCTTACCGGATCGACAAATTTCTCCGTGACGGGGCTTTACGTCAATTCAAACCACGTCTTGCTGTTCAACGACCAGAAAGTCGCAGCGACATACGCGGGCGTGTTCGACGCAGCCTGGGATGGAGATGTCAAGAAGGCGGCGTTTGTCGCGTCCGACTGGTCGACGAGGTCGTACTCATTTTCCTCGCCGAAAACGCCGAAAACGTCGATCACATTTGCCCCTCATGATGAGGCCATTGCCCTGTCCAACCTGAACGAAATCGTCAAGCGCATAGGCCAGGAAGGGAAGAAGGCAAAAGCGGTCGGAAGCGTTCTGTTTGCGGTCATGCAAATCGACAAAGGTAATAGCCCGGTTTACGACGTGCTGAACAACTTGCACAAACAGCAAAACATCTTCAGTTACGGGATATCCGATAGCCCGGCAGGCATCGCGCTATTCCCCCTAGGCAAGAAAACCGGCGTGCTCGTAACGGGCAAGCCTGTGCGAACACAATTGCCGCCGCCGTTCAATCAGGTGCCGAACATCTCAGGTGTAAAGCATCAGGTGCATCACAAATTTGTCGTTTGCGGTTTCAACGGGCCGGACCCGGTCGTGTATTGTGGCTCGTCCAACCTCGCTACCGGTGGTGAGGAAGATAACGGAGATAATTTGCTGGCGATCCACGATGAGGATGTGGCGACCGTCTTTGCTATCGAAGCGCTGACGCTGGTGGATCATTTTGATTTCCTCGACCGCACGGCGACTGGAAAGAAAGGTGCCAGAACCAAGGCGCCGAGCGCGCTAAAACTTCAGGCTGCAGTCTCGGCCGGGTGGTTCTTGGGGACAGACGACACGTGGGCCCAAAAGTATTTTGATCCCAAGGACCTCCACAGCATCGATAGACAATTGTTTGCTTAGGAGTGGGGCAGTTCATTTGGCTCTACGGCGTACGTCGCAGACGCGCGTCAATCATGCTGCGCTTGGACTTGATCGGCTGAGAGCCAAATTGAAATGCAGGACCGCCCCGTGAAAGACGGGCCACGGCAGGGCCGGGTTCGTCTTCAAGGATACCGCACGATCCGCAGCCTGCCGCCGGTGAGGTGGCGCAACAGGCGTAAGCGATTAATAAGACAAGAGAAATAGTAGCCAGAGAGTAGGCTGGAAGTGGGGATTTTGAGCTCCCTGTCGTCCCAAGGACGGGATACAATCGGCGCGGGCAGCGAATCGGGGCAGGGTTAGAGACTGATGGCCAAGGCCGATCACATCAAAAAACTTGTCGCAAGTTTTGGGAGAAACCAAGACTTTCGCGCGGCCGCCTTGCGCATCATCGATGAGGCTGCCAACCAGGGCAAGAAACCGTTTGCCGAGCAGCTCAGAAAAATTCTGGACGCTAACGTCCGTCCTGACTACCAGGCGAGCCCGCAGCCCGGGTTGACCACGCTCGCAAGCCAGATCGATGCCGCTGCAGACCTCGTCGACGAGATTCCGGTTTCTCGTGGCCTCAATGATATCGTCTTGAATTCCGACACACGATCTCTGCTCGAAGGACTGATCGAGGAGCGTCGGCGAGGCGAGGAGCTCCGGCGTCACCGGCTGCCAATCTCAACCCGATTGCTGTTCTCTGGGCCTCCTGGCTGTGGAAAGACGCTCTGCGCGGAGGTTCTCGCGCGTGAACTGTCGTTGCCGCTCTACAGTGCGCGCATCGACGTCATCATCTCATCGCTTCTCGGGGAGACCGCGAGCAATCTGCGCCGCCTGTTTGAGTTTGCCGTTCGCAGGCCTTGCATCCTGTTCCTCGACGAGTTCGATGCCTTGGCGCGCACGCGAACGGATACTGCAGAACACAATGAGCTGCGCCGCGTCGTCAATAGCTTGCTCCTCATGATCGAGCGATTTAAGGGGCCGGGCCTTGTCATTGCAGCGACCAACCTGCCGCAATCCTTGGACGATGCCCTTTGGCGGCGCTTCGACGATATTTTGTCATTTGATCCTCCCACCGAACGTGAGATTGCACTCTTGTTGGCTCGTCAATTTGCCAATTTCCCTGCTCATTTCGATCTCGATACGCCTGTCAACAAACTGGCCGGCATGTCCTACGCGGAAATTGAGCGCATTTGCATCGACTCCATCAAGAAGGCGGTCTTGAAGAAGCGCAAATCCGTCAGCGAGACCGAATTCGCCTCTGCGCTCCGGCAAGAAACGCGCCGCAAAGGGCTGACTTCGCGCCGCGGCCTGTAGTTTGCACTCAAATGGCCAAGCTCCCACATCTGCCGCTTGAGCGGTTGGACAAGACGCTTGACCGGCGCAGAGTGCCCGCGCCGGTAGCTCCGCCCGTACGAGGCAGTGCGAGCGGCCATGCTGCAACCATTACCGCGCAAATTGATACTGCCGCCGCAGAGCAAATGGCGCTTTCGAAGATTGAAGGAATTGATCCCGAGCTGATCCTGAAAGTGCACTTAAGCGCGCCCATCCAGGAGGAGACGTGGCGAACCGCTGGGTTCAAAGTGCTTGCCCAGGAGCCCGGTGGAATCCTCGTGCTGTTCAGTGATGATACCGAACTGAAGGCATTCCGCGAGCGATTGGATGAGTATCAAAAAGGCGTTCAAGGCGATGCCAAGAACCCTGCATACAATCAGCTTTTCGCGGCGATCGACGAGGTCCGCAGTCTCTCGGCTTCCGATCGTATAGGTGCCCGGTTTCGCGCGGACGGCAAATCATCAACTTCGGACTTCGACGCGCGAACAAATTTCACCATTGATGTTGAGCTTTGGGACGCGCCGACCCAGCTTGATCGTCAGATCCGTGTCGAAAAGATTGTCGAGCATGTCGAGAAGGAAGGTGGCGAAGTTCTCTCCCGCTACATTGGCTCAGCGGGACTGATCGTTCTGCGCGCGCGAATGCGCGGATCGATCTTGCGTGGCCTGATCGAATTGCCTGTGATCGCGCGTATCGATCTTCCGCCGATCCCCGATTTGGGCGAGCGCGATCCGCCCATCGTGACAGTAGCGGATGTGGCGGCGCCGCCACCTCCGGCGGAGGCTCCGCTGATCGGGATCGTCGACAGTGGAAGTACGGACCATCCGCTCCTCGCACCATCTCTGGCCCACTCGGTTGGGGTGCCCGCGACACTTGGCTCCGCCGACATTTGGGGCCACGGGACGAAGGTCGCCGGCATCGCCGCCTTCGGCGATATCCGGGAATGCGTTGCTCGCGGGGTCTTTGAGAGCCCCGTGCGGATCATCTCGGTAAAGGTTGTGAATGCCGAAGGGCGTTTCGACGACACAGAGACTGTTCCAAACCAAATGGACCAGGCCATCCGGCTGCTTCATGAGCGCGGGTGTCGGATCGTCAATATCGCGCTCGGAGACGCGCACCGCATCCCCTACGACGGCGGTCGCGTTTCACCTTGGGCCGCGACGCTCGATGCTCTGGCCCGAGAGCTCGACATTGTCATCATTGTCTCTGCTGGAAACTCCAGCGGAGGCCAGCGCGCTCCCTGGGGACAGGAAGCCGAGAAGATCACCCAAGCCTACCCGGATTATCTTGTAACCGCCGAAAATCGGATCGTCGATCCCGCAACAGCTGCGATCGTGCTCACAATTGGCAGTCTTGCGCACGCCAATGGCCTGCCCACCGACGGTTCGGGTGGCGCAGAACTGAGGGCTGTCACATCGCCAAATCTGCCGACCCCTGTCACCCGTTCGGGGCCTGGAGCCAACGACGCGATCAAGCCAGACCTCGTCGATTTCGGTGGCACTGTACTCTTTGACGGCATGACCCAGCGAATTGTGTCGGGCGATCAATACGCCAGCGCGGGAATGCTGACGTTGCGTCCAGACTATCTCGGAGGCTTGCTAACGTCCTCGACCGGCACGTCGATGGCGGCGCCGCGTATCGCTTACAAGGCTGGTCTGCTGCTCCGCGCTATGCCAACTGCATCCGCCAACATGGTCCGCGCTTTGCTTGCGCTTTCCGCCAGCGCCCCCGTAGAGGCCCTGCAATGTCTGCATCGGTTCGGCCCGGACGGTCAACGCGCCTGTTTGGGATATGGCGTTCCCGACGTCGCGCGTGCGCTGGATTCCGAGGAGCGTCGTGTCATCTTCATTGCCGACCGGCAAGAGCTGGCTACCGACCAGTTCGCGCTCTACCGTGTGCCATTGCCGAAGGAATTTCAGTCAACCAAGGGCAAGCGGCATATCCGGGTGAGCCTGGCGTTTGATCCGCCGGTGCGGCACACGCGACTCGAATATCTTGGTCTGCGCCTCAACTATCACCTCATCCGCGGTATGCAGCCTGACGCAATCTTTGAACATTTCAGGCACCGGACCAAGGAAGAACCTCCGTTCGAGAAATTGCCCGGGTCCGCGAAATGCCCGCTCGATCCATCTCGTGATATTCGGGGTACGAGCACGCTGCAGAGATCGACGCTGACAATGCACCAAAATGTCGACCGCTACGGCGACGTTTACCACCTCGCTGTGTTTGCGGAACGACGATGGGCCGGTGAAGAAATCACGCATCAGCGGTTTGCCGTTGCCGTTGAACTGGAGCACGAATCTGAGATCAACATCCATCAGCTGCTTCGTATCCGTCAGCGTGCGTAACCGGCCACACGTATCGGCGTAGTGAAGCGAAGACAGCGTTGCGCGACTGCGGGACGTGCGCGCTACAGTCCATGGGACGAAGAAGAGGGGCAGCGCATGACAACCGTCACAAGATACGTGGTCGAACGGTCGCCGGACCAGGTTCGTCTTGCTTTCAAGACTATCCTGGAGGTTTGCAAGACGAAGGGCATAGCCAGTGTGACGCTGGTGGTACCTCAGAAGGGAGGGTGGGATCGAACGGTAGTGGCAGAGCTTCTCGGGCCGAAGATTGTCAAGCCGCTGTTGAAGGGACAGTCGGTGTTGATTGCGCAGGGCGTCACGATGAATCTGGAGAGCGCCCAGCCGTTCCGACCAAGCTCCGTGCGGGGGCTGCTTGTCGGCGCGCACATTTCTATCAAGGACATGAATAAGCTCGACGACTCGCTGGGTGCCGACGCGATCGTCTACCTTCCATGGAACGATACGGAAGGGCCGGAATGGCAGACGACGTGGGGGGCCCATACCGTTGGCTCAAGCAATCCGCCGTCCCCGGTTAATAACCTCCCGGGTCCCGTGGAGGAGGCACTTCGACAGTTGACCCAGGCTATCAATCTAGGCACCGGGCTCTCTCACCTCTCCGATAAAAAGAACGCTGAGCGCACCATGGCCCGGATTCGGGAAGAGGGGCATTCATTCGATCCTGTCGAGATTCGGCGTTGGGCACAGCGGAATGGTTGGAGCTCGAGTGCGGCCGCCGATCTCGAGACAATCGCACGGAAGCATTCTCAATGATCTTCAAGGCGACCGGTTGAACCCAGATCCGCGCGACGAGGCGCGAAGTTGGTGGCACGCGCCGGGTTTTTCACCAGTCAGGTCAGGAGATGGATCTTTTTACACCGGTTGTGAGTCAAGAGCTTCAGCACCCAAATTTCCGTTCTGTCTGCGCCCAGCAGAATGGATATAACTGGGACGTACTTAACGAGTGGGCACGCGGTTTCGAGGACCGTGACGGCAAGTTTGTCCAGGAGTTCCAGAGATCATTCGATCCTTGCTTCTGGGAGCTCTACGTGTTCGCTGTCCTCAAGCAATACGGACTCGCCGTTGATTTTTCCTATCACGCTCCGGATTTCGTTGTCAGTGGCGCTGGCTTCAATGTCGAAGCAACTGTCGCGCTTCACGAAAAGGACGCGACGCCAGAATATATGAAATCCGCCGAACCGATTCCTGGCGATCTGAATGAGTTCAACAGGCGCGCAATCTTGCGCATTCGCAACAGTATCGACGGAAAGCACAAAAGATTTCTCAATTCGTATTCGACTCTTGAACACGTCAGGGACCGTCCGTTTGTTCTGGCTATCAGCGCGTTCGACAGTCCGCACGCCATTCTGGCAAGTCAACGGGCGGTTGAGGCTGTCCTGTTTGGATATTATGTCGACGAGGAGAAGTTCCTGCGCGAGGGAGGCGAGTTGAAGGGCCGTCAGCTCCATTCAGTCCGAAAGGATAATGGTAGTACCGTTGAGCTCGGAGTGTTCCTGGACGAACAATTCAAATGGCTAAGCGCCGTCGTGTTCAGTTCGTGTGCTAGGTGGGGGAAGGTGCGGGCACTCTCGGCAGACCCAAACCCAAACATTCTGTTTGAGGCGGTAACTTACAATCCGGGTGGAACGCAGCCTCATGTCGTGAAGGCGCGAAAATCGAAATACACCGAGCGGCTTCTTGACGGTCTGCGGGTCTATCACAATCCTCAAGCCATTCACCCATTGGATCCGGCGATATTTCGCCATCGCGATGTCTTCCAAACCTACTATTCGGAAGCAGAGGGCGATTGGATCTATGAGGTTCGAGACGGCCTGCTTCTGTTTAGGCGAGTCGACACTCGCGTTCGTGCACGAGACGGGTCAAATCATTTAAAATGATCGAAGGTAACTGGATTGGAGGCGACGCAGAACGGCGTCTTCTTGCATTGCGAATCCACATCAGGCGCTTGTTGCTACGGCTTCCCACCCACGACCAGCACTATTTTGTCGGCCTGCAGAGTATTGTCCTGCAGGCCATACACGACTCCTCCACTCTCCGAATGCATGAGCGCTCGAACAAGCGTGCCGGACGCGCTGGATTTCTCGGCATCGACAAAATGAGTGGAAGGAGGATTGTCTTCCATCGGCATGGTGGCTGCGAAAACGGTCACACCATTGAACCAAACTGGCGGGTGTAAGGGATCGTTAACTGAACCAGTTTTGGGAGCGGTCGTCGGTGTTGGTTGGGATACAGGCCAATTGGCCTTCTTTAGAGCGGCATACACCTGCCTGGCTAGCGAGAAAGCCTCCGCATTGTCCGCCAGGTAGCGCAGTTCGACCGCTGCCATTGGTCTGCCCACGAGCAGTCTTGCAAACTTATCCTCATCCAGACGTCTTTGGCTTATCCTCTGACGGAGACGCTCCAGTTCTAGTTCTGCCTGGGCGGCGCGCTGGCGAGCTTCCTCCGACCCCTTGCGCAGCGCGTCAGCCTGGACGGCAAGTTCAGCGATGCGCTCGTTTGACTTGGCAGTCTCGTTCTGGGCAATCACGGAATCTGCTTTAGCGCGCTCGGTCGCAGCCTCGTTAGATGCGATACGTTCGTCCGCGTATCTCTCTTTGGTCGCTGCGGTCTTGATTGCGCCTGCCGTTCCGATCGCGACGAGAAATGCTCCAAGGACGAGCGTAGCGTTAAAGAAATTGAACCAGAAATTCGCCGAATCGAGTGAAGAATCGAACATGAAAGTCTCTCTGGCGTTCTAGCCGCGGCTTCCTTGGAGACAACGAGGGGTCAAGGACGTCTTTCGAGATGGCTCGACTGATACCCTCTCCAACTGGCCGAGCCGGCTAGGGGACAGTCAAAGCGCGGGCGGCGATTGCGTTTGCTACTGCCAAGCCAATCTCGCTGGCCAAATGCGAATTGGTGGCCATCGCACTCGGAGCTGGTGGGCCCTTTTTCTTCTTGCCTCCCTGACCCTCACCAGTAGGACCAAAGGTCAAAAGAAGATCGTGAGTGCGGGTGCGATTTGCACTGAGGAGCGAAGACCCACTTTGATTTGTCGTCGTTCGCACAAGCTTCCACTGCGGGTTGGCGTTACCGCTCGTTGTAATAACAAATTTCGTTTCGTAGGACAGCACGTCCTGCTTGAATGCGCTGGAAGTGACGGGTGACGACAGATCGTGAATGCGGAAGGCAAGAGCCTGCTTCAGCCAGGGAAGAATGCCGAGATCGCCCGTCAGCAGCGAGCTATTGTGTGGTGCGTCACAATCAGTATTGCCGCCACCATCAATCGGTAGCTTCAGTGGTTTGACCGCATAGTAGAATTCATATTTGTCGACGCGCGTGGCCTGAGACGAAAGACTGGCTCCGGCTCCGACGACAAACGTGGGCGAAGTGATGAAGGACGCGGTGGGGTTCAAGGAGCCGGCTTCGTCGACCTGAAATGACAGCGTGACCTGAACGCCCCAATCGTCTGGCAGCGCGTCGGTGGTAAGGCCGGTGTTGAAATCCTCTCTCGTCACGGCATTGTCCGGGCTATTGCCCTTCATCGATGTGAGCGAGATCGCGCGCTGCAATTCGCAATAGATGTGCTTCTTGACGTTACTTTCGAAGAATACGGCGCTACCTCCACCCTCCCAAACCTCGGCGACTGGTGGCACGTAGAGGCCACAGCCACCGAGGAGCAGGGCAACGATCAGAAATGAACTCCGACAATATCTGCGCGGCGACCGCATTCCAGCCCCATGTCACATTCGATCCGCCGCCGGGGCTATTCCCCCTTCGGCACGACGTCAAACCGTTGTATTTTCCCTGACGGATCGGAGGGGAATATCGTGATACTGGTCGGCGGTCCTAACGCGTTGGTGTTGTTGCAAGACCGCTGGCATTGATTGCCCACTCGCCCCAAGCTGCAATACTTCAAGGTGCAAAGCGGCTCATCGGGTGTGCACCGGCAGGCTTCCCGATTGCCGTTGTTAAAGAACGAATAATTGAACTGTTGCGCCGAATTGAGCTGTTGCGCCGAAGCGGTACCAGGGAGAGCAAGTAGCATGAACCCAACGGTAAGCGTGGGAAGCGAGCGCATCGAAAAAGCTCTCAACATGGTGCCTTCGCCAACTTTCTAGCAGGCGTCAAAAACGGAGTTCGTTGCCAAAGCGATACAAAACAACTTCTGGTACGGTCGTCTGAGTTGTCCGGCACGGACGCGCGATTCGCAACCGCGCGTGGCGTTTTTCTGTGGATGGGGCCTCGGCCCAAACGACGGTCGTGCTTCCGTCTATGAGCGGCAGCCGGGGAAAATTGCTCGATTAGAGGGGCTTCAGCTCGACGGTACGCTCGATCTTGGCCAGAAACTCGATCCGCGTCGACGAGGCAAAGCCGATTTCGCTCCAAGGCTATTTCAACGCATCGTTCAGGAGATTGGCGAGCCGCGCCGCCGCCAGCGCCGCCTGGCTGCGAGCGATGTTGCGCGCGTTCGTCTCGTAATCTCGCGTGAGCTGTACCGCGTTCTTGCCGAGGCTGATCGGAGCGGCATAGGCAAACTGCTTGGCGAGGTCCGCGCTTTCCTGCACCCAAGCGTCCGGATCGGATACCTTCGCCGCCGCCTCGCTGACGCCGAGGCTGGCAAGTCCGTCCTTGTCGTCCGCGTCGAATACGGCGCCGAAAGGCGAGGAATAGCCGCCGAAAATCCGGTCCCAATAGGCGTGAAGGACGATGGTCTCGCCAGTTGCCGGGATCACGCTTTCGGCGTTCCCGCCGGCATCGCCGTTCGGGATCTGCTTGGTAAACCGTCCCGCCGCATGAAGTGGCTGGTGGGCGTCGCCAACGAGGTGCAGAATCCAGACGAGATCGTAGGAGCGGACGTCGTCCGAGGCGCCGGACGCGGCCGGCAGGGCGGCGATCATCAGTTTGAGCTGGGTGACGAGATCGACCGGGTCGGAGGCGGGCAGGGCCGTTCCGTCCGGAGAAAAGTCGATGTCCTTGAAATGCCAATAGGCATGCTGATTGTGATCGGCATAGCCGATGTTCTGGCCTGCGGTCGGACTAGTGACGGCGTCACGCGTATAGCCGTATTCCTTGGCCTTGATGTCGTCGGCCCAGGTCGCCGCATGGACAAAGGCATAGAGCTTGGCGGTTTTCTCGTCAGGGGCGCCGGCTGTCCATTTGGCGTAGTCCTTGTTCAACTTGAGCAGCGCGTCGGCCTTGTCCTTCACGGTGTCATCGAGGTGCTTGTACGCCACATACGCAATCTGCATGTGGCCTTCGTCCCACCATGCCTGAGCGGGAGATGTCACCGTGTTCAAAGAGACGGCCAGGAATCCAATCATGATCGCATAGCGCATTGTCAAATCCCTTTTGTCAGAAACAGACCAAGCAACACGGCATCCAACGCTCCTTTCCTGTCATGGCGATGACGTCCTGGTGTCGAAAGACCCGAAGCGGAGCGGAATAACACCCCCGGTCATTGCACGCCGTTCTACGCCAAAACGCGATCGCGGCAGGAGAGGGATTGTGTCGCATCGGCACGGCTGTTCTTTGTCGCGGACGAACCACGCCTGCTCAGGGGAAAAAGGCAATGCCATACGTCGATGTGTCGGGAACGAGGCTCTATTTTGAGGATCATGGTGTCGGTTATCCAATCATCTTCCTTCATGAATTCGGAGCGGACCTGCGCCAGTGGGAAGATCAGGTTCGCTACTTCTCCCGGACGCATCGCTGTATCGCCTGCAATGCCCGCGGCTATCCGCCGAGCGATGTGCCGGACGATCCGGCAGCTTACGGCTGGGAACGCGCGGTGCTGGACATCGCAACCCTCATGCAGGAGCTCGACATCCCTCGCGCCCACGTCGTCGGCCAAAGCATGGGCGCGTACACGGCGCTGCAATTGGGGCTGAGGTATCGGAACAACGTCAGCGCCATCGTCTGTGCGGCCGTGGGCTCGGGATCGCTTCCGTCACAGCGGCGCGCCTGGCTGAGAGAAACCGAGGTTCTCGCGCGGGCGTTCGTCGAGCGCGGCTTGCGGAGCATCTCGGAGCAAATGGCAAAGAGCGCGATCCGCGTGCAGCTCAAATACAAAGACCCGAAACGATGGCAACAATTCATGGATCAGTTGCGGGAGCAATCGGGCAGGGGTCTCGCCAATACCCTCATTCAATGTCAGGCCTTGCGGCCACCGCTGCACGAACTGCAAGAGCGATTCTCTGGACTGTCCACGCCCGTCCTGCTGATGGTGGGCGATGAGGATGTGGCGTGCCTCGAGGCAAACGTGATGCTGAAATCCACGCTTCCCAATGCCGGTCTTTGGGTCGCGCCGAATACTGGCCACGGCATAAACCTCGAGGAGCCTGCGGCATTCAACGCACAGGTCGAGAACTTCTTGAGCGGGGTCGAGAGAAGGACATGGCGCCGTGCCTACGCTGCGCCGCCAGCGGAGCAGGCCAGGTCTAAGATTGCGGAACGGGGACTGCGCGCGGACGCCTTCGCCGAGACCGGCCAGGACGAGGTCGACATCAAGGTTGTTCCCTTGCATCCACGATAGTCGTCCTGCCCAGCGCGCTTCCCGAGAGCGTCGTTACGCGTCAGCCAGATAGATCATGATACACGGCACTCCGATCCCTCTCCAGGACGATCTCGCTGCGCGTCTTGCTGCGGTTGCGGCGGCGCGCGGCACGACGGAGACGAACCTCATCACCGTCGCATTGACGCGTTTTCTCGACGCCGGCGACGATGAGGACGATCGATCGTCGCTCGAAGGGCGGCTTGCTTGCATGAGCAGGCAGCTCAATTGCCTGGAGCGTGAACTGAGATATGTGAACGAAACCGTGGCGCTGCAGGCGCGCTATCATCTCGCAGTCACGCCGACATTAGCCGATGAGGAGTTGCGAGCCGCCTGCGCCATCGGCTCTGCGCGGTTTGAGGAGTTCGCACGACAGGTCGAGCGGCTCATTCGTGAGGACCGATCGCTTCTCCAGGAAACCCTCGACCGTTCAGCCAGCGCAGCGGCAGCATTCAAACCCTTCCCACCCGGACAAGCAAACAGGCGCGCGGATCTTGGCACTGATCGCTCGCCAGGCGTCGGCTCGCCTCAATCCCACCGTGACCGAAACTCTCGACAAGGTGAGGCTGAGGGGCGCGCGGTCAACGACCGATCGAGGGTCTTTCGTCTCATCCTGCGTGTCTTCCTGCCGTTTGCTGCAGGCTACTATCTCTCGTATCTGTTTCGGACTATCAGCGCGCTGATCGCCGCTCGGCTGACGGCGGAATTCTCATTCGGCCCTGGCGCTCTTGGTCTGCTGACATCGGCATATTTTCTGACCTTCGCAGCGGCACAATTGCCGATCGGCATCCTTTTGGATCGCTATGGTCCAAGGCACGTTCAGGCCTGGCTTCTGTTGATCGCGGCCGGCGGCGCGGCGGTGTTTGCCCTCTCGGAGGGATTTGCCTCGTTTCTTCTCGGCCGCGCGCTGATCGGCCTCGGCGTCGCTGCGGCATTGACGGCCGGCCTGAAAGCGACCGTGCTGTGGTTTCCTCCAGACCGCATTCCGCTGGTCAACGGCTGCATGGTGATGATCGGGGCGTTGGGCGCCGTCACCGCGACCACGCCGTCCGAATGGCTGCTGACCTGGCTGGGCTGGCGCGGATTGTTCGAATGGCTCGCGGTCGCCACAGCGGTCGTGGCTGCCGCCGTCTATCTCTTCGTCCCCGAAGCGCCGCGACCGCCTTCGACGGCGAACGGCCCGGTCTTCGTCGGCCTGAGAACGGTCTACAGCGATCGGCGTTTCTGGCGATTGGCGCCGCTTTCCGCGACCATGATCGGAACCGCTTGGGCACTTCAGGGCCTGTGGGCCTCGCCATGGCTCAGCGATGTCGAAGCGCTCGATCGCGCCGCACTCGTCGACCACCTATTCGTGATGGCCGTGGCGCTTAGTCTCGGCGCTCTTGTGCTGGGCATGATCGCCACGCGGTTGCGCCGGCGTAACGTCGAATCGCAAACCCTTTTTGGTGTTGTTGCGGGGCTGTTCATGATGGCGCAGCTCGCGCTGATGCTCCGGTGGCCGATTCCGTCCTACGTCCTGTGGTCCTTTGTCGCCGCTGTGGGCGCAACCACGGTGCTCAGCTACGCGATCGTGGCCGAGCACTTCCCGAAGGAGCTGGCGGGACGCGCGAACGCAGCATTGAATGTCTTCCACATCGGGGGTGCCTTCATTGTCCAGGACCTGATTGGCGCCGTCATCGGCTGCTGGCCTGCAGAATACGAGCGCCATCCGCTGATTGCCTATCAGGCTGCGTTTGGAGCAGCCCTCAGCCTTCAGTTTGTCGCGTGGCTATGGTTTGCATGGCCTGGCGCGCACGCTGTCCGGCCGTCGTTCCGGACCCGGACTTGACCGGCTGTGAGCCTAATCGCCCCGATTTCAGACACCAACGGGGCACGAACACCAGATATCTGAGAATATGCAGGTTTCATTCGTCCGCGCCTTGTTGCCGCATGTCCTCCGCCATCGTGGTGCATACATCGACAACCGCTGCCAATACAGCGGACAGCCTGGACGTGTCGTACGAGCTGCGTCCGGCGCGTTCGAAGAATGCCCGGGTATATCGATCCTTGTCTATCAGCGCGCCCTGGTAAACCCCGACATCTTCCTTGTAGTTCGTCCACCGTACCTGGGGCGGAGGTAAGCCATCCGCCCACAGATCAAGATAGCACTCGATAGAAGCTGCCCGCCCGTTAATGTCAGATAGAGTCTGCCCGCCGGGCCCGGCGGTAGGAAAAGACTCAAAGCCTTCGAGAGACGGCAGCACCATGGTGCGCATGTTAACGGGAAGGGTGAGACTCTTGATCTTCTGAAAGGCGCTTTGGCCTTCCGCGTCATTATCGAGAACAAAGACGGTGCGATTCTGAACGTCGATCTTCGCGAGGCCCTCTGCAAATTTCACCAGACTGCCGGTTCCGGAAAATGGGTGGCGTTCACTTACATCGATGAAATGGAAGAAGTCGGCGATCTCCGGACGCAAGAGCTGAAAGGCACGCTTCAGGATATGGGTGTCGGAGCTTCCCTCGGTGGCGATAAGGTAGGTTTGCGTGCGACGAGCACCCGGCACAAATTCCGTTTCCTGCGCCCAGCCGTTGGAGACGAGCGGGCCAAACTGCCATTCAACGCGCTCTGTCAGGTTCTTATCGTTCTTGGCGAAAAGCCGCAGCAGCGTATAGGGATGCAGAAAACCAACAAGCACGCCAAAATAACTTCGTTCTGACCAGACCTGAGCGTCAAGGTTCGGGTAGAACGGAAGTCGAGCCTTCACGCCTTCATCGGAAAACCGCCCCATCTCGCGTTGTTCGTGGTCCTCCTGCCCAGAGACAAATGTGTCATCGAGATCCGCAATGGCGACCGCCGAAATGAAACGCAGAAATTCCGCAAAAGGCATGAAGTCGAGCGAAATGTTCTCTTCGTCTTCTTGATATGACTTCCGCTCGTCAATCCATGCCACGGTCGCTCTGTGGTAAGCGAGCTGGTCTTGCTGCTTGCCGCAACCGATGGGTTCACCTCACGGCAGAAGGGCCGCGCATCTACTGACCTGTTGCCAATTCCCTAGAGCCGTCATGCTTTGGTTCGATTGTCGACTGCCGGAGCGATGTATCCGAACCTGTCATGAGTACCCAACTTCCAGCCGTCACCGAGCGGGCAAAATATGATCAAGCCGATTGATCAAATCGTGCTTTTCCCGTTGCGATAGCTTGCCAAGCGCGATGTCTAAGCGGTGACCATTCTCACGAATTTGCCGGGTCGCGACCTCGCGTCCGAGAGGTGTAAGCTCGACATAAATACGCCGGCCATGTCGCGTATCCGGCCTTGTTGTCACCAATTCATCGCGTAACAAAAGATCAAGCAGTTCGGAGACACTGGCACGCGAAACGCCCAAGATATCGACGAGGTCTCTTTGCAGAACAGCGCCCTTTTTTGCCCATAGGATCATCAGCATCTGCATCCGCCCCGGCGACAGGGCATCTGGTCCGAGCCAATGAGCGAGATCGGCATTCACGCGCTGAACCGAATTCCTTAGGGCGAAGAGCAAGCGGATCGACAGGAAGATGTCCCGAGGCAATTCCTCGGCATAGGCCTGCATGACAAAATCAGGCGGAGAGGTCTGGTCCTTCCGTTTCGACATAGTGAAACACACTCCCGTTACCGTTCTTCGTGGGCATTACAGAACGGGTAGATAAAGGAATCCAGCCCTCGCGGGGCCGCCCGAATCTGTCACGCAAGCGGACCTCGGCCGGAAAGCTCAATGGTACATGCGCGAGCATTCTGCGGAGCTCTATGTCACCGTCCTGTGGTCCCCGATAGGTGTTTTCTCCACAGAGTATCTATGGCGCATTTCGCTGACCGCCTTACCGACACGGTGAATTTCATCAACCAGTTCGTTGTTTACCTTTGCCAGCCTGAGGATCTTGTCCGTGAGTTGCAGGATCGTCTCGGCGTCTTGAAATGTCTGTAGCGCTTGTTTGTCGGAAACCTTCGCCAGGACCGGTTGTCCGACCATGAGAGCAGAACCAACTGCAAAAAGGTTTGAGATATCCATGCATGCTGTAAGCGCGAACGTGCCTTGGTGAACGGCCCCGGGCAGGCTGACGAGCGCTCATGTGGTAAATGCGTAGACGCACCACATCGATCCGACGGACCTTGTGATGAGCACCGCCAACCATCTGTTGAAACCCACGGATTCGTTGGACACCAAGGCTGCTCCCTCAACCTGCCGCTGCCCGATCCGTGGATGGGGAAGATGTTTCACGCAACATTCCTCCGTCAGCGTCTCCCAACGTGTGGCTGGGCGGGCCAGATGCCCGCGCCTCGATGTCAAGGTTTACGGCCTGTTCGCACCCGATGCACAGCAAGCCGTTATCATCAGGCGGGAGCAGGTACCTCGAACAATGCGAGCCCGGAGCAAACCGTCTGGTACACGCCCATAACGGCGACGATGTCGAACAGACCCGTCCTGCCAAAGGCCTGCTCGGCCGCTTGGTACAGATCGTCGTCGACACGGTGGTTAATCGAGAGCTCTCGCGCGAGCCGCGCGGCGATCCTCTCCTCGTCGCTTAGGTCATCGGGGATCCCGCCAGCGGTGATTATGGCAAGAGCGTTATCGGACAGACCGGCTTCGCGCGCCACGTGGCCACGGGCATATAGCTCGTATTTGGCACCCCAGACCGCGCCGACGGTAATGATCACTATTTCACGCACACGCTTTGGAAGCGTCGTATTGGTTTCTTCGGCCTCTTGGAAATCTGACAGCTTCGCAGTCACCTCGGGGTGCAAAAGGAAGAAGTTGAATGGTCCGATTAGGCTGCCGTCTTCGGTCGTCGCCTTGACCCCGATCTTGTTGGCGAACACCACCCAGCTTTTCTGCAACGAGTCGTAAAGCTCCCGTTGCGCCCTGCTGAGATCTGCCGGGTTGAAGAGCGGTAGCCGTCCGCCCATGCCTCGCTTTGATTCCGTCATCGTTGTTGCTCCTGTTGTCGGTCGTGATCCGCATGGCCTGAACGGGCCTTAACCTGACGCACCGCTCTGAACGGCGAATTCGATGCGGATGAGGCGGGCAGGCCGGAGAACCCCGTCCGATGGAAGCTTGATCACCCCACCGTCGGTCGGGACGTAGGCAACACGGCCGTAGTCGTCGGGCCCTCGGCCCCAGTCGATGCTGGTCGGGCCGATCAGATCGTCGGTGAAGGGAACTCCGGCCGCAGCCTCCGAACCCGAAGAGCCGGGCTCGAGCGATGCGCGTTCGATAATGTGGTCCGGATGCCGCGTGATATAGGCGACGCCGAGGTTCTCATCGAGGCAGAGGTCGTCCACATTCTCGATATCCGCGAGGTGTTCAGGCTCTCCGGCCGGTTCGAGCGTCTCCGGATCGACCACGACACGCATGAACAGGCCCAGCGACGATGTCGTATAGTAAACGTGCTTGGTCTTCGGACCGTAGCGAAGACCGTTGATCCCCGGGAACGGGACCTCCTGAGCGTCCGAAAACTTCACCGGCGGATGTCCGCCGCCCGCGTTCATCGAGTCGTGCTTCAGCCACACCCGCGCCGTGGCGCTGGCACCACCGTCAGTCAGATCGACACGCCAGATCAGCCCTTCGACGCAGTCGGCGACGAGAAGCACCCCCGGGGCGAGCAGGCAGGAGCCATTTGGACCAGCGGGCGGCTCAAATTGCAGAACCTTCGTCGGAGTTACCGGCTCGCCCGGCGTCCAGCCGCGCAGATCAAAACGGTGCAGGACAGCATCACCGTAAGTGAAGACGTAGAAGACATCGGGCGCTGCTTCGACGAAGCTTTGGGCCAGTTGTTTCTTGTCGAAAGTGTGCAGCAGGAGGGGGACGACTGGCAGGTGGCCGGTGGGTGCAGGGACGTACCAGACTTCGCACTGAGGCGACGCGACAACCAATATCGATCCATCGGCGCGTACAACCAGGTTCTCGGGCATCGTGTGCTTCGGGAACTCGGCGACAGTGGTGATCTTTGTGGGGACCGGATGTGACATGCTCGCTCTCCTATAACCGCACCTAAAATGTTAGGGCCCTAACATTATGGGCGCTGATCCCTTTTTTGCAAGGGCCAATAATCGTCGGATGCGCTTTGAGCCGTCCCAACGTTGACGCGTCCAAGATTAGAGGCTGATCGATCGACCCGATGAGGATGGCGTCGAAAAGTTCAGCGACCGACGGCGAGGCTCGGAACGCGCCACCTGATTTGTGGAGCCGTCATGAGCGAGGTTGCGGTTTTGCTCGCCGTGCAGGGGGGCCCGCGCCTGCAGCTACGGAGTGCATGCCTGCGCCAAAATGTGGAGCGGCCCAAGGGGGTACTGCCATGTCCACGCTGCGAGCGATCGGCGTGCACATAACGACGTTCCGGCTGCTAGAGCGGATCGGGTGTCAATCACTGTTCAAAAATTCAGCAATACGATCCCAATTCATATCGCACGATAATATCAGATGAATCTGACGCGACCTCTGCGCGGAATCTCCGAAACCCTTGGGGGCAAACGAAAATTATTGCAAGGCATTCAGGATGGTTTTGTGCTCGATGCTTCGGTATATGATCTAACGAGTGACGTTTTTGACTTTCCATAGAATTCAGCGCTGACGGCCTTGAGTTGCTTCAAAGACGATAGCAGGTTCGTTCTATCCGACTCCACGGCGTTCCGATCGGAGTGGCTGGCTGAACGCCGAAATGCGGTTTCTCGGCTGCGCGAGATGGTGCTCAAAGCCGCGATGATCATCGCAGCCACGGCGATTGGTGCCGTTGTAGCACTCGGTGAAGATGTGAGCGCTCCGTTCACACCCACCAGATTCAACATTCGCGCGCAATCGCTGGTCGATGCGCTTCAGTCTTACAGCATGCAAACCGGCATCCAGGTCATGTTTGAGACGGCTTCTGCCGCAGGCTACCGCTCGGTCAAGGTCGAGGGTGAGTTCACGCCGGAGGCCGCCCTGCGACTATTACTTGCCAACACCGATCTCAGAATTCGTTACACGCGGACGAGCGCCGTGACATTGGCGCCAGCATCTGCGCCGAATCCAGACGAGCCGCCGGCACGACCAATCGCAAACGCCGATTTGTCGCTCGATACACTGAAGGTGACCGGGGCGTCGGAGGGACAAGATCGTGCCCTGGCCGCCCGCTATATAGATTCGGTTCAAGCGGATATTCAAAACGCGCTCAAGAGAGTTGCGCAGACCCGCAAGGGACATTATCGGGTCGCGGTCCGGCTCTGGATCAACACCGCCCGCACCGTTCAGCGAATCGAGCTTGAGGGATCCACCGGAGACGCAGACCGCGATAGGCTGATCACGTCCATCTTGGAAGGGTTGGTCTTGAGCCAGCAGGCGCCAGCGAACACGCCGCAGCCGATGCGGTTTATGATCGGGATCCTGGCCCTCTGAAACATGGTGTTCTATATGCCGGATCGCATCCAAGCACCTTCCTTCGCTGATGACGATGGAAAGCTTTCTCCGCCGGACTGGCAAACCGCCGCGCCGGCACTGGACTTTCGCTGGTTTATTGCCGCCGCGCTCTTGATGCCGATGCTGCTTGCGCTGGGTGTTTACTGGATTCGGACCTCTCCAATTGCGTCGGCATCGAGCCCATCGACCTCGACTATTGAAGTCCGTTTGATCAACTTGCCGGATCAGAAGGAGATCAAGCACGACGCCGTTCCGCCAGCCATCAGCGAGGCGCCGAGGTCCGACGTATTGATCGACGATACGAAACGCACGATTCCGAACGATCTCGTGACGTCCTTGCAGCCTGAATCGGAGCCGCTTGCACGGTCTTCGTCGATTTCGGCGCCGGCGTCTCCAGTCGTCACCGGAAATGCACCAAAGGTGAATCAGACCGCGGTTATGTTCCAACGTGCGTTGCTTACCCACATCGCCAAGTATCGGCACTACCCGGATCAGGCCCGACGCGATCGGGCACAAGGGATTGTGCAGGTGGTCTTTGCCATGCGCCGGAACGGCACAGTGACCGATGTGTGGGTGAAGACCAGCTCCGGTCACAGTTCGCTCGATCATGCCGCTGTTGACACAATCCTTAAGGCGCAGCCGCTGCCGTCGATTCCTGTCGATATGCCCGACCCGTTGAATATCGCGATGCCAGTTGATTTCAGCCTGCCATAGCCCAATCAGCCGGCAGAATATGCCGTTCGGAAAAGCTGTTTTGCAGATGTCACCTAATTGTCATTTGAGGCCGGTAGTAGCTTGAAAGCGGCTGTTATTCCGAAACGGAAAGACGGTCGGGGGCGTTGTTCTGGTGGCAGACTCAAGTCGAAAAATTTTGCGTGAAGCACTGTCGTCCGACTATGAGGGACTGACGACGCGCTTGGCACGTTGTCTTGGTTCTTCGGATCTGGCGCGCGAAGCCCTGCACGAAACGTTTTTGAAAGTCGAGCGAGTGCCCGACGCTGCGTCGGTCCACAGTCCCGCCGACTATCTGTTTCGAACCGCCATCAATGTTGCGAAAGATCGTCGCCGTAGCCAAGCTAGGCTGCTGAGCGCGTCCGAGATTGCGGCCATCACCGACATCCCGGATGAGACGCCGGACCCCTCGATCGTGGTCGACGCAAGGCTTGAACTCAAGGCCTTGGAAAGAGCTCTCGCGGAATTGCCGGCTCGGCGGCGAGACGTGTTCATTGCCGCCCATGTCGAGCAACTGCCGCACGACCAGATTGCACGCCGTTTCGGTATTAACGTACGGACGGTCGAATTCGATTTGCAGCATGCCATAGAGCATCTCAGCCGCCGGCTTGGACGGCCCGTCATTCGCCGATACGGGCCGCGTCCGAAAAGGAATCGCCCTTAGATTTGCGAGCGCAAAAACCGCTCGGCTTGCCATCTCTCTGATTCTCAATCGGTTTTCAGGCGCGAGCGCGAATCCCGACGAACACGGATATTCAGGGGCAGAGGAGGGGAACCGTTGCGGCTTTCCGAAATAGGACACTTGCAGTATTTACGCGATTCAGTCTCTGGCGTGTTGAATCGTCTATACGGAAGGGAACAGTGCGCGAATGCCGCGCGGCCACCTGTTTCAGGGCAGGTGACATCGAAGAAGCGATAAGGTCTTGACCGCACCAGAGGAAATGCCCACCGATTTGCCTCCCATATTGCGGCAGGCAGTCGCGTGGGTGATTCGGCTGCATTCCGGCGCCGCAACCACGGACGATGCGCAGAATCTGGCTTTATGGCGAAACGCCAGCCCCGAACACGAGGCGGCGTTTCGCGACGCGGTCAAGCTGTGGAAGACCTTTGGGGAGGGCGTCCGCCAGCTCGCCGCCCAGACTGCAGACGCAGGCCCACAGCGGTCCCGGTCGGACGTGGCTCGCCCGCATGCAATGGTTGTCAGTCGTCGTGGCCTGATGGGGGGGGCGATCGCTGCGTCCGCTCTGATTGGCTATGTAGCGATCCGACATCCACCGTTGGGGCTATGGCCATCCCTCGATGAGCTGTCCGCCGATTACCGGACATCCAAGGGAGAGCAGCGAACGGTCGCTGTGTCCGATGACGTATCATTGAAGCTCAATACCCAAACCAGCATTTCGGTCCGTTCGAATGCCAATGAACGGCGAATTGAGATCATATCGGGCGAGGCGGCGATCATTGCGAACCGGGCCAGGTCCACCGCCCTGCTGGTTGATGCCGCAACCGGGCAAATCGAGGCGATCGCCGCATCCTTCAATGTCCGCTGTGTTGACGGACATGTCTCGGTGAGTTGTCTCGACGGCGGCGTCGACGTCAAATGGAACGGGCAGGGCGTTCACCTCGGCAAAGATCAGCAGATCTCGTATTCAGCCTCGACGGGCTTCGGTCAATTGGCCTCGCTCGATTCTGCCCTGGTCACGGCCTGGCAGGATGGTCTGTTGATCGTCCGTGACTGGCCGCTGAGCCGGGTGGTCGAAGAGATCAATCGCTATCGGTCCGGAAAAATCGTGGTCATGGATGCGCTGTTGGGGCAGCGCATGATCACGGGTACGTTTCGTCTCGACCATCTGGACGACTTTATTGGTCAGGCACGGGGACTGTTCGGGGCCTCCGTCTATTCCTTACCGGGTGGCGTAGTCATTTTGAGCTGAACTGAGACGTCTTTGGATTTTTTTGATTTTTTGATTCAGTCTCGACCTCTCCCAATCGTCTTTTGATCTGAAATCGCTCAGTCGCGGCACGCCCGCCGCGTCGGCGCATTTTGTTTTTGGAGAGAGCGGGTTTCCGTGGGCAGGTTTGGTCTGAAAAGCACTCGCGGATGTCCGTCCGCGGGAACGGGATTGCTTTGCCTGAGTGCATCGATGGGGGTGCTGCTGGGTGGGCTGGCAGCGGCAACGACAGCGTGCGCCGCAGCTGGCGCTGCGACGGCTTCAGGCGCGGCGGCATCTCCTTCCGCAGCCTCGGCTGACCGCGGTGGCCGCGGAGAACCGTCCGGCAAACCCGATGCCAATGCGTCTCAGGCCGCAAAGCCCTCGGGGCCGGTACAGCGCTTTGACATCGACGATTTTGCAATTCGCGGTGCCGACAAGCTTCCGCAAATCGAGATCGAAGAAGCGATCTATCCATTTCTTGGTCCAAACAAGACCGCTGAGGATGTCGAGAAGGCGCGCGCCGCACTGGAGAAGGCCTATCACGACAAAGGCTATCAGACGGTCAGCGTGTCGGTGCCGGAGCAGAACGCACAGCGCAAGGTCGTCACGCTGCAGGTGACGGAGCTCAAGGTCGGGCGGTTGCGCGTCAAGAATTCGCGCTATTTCGATCTCGACAAGATCAAGGATCGGGCCGGCTCACTGAAGGAAGGCACCGTTCCAAATTTCAACCACGTGACCAAGGACATTGTCGCGTTGAACCAGTGGCCGGACCGGCGGGTCACGCCGGCGCTGCGTGCCGGCGTGACCCCGGGCACGGTCGACGTCGATCTGAACGTCGAAGACACGGCGCCGATCCACGGCAGTGCCGAAATCAACAACCGGCAATCGCCCAGCACGACGCCGACGCGCTTCGTCGGCACAGTGCATTACGATAATTTGTGGCAGCTCGGCCATTCCCTGAGCTTCACCTATCAGGTAGCGCCGCAGCGCCCGGACGATGCGGAGGTGTTTTCCGGGTCGTATCTGGCGCGGATTCCGAACGTCGAATGGCTGAGCGTTCTCGCCTATGGCGTGAAGTCGAACAGCAATGTGGCCTCCGTCGGCGGCACCAATATCATCGGTCCCGGCGAGATCATCGGGACGCGGGCAGTGATGACGCTGCCGGCGCGGGACAATTTCTTCCACACGTTGT
>JAEYRD010000035.1 GCA_023435725.1 Pseudomonadota bacterium | reverse complement strand
CACTTTCCTGGACTTGACGAGGGTAGCGAGGTCGGCGGCCGACAGGCGCCAGAGATCTTGCATGGCTTGCTCCGTGTGAACGGCGTCTTTTAGCGCCGGGAACGCGGCAAAGCCATGCGGATTTCGCAGGGATAGTTAGTCATTGCGAGCGTAGCGAAGCAATCCAGAGGCCCTCCGCGGAAGCAGTCTGGATTGCTTCGCTACGCTCGCAATGACGGCGGAGAGAGCTGAACTCAGTGCCTTGTCGCGGACTGGTCCGGCATATCCAGCAGCGCCTCGCTGAAGGGAAACTCGAGCACGATGTCGCCCTCGACATCGGTCACCTCGATCACCGCCTCGAGCAGCGCCGGCTGGGCACCTTCCGATTTCACCACTTCCAGGATCATCTGGCGGGCAACCTCCCAGGCGCGATCGGGGTTGCGCAGGTCCTCACCGTCAGGATCCACGATCAATTCGTCGCCGATACGGGTGTTGAAGAAGTATCTGGGCATTACCGAATTCCAGTTGGTTCGCCTGTATCGAATTGAAAGCTGCGCTGCACTCACAACTGCTTTATCAAGGCAGGCTTCGCGAGCGAATGCGCCACGCGCAAGGCAGCCTCATCAGAAGTGATGTTCCCCGATCATTTTTCGCGGCGCAACATGGCTTTCTCGGGAAAATTTCACTGGCGAACTTTTCCGCCCGCAGTAATTTAACCGGTGGGCGGATACGTCCGAATTCGCGAATATGGAGAGCCAAAATGGCCTGGAAAGCCCCCAAGATCGTGGAAGTGCCCTGCGGCATGGAAATCAACATGTATGTGAGCGCCACCCGCAAGTAAGCGGTTGGTGAGTTCGCGTTCTGCGCAGGTGGATCTTTCGGTCACGATAGGTTTCCGGAAGACAGAGGCTGTTTCGGCCTGAGATCCACCTCGCGACGTTCCCTCCAGGAGACGGATCATGCTTCGCGTCGTCGTCCTGGGCGCCGGGGCCGGCGGCGGAGTACCGCAATGGAATTGCGGCTGCGAGGGCTGCCGGGCGGCCCGCACGAAAGGCCATGAGCTTCAGAGAACGCAAGCCTCGGTCGCCTTCAGCGGCGACGGCGAGAACTGGTTCCTGATCAACGCCTCCCCCGACCTTCGCCAGCAATTGAATGCCACGCGGCAGCTGCATCCCAAGGCGGGCGCGTTGCGCCACACGCCGATTGCGGGCGTGATCCTGACCAACAGCGAAGTGGATGCGGTGGCGGGCCTGCTCTCGATGCGGGAGGGCTCGCCGTTCACGGTCTATGCGCATGAGAAGGTGCTGGCGATCCTGAAGAGCAACAGCATCTTCAACGTGCTGAACGAGAAGAACGTGCGGCGCCAGCCGATGGCTATCCGCGAGCCGTTCGAGCCGCGGCTCACCGATGGCGCGCGCTCGGGGCTCGAAGTGCTGCCCTTCGCGGTGCCCGGAAAGTCGGCCTGGTATCTGGAAGGCAAGACGCATCCCGGCGGCGACGCCGGCGACGGCGATACGCTGGGGCTGAAGATCACCGACAAGTCGACCGGCAAGTGCTTCTACTTCATCGCCGCCTGCGCCGAGGTGACCGACGCGCTCAAGGCCGAGATCGACGGCGCCGCACTGGTGTTCTTCGACGGCACGGTCTGGCAGGACGACGAGATGATCAGGTGCGGGCTCGGCCACAAGACCGGCAAGAGCATGGGCCATGTCGCGATGTCCGGCGACGACGGCGCGATCGCGCGGCTGGCCGATCTCAATATCGACAGGAAGCTGTTTCTGCATATCAATAACTCGAATCCGGCGCTGCTGCCCGGCTCAATCGAGCGCAGAGCCACTGAGGAGGCGGGCTGGCAGATACCCGCCGATGGAACGGAGATCGTGCTGTGAATGCCGCGTCACTGACTGGAATGACCGCGCTCTCGATCGGCAAGGACATCAGGCTCACTAGCGCCGAGGAGTTGGAGGCGACGCTGCGCCATATCGGCGCGACGCGCTATCACAGCCTGCATCCGTTCCATAGACTGCTGCACGGCGGCAAGCTGAACAAGGGCCAGGTGCAGGCCTGGGCGCTGAACCGCTACTATTACCAGAGCACGATCCCGATCAAGGACGCGGTGGTGATCTCGCGCTTCCGCGACCGCGCCACGCGCCTGGAATGGCGCCACCGCATCGAGGACCATGACGGCGATATCGGCTCGGAAGGCGGCATCGAGCGCTGGCTCAAGCTGACCGACGGGCTGGGGCTCGACACCGCCTATGTGGAATCGACGGAAGGGATTCTGCCCGCGACGCGCTTTGCAGTGGAGGCCTATGTCCATTACTGCCGCGAGAAGAGCCCGCTGGAGGCGATCGCCTCCTCGCTCACCGAGCTGTTCGCGCCGAACCTGCACGAAGAACGTATCGCCGGGATGCTGGAGCACTACGACTTCGTCAACCCTGACATCATGAGCTACTTCAAGCGCCGCCTGACGCAGGCGCCGCGTGACGCAGGCTTCGCGCTCGACTACGTCAAGGTGCATGCGAGGACGCCTGAAGAGCGCGCCTCGGTCTGCAACGCGCTGATCTTCAAGACCAACGTGCTGTGGGTGCAGCTCGATGCGCTCTACCACGCCTATGTCGAAGGCCACATTCCGCCGGGCGCCTTCGTGCCCAAGGCGACTTAAAAGGCGAGCTGAAGAGGAACAGAAATGGCCGGGCCGCGGAACATCAGCGTCAGCGAGGCAAGCCGCCCCGTGCTGCCGCGGCACGCCAAGCTGAAATACGACGAGACGCGACAAGTCTGGGTGATCCTGGCCCCCGAGCGCGTGCTGGCGCCCGACGAAATCGCGGTCGAGGTCTTGCAGCTCTGCAACGGCGAGCGCAATGTCGGCGACGTCGCGGATCAACTGGCGGCGAAATACGCCGCGCCGCGCGAGGCGATCCTCACCGACGTCATCGCCATGCTGCAGGATCTCGCCGACAAGGGCTTTCTCACCGAAGCCCGGGAGAAGACGTCATGAGCGACGTGCTCGGCCATCCCACCATCCCCCCAGACGCCAGCGACAGCCTCGCGGTGCTGGAGAAGCAGCGTTCGACGGCGGAAACCTTCGGCATTCCGCTCGCGGTGCTGCTCGAGATCACGCACCGCTGCCCGCTGCAATGCCCCTATTGCTCCAACCCGGTCGAGCTCGACCGCTCCGGCAAGGAGCTGACGACGGATGAATGGAAGAAAGTGTTGAGCGAGCTCGCCGAGATCGGCGTGCTCCAGGTCCACTTCTCCGGGGGCGAGCCGACGGCGCGGAAGGACCTCGTCGAGTTGGTCAAGCATGCCGGCGACGTCGGCCTCTACACCAATCTCATCACCTCGGCCGTGCTGCTGACGCGCGACAGGCTGAGTGACCTCGCAGATGCCGGGCTCTGCCACGTGCAGATCAGCTTCCAGGGCACCGAAGAGGGTCTTTCGGACCGCGTCGCCGGCTACAGGGGCGCGCATCACAAGAAGCTCGAGGTCGCGAAATGGACACGCGAGCTTGACCTGCCCCTCACCGTGAACGCGGTGATGCACCGCCAGAACCTGCATCAGCTCCCCGACATCATCCAGATGGCGATCGATCTCGACGCCGACCGGCTCGAGGTCGCCAATGTGCAGTATTACGGCTGGGCGCTGAAGAACCGCGCCGCGCTGATGCCGACGGTGGCGCAGCTCGACGAATGCACCCGCATCGTCGAGGAGGCGCGCGAGCGGCTCAAGGGCACGCTCGCCATTGATTACGTCGTTCCCGACTATTACGCGCTGCGCCCGAAGAAATGCATGGGCGGCTGGGGCCGGCAGTTCTTCAACATCTCGCCCGCCGGCAAGGTGCTGCCCTGCCATGCCGCCGAGAGCATCACCGGGCTCGACTTCGAATCCGTTCGCTCGAACCATTCGATCGCCTGGATCTGGCAGAACTCGGACGCTTTCAACCGCTATCGCGGCACCGGCTGGATGAAGGAACCGTGCAAGTCTTGCGAATTCCGCGAGATCGATTTCGGCGGCTGCCGCTGCCAGGCCTTCGCGCTGACGGGCGATGCCGCCAACACGGACCCCGCCTGCGCGCTGTCGCCGCTGCACGAGACCATCTTCAAGCAGGCCGAACGCGAGGCCGAGGGCGAGACCAATCGCTTCCTCTATCGCAACTTCGCCGGCGGCACTCTGGAATCCGAGAATGGTGCCTGACGCCGACGCGGCCAGTTCGGTCAAACGCGCCGATCCCTTTGCGCCGCTGACCTCCGAAATGCTCGACGTCGGCGACGGCCACGAGCTCTATGTCGAGAGCGTCGGCCGCACTGAGGGCATTCCCGCAGTGTATCTGCATGGCGGCCCCGGCAGCGGCTGCCAGCCGGACCATCGCCGCCTGTTCGATCCCGATCGCTTCTGCGCGGTGCTGTTCGACCAGCGCGGCTGCGGTCGCAGCCGGCCGAAGGGATCGCGCGAGCACAACACGACGCAGCATCTGATCGCGGACCTGGAGAAGCTCCGCGAAAAATTCGGGTTCGCACGCTGGATGGTGGTGGGCGGCTCCTGGGGCGCAACGCTGGCACTCGCTTACGCAGAGGCGCATCCCGAGCGGGTCTCCGGCATTGCGCTGCGCGCGACCTTCCTGGGCACGTGGGCCGAAGTCGAGACGGCCTTCACCTCGCGCCTGCGACAGTTCTATCCCGCGCTTCACCAGGACTTTCTGAGCGTGCTGCCGCCCGAGGAGCGCGAGCAGCCGGTGGCAGCCTATTGGCGCCGCATCCTCGATGCCGATCCGGCCGTGCACGGCCCCGCGGCGCGCGCCTGGCACGACACCGAGCGCGCCTTGTCGGAGCACAAGGC
Source organism: Pseudomonadota bacterium (assembly GCA_023435725.1). GTDB lineage: Bacteria > Pseudomonadota > Alphaproteobacteria > Rhizobiales > Xanthobacteraceae > Bradyrhizobium. The sequence continues at coordinate 94,692 of JAEYRD010000035.1, read as the reverse complement.
GGCGAAGACGCGACTGGACCTGGCGTCGCTGAACGTCTGGCGCACATTGCCCGCGACGCCGTTCATGGAGGCGCATTATTTCGTCAACAATTCCTTCATGAGCAAAGACCAGTTGTTGCGAAATGCGGGCCGGCTATCCGGCATTCCCGGCATCGTCGTCCAGGGTCGCTACGATCTGTTGTGCCCTCCTGAGACATCCGAGGCGCTGGCGAAAGTCTGGCCGGGTTCCGAGATTCGGATCGTGGAAGAAGCTGGACATTCGCTCTATGATGCCGGCGTGAGGGACGCGGTCATGAAGTCGATCGCCGACCTTGCGTCGAAAGCCGCGCGCGAGATCTAGCCCCTCATCCTGAGGAGCGCTCCGAAGGAGCGCGTCTCGAAGGATAGAGGCCGAGGTGCTGCAATGGGGCCTTTCATGGTTCGAGACGCGCGAAGACGCGCTCCTCACCATGAGGGCCTGCAAGGGAAGGACAACAAGAAAATGCCGCTCGCCGGGAAAGGCATGCTGCTGACGTCGATGAACATCGACAAGACTGATGAGGCCGATTTCAACCGCTGGTACGATCGCGAGCATCTGGAAGAGCGCGTCGCGATCGAGGGGTTCCTGGAGGCGCGGCGCTATGTCGCGCACGCCGCCAATCCCAAATATCTCTCGCTGTATTCGACCGCGACGCTCGACGTGCTCGACAGTCCCGCCTACCGAACGCGGCTCGCCAACCAGACCGAATGGTCGCGGCGGACCATGGCGCATTTCAAGAACATGCTGCGCGTGGTCGCGCGCATCACCATCAGCAAGGGCACCGGCCGCGGCGCGGCGCTCGGCCTCGTCCGGCTGCGGCCGACGCCCGACAATGCCGGAGCGTGGCGCGATGCACTGCAAGAAAAGCTCGCGCCGGAAACGCACGAGGGCATCATCTCGATGCATCTGCTCGAGAGCGAGCCGGAATTGTCGGGCGCCACGGTCGAGATTCCGGCTGTGCGCAATGAAGGCGCGCGCGACTGGTTCGTGCTGATCGACGGCACGCATGTCGGCGCGGTCTCCGCCGTCCTCGCCGAACGCTTCACCGGCCCTGCTGCGGCGCCCTTCCCGCCGCCCGTCTCCGTCGGCACTTATGTGCTGATGTGGGATCTCGCGAAGAGCGATATTACCCCCGGCTAATGTGGAGAGATTGCTGCGCTGCCCGCTAACGCCGTCATAGCGACGGGGATGGAGCACAGCGCGATGCTGCACCGCCGCATTGCTGCGCGCGGCCGTCAATGCTGCCTGCGCGCAGCTCCCATGAAAGGCGGTGATCGCGAAAATTTGCCGTTGTACTTCGGAACGGTTCTAATAAGCTAACCCAATGACGTCATTCAGAAACCAGATCGACGACGCACGTTAAGCGTTCGCGTTCGCCAAGCTCAAGAAAAGGCCGCGAGGGTCTTGGGGCCCGCGCGGACAGGGTAGGAATGAAACCGACCGATATTGCGGCCCCCGACTACTTTCACAAAGTGGTCGATTGCCAGTGGGCCTGTCCTGCGCACACGCCGGTTCCCGAATACATCCGTCTGATCGCACAAGGCCGCTACAGCGACGCCTATATGATCAATTGGAAATCGAACGTGTTTCCCGGAATTTTGGGACGCACCTGCGATCGTCCATGCGAGCCGGCCTGCCGCCGCGGACGCGTTGAGGAAAACCCGGTTGCCATCTGCCGCCTGAAGCGCGTTGCCGCTGACTTCAAGGACGACATCAAGCAGCGCCTGCCGCGCCCGTCGCCCAGGAACGGCAAGCGCATTGCGCTCGTCGGCGGCGGCCCGGCTTCACTGACCGTGGCGCGCGATCTCGCACCGCTCGGCTATCACTGCACCGTGTTCGATGCCGACCCCGAAGCCGGCGGCATGATGCGCACCCAGATCCCGAAGTTCCGCCTGCCCAATTCGGTGATCGACGAGGAGACCGGCTACATCCTCAACCTCGGCGTCGAGTTCAAAGGCGGTCACCGCATCGACAGCATGAATTCGCTGCTTGCGGAGAAGTATGACGCGATCTTCGTCGGCTCGGGCGCCCCGCGCGGCCGTGAGCTCGACGTTCCCGGCCGGAAGGAAGCAGCCGCCAATATCCACATCGGCATCGAGTGGCTGGCCTCGGTCTCGTTCGGCCATACCGACAAGATCGGCAAGCGCGTGATCGTGCTCGGCGGCGGCAACACCGCGATGGATTGCTGCCGCACCGCGCGCCGCCTCGGCGGCGAGAGCGTCAAGGTGGTCGTCCGCTCCGGCTTCGAGGAGATGAAGGCCTCGCCCTGGGAGAAGGAGGACGCGATCCACGAGGACATCCCGATCCTCAACTACATGGTGCCGGTGGCATTCAAGCATGTCGCCGGCAAGCTGATCGGCGTCACCTTCCAGAAGGTGAAGGCCGAATACGACGCCAAAGGCCGTCGCAACCTGGTGCCGTCAGGCGAGCCCGACGAGACGATCGCCTGCGACGACGTGCTGGTCGCGGTCGGCCAGGAGAACGCCTTCCCCTGGATCGAAACGGATTGCGGCATCGAGTTCGACAAATGGCATATGCCCAAGGTCGATCCCAAGACGTTCGTCTCCACCAATCCGAAGGTGTTCTTCGGCGGCGACGCCGCCTTCGGCCCCAAGAACATCATCTGGGCCGTCGCGCACGGCCATGACGCCGCGCTGTCGATCCACAAGATGCTCTCGGGCGAGGACATCAGCGAACGCCCGCTGCCGGAGGTGCACGTCTCCTCGCAGAAGATGGGCATCCACGAATGGAGCTATGACAACGACATCTCCAACGACAAGCGCTTCAAGGTGCCGCATCGCGACAAGGTCGTCGCGCTGAAGGACATCCGCGCCGAGGTCGAGCTCGGCTACGACGTCAAGCTGGCGCTTGGCGAAGCCGAACGCTGTCTGAACTGCGACGTCCAGACGGTGTTCTCGACCTCGCTCTGCATCGAATGCGATGCCTGCGCCGACATCTGTCCGATGGATTGCATCACCTTCACTGACAACGGGGAGGAAAGCGATCTTCGCCAGCGCCTGAAAGCGCCCTCGCCGCATCCGGACCAGGACCTCTACGTCTCGAGCGATCTCAAAACCGGGCGCGTGATGGTCAAGGACGAGGACGTCTGCCTGCATTGCGGGCTGTGCGCCGAGCGTTGTCCCACCGGCGCCTGGGACATGCAGAAATACTTCATCGAAATGACCCACGCAGGATCATCATGCCCGACAAGAAGCCGATCAGCAGCGTAAACGACTTCGTCGTTCGCTTCGCCAACGTCAACGGCTCGGGCTCGGCCAGCGCCAACGAGATGTTCGCGCGCGCGATCCTGCGCCATGGCGTTCCCGTGAGCCCACGCAACATCTTCCCCTCCAACATCCAGGGCCTGCCGACCTGGTACGAGGTGCGGGTGACCGAGGACGGCCATCTCGGCGCTCGCGGCGGCGTCGACATGATGGTGGCGATGAACCCGCAGACCTGGGACAAGGACGTCGCCGGCATCGAGCCCGGCGGCTATCTGTTCTACGATTCCACCAAGCCGATGCCATCGACCAAGTTCCGCGACGACATCACCGTGATCGGCGTGCCGCTCACCGCGATCACCAACTCGACCTACACCGATCCGCGCCAGCGCCAGCTGTTCAAGAACATCATCTATCTGGGCAGCCTCTCGGCGCTGCTCGACATGGATCCGAAGCTGATCGAGCAGCTGATCGGCGAGCAGTACAAGGGCAAGGAGAAGCTGCTCTCATCCAACGTCCATGCGCTGCATCTCGGCCGCGACTGGGCGCTGCAGAACCTGAAATGCCCGATCGGGCTGCGGGTGAAGAAATCCGACAAGGTCGGCGACCGCATCTTCATCGAGGGCAACAGCGCGGCAGCGCTTGGCGCCGTCTATGGCGGCGCTACGGTATGTGCCTGGTACCCGATCACGCCGTCCTCGTCGGTGGCGGAAGCTTTCACCGCCCATTGCAAGAAGTACCGGCACGATCCTGAAACGGGCAAGGCGAAATACGCCATCGTCCAGGGCGAGGATGAGCTGGCCTCGATCGGCATCGTCATTGGCGCGTCCTGGAACGGCGCCCGTGCCTTCACCGCGACCTCCGGCCCCGGCATCTCGCTGATGACAGAGTTCATCGGCCTCTCGTATTTCGCCGAGATCCCGGCCGTGATCATGAACATCCAGCGCGCCGGCCCCTCCACGGGCATGCCGACCCGCACCCAGCAATGCGACATCATCGCCTGCGCCTATGCTTCGCATGGCGACACCAAGCATGTGCTGCTGTTCCCGGAGGATCCTGCCGAGGCCTTCGAGTTCGCAGCCGCCGCGTTCGATCTCGCCGAGCGGCTGCAGACCACGATCTTCCTGATGCTCGACCTCGACATCGGCATGAACCACCGGCTCTGCCGCCCGCTGAAGTGGGACGACGCGCGGCAATACGACCGCGGCAAGGTGATGACCGCGGAGATGCTGGAGGAAGGCCGCGACTTCGGCCGCTATCTCGACGTCGATGGCGACGGCATTCCCTACCGCACCTATCCCGGCACGCATCCGACCAAGGGCTCCTACTTCACCCGCGGCACCTCGCGCGACCGCTATGCGCGCTATTCCGAGGAAGGCTCGGTCTATGCCGACAACATGCAACGCCTCGTGCGCAAGTTCGAGACCGCACAGGATCTGGTGCCGCGGCCGCTGCAGGCCAACGCAGAACGGCCGACCAAATACGGCGTGATCTATTTCGGCTCGACCTCGCCAGCGATGGACGAGGCGATCGGGCTCTTGGAAGCGCGCGGGCATCAGCTCGATCGCCTGCGCATCCGCGCCTTCCCGTTCCACTCCAGCGTGGCGAGCTTCCTCGCCGAGCACGACTTCGTCTACGTGGTCGAGCAGAACCGCGACAGCCAGCTCCGCCAGCTCATCGTCAACGAGAACGGCATCGACCCGGTGCGTCTCGTGCCGATCGTGCACTATGACGGCACCCCGATCACCGCCCGTTTCATCGCAAAAGCCATTGGCGACCATCAGGATCACCTCAAGGTGACCCCGCTCCGCAAGGCCGTATCATGACCTATATTGCAAAGCCGAAATTCCATCATCCCGGACTGAAGAAGAACGAACTCGGCTACACCCACCGCGACTACGAGGGCAAGATCTCGACGCTGTGCGCCGGCTGCGGCCACGACTCGATCACCGCCTCCATCATCGAGGCCTGCTACGAGCTCTCGATCGAGCCACACCGGGTGGCAAAAATCTCCGGCATCGGCTGCTCGTCGAAGACGCCGGACTATTTCCTCGGCAATTCGCACGGCTTCAACTCCGTGCACGGCCGCATGCCCAGCGTGCTGACCGGGGCCAACCTCGCCAACCGCGACCTGATCTATCTCGGCGTCTCCGGCGACGGCGACTCCGCCTCGATCGGCTTCGGCCAGTTCGCGCATTCGATCCGGCGCGGCGTCAACATGACCTATATCGTCGAGAACAACGGCGTCTACGGCCTGACCAAGGGCCAGTTCTCGGCGACCGCCGACCGCGGCTCGAAGTCCAAGAAGGGCGTTACCAACACCGACAACGCCATCGATCTCGTCGCGATCGCATTGCAGCTCGGCGCGACCTTCGTCGCGCGCAGCTTCTCCGGCGACAAGGCCCAGCTGGTGCCGCTGATCGCGGCTGCGATCCGCCACAAGGGCGCGTCCTTCATCGACGTCATCAGCCCCTGCATCGCCTTCAACAACCACGCCGGTTCGACCAAGAGCTTCGACTATGTCCGCGAGCACAATGATGCCGTGAACCGGCTCGACGTGCTGGTCGGCCGCGATCCCATCGCCGTCGATTACGCGCCGGGCACGGTGCAGGTCGTCGAGCAGCATGACGGCACCAAGATCGCGCTGCGCAAGATCGACGCCGACTACGATCCGCATGACCGGCTCGGCGCCCAGACCTTCCTCCAGAAGCACGCCGCGAAAGGGCAGATCGTCACCGGCCTGCTCTATGTCGACCCCGATGCGGAAGATCTGCACGAGCATCTCAACACGGTCGAGACGCCGCTCAACACGCTGGAAGCGGACACGCTGTGCCCGGGCTCTGCGGTGCTGGACAAAATCAACGCCAGCCTGCGGTGATCTCGCGTCATTGCGAGAAGCAATCCAATCCCGCCGCGGAGACAGTCTGGATTGCTTCGTCGCAAGGGCTCCTCGCAATGACGGCGAAGACGCTTCCTATGCGGAATCGACGCCAATTCGTTCGGGGCGGCTACCGCGCCGCGACAGGCTGCCTGACGCGCACGGTTATCTTATCCGACACGATGGGCGGCTCGAACGGATAGTGCTTCGCATCGCCCAGCACCAGTTGCAGCGTGTGCGTCCCGGGCGGAAGCTCCAGGAAGGTTTCCGTCTGCCCTGCCCCGAAATGCTGATGTGACTTGTCCTGAGGGATCGGCTCCTTGGGATCGATGGGATCGTTGACGTCGATCAGCAGGTGATGGTGACCGGCGTTCTGATAGTCGTCGCCGGCATGAGTGACTCCCATGTTGCGCAAGCCGAACCGGACCCAGAAGCCGGGGCGAACCTTCTGCCCGTCACGCGGCGTGATGAAATAGAGCTTTGCGTCCTTTGGGGCAGTCTTGCCCTGCGCAAAGGCGACACCCGGAAGCAATGCGAGCGCCGCCGACAGCGCGATGCAGCGAAGGATCTTCATCAAACCTACTCCCGCCCATTAATCAAGAACCGTAATTAAGAACTGTGCTTAAGGACTGAGCGCGACCCGGAATCCATGTGTCGGATAACGAACGTTGGTATCGTAGCCATCGCGGTTGGACGGCCTCACATACCTCGAATCGTTCTTCCACGAACCCGAGCGCAGGACATGCGACGTGCAGTCTCCGCCGTTCCATGCCGAGCCGTCAGTGGGTGCGCCCTGATAGGTCCTGCGCCAGCAATCCTCGACCCACTGATCGATACCACCGCCCATGTCGTGGAGGCCGAACGGATTCGGCTTGAAGCTGCCGACCTTCGCCGGCTGCTCGGCCGCGAGGTCTCCGCAATCCTTGCATCCGGCCATGCCCGGCTGGAGCTTGTCGCCCCACCAATATTTGGTCTGCGTTCCGCCGCGCGCGGCGTATTCCCACTCGGCTTCGCTCGGGAGCCGATACGGCTTCTTCGTCGCCTGCGCGAGATAGGCCACATATTGTTGCGCGTCAGTCCAGCTCACATTGCTGATCGGCGCGTCGTCCTTGCCGATGGCCGTGAAGCCGCATGCCTTTGCAGCGGCGCATTCGTTCCATTCCTGCACCGTCACCGGATATTTGCCGATCAAGAACGGCTTGACCGTGACCTGGTGGACAGGACGTTCGGTCGGATCGTCATTGCTGCCCATCGCAAAGCTGCCGCCTCGAATCGCGATCATCTCGGGCTCGCGGAGCTGCGTCACCGATGGACTTGGTGCTTGAGTTGGGGCCGGGGCGGGTGATGGAGATGACAACGTCGGCGAGGGAGACGGCTGCGCCGGCGAGGGAGACGGCTGCGGCGTTTGCGTGGCTGCTTCGCGCGGCGGAGGTTGCGGGCTTGGTGATGCGACCGGAGGAGCGGTCGGCGTGGCTGTCGGCACGGCGGCCTGCTTGCCGACCCTGCCCGGCGGCGCCAGCAGATACCACAGCACGCCGCTGGCAATCACGAGCAGCGTGATGCCCAGCAGAAAGATCAGAGTATTTTCGCGCCGGCCTCGCGTCCTCCCGAGCGCATCTGAGTCCGGTAGCACGCGATAGACGCGTACCGGGTCGGTGATGTTCTTGACCTTGCGGTCCCCGAGTGACTCGTAGCCACATACGATCTTATGCTTGATCTGCTCGTAGATCGCGCCGGAAATGTAGACCTGCCCGGGCTCGGCGATACCCTCGATGCGCGTGGCAATGTTGACGCCGTCGCCGTAGATGTCGTCCGGCTCCACGATGACGTCACCGAGATTGACGCCGATCCGGTATTCGATCTTGGAATGCTTCGGAAGCGAAGCATTCCGGCCGATGAGATTTTGCTGAATGACGATGCTGCATCTGACAGCCTCGACGGGACTGTCGAAGATCGCGATGAAACCATCGCCCGTCGTCTTCACCAGCGTTCCATGGTGTTCGACGATGCTGGGCTGGATGAGATCCCGCTCGATCCGCTTGACGCGGACATGCGTGCCTTCTTCGTCAGCCTGCATCAAGCGGCTATAGGAAGCGATGTCACCGACGATGATTGCGGCGAGACGACGAGGCATTGGGCCGTGTGGAGGCGGCTCATCATGATTTCCGGATCTGAAGTTGCGAATTTCGCCCATTCAGGGGACTCCACAAACTTGCAAAGGCGGATCAGCTTACCTCTTCGGAATGCGGCTGTCTGTGAAGACTATCACATTGATGAACCGCGACAATGTCGTAGACATTTGCCTCAAGTTCCCAGGCAAAACCGCCGCAAGGATTTGAACCTTCTTGATCCGACGGCGACTAAGGCCCGTGTGGGCACACTTGGCAAGTTGGGCCCATGCCTGCCTCGTCCGCCGCGACGATGCGCAGCATCTTGCCCGAAGCACGCGAGCTTTGCGCCGTTCTAGCTGACAGGCTCGGGCTTGGGCTCAGGCTCCGACTCCGGCACGGAGTGGTCCGAATGGGCCGGTCGCCCGGCACCCCAATATTGCTTGCAGGTCTTGAGCAATGTCTCGGCGTCCATGGTCAGGCCGCCCGCATTAACGATCACGCCGTCAGCGCCAAGCGCCTTGTTCATCAGCGACAAGGCACGCTTCAGGAAGCCACCGGAGAACCGCCCGGCGACAAGGGGATCGACTTTGAGCACCACGAACCTCTGCGCGCGCTGCTGCCAGATCAGTATCTTCCGCACCGAACTCCAGGCGATGGTCTCGTCGGCGAGCCTTGCGTCGCGAATGCCGACACGGCTGATGAAGACCACTGGCTCCCTGGCGGAGATCAACCTGAAGAGCATCCTGCAGGTGGCAAGGCCGAAAAACACTGCGCCGACATAGCAGACGGCGACATCGAACGTGGTGATGTTCTTGCCTTGCTGCCAGGTGAATGCGAGCGCAGCACAGAGCAGCGTCAGCAGCAGGGCGGAGCCGAAAAGCGTCAGCAGCCGTCCCCAGGAATAGCCGATCGTGACGTTGGGCAAGTTCTGACCTACGGACATTTTTGGACCGCCACCAGCCTTTTGCAACAACCTGGGGTTTATCAGCGCCCCTTCTTCTAAAATGCTAACGGTGGAACCTTGCGCGAGGCTCCCCACGGGAGTGCGAAGCATTTGCACTTGAACGCGTCGTATTCGGCCTGCGACTAACCGCCAGTTGGCCCCACCGTCCTGATGGGGCCGTCAACGGCTCACGCGTCCGGTGCGATCATGAAGCTTGCCCTTGTCCTTCCGCTCGCCCTTGCCGCATCCATCGGCGCCGCCCGGGCCGACGAGGCCGACGACATGCGCGAGCCAACCAAGGCCGAGGCCGCGACCTTCAACGCACGCATGTATGCAGGCGCGCCCGGCGACAAGGCCTATGCCTGCTTCGTCCGGCACTATGATGCAGAGCATCTGGCGCGGCACCCGAAGCAGAAGGTCGCCTCGATGAAGCTGCTGATCTCGGCGGAGTACGACAAGGAGGACAAGGAGCTCCATAACTCCTTTCGCCTCGGCTTCAGGTATCGCCACCGCAGCGGCGATTTCGATTCCAGCGGCTCGTGCGGCCACGCCATGTTCACCAAGAACGGCGACGAGGTGCGCCTCGGTTGCGGCGTCGACTGCGAGGGCGGCGGCATCGGCGTGGCGCTCTCCAAGGACGACAAGTCGGCGATCGTGCGGCTCGCGCGCGTCAGGGTCTGGCAGAACAACAAGCCGGATGATGATGCCGAGGAGTCGCTGGTGGCCGGCGCCGACGACAAGATTTTCCGGCTCGACCGCACCGACAACCGCGAATGCGCCTCGCTGGTGACCGACCGCAAGGAACTCGCCGCACTGCGCCACAAGTGATAAGGAGTCGGCGAAATCGCCCGATCGAAGGAGATCGCCATGAACCGTCGGAACATCTTGTGGAGCGCAGTATCAGCCCTCGGCGCAGCGTTGGGCGCCTCCAGCGCGAAGGCCGCGACGGAAGCCGGAGCTGGCAACAAGCTGAGGGTCGTCTACCATCTCAGCGATGCCGAGAAGGTCAATTTCGTGCTCGGCAACATCCAGAACCACATCGACGGCGTCGGCGGGCCCGACCATGTCACCATCGCGCTGGTAATCCACGGGCCGGCACTGAAGGCGTTTCAATCGGCGCAGGCCACCCCTGACGTCAGCAAGCGCGTCGTCGATTTCTCCAAGAACGGCGTCGAGCTCGCCGCCTGCGGCAACACGATGAAGGCGCAGAACGTCACGCTGGCGGACCTGCTGCCCGGCTTCGTCAGCGCGGAGAAGGGCGGCGTGGTTCGCCTGGCCGAGCTTCAGTCGCAGGGCTATCTCTATCTGCGGCCGTAGGTCGCTGCGAAAGCGCTGCCACATCCTCCGTCATTGCGAGCGAAGCGAAGCAATCCAGCCCCTCCGCGGCGGAAGACTGGATTGCTTCGTCGCAAGTGCTCCTCGCAATGACGGCGGAGAGGGTCGCGCAAGCGAACGCGACATTCCTTCCATAGCTCTTGACTCATCCATAACTATACAGTTATGAATCAATCCATAACTTATGAGTTATGGATTTCTCATGTCCGCCGCTCACGACCTCCTGTTCAGGACGCTCGCCGACCCCACCCGGCGGGCGATCTTCGAGCGGCTGTGTCGCGAGGGCGAGCAGACGGTCGGGGCACTGACGGCGCAGTCGGGCGTTTCCCAGCCGGCGGTCTCAAAGCATCTCGGCGCGCTGAAGCAGGCCGGGCTGGTGCGTGATCGCCACGAGGGACGCCAGACCCATTACAGCGCGCAGCCTGGTGCGCTCAATCCGCTGATCGACTGGACCGGCCAGATGGCCGGGTTCTGGCAGAACCGGCTCGATGCTCTCGACGATCTCCTGAAGAGGATGGACCAATGACCGAAGCTGCAGCCGAGACACGCTCCGTGGTCGTCGAGCGCGAGTTTTCGTTTCCGGCGGAACGGATCTGGCGCGCGCTGACGCAGCCGCATCTGATCGAGGAATGGCTGATGAAGAACGACTTCAAGCCTGTCGTCGGTCATCGCTTCAATCTTCGCGGCGAGTGGGGCGGCGTGCTGGACTGCGAGGTGCTCACCATCGAGCCGCAACGCAGCCTCGCCTACACCTGGAATTTCTCGCATGAGGACGCGGCCTTCGATCTGAAAAGCGTGGTGACCTTCACGCTTACGCCGACGAGCGCCGGCACGCATTTGCGCGTCGAGCAGGCGGGCTTCAGCCCGACGCAGAAACAGGCCTATGGCGGCGCGCATGCCGGCTGGAAGCAGTTTTTTGCCAAGCTGGACGAGGTGCTGGCGCGGCCAGACTAGCTCCCTTGCCGGCCTCTATTCCGATCATTCCCAAAGGAGATCCCAATGAGCTCGAACATGTGGATCCGGCAGATCCATCGCTGGCTGTCGATTGCTTTCACGCTCGCAGTCATCGCGAACATCGTCGCCATGACGCAGCAGGTCCAGGCGACATGGATCGGCTTCCTGGCGCTCGTGCCGCTGATTCCGTTGCTGATCACCGGCCTCTATTTGTTTGCGCTGCCCTATGTCAGCCGCGGCAGCAACGCGTGAACGAGGCGAGATCATGAAGAAAGCCGTGTCGGCAAAACAGAGCAGCGCGAAGGCAGCAAATGAGCCTTCGCCCTCCAGGCTGATCGACGGACGGATCAAGCAGCTCGGCGACTGGCGCGGCGAGATGCTCAAACGCATCCGCGGCCTGATCAAGGAAGCCGACCCCGACGTCGTCGAGGAGTGGAAGTGGCGCGGCGTTCCCGTGTGGGAGCACGACGGCATCATCTGCACCGGCGAGACCTACAAGGCCGTGGTGAAGATGACGTTTGCGAAGGGTGCGGCACTGGATGACCCCACCGGCTTGTTCAACTCCAGCCTCGATGGAAATGTGCGGCGCGCCATCGATTTCCACGAGAGTGCGAAGATCGACGAGAAGGCGTTGAAGGCACTGATCCGCGCAGCGGTGGCCCTGAACACATCCAAGGCCAAAAGCAAGCTCGCCAAGAAGCGCCCGACATAACCGGCGGCGTCAGGCCGCCGCCGGGATCGGGCGCGGGCTCACGACATATTCGCGCAAGACCTTGTCGTTGGCATCGACCTCGATCAGCGAGACATCATAGGTCCAGAGATCGGCCAGATGCTGGAGCACCCGCTTGGCGTCGGTCTCGTTGAGCTGCGAGCCCTTGATGACGTGGTGATGCAGGATCAGGCGGCGATCGCCCGAGAGATCGACGTCGACCACCTCGATATTGGCGTCGATGAAGCCGACATCGTGCTGCCGCGCAAGCTCGCGCCGCACGCGGCGGAAGCCGCGCTCGTCGTGGATGGCATCGACCCGGATGCCGGCGCGCTCCTCGGGATCGTCGTGCAGGTGGAACATGCGGAAGTGCCGCATCAGCTTCGGGCTGAGGAACTGACCGATGAAGCTCTCGTCGCGGTAATTGGCCCAGACGTCGCGCAGCACGCCCATGACGTCGCCCTTCCCGGCGATATCAGGAAACCATTCGCGGTCCTCGTCTCCCGGCTTGGTGACGATGCGCTCGATGTCCTGCATCATGGCAAAGCCGAGCGCATAGGGATTGAAGCCGGAGAAGCGCGGATCGTCGAACTCGGGCTGGAACACCACGTTGGTGTGCGACTGCAGGAATTCGAGGAAGTTGCCGTCGGTGATGCGGCCCTGCTCGTGCAGCCTGCTCATGATGCGATAGTGGACGTAGGTCGCCGTCCCCTCGTTCATCACCTTGGTCTGGCTCTGCGGATAGAAGTACTGCGCGATGTGACGGACGATGCGCAGCAGCTCGCGCTGCCAGGGCGCCAGCCGCGGCGCGCTCTTCTCCAGGAAGTAGAGCAGGTTTTCCTGCGGCAGGCCGAGCAGCTTGCGGCGGCGCTCGATGCTGAGCGCGGACCGGCTCTTGGCCGCGCCCTTGGGCACGGTGCGCCAGAGGTCGTTGAAAACCTCCTCCTCGTGCTGGCGGCGGCGCCCTGCCCGCTTCTCTTCGGCGCGCAGATCCAGCTTCTTCTTGCCGGGATAGCGGTCGATGCCGTGCGACATCAGAGCGTGTGCGGCATCCAGCGTGCGTTCGACCTCGACGCGGCCGTAGCGCTCCTCACAGGTCGCGACATAGTTCTTGGCGAAATCGAGATAATCCAGGATGCCGTCGGCGTCGGTCCACTGCTTGAACAGATAATTGTTCTTGAAGAAGTGGTTGTGGCCGAAAGCTGCGTGCGCGATCACCAGCGTCTGCATCGTCGCTGTGTTCTCCTCCATGAGGTAGGAGATGCAGGGCGAGGAGTTGATGACGATCTCGTAGGCGAGCCCCATCAGGCCCTTGCGATAGGATGCCTCGTGGAACGCGAAATGCTTGCCGAAGGACCAGTGCTTGTAGAACAGGGGCATGCCGACGGAGGAGTAGGCATCCAGCATCTGCTCGGCGGTGATGACCTCGATCTGGTTGGGATAGACGTCGAGCCCGAGATCGTTCTTGGCCACCTGCTCGCAGGCATCGGTGATGCGCTGCAAGGTATGGAAGTCCCAGTCAGCGCCCTCGAACAGTCTTTCCGTCATGGAGCAGTCTTCTCCTGGGCAGTTTCGCGGCGCTGGAACAGGTCGTGGAACACCGGGAAGATCTCGCTGCGCTCGCTGACCTTGCGCATCGAGAGAGGCGCGCCGCTGTTGCGCAGGCGCTCGTAGAGAGTCCAGAGCGAGGAATCGGAGAGATCGAAGGCGCTGCCGCCGGACTCGCCGACTTCGAGATAGGCGAAGAACTGGCAGACCGGCAGGATCTTGTCGGTCAGCAGCATGCCCGTGAGCTCGCCGTCGGAATAGGAATTGTCGCCGTCGGACGCCTGTGCGGCGTAGATATTCCAGTCCGACGGATTGAAGCGCTCGCGCACGATCTCGTACATCGCCTGGAGCGCGCTGGAGACCAGCGTGCCACCCGACGCCGGACCGTAGAAGAAGGTCTGCTCGTCCACCTCCTCGGCGCGGTCGGTGTGGCGGATGAAGACGATCTCGACATGCTTGTAGCGGCGTTTCAGGAACACGTAGAGCAGCATGTAGAAGCGCTTGGCGAGATCCTTCATGTGCTCGGACATCGAGCCGGAGACGTCCATCAGGCAGAACATCACCGCCTGCGCCACCGGCCGCGGCACCGTCTCGAAGCGGCGGTAGCGGATGTCGAGGGGATCGATGAAGGGAATGCGCTTGGATTTGGCCTTGAGCTTCTCGAGCTTGTCGACGAGTTCGGCACGCACGTCCTCGTCGGTGCAGGCGGCGATCTCGGCTTCCAGCTCCTCGATCTCGCTCTTGCGCGGACGGCGGAGCGCGATGCGGCGGGCGAGCGCGAGCTGCACCGTCCGGCTCACCGAGATGTTGGCGGGCGAGCCCGACGTGGTGTAGCCGGCGCGCTGGATGCCCTCGCTCTCCGTCTGCGCCATCTTGCGCTTGGCGAGATCAGGCAGTTCGAGATCGTCGAGGAAGAGATCGACGAACTCGTCGCGGCTCAACACGAAGCGGAAGGCGTCCTCGCTGTCACCTTCGCCTGGACCGGAGTTCTTGGCGCTGCCCTGGCCGGACCGCTGGAGATAATCGCCCTCGACGAACTTCTTGTTCCCGGGCAGCACCATGTCGCGGGTTCCGCCCTCGCGGCGGAAGCGCGGCTCGTGCATGCCGTCGAGCGGGATCGTGACCTCACCACCCTCCAGGACATCCTTGATGTCGCGTTCCTGCGAGGTCTTCTTGACGGCGCCCTGCACCAGGGACTTGGCCCGACGCAAGAACCGCTGACGGTTCTCTAGGCTCTTGCCGCCTGGATTCAGGCGCCTGTCAATGATGTGAATGGCCACTTTCTCATCCGCCTCAACCAGCCTGCTTCACGCGCATGTACCATTCGACGAGCCGGCGAACCTGACGCTCGGTGTAGCCGCGCTCCACCATGCGTGCGACGAACTCGCCGTGCTTCTTCTCCGTCTCGCCGTCCTTCTTCGACCCGAAGGAGATGACCGGAAGCAGGTCCTCGACTTGCGAGAATATCCTCTTTTCGATCACGTCGCGAATCTTCTCGTAGGACGTCCAGGTCGGATTCTTGCCGGCGTTCTGGGCCCGCGACCGTAACGAGAATTTGACGACCTCGTTTCGGAAGTCCTTGGGGTTGGCAATGCCCGCCGGCTTCTCGATTTTCGTCAGTTCCTGGTTCAAAAGCTCGCGATCCAGCAGCTGTCCGGTGTCGGGATCCTTGAAGTCCTGATCCTCGATCCAGGCGTCGGCGTAGTCGACGTAGCGATCGAACAGGTTCTGCCCGTAATCCGTGTAGGACTCGAGATAGGCCTTCTGGATCTCGTTGCCGATGAACTCGGCGTAGCGCGGCGCGAGCTCGGCCTTGATGAACTCGAGATAGCGCTTCTCGACCTCCTCTGGGAGCTGCTCGCGGCGGATCGACTGCTCCAGCGCGTACATCAGATGTACGGCGTCGGCAGCGACCTCCTGCGGATCGTGGTTGAATGTGGCAGCGAGGATCTTGAAGGCAAAGCGCGTGGACACACCGTCCATGCCCTCATCGACGCCGGCGGCATCCCGATATTCCTGGACGCTGCGCGCCTTCGGATCGGATTCCTTCAGGCTTTCGCCGTCATAGACCCGCATCTTGCCGAACAGGGTGGAATTCTCGTGCCTGCGCAGCCGCGACATCACCGAGAACCGTGCCATCGTCTCCAATGTCGACGGCGCGCACGGCGCGGACGCGAGCTCGGAGCCCTGGATCAGCTTCTCGTAGATCTTCTGCTCTTCGGTGACCCTGAGGCAGTACGGCACCTTGATAACGCAGATACGGTCGATGAAGGCTTCGTTGTTCTTGTTGGACTTGAAGCTCGCCCACTCGGCCTCGTTCGAGTGCGCCAGGATAATGCCGGTGAAGGGGATCGCACCGATATTCTCGGTGCCGATATAGTTCCCTTCCTGCGTCGCCGTGAGCAGCGGATGCAGCATCTTGATCGGCGCCTTGAACATCTCGACGAATTCGAGGATGCCCTGGTTGGCGCGATTGAGGCCGCCCGAATAGCTGTAGGCGTCAGGATCGTTCTGCGCATAGGTCTCGAGCTTGCGGATATCGACCTTGCCGACCAGCGAGGAGATGTCCTGGTTGTTCTCGTCACCGGGCTCGGTCTTGGCGATCGCGATCTGGCGCAGTCGCGACGGCTGGATCTTGGCGACGCGGAATTGCGAGATGTCGCCCCCGAAGGCTTCGAGGCGCTTGTAACACCACGGGCTCATCAAACCGGTGAGGCGCCGGCGCGGAATGCCGTACTTCTCCTCCAGCATCGGGCCAAGCTGATCGGGATCAAACAGGCTGAGCGGGCTTTCGAACACCGGGCTCAATTCGTCGCCGGCCTTCAGCACGTAGATCGGATGGACTTCCATCAGCGACTTGAGCCGCTCGGCAAGCGAGGATTTGCCGCCACCGACCGGGCCTAGCAGGTAGAGGATCTGCTTGCGCTCTTCGAGGCCTTGCGCCGCGTGGCGGAAGAAACCGACGATGCGCTCGATGGTTTCCTCCATGCCGTAGAAGCCGGCGAAGGCCGGATACGTGCGGATCGTGCGGTTCAAAAAAATACGGCCAAGGCGTGGGTCCTTGGCCGTGTCAATCGTTTGAGGCTCACCGATCGCCGCTAGCAGTCGTTCGGCCGCATTCGCGTATTTCATGGGATCGCTTCGACACGATTCCAGATATTCCGCCATCGACATGTCGTGCTGGCTTCTCGCCTCGAACGACCGAGCGAAAGCGTTGAACAGAGAATCGTTGTACATGATCCCTCTCCGCGTGAGTTCCGCTACAAGCTGAAACGAAAGCAGTTACTGGACCGTTCCTCAGGCCGCTACGAATCAGCGTGAGCACATGACCATCATTGGACACCCTGGTGCCAACTCGACGCAATGCACAACGTAGGCACTCGTTGAGTTACGAACAGGCACATGCCTGTTATTTGTGCGAATCTATATCTATCTTCGCTCATTTCCAGAAAATGTCACTTGGTCGCAACATCCGGGCAATACCGGAGACGGCGTCCATCCGGCACTGCAGCATAGCGACCTGCAGGCGGCAAACTTATGACGCTTGTACGGCGAAGCCTTGCGTGCCGCGTTCATCTTCCTGCTGCAATGCAGTGTGTGCAGCATGGCAGTCGCGGCATGCGCGCAGCAATGTGTCAAAATCGGTCGCCAGTCCCTCGAACCGAATGCGGATGCGATCGGCCTGCACGCCGCGCGAGGCGGCGCGGATGCAGGTGAGCTGACGCAGCAAAGCCGGAGTGGGCGTTAGCACGATCACCTTGTGCCCGCGGTCGTCTTCAGCCGAAATCTCCGCAATCGAGTCCCACAACAGAAATTCATTGCCGATGCGGAGATCACGGATGCCGTAAGGAGTGACGATCACCACCGGCCCCCGTTCAGCGGGCAGCATCCAGATCAGCCGGCCGGTTAACAGGGCGAACACCACGACGCCGGCATAGCCGACCGTCGTATCGTAGTTGCCGAGCCCCTCCCACAAATCGAAGGCAAGGCTTGCACTCAGCAGCGTCATCGCGAAGCCCGCCGCGACCAGCAGCCGCAGAGAGGTCCTACATGGATTGATTTCGAGATCGTGGGTGGCGTCGACGCATACGTCCGGTGCGGACGATTGCGGGCTGCCAGCGACGGCGAGGATCGGGCCGTCACGATGTGTGTGCATGCTTTCCCCCAAGCATGGCCATTCGCGACCAAGTCACCACGTATCAGGCGGACCATAACCCGCTGATGACAGCCCGCGCACTCACTAGCTGACACGACAAAACGGCCGACGTTAGGCAACGAGACCTCGGCCAAACCTTCCAGCCGACGATTTTTACGTAGCGCCGCCACTCCCGCCTGGATCGCCATGATCGCAACGGCGTTACACTTGAGGGTATGACGCCCATACCCTTGATTGGTTCCCTCCCGGGAGCAGGTAAGCTAGAGATTAGCGCGTCAGGACGGGCGCGGAAACCCCTCGCCCGGAGGCTTGGAGATAAATAAGCATCATGAATCCCGTCAAAGAACTGGAAAATCACGGACAAGCCGTCTGGCTGGACTTCCTGGCCCGTGGGTTCATCGCCAAGGGTGACCTGAAGCGGCTGATCGACACCGATGGCGTCAAGGGCGTCACCTCCAATCCGTCGATCTTCGAGAAGGCGATCGGCAGTTCCGACGAATACGACGCACCGATCGGCAAGGCGCTGAAGCGCGGCGACCGGACCGTGGCCGACCTGTTCGAGGCCGTCGCAGTCGAGGACATCCAGAACGCCGCCGACGTGCTCCGCCCGGTCTATGACCGCCTCAAGGGAGGCGACGGCTATGTCAGTCTCGAAGTCTCGCCCTATCTCGCGATGGATACCGCCGGCACGGTGGCCGAGGCGCGGCGGCTCTGGAAGGACGTCAATCGCAAGAACCTGATGGTGAAGGTCCCGGCGACGCCGGAGGGCCTGCCGGCGATCGAGCAGCTCATCGGCGATGGCATCAGCATCAACATCACGCTGCTGTTCTCGAAGGCCGTCTATCTCCAGGTCGCCGAGGCCTATCTCGCGGGCCTGGAGAAATACGTCGCAGGCGGCGGCGACCCGTCGCATGTGGCCAGCGTGGCGAGCTTCTTCGTCAGCCGCATCGACACGATGGTCGACAAGCAACTCGACGAGAAGATAGCCCGCGCCAACGACCCCAGCGAGAAGGAACGGCTCGCCGCGCTCAAGGGCAAGGTCGCGATCGCCAACGCCAAGCTCGCCTACCAGGACTACAAGCGCCTGTTCTCCGGCCCGCGCTGGGAGAAGCTCGCCGCCAAGGGGGCCAAGCCGCAGCGCATGCTGTGGGCATCCACCGGCACCAAGAACAAGGACTACAGCGATGTCCTCTACGTCGAAGAGCTGATCGGCCCCGACACCATCAACACCGTGCCTCCGGCAACGCTGGATGCGTTCCGCGACCACGGCAAGCCGCGCGACAGCCTGGAAGAGAATATCGATGACGCCGCGCGCGTGCTGGAGGAGCTGGAGAGCTCGGGCGTCTCGCTCGACGCCATCACCGAGGAGCTCGTCAAGGACGGGGTCAAGCAGTTCGCCGACGCCGCCGACAAGCTCTATGGCGCCGTCGCCCACAAGCGCGCGACCGTGCTCGGACCTGCGCTGGACCGCCAGCAACTCTCGCTTGGCGACGGGCTCGGCAAGACCGTGGCCAAGAGTACCGAGGAATGGCGCGCGTCCGCAAGGATCCGCAGGCTGTGGCAGCGCGACAAATCGGTCTGGACCGGCGCGGACGAGGACAAATGGCTCGGCTGGCTCGACAGCGCGGCGAAGGCCGACGTTGCCGACTATGAGGACTATGCGAGCCGCGTGAAGGGCCAGAAATTCTCCGACGCCGTCGTGCTCGGCATGGGCGGATCCAGCCTCGGGCCCGAAGTGCTGGCCGAGACGTTCGCGCGGAAGTCCGGCTTCCCGAAGCTGCACGTGCTGGATTCGACCGATCCGGCCCAGGTGCGAGCGATGGAAGCCAAGATCGACATCGCCAACACCGTGTTCATCGTGTCCAGCAAGTCCGGCGGCACCACCGAGCCGAACGCGATGAAGGATTATTTCCATGAACGCGTCGCGCAGGCGGTCGGGCCGAAGGTGAAGACCGGCCATCGCTTCATCGCGGTCACCGATCCCGGCTCGTCGCTGGAGAAGGCGGCCAGGCGTCTCAACTACGCCCGCGTCTTCCATGGCGAGCCGTCGATCGGCGGACGCTACTCGGTGCTCTCGCCGTTCGGCCTGGTGCCGGCGGCAACCGCGGGCATCGACGTCAAGACCTTCATCAGGCACGCGCTTGCGATGGCCCGCTCCTGCGGACCGGACGTGCCGCCGAATGAGAACCCCGGCGTCCAGCTCGGTCTTGCCATGGGTCTCGCCGGCCTCGAAGGCCGCGACAAGGTGACGATCCTGTCGTCGAACAAGATCGCCGATTTCGGCGCATGGGCCGAGCAGCTCATCGCAGAATCGACCGGCAAGGAGGGCAAGGGCCTGATCCCGATCGCCGGCGAGCCGCTTGGCGATCCCTCGGTCTACGGCAACGACCGCCTCTTCATCGACATCCGCACCGAAGGCGAGGCAGACGCCGCACATGATTCGAAGCTTGCCGCGATCGAAGCGGCTGGCCATCCCGTGGTGCGCATCGTCATGAAATCGATCGACCATCTCGGCCAGGAGTTCTTCCGCTTCGAAATGGCGACGGCGGTGGCCGGCAGCATCCTCGGCATCAACCCGTTCGACCAGCCGGACGTGGAAGCGGCCAAGATCAAGACCCGCGAGCTTACCGCGTCGTTCGAGAAGACCGGCGCACTGCCGGCGGAGCGGCCGGTGATCAGCACGGATGAAGCCGATCTCTACACCGACGAAGCCAACGCCACGGCGCTGCGCGCGGCCGGCGCCAACGGCGACCTCACCTCATGGTTGAAGGCGCATCTCTCGCGCTCGGGCCATGGCGACTATGTCGCCCTGCTCGGCTACATTGCGCGCGACAAGGCTACCATCGACGCACTCCAGACAATGCGGCTCGAAGTGCGCGAGAAGCGGCATGTCGCGACCTGCGCCGAGTTCGGCCCGCGCTTCCTGCACTCGACCGGGCAGGCCTACAAGGGCGGCCCCGACAGCGGCGTGTTCCTCCAGATCACGGCCGACGATGCCAAAGACTTGGCCGTGCCGGGCCAGAAGGCGAGCTTTGGAATCATCAAGGCGGCGCAGGCGCGCGGCGATTTCGACGTGCTCACCGAGCGTGGGCGGCGCGCGCTGCGGGTCCATCTGAAGGGCGGGCTCAAGAAAGGTCTTGCGGCGCTCAACGCCGCGCTCACGGACGCGCTGAATTAAGGGAACATCTCCATGCAACTCGGCATGATCGGCCTCGGCCGGATGGGCGGCAACATCGTTCGCCGCCTGATGCGCCACGGTCATTCGACCGTGGTCTACGACAAGGACGCCAAGGCCGTTGCGGGCCTCGCCGCAGACGGCGCACAGGGCTCGGCGACGCTGGAAGACTTCGTCGCAAAGCTGGAGCGGCCGCGCTCCGCCTGGGTGATGCTGCCTGCGGGACGCATCACCGAGACGACGATCGACACGATCGCTGGCGTGATGCAGGCCGGCGACGTCATCATCGACGGCGGCAACACCTTCTGGCAGGACGACGTCCGCCGGGGCAAGGCGCTCAAAGAGCGCGGCATCCATTATGTCGACGTCGGCACCTCAGGCGGCGTCTGGGGGCTCGACCGCGGCTACTGCATGATGATCGGCGGCGAGAAGCAGGTGGTCGACCGGCTCGATCCGATCTTCGCCGCGCTCGCGCCCGGCGCCGGCGACATTCCGCGCACGGAAGGACGCGAGGGGCGCGATCCCCGCATCGAGCAGGGTTACATCCATGCCGGTCCGGTCGGCGCCGGCCACTTCGTCAAGATGATCCACAACGGCATCGAATACGGCCTGATGCAGGCCTATGCCGAAGGCTTCGACATTCTCAAGAACGCCAACATCGAGGCGCTGCCCGCGGACCATCGCTACGATTTCGATCTCGCCGACATCGCCGAGGTCTGGCGGCGCGGCAGCGTGATCCCGTCCTGGCTGCTCGACCTCACCTCGACCGCGCTCGCCGACAGCCCGGCGCTGTCGGAATATTCCGGCTTCGTCGAGGATTCCGGCGAAGGACGCTGGACCGTAAACGCGGCAATAGACGAAGCAGTCCCGGCCGAAGTCCTGACCGCTGCGCTCTACACACGTTTCCGTTCCCGCAAGGAACACACCTTCGCCGAAAAGATTCTTTCCGCGATGCGCGCGGGTTTTGGCGGCCACAAGGAGCCGAAGCAGCCGGGCGCGGCGAAGCCCAAATAAAAGCCCAAGTGAGAGCCAACCAAGCGAAGGCCAACTATTCGTGACCAAAGACCCGCAGCCGCAGCGCAAGCCCGAAAATTGCGCCTTCGTCATCTT
The DNA here is from genome assembly GCA_023435725.1 of Pseudomonadota bacterium. Lineage (GTDB taxonomy): Bacteria > Pseudomonadota > Alphaproteobacteria > Rhizobiales > Xanthobacteraceae > Bradyrhizobium. The sequence continues at coordinate 72,533 of JAEYRD010000035.1, read as the reverse complement.
CGGCGTCACCGGCGACCTCACTCACCGCCTCGTGATCCCGTCGCTCTACAATCTCGCCGCCGAAAACCTGCTGCCCGAAAAGTTCTGCGTCGTCGGCGTGGCCCGCAAGGGCCAGTCGGATCACGAGCTGCGCGACAGCCTGATGAAGGGCCTGCGCGAATTCGCGACGCGCCCCGTGGACGACGTCGTCGCCCGGCAGCTCCTGCAATGCGTCTCCTTCGTCGAGGCTGACCCGAGGGACCCGCCGTCCTTCGACCGCTTGCGCGAGCATCTGGATTCGCTGGAATGCTCGCGAGGCACCGGCGGCAACCGCTTGTTCTACCTCGCGACCCCGCCGGCCGCATTCGCACCGACCGCGCGCGAGCTCGGCCGCACCGGACTGATGCAGGAGAACGGCGCCTGGCGGCGGCTGGTGATCGAAAAACCGTTCGGCACCGATCTCGCCTCGGCGCGCGCACTGAACGCCGAACTCCTCAATATCATGGAAGAGCACCAGATCTACCGGATCGATCACTATCTCGGCAAGGAGACGGTACAGAACATCATGGTGCTGCGCTTTGCCAACGGCATGTTCGAGCCGATCTGGAATCGCAACCACATCGACCACATCCAGATCACGGTAGAGGAGAAGCTCGGCGTCGGCCATCGCGGCGGCTTCTATGACGCCACCGGCGCGCTGCGCGACATGGTGCCCAATCATCTGTTCCAGCTGATGTCGCTGGTTGCGATGGGGCCGCCGACCCGTTTCGATGCGCATTCGGTCCGCTCGGAAAAGGCAGAGGTGCTCTCTGCGATCCAGTTGCCAAGCGAAGAGGAAGCGCTGAGAAGCTCCGTCCGCGCACAATACCTTGCCGGCCGCATCGGCGACGACGAGATCCCGGACTACCGCAAGACCGCGGACGTCAAGCCCGGCAGCACCACCGAGACCTATGTCGCGCTGAAGCTGATGATCGACAATTGGCGCTGGGCCGGCGTGCCCTTCTATTTGCGCACCGGAAAGGCGCTGGCGCACAAGCGCACGGAAGTCGCGATCAAGTTCAAGCAGGCGCCGCTGTCGATGTTCTCGGGCACGGCGGTCGACCGCCTGTCGCAGAACTTCCTGACCATCGGCATCGCGCCGACCGAGACCATCGAGCTTCAGTTTAACGCCAAGATTCCTGGCCCGAGCGTCACCATCGACGGCGTCGAGATGAAGTTCCGCTACGGCGATTACTTCCGGGCCGATCCAAGCACCGGCTACGAGACGCTGATCTACGACTGCATGATCGGCGACAACATCCTGTTCCAGCGCGCCGACGGCGTAGAGGCCGGATGGCGAGCGGTGCAGCCGTTCCTCGACGCCTGGAAAAATGCGGGCACCAACGGCATCGAGACCTATCCAGCCGGCAGCGAGGGTCCCGCCTGCGCCGACGAACTGCTCCGGCGCGACGGGCGAAGCTGGCGGAAATTTTCGTGATGAGCGCGGCCGACCAGCCGAAGCTGATCGTCGCGGCCGACGCCGAAGCCCTCGCCCACACTGCTGCCGAGCGGATGACGGCGCGGATCGCCGCCAATCCCGGCCAAATCGCGATCTGCCTGACCGGCGGCTCCAGCCCGAAGAAGCTCTATCAATTGCTCGGAAGCGATGCCTGGCGCAGCAAGATCCCGTGGGACCGCGTGCACTGGTTCATCGGCGACGAGCGCTTCGTGGCCGACAGCGATCCCCTCAACAACATGGCGGTCGCGCGCGCGACCTTTCTCGATCGCAATGCGCCGTCCGGCCATATCCACCCGATCCCGACCACGACTGACAATCCCGACCGCAGCGCCGATGCCTATGCGCGCGAACTGCAGGGCTTTTACGGCGCCGAAAGCCTCGATCCGGCGCGGCCGCTGTTCGACATGGTTTTGATGGGCGCGGGCCCGGACGGCCACACCGCCTCGCTCTTCCCGGGCTACCCTGCGATCGAGGAGACCAGACGCTGGGTCGTCGGGGTTCCGACGGCCAATGTGGCTCCCTTCGTGCCGCGGGTCTCGCTCACCCTGCCCGCGCTGGCGTCCTGCCGCGAAATGCTGTTCGAGATTGCCGGGCACGACAAGCAGGCGATCTTGACGCGCCTCCTCAATGGCGAGAATCTGCCGGCGTTACGCGCGCGCTCGAATGGTGAGACCGTCTGGCTGGTCGACCAGGCCGCGCTTCCGGAGGGAATTCGTGGCGGGCGTTGAAGCACCTTGTGCGTTGATCGTGATGGGCGTGTCGGGTTCGGGTAAGAGCACAGTTGCGGAAGCGCTCGGCGAGCGGCTCGGCTGGCGCTTCGAGGACGGCGACAGCTTTCACCCCGCCAGCAACGTCGAGAAGATGCGGGCCGGTCATCCGCTCACCGATGAGGACCGCTGGCCCTGGCTCAACGCCATCGCCGACGAGATCGCGCGGGTCTGCGGACGCGGCGAGCACGTCATCATCGCCTGCTCGGCGCTGAAGCACACCTATCGTGACGTGCTGCTGCGTGGGCGCGACGACGTCCGCTTCGTCTTCCTGAGGGGCACCAAGGAACTGATCGCCGCCCGTCTCGCGCAACGCAAGGGCCATTTCATGCCGCCCGAGCTGCTGACGAGCCAGTTCAACACGCTGGAGCCGCCGGAGGCGAGCGAACATGTGATCACCGTCTCGATCGACGAATCCGTCGAGGCGATCGTCGACGGCGTGGTGCGGCAATTGAGATTGGTTGCCGACAGACGCAAGGCCATCGAACCTGAGGCCCCCAAACCCAAGGTCCTGCCATGACGCCAATCTCGCTCGTGGTCTCCGACGTCGACGGCACGCTGCTGACCAGGGACAAGACGCTGACCGACGGTGCGAAGTCCGCGGTGCTCCGGCTGCACAAGGCGGGCATCGGCTTCACCATCACCTCGAGCCGCCCCGCGATCGGCATGCGCTTCCTGATCGAGCCGCTGGCGCTCTGGCTGCCGGTCGGCCCCTTCAACGGCTCCTCGATCGTCGATCCCGAGATGAAGCCGGTCGAGCAGCACCTGATCCCCGCAAGTGCGGCTGAACGGTCCTTGCAAATCCTGCGCGAGTTCGGCGTCGACATCTGGCTCTTCACCTACGACAAATGGCTGATCGATAACCCGGGCGGCAAATACGTTCCGCACGAGCAGCACACGATCCGCGCCGATCCGACCATCGTGACGGACTTCTCGCCGTACCTCGCGAGCGCCTGCAAGATCGTCGGCGCCAGCGCCGACGCGGCCGGGCTCGAACGCTGCGAGAAAGTGATGCAGGAGGCGCTGGGCAGCCAGGCCACCGCGGTGCGCTCGCAGACCTATTATCTCGACATCACCCCACCGGGTTTCAACAAGGGCACCTTCGTCGAGGCGATGGCCAGGCGGCTGGGCATTTCGACCGACAATGTCGCGACCATCGGCGACATGCAGAACGACCTCGCGATGTTCCGCGTCAGCGGTGTCTCGATCGCCATGGGCAATGCTACCGACGACGTCAAGGATCAGGCCACCCACGTCACCGCGAGCAATGAGCAGGACGGCTTTGCGGAAGCGATGGAGATGATCTTGAAGCGGAATGGCGTCAGCTAGGCCACTACTGCGACCGCTGCACCGCCGGCTTGTCGCACTCCTGCCTTGCCGCCGACAGATTATGCGCTGTGTTGATCAGCGCAATGTGGGTCAGCGCCTGCGGAAAATTGCCGGTCTGGCGCCGGGCGCCTGAATCATATTCCTCGGCGAGCAGCCCGACATCGTTCGCAATGCCGACCACGCGATCGAGCAACGTCTGCGCCTTGCCGAGATCGCCCGACAAGACATGAGCATCGGCCAGCCACAGGCTGCACGCCAGGAACGCGCCCTCGATCGGCTGCTTTTCCTCCGACACTTCGCGGGGATCGTGGCGCAGCACGAAGCCGTCGCGCATCAGATGTTTCTCGACGGCCGCGATGGTGCCGCGGATACGCGGGTCCGATGCCGGCAGGAAGCCGACCGCCGGCAGCAGCAGCACGCTGGCATCGAGCAATTTTGAGCCGTAAGACTCGACGAAGGCGTTCTCCTGCGCGTCAAAACCCCTGTTGCAGACGTCGCGGTGAATGGCCTCGCGCAGGGTCCGCCAATGCAGCAGCGGCGCCTTGAAGCCAAAGGTCTCGGCGCTCTTGATGCCGCGATCGAACGCAACCCATGTCATCACCTTGGAGAAGACGTAGTGCCTGGGTTGCCCGCGCCGCTCCCAGATGCCGTGGTCGGGATGATCCCAGACCTCGGCGAGGTGATCGAGCACGGCGCATTCCAGCGCCCAGGACTCCTCGTCGAGTTGGAGCTTGGCCATGCGGGACTGGTGGAATGCGTCGATCAGTTCGCCATAGACATCGAGCTGGAGCTGCGCATGCGCGGCGTTGCCGACGCGCACGGGCTTGGCGCCCTCATAGCCGTCGAGCCAGCCCGCCTCCCATTCCAGCAAGCGCCGCTGCCCCCAGATGCCGTACATGATCTGCATGTTCGAGGGCGAACCGGCGGCCGCCCGCAAGAGCCAATTGTGCCAGGCCAAGGCTTCATCGGTGTAGCCGGAATTCATCAGCGCCAGCAGCGTGAAGGTGGCGTCGCGCAGCCAGCAGAAGCGGTAGTCCCAGTTCCTGGCGCCGCCGAGCTTTTCCGGCAGCGAGGTGGTGGGCGCCGCGACAATGCCGCCGGTCGGCGCGAAGGTCAGCGCCTTCAGCGTGATCAGCGAGCGCATGATCAGATCATGATATTCGCCGTCGCGCGTGCAAAGGCTGCACCACTCCTGCCAGAACTTCTCGGTCTCCTGGACCGCGATCTCCGGGGCGATCGGCTTGGGCGGATCGAGATGCGCAGGCCCGTAGGTCAGCACGAACGGCACGGCCTCACCTGCCTTCACCTCGAAGTCGGCAACCGTGGTCAGATCCTCGCCGCGGGTCTCGACCGGCGTCCGCAACACCGTCATGTCCGGGCCGCAGATCGCCTGCAGGGAATGGTCGATCCGACGAACCCAGGGAATATCGGCGCCGAAACCGAAGCGAATGATGAGCTCCATCCGCATCTTCACTGTGCCGCGGACGCCGCGAACCATTCGCACGATGTCGGAGGCCTTGCCGCGCGGCGGCATGAAGTCGATCAGGGCGACCGCGCCGCCCTTCGTCTCAAAGCGTGTTTCGAGGATGAGGGTGTTGCCGAGATAGCGGCGCGTGGTCGTGGTGACGTCCTCGCCTGGTGCGATCAGCCAGCGGCCGTTCTTGTGCGTGCCGAGGATTGCGGCAAAGCAGGCGTCGGAATCGAAGGCCGGCCAGCACAGCCAGTCGATCGAGCCGTCGCGCCCGACGAGCGCCGCCGTCTCGCAGTCGCCGATCAGCGCATAGTCCTCGATCTTCTGCGACAATGTCTTGCGAGCCTTGGAATTCGCCCTTGGAACCAGCTCCTGGAAATAGTCCTTGGAAATAGTCCTTGGAAATCGCCGGCCGGTCAACTCCCGCCGGTCAGTGAACGTTCCCGCGTCGCGGCCTTCAAAGCCGCGAGGTCGATCTTCGAGGCGATCTTGTCGAGCGCGACGGGCAACCGCTGGCGCCAGTTCGGATGCTCGTCGATCGTGCCGGGAATGTTGGGCTGGTCGATCACGCCGAGCAGATCCTCCAGCGACACCGCGAGCAGCCGCGAGGGCGTGCGCGACAGGAAGGCCAGCACCGAATAGAGATCGTTGGCGTTGATGCCGTTCTGGCGCAGGATATCGTCGAGCATGCCGAGCGCATTCCAGCGCGCCTGGTCGTTCTCGCCGGGATCGAGCCCGAGCGACCGTTTCATTTTGAGATCGCTGAAGGAACGCCAGCCGGCATAGGTCGACAAATCATGCGTGTTCAGTGTCACCAGCGCGTTCGGCCGGTAATAGTCGACATTGCGGAAGTGACCGGCGTCGTCGCGTTCGAACATCATGACGAGATAGGACCAGATGCCGAAATCCTGCATGGTCTCGCGGAAGCCTTCCGGCACGGTGCCGAGGTCCTCACCGATCACGATGCATTCATGCGCCGCGCTCTCACGCACGACGGCGCCAAGCAGCGCCTCGAACGGCATCTGCACATAGGCGCCATTGTCCGGCTTGAAGCCGCGTGGCACGAGATAGAGCCGCTTGAGGCCGAGGACGTGATCGAGCCGGATCGCACCGGCATGTCGCATCGAGGCCGCCAGCATGTCGGCGAACGGCACGAAGGACTTCGCTTCCAGGCCGCCGGCGTTGAAGCCGGCAAGGCCCCAGTCCTGGCCCACGGTATTGAGCACGTCAGGCGGCGCGCCGACAGCAAGATGGCGCGAGATCGCCATCTGCTCGTTCCAGGCATCGAAGCCGTTGGACTGCACGCCGACGGCGACGTCGAGATACAGCCCGACCCGCATGCCGAGCTGGCCGGCAAGCTCCCTGCCGTCATGTAGTTGCGCATCCGCCGTCCATTGCACGAACTCGACGAACTCGACCTCGCGCTTGTCGGGACCGTTGCGCAGTTCGGCACATTTTGCATCAATCGGCTGCTGCCATTCCACCGGCCATTCCCACCACGGCGCCGGGAAGCGATGGCGCAGCACCTCGAAGCAGGCAAAGCGGGACAGCAGCGGCGCGCGGTCGGCGCGGAATGCGTCGAACTCCTTGCGGCGTGCATCGCTCGCCTTTGTCACGAAAGCGTCAAAGGCGGCGCGCAGGCCGCGCCATTTCAGCGCCGCCATGTCGGTATAAGGCACGCGATCGCCTTCGCGCAGGCGCGCGGCGATGGCGGCCGCGTCAGGCACGAGGTCCGCTGAAAATTCCGGGATCGCCTCGACGTCGATATAGAGCGGATTGAGGAACAGCCGGCTGTTGGGGGAATAGGGGCTGCAATCGGCCGGATGGTTGTCGAACAGCACGTGCAGCGGATTGAGCCCGACGCCGTCGGCTCCCAACCGCTTCGCGAGCCGGACAAGGTCCGCGAGGTCCGTAAAATCGCCGATGCCCCAATTGCGGTCCGAGCGGATGCTGTAGAGCTGCACGGCAAGCAGCCAGCCGCGGTCGAAATCGCCGCCGAAGGCGCGCTCGGGCGCCACGATCATCGGCACCTCTTCCGTCACCCCGTCGGCATCGGTCAGCGTCAACCGGTGGTAACCGAGCGGCAGATCGGCGGGCCAGGCAATCACGGGCTCGCGCGTCTCGCCTTGCGCGAACAATTCGGCGCTTCCCGCGATACGGGCGTTGCCGGTGACCGTCCATTTGAGCGGCGGCGTGCCGGTTGCCGCCAATTCGGTGCGCGGATGTCCCAACGCGCGAACCACGACGGGTCCGCTGACGAAGCGGTAGACGCGCTTCTCCGGCAGGGCGTCCAGGATGGATTTGAGGGCTACGGGATCGGTGACCCGCAGCTTTCCGAGGGCATCGATGAATTCGGACTGAACGCCCTTGATCTGGGCTTGGGCTAAGAGATCCATTCGGCACGCAGCTTGCAGGCCACCCTTCTGCCGGGGGCATCGATTTTAATGAGGCGGCGAAAGACGTTAGTCAGGGGTAACTCGCAGACCGCAGCTGCCGTTCCCAGGGGGAACTAATGACACACAAGCGGCTTTCTATATAGGTATCAAGCGTAGGTTCCCGACAAGGGAAACGGGCCCCTGCTTTCTTGTCAATGGCATCACCGTGAACAAGACAATTCAAACTGTCGAGAGTGCCGCAGCCGGCGGCGCCTTCCTTATTGAAGACGTCTATCCGTTGATCGATGGCGGCCGCTTCGCGGTGAAGCGGATCGCGGGCGAGCCCGTCGAGGTCTGGGCCGACATCTACCGCGACGGCGACTCCGTTGTCAGCGCTGCGCTGATCTGGCGCCGTGAGCAGGACCGGGAATGGCGGAGCGAGCCGATGATCCATCACGGCAACGACCGCTGGTCAGGCAGGTTCGTCCCTGTTGAACCCGGTCAATATGTTTATGCGATCGAAGCCTGGACCGACGAATTCGCCACCTGGTCCCACGGCGTCGCGCGCAAGCGGCGCGCGGGTGCCGATGTCAGCCTTGATGCGATCGAGGGCGCCGGTCTCCTGACCAAGGCCCATGGCGCACGGCAGCACGCCGCGACTGTTATCTTCAGGCAGTGCGAGGATTATCTTCAGACCGGCAACGTGGCCTCGCTGCTTGCAGCCGATCTCGGCGAGGCCATGGCCGAGAGCCAGTCGCGCCTCGACCTGACCCGTTCGCCGCAATTCCCGCTCATCATCGATCGCGACAGGGCGCGCTTTGCCGCCTGGTATCAGATGATGCCGCGCAGCCAAAGTCAGATCCCCGGCCAGCACGGCACGCTCCGCGATTGCATCGCGCGCGTGCCCGATATCGCTGCGATGGGTTTCGACGTGCTCTATTTCACGCCGATCCACCCGATCGGCCGCACGCGCCGCAAGGGCCGCAACAACGCGCCGGTGGCAAGCGAAGGCGATCCCGGTTCACCCTATGCGATCGGCGCTGCCGAGGGCGGCCACGATACGCTGCATCCGGAGCTCGGCACGATCGAGGATTTCCGCGCGCTGGTCGCAACCTGCCTGGAATACGGCCTCGAGCTCGCGCTCGACTTCGCCGTGCAGTGCTCGCCGGACCACCCCTGGCTGACGCAGCATCGGGAGTGGTTCAAGTGGCGGCCCGACCGCTCGGTGCGAACGGCGGACCGCCCCTATTCGGACATCGTCATCCCCGATTTCGCCTGTGTCGACAGGACTGGGCTGTGGAATGCGTTCCGCGATGCCATGCTGTTCTGGATCGACCATGGCGTCACCATCTTCGCCATCGACAATCACGACACCGCACCGCTCGCATTCTGGGACTGGCTGATCCGCGACATCCGCCGGCGGCATCCCGAGGTGATCCTGTTCTCGAAAACCTTCGCACGGCCGAAGCTGATGAAGGGTCTCGCGAAGCTCGGCTTCGCGCAGTCATTCACCTATTTCCCCTGGCGCACGGAGAAGTGGGAACTGGAGCAATATCTCGGCGAGCTCACCCGTTACCCCGAGCGGGATTTCTATCGCCCGAACCTGTTCGTGAACACGCTCGACCTGCTGCCCTATCATCTCCAGAGCGGCGAAGCCTGGGGGTTCAAGTCGCGTGCCGCGCTGGCCGCGACGCTGTCGGGCTCCTTCGGTATCTACAGCGGCTTCGAACTGCTGGAGCACGAGGCGATCCCGGGCTGCGAGGAATATCTCGATTCCGAGAAATACCGGATCAAGCAGCGCGACTGGGACAAGCCCGGCAACATCAAGCCTTACGTCGCCAAGCTCAACCGCATCCGCAATGAGAACGCGGCGTTTCAGCAGACCGCGAACTTGCGGTTCCTCGGCGTCGAGGACGGCGAGACGATTGCCTTCGTGAAAGAGGCGGTCGATCCGGCCAACACCGTCGTGGTCGTCATCGCGCTCTCGCGCCATGTACGCGAATTCTGGCTGCCGCTGGGCGACGTCACGGTTGACGCCAGCGGGCAGCGACACCATGTGACGGCACTCGAAAACCTCATCACCGGCGAACAGCCCCGCATCGAATGGGGTGGGATCAGGTTACGTATCGATCCCGACCGCGACCCGGCGCTCCTGTTCCGCTGCCTGGCGTAAGGGGGCACGCCATGAACGTATTGTCTTCCGTCGACACCAAGAAAGTTGAGGCTGCCGAGATCGTGGACGAGCTCTGGTACAAGGACGCCATCATCTACCAGCTTCACGTCAAGGCTTTTGCCGACAGCAACAATGACGGTATCGGCGACTTCGCCGGCCTGACCGAAAAGCTGCCCTATCTCCAGGAGCTCGGCGTCACTGCGCTGTGGCTGCTGCCGTTCTATCCCTCGCCCGGCCGCGACGACGGCTACGACATCGCCGATTACGGCTCGGTCAATCCCGATTTCGGGACGATGAAGGACTTCAAGCGCTTCATCCAGGAAGCACAGAAGCGCGGCCTGCGCGTCATCACCGAGCTCGTCGTCAACCACACCTCCGACCAGCACAAATGGTTCAAGCGCGCACGCCGCAGTCATCCGGGCTCGAGCGCACGAAACTGGTATGTCTGGAGCGACACCGACCAGAAATACCTGGGCACGCGCATCATCTTCACCGACACGGAGAAGTCGAACTGGACCTGGGATCACGAGGCCGGCGCCTTCTACTGGCACCGCTTCTTCTCGCACCAGCCGGACCTCAATTTCGACAATCCGCGCGTGGTCAGCGCCCTGATCCAGGTGATGAAGCGCTGGTTGGACGCCGGGGTCGACGGCTTCCGTCTGGACGCCATTCCCTATCTCTGCGAGCGCGAGGGCACTTCGAACGAGAACCTCCCGGAGACGCATGCGATCATCAAGCGCCTGCGCCAGGAGCTGGATTCCTATTCCAAGGGCAAGCTGCTGCTCGCCGAGGCCAATCAATGGCCGGAGGACGTGCAGGAATATTTCGGCCGCGGCGACGAGTGCCACATGGCCTACCACTTCCCGCTGATGCCGCGCATCTACATGGCGATCGCGCAGGAGGACCGCTTCCCGATCACCGACATCCTGCGCCAGACCCCGGACATTCCGGCGAGCTGTCAATGGGCATTGTTCCTGCGCAACCACGACGAATTGACGCTGGAGATGGTCACCGACGTCGAGCGCGACTATCTCTGGACCACCTACGCCAACGACCCGCGTGCGCGCATCAATGTCGGCATCCGCAGGCGCCTTGCGCCACTGATGGACAACGACCGGCGCAAGATCGAGCTGATGAACTCGCTGCTGCTGTCCTTCCCCGGCACGCCGATCATCTATTACGGCGACGAGATCGGAATGGGCGACAACATCTATCTCGGCGACCGCAACGGCGTGCGCACGCCGATGCAGTGGAGCCCTGACCGCAACGGCGGTTTCTCCCGCTGCGACCCGGCCCGCCTCTACGCGCCGCTGATCATGGATCCCGTCTACGGCTACGAGTCCGTGAACGTGGAGGCGCAGTCGCGCAGCCTGTCCTCGCTGCTCAGCGCCACCAAGCGGTTGATCTCGGTGCGCAAGTCGACGCTCGCCTTCGGCCGCGGCACCATGACCTTCATCCGCCCGGCCAACCGCGCCGTGCTCGCCTATGTCCGGCAGTATCGCGACGAGGTGATCCTCTGCGTCGCCAATCTGTCGCGTGCAGCGCAGGCGACCGAGCTCGATCTGTCGCCGTGGAAGGACCGCATCCCGCAGGAGATGCTCGGCCGCACCCGCTTCCCGCCGATCGGCGAGCTGCCCTACATGATCACGCTGGGGCCCTACGGTTTCTACTGGTTCCACCTGCTGGAGCGCGACAAGTCGGAGCCGGTGAGGCCGCGCGCGGTGCCGGAGTTCGAGACGCTGGTGGTGCCGGTCAACTCGACCTGGGTGTCGCTCGCGCGCGAGCGTGGCGTGTTCGAGCATGAGGTGCTGCCGGGCTTCCTGTCGCGCACGCGCTGGTATCCCGAACACAACCCCAAGCACATCAACCCCACGCTGACCTCGGCCGTGCCGTTCTGCGACATCGGCGACAACCGGCCCTGGATCGCGTTCTTCGAGACGGCGCAGAACGACGTCACCACGCGCTATGTGCTGCCGATGCAGATCGAGTGGGTGCGGTTCGACCGCGAACGATTCAACCCGAAAGCGCTCGCCGCCGTGCGCCAGGGCGCGCGCGAAGGCACGCTGCTCGATGTCGCGACCGGACAGATCTTCATCGGCCTGTTCCTGCGCAATCTGTCGCAGAACCTGGTGGTGGAGGAGAACGATCTGCGGCTGGAGTTCAAGGCCACCAGTCTGTTCGCCGATTACAGCATCAAGGAGCCCGAGCGCATCCGCGCGATCGAGCAGTCCAACAGCACGGCGCTGGTCGACAACCAGTATGTCGCCAAGATCTATCGCCAGCTCGAAAGCGGCACCAGCCCCGAGATCGAGATCGGCCGCTATCTCACCGAGGTCGCACGCTTTGCCAATGCGCCGGCGCTGCTCGGCAGCGTCGAGCTGGTCGAAGGCAACCAACGCAGCGCTCTCGGAGTGCTGCACGCCTATGTCGCGAACCAGGGCGACGGCTGGGGCGTCACCACGGGCTATCTCGACCGTTATGTCGACGAGCAGCGGGTGCTGCAGCCGGGCGAGATGCCCCGCAACACTCAGGAACAGGCGCCTTATCTGCATTTCATGGCGCAGATCGGCCGGCGGCTCGCCGAGCTGCATGTCGCCCTGGCTGCGGCGACGACCGACGATCTCGCCCCGGAGCCGACCGGCCCCGCACACATCAGGCGCTGGATGGCCGGCCTCGAGGCGCGTGCCGAGCGGGTCTTCGAGCGGCTGGCCGACAGCCGTGACGGCCTGCGGGAGGCGGACCGGCCGCTGATCGACGAGCTCGCAGCAGTGCGCGCAACCCTGCCCGACCGCCTGAATGCACTATTGCCATCCGACATCGACGGGTTGAACATCCGTCATCATGGCGACTTCCGGCTCGGGCAAACTCTGATCGTGAAGGACGATATCTTCATCATCGACTTCGACGGCGATCCGCATCTGCCGCTGGCCGAGAAGCGGCGCAAGGCACCGGCCGCGCGCGACGTCGCCGGCCTGATCCGCTCGATCGACCTGTCGGTGACCGCAGCACTCAATCGCGCGCTCGCGGGCGCCTCCGACGAGCAGGCCCGGCTCACGGCCGCGCTCGACGAATGGCGTGAACGCGCCACCGCGACATTCATGTCCGCCTACCGCGACGCCATGACCGACCGGCGGCTCTGGCCGAGCGATCCGCGATCTGCGCAAGGCCTGTTAACGTTTTTCCTGCTTGATCACGCGTTCGACGAAGTAGAGTACGAGCTGTCCCACCGGCCTGAGGGGCTCTATGCGCCGCTGACCGGACTGCTTCGCATTCTGTCCAGTACCGAGAGCGAAGCCCATGCCTAAACTGCCCGCCGAGGCCTACGCGATCATCGAGGGCCGCCACTCCGATCCCTTCCACTATCTCGGGCTGCATCCCGAGGGTGGCAAGAGCGTGGTGCGCGCCTTCCTTCCCGAGGCCTCGAATGTCGAGGCGGTGGGTGAGCATGGCGAGGTGGCGAAGCTCGATCGCGTCCACGAAGCAGGCCTGTTCATCGGCGCCCTGCCGAACGGCTCGAAGCACTATCAGCTGCGTGCCAGGTTCGGCGATAACGTCGTCGAGTTCGAAGACGCCTACCGCTTTGCGCCTATCCTGACCGATTTCGACCTCTATCTGCTCGGCGAAGGCACCCATCAGCGCCTCTACGACAAGCTCGGCGCGCATCCGATGCGGCTGGAAGGCATCGACGGCATCGGCTTCGTGGTACTGGCGCCGAATGCGCGGCGCGTATCCGTGGTCGGCGATTTCAACTTCTGGGATGCGCGGCGTCATCCCATGCGGGTACGCGGCAGCGGCTATTGGGAATTGTTCATCCCGCACGCCAAGCAAGGGGATCACTACAAGTTCGACATCGTCGGGCCGAACGGCCACCAGCTGCCGCTGAAGTCAGATCCGCTGGCGTTTGCAACCGAGCTGCGGCCGAAGACGGCCTCCATCGTGTTCGACGAGGCGCATTTGCCGCGTCCGCGCCCGGCGCCTGACGGCATCAACGCGCTGTCGGCGCCGATGTCGATCTATGAGGTCCATCTCGGCTCGTGGCGACGCAAGAACGACGGTGAATGGCTGACTTATCGCGAGCTCGCCGAGCAGCTGCCGGCCTACGCCCGCGACATGGGCTTCACCCATCTCGAATTCCTCCCCGTGAGCGAGCACCCGTTCGACGGCTCCTGGGGGTATCAGCCGACCGGCCTCTATGCGCCGACCAGCCGTTTCGGCACGCCGGAGGAGTTTGCCGCGCTGGTCGATGCCTGCCATCGCGAGGGCATTGGGGTACTGCTCGACTGGGTGCCCGGTCACTTCCCGGACGATCCGCACGGGCTCGGTCATTTCGACGGCACCTCGCTCTACGAGCACGCCAATCCGCTCCAGGGCCGTCACCTCGACTGGGGCACGCTGATCTATAATTACGGCCGCACCGAAGTAACGAACTTCCTGGTGTCGAACGCACTGTTCTGGCTGGAGCGGTACGCGATCGACGGGCTGCGCGTCGATGCGGTGGCGTCCATGCTGTATCTCGACTACAGCCGCCCGCCCGGCGCCTGGATTCCGAACCAGTATGGCGGCCGGGAGAACATCGAGGCGATCGCGTTCCTGCGCCGCTTCAACGCCGAATTGTTCGCCCGCTTCCCGCAGGCGACCACTGCGGCCGAGGAATCCACCGCCTGGCCGCAGGTCTCGCGCCCGGTCGAATTCGGCGGGCTTGGTTTCGGCTACAAATGGAACATGGGCTGGATGCACGACACGCTGAACTACATCAGCAAGGATCCGATCCACCGCAAGCATCATCACGGCGAGATCCTGTTCGGCCTGCATTACGCCTTCTCGGAGAATTTCATCCTGCCGCTGTCGCATGACGAGGTCGTGCACGGCAAACGCTCGATCCTCGGCCGCATGCCCGGCGACGAATGGCAGCGCTTCGCGAACTTACGTGCCTATTACAGCTTCATGTTCGGTCATCCCGGCAAGAAGCTCCTGTTCATGGGCGCGGAAATCGCGCAAGGCCGCGAGTGGAATCACGACCAGTCGCTCGACTGGCACCTGCTCGAATACAAATACCATTCCGGCATCCAGGCGCTGATCCGCGACCTCAACCGGCTCTATCGCGCGGTCCCGGCGCTGCACCAGATGGATTGCGATCAGGCCGGCTTCGAATGGGTGATCACTGACGACGCGAACCGCAATGTGTTCGCCTGGCTGCGCAAGGGGTTTGACGAGCACGCGCGGTGCCTGGTGATCGTCAACTTCTCACCCAACGTCTATCGCAACTATCGCGTCCGCGTGCCCTTTGCCGGCAAGTGGAAAGAGGCTTTCAATTCGGACTCCGCCCATTATGGCGGCACCAATGTGGGGAACATCGGCGAGGTCCAAGCGGTTGACGGCAAGGCGCCCGAACTCCGCCTCACCGTTCCACCGCTCGCCGCGATCTTCCTCGTTCCTGAAAGCTGACCCATGCGCCTCACCGCCGGATCGCCCGCACGCCTCGGCGCCAGCTGGGACGGACGCGGCACCAATTTCGCGCTGTTCTCCGCCAATGCGCAGAAGGTCGAGCTTTGCCTGTTCGACGCGCAGGGCCGCCGCGAGCTGGAGCGCATCGAACTGCCCGAGCGCAGCGAGGACGTCTGGCACTGCTATCTCAACGACGTCTCGCCGGGCCAGCTCTATGGCTACCGCGTGCATGGGCCATACGAACCCGAGCACGGCCATCGCTTCAACGCCAACAAGCTGCTGCTCGATCCCTATGCCAAGCGGCTTGCCGGCCGGCTGGTCTGGAGTGACGCGCATTTCGCCTATCGCACCGGCTCACCGCGCGAGGACCTGTCCTTCGACCGGCGCGACAACGCCCGCGGCATGCCCAAGGCCGTCGTCGTCGACGAGACCTTCAACTGGGGCCGGCGCGAGATCCGGCCTCATGTCTCCTGGGAAGACACCATCATCTACGAGGCTCACGTCAAGGGCCTGACGCAGAAGCGCGACGACGTCCCGCCGGGCCTGCGCGGCACCTATGGCGGCCTGTCGTCGCCGGCGATGATCGAACACCTGAAGAAGCTCGGCGTCACCACGATCGAGCTGCTGCCGATCCACAGCTTCGTCGACGACCGCATATTGGTGGAGAAGAAGCTCGTCAATTACTGGGGCTACAATACGCTATCCTTTTTTGCGCCGGAGCCGCGCTACGCTCAGGACAATGCGCTCGACTCCTTCCGCACCACGGTCGCCCGCCTGCACGATGCCGGCATCGAGGTGATGCTCGCCGTCGTCTACAACCACACCGCCGAGGGCAATCATCTCGGCCCGACGCTGTGCTACCGCGGCATCGACAACGCCTCCTACTACTGGCTGAACCGCGAGAACCCGCGCTACTACGACGACTTCACCGGCTGCGGCTCGTCGGTGAACCTCACCCATCCGCGCGTGCTGCAGATGGTGATGGACTCGCTGCGCTACTGGGTCGAGGTCTGCCACGTCGACGGCTTCCGCTTCGACCTCGCCACCACGCTGGCGCGCGGGCCGAACGGCTATGATCGCGGCATCTCGTTCCTGACCGCGATCCGGCAGGATCCGGTGCTGGCGACCGTCAAGCTCGTCGCCGAGCCGTGGGACCTCGGCCTCGGCGGCTACCAGGTCGGCGCATTTCCTTCGCAATGGTCGGAATGGAACGACCGCTATCGCAGCGCCATGCGCCGCTACTGGAGCGGCGAAGGCAGCCTTATCGGCGACATCTCCAGCCGCATGACGGCATCCTCTGACCTGTTCAACCACGATGGCAGGCGGCCGCGCGCCAGCATCAACCACATCACGGTGCATGACGGTTTCACCCTCGCCGACCTCTTCAGCTACAACGAGAAGCACAACGAGGCCAATGGCGAGGACAATCGCGACGGCTCCAACGACAATCACAGCAACAATTGCGGTGTCGAGGGCCCGACCGACGATCCCGCGATCCTCGGCCTGCGGCGGCAGCTCCGCAAGAACGTGCTGGCCTGCCTGATGCTGGCGCAGGGCATTCCCCTGCTCCTCGCCGGCGACGAGGTCGGCAACTCGCAATTCGGCAACAACAACGCCTATTGCCAGGACAACGAGGTCGGCTGGGTCGGCTGGGACAACCTCGGCAAGGAGGGCGACGACATGGTCGGTTTCGTCTCTCATCTCGCCGACATCCGCCGCCGGTTCTCGCAGCTTCGCAGCCACCGCTGGCTCGATGGTCGCCCCGCGGATGGCGTTTCCTACGGCGCACTGTGGTTGACGCCCGCCGGCGACGAAATGACGGAGAGCGACTGGAAATTCCCGGAAGGGAGATTCCTCTCCTATGTGGTGGGGCCGGTGGAACCGCGTGAGGCTGCGATCTTTATCGTACTGAACGCCGCGCCCGAAGAGATCGCATTCAAATTGCCAAAAATGCCCGAATACAAGAGCTGGCAGCAGATCCTGAACACGACCGATGCCAAGCTGAACAGTGTTGATTTCCTGCCCGGAAGCGACAGCAAGGCGCCGCCGCGCTCCGTGCTTGCCTTCACGGGGGCGCTATGAGGCCATCCTTCGGGGCGAAGCCGATCAAGGACGGCGTGTCGTTCCGTTTGTGGGCGCCCGCCGCACGTCGTGTCGATCTCCTGCTCGACCGAAGGCACGCGATGCAGCGCCGGCAGGGTGGCTGGTTCGTGGCCGAGATCGCCGGGCTGGCTACCGGCAGTCCCTACAAGTTCAGGATCGACGACGAGATCGACGTGCCCGATCCGGCCTCGGCCTTCCAGCCCGAGGATGTGTTCGGCCCGAGCGAGGTGATCGATCACGACGCCTTCGCCTGGCGTGCGCGCGATTGGCGCGGCCGTCCCTGGGAAGAGACGGTACTGCTCGAAACGCACGTCGGCAGCTTCACGCGGGAGGGTACCTACCGCGCCATGATCGAGAAGCTCGATCATCTCGTCGCGACCGGAATCACCGCGGTCGAGCTGATGCCGCTTGCCGACTTCGCCGGCCGCCGCGGCTGGGGCTATGACGGCGTTCTGTGGTACGCGCCCGACAGCGCCTATGGCCGCCCCGAAGACCTGAAGACGCTGATCGACGAGGCGCATCTGCGCGGCCTGATGGTGTTCCTCGACGTCGTCTACAATCATTTTGGCCCCGAAGGGAATTATCTCGGCCGCTACGCGCCGACTTTCTTCACCGACGCGCACACGCCCTGGGGCAGCGCCATCGATTATCGCGTGCCGCAGGTGCGGGCGTTTGCGGTCGAGAATGCGCTGTCCTGGCTGACCGACTACCGCTTCGACGGCCTGCGGCTCGACGCGGCCAACCACATCATCGCGATCCCCGGCGAACAGTCGATGTTGCAGGACCTCAGCGTCGCCGCCGGCGAGCTCGCCAAGGCCACCGGTCGGCACATCCATCTCGTGCTGGAGAACGGCGACAACCGCGCGAGCCTGCTCGATGCCACGCAAGAGCCGCCGAACGGCAAATACCGCGGACAGTGGAACGACGACTACCATCACGCCTGGCATGTGATGCTGACCGGCGAGCACGCTGGCTATTACGCGGACTACCAGACGCCGCGGCTCGATCTCGCGCGCGCGCTGGCCTCCGGCTTCGTCTATCAGGGCGAGATCTCGGAATTCTGGGGCAAGAAGCCGCGCGGCGAGCCAAGCGGCGAGCTGCCGCCGGCGACCTTCGTCAACTTCCTGCAAAACCACGACCAGATCGGCAACCGTCCGCTGGGCGACCGGCTCGAGAGCCTGGCATCGCCGCGGCAGATCGAAGCCGCGCTCGCAGTAACCTTGCTGGCGCCGATGGTGCCGATGCTGTTTCAGGGCGAAGAATGGGGCTCGACGATGCCCTTCCCGTTCTTCTGCGACTTCCAGGACGGGCTCGCGGACGCCGTACGCAAGGGTCGCAGGCAGGAATATGCCTGGGCCTACGAAAAATACGGCGACGACGTTCCCGATCCGCTTGCCCCGGCGACACTGCAATCGGCCGTGCTCGACTGGGCCAGCCGCACGCCGGAGCAGCAAACACGGCTCGCGCTGGTGCGAGAGCTGCTCGCGCTCCGCCGCAGGGAGATCGTGCCGCGGCTGAAGAAGGCGACCTTCGGCAACGCCGAGGCAGCCGACAACGGCCTGCTCACCGCGCATTGGCGCATGGGCGACGGCACGACGCTGCGCCTGACCGCCAATCTCTCGGACCACGAAATCGAGTCCGCTGTCAGCACGGGCACGCCGATCTGGGGCGGCGAGACCGGCGCCCGGCTTCCGCCCTGGTCTGTGGTCTGGCGCCTCGGAGGTTAGCATGCCTCCCGCCGTTCCTGTTGCGACTTACCGGCTTCAGCTCACCGCGGATTTCGACTTCAACCAGGCGGCCGCGGTCGTGCCTTACCTCAATTCGCTGGGAATCACGCACCTCTACGCCTCGCCGGTGATGAAGGCGCGCAAGGGCTCGACACATGGCTACGACACCGTCGATCACAGCCAGTTCAATCCCGAACTCGGCGGCGAGGCGGGCTTTGCGCGACTGACCGAGGCGCTGGTCAGGCACGACCTCGGCCTCATCATCGATTTCGTGCCGAACCATGTCGGCGTGCATTTTGCCGACAACCCATGGTGGCTTGACGTTCTCGAATGGGGCCAGGCCTCGCCGCATGCGGTCTCATTCGACATCGACTGGGATCAGTTAGCCTTCCGCGCGCGCGGCGGCGTGCTGCTGCCGATCCTCGGCGCGTCCTATGGCGAGGCGCTCGAGCATGGCGAGATCGAGCTGCGCTATGATGCCGAGGAAGGCAGTTTGTCCGCTTGGTATTTCGAGCACCGTCTGCCGATCGCGCCGGAGCGCTATGGCGAAATTCTGCGCGTGATCGTCAAGGAAGCGGACGCCGCCGAGACGGAGGCCGGCAAGCGCCTGCTTGCGCTCGCCGCTCGCTACACCGGGCTGCGCCATCCCAACCGCAAGGAAGCCCCTGGCTTCAAGGCTGAGCTCAAGGAAATCGCGGGTGCTCCCCCTATCATCAGCCGCGGTCTTGCGGCGTATCGCGCGGCCAAGGATCATCCCGCGCAAACGCTGGCGCTGCATCACCTGCTTGAGCGCCAGCACTACAAGCTCGGCCATTGGCGGCTCGCCTCCAGCGACATCAACTATCGCCGTTTCTTCGACGTCAACGGGCTCGCCGGCCTGCGTGTCGAGGATCCCGGCACGTTTGCCGCCACGCATCGGCTGGTGAAGCAGCTCGTTGCCGACGGCAAGCTGCAGGGTATCCGCCTCGATCACATCGACGGCTTGCGCGATCCCGCGCAATATTGCCAGCGGCTGCGCCGGCTGGTGCGCGACGCGCAAGGAAACACAAAGCCGTTCTATACGGTGATCGAAAAAATCCTGTGCGAGCACGAGCGCCTGCCTCGTTTCTCCGGCGTTCAGGGCACCACCGGCTATGAGTGGATGAACGTCATCACCCAGGTCCTGGTCGACGCCAAAGGGCTGGAAGCGCTCGACGAGACCTGGCGGCAGATCAGCAACCGGCCGCCGCGGCTTGCGCCTTACGTCAAGGATGCCAAGCGGCGCGTGCTGGAGACACTGCTCACCAGCGAATTCACCGTGCTGACGCGTCTGCTCGCACGCATCGCCAATGGCCACTACTCGACCCGCGACTTTTCCGCCGACAGCCTGCGGCAGGCGCTCGAGCTCTACGTGCTGCACTTCCCGGTCTATCGCACTTACCTGACGCATAGCGGTCCGACCGCCCTCGACCGCAAGCTGATCGACGACACCATCGAACGCGCCCGCGCCGAGTGGTTCGCGGCGGACGACGGCATTTTCGACTTCCTGCGCGACGCCCTCACCACGGACCTGCTCAAGCCCGACCGTCCCCGGCACAGCGCCCCGCGCGTGCGTCGCTTCGCGCTGAAAGTGCAGCAGTTCACCGGCCCAATGATGGCGAAGTCGCTGGAGGATACCGCCTTCTATCAATTCCACCGGCTGCTCGCGCTGAACGAGGTCGGCGGCGATCCCGCGAGCAACGGCCTCACGATTCCTGCCTTTCACGAGGCAATGCGGGCGCGCGCCAAAGAATGGCCGCAAGGGATGACAGCAACCGCGACCCACGACACCAAGCGCGGCGAGGACGCCCGCGCGCGGATCGCGGCGCTTAGCGAGATTCCCGGCGAATGGACCAGCGCGGTGGCGCGCTGGAAGGTCCTGAATGCGCCGAGCCTCGCACTCCACGGCAATCTGCGCGCACCGTCGGCGACGTTCGAATACATGCTCTACCAGACTCTGCTCGGCGCTTGGCCGCTTGGGGGAACGGACGCCAATATCGTCGAACGCATTCAAGCCTATGCGCTGAAAGCAGCGCGCGAGGGCAAGGAGGAGACGAGCTGGCTCAATCCGCACGAGGTCTATGAGAACGGCGTGCGGAGCTTCATCGAGAAGATCCTCGATCCTGCGCTATCCGGCGAATTCCTGGACGCGCTGCAAACCCTGGCCCGCCGCGTCGCGCTGCTCGGCGCATTGAACTCGCTGAGCCAGCTCACGCTCAAGGCGACGCTCCCCGGCGTTCCCGACTTCTACCAGGGCACCGAATTCTGGGACCTGTCGCTGGTAGATCCCGACAACCGTCGCCCGGTGGACTTTGCGGCGCGCCATGCGTCACTGAGTTCGCTGGAGAATCCAGATTGGCCCAGCCTGATCAAGACCTGGCCGGACGGACAGCTCAAGCTGGCCTGGATGCGGCATCTCCTCAAGCTGCGCGACGAGCTCGCTGACGTCTTCGCCCACGGCGGCTACCAGCCGCTGGAGGTGCGGGGCGCACACGCTGACCATGTCATTGCGTTTGCCCGCCGCCGCGGCCGTGCCGCAGCGATCGTCGTGGTCGGACGCCAGTTCGCGCCATTCACGCAAGCGGGTCGGGAATGGCCGGTGCTCGAAGGATTTGACGCAACCGTCGACATCACCGGCTACGCCGCGCCAGGCCTTGCCAGCAACGAGCTGCCGCTCGCGCAGGCGTTCCGTGATGTTCCCGCCGCTATCATCGAAGCCCGCGCAGCAAGCGCCATCAGGCCCGCGCGGCCGCGCGTGCGCGCCTGAAACTCACTTCCCCTCGTCCTTCGTCAGCAGCAACTGCCCGCGCTTGCGAATCGTCGCCTGCGCCATCTCGGCGAAGCGTTGCAACAGCCAGGGCAGCATGACCTGCACCTTGACATGATCGTCAGCTACGTCGACCTGGCCGCTCGCGATCTGCCCGAGCGCGCGAACGCGAAAATTCATGCTGTCGCCGGTCCAGCGCTCCTCCTCGACCTGCATCACCGGGATGCTGGCGGCCGCGCGGCCAAGCCCGGCCTTGAGCCGGCGCACCGCCTCCTCGCGGCCGAGACGATGCGGAATGGAAACGACAAGCGGTGCTGACATGGTCTCTGCCCGTGTTGATTAATCCTCACATAATCATGCCGGCCGCACAGGCAAAGGTTCCATGCAACTCGGACGTGCGGCCCCGTTTCAAAATCGGAACTTTAAAACCTGCGGCAAGTTGCCTCCAGCGCAACAGGACAAGTGCAAACGACCCTTTTGACGAAGGGGTGGAGGAGATTCGCATGTCTATTGGTACGATCATTCTGATCATTTTGATCATCGCCCTGCTCGGCGGCTTCAGCGGCATCGGCGGCGGCCCGTTCTACGGCACCGGCTATTACGGCGGCGGCGGCCTCGGACTCGTCATCATCATCCTGCTGATCCTGCTTTTGATGGGACGGATCTAGCTCAGTCACGACTAAGTAGGTGGGCAAAGACGCAACGCGCCGTGCCCACCTCTTCGCTCCGAAAGCACACCGGTGGGCACACTTCCTTTGCCACCCTACGAGGGTCCCGTCTCGTCACGCCGACGAGAACCTATTTCACCTTCGCCGCAAGCTTCTTCATTGCCGCCTTGATCGGCGCGGCCGCATCGTCATAACCCTCCCACGCCTTGGAACGCGCCAGCAGACCCGGCACGGTCCGCACCGTGTATCGCTTCGGATCAAGATCGCCCTTCACCTGCGCCCACGTGACGGGCATCGACACGGTCGCGCCATCGCGCGCGCGCGGCGACAGCGGCGCGACCGCGGTCGCCAGGCGATCGTTACGCAGATAGTCCAGGAAAATCTTCCCGTCGCGCAGCTTCTTGGACATGTTGAGCAGATAGCGCTCGGGATCGTCATCCGCCATCCACCGGCAGATGCCTTGCGCAAACGCCTTGGCCTCCTTCCAGCTCACCTTGTCGCGCGCCCCGTGGAGCAGCGGCACCACCACATGCAGGCCCTTGCCGCCGGTGGTCTTGCAGAAACTTTCCATGTCGACATCCGCGAGCCGCTGCCGCATCTGCTTGGCGGCATCCACGACATCGGCGAACCTGACGTCCGGCGCCGGGTCGAGGTCGAACACGAGCCGGCCCGGCGTGTCATAAGCGTCGGGCGCGCAATTCCAGGGATGCAGCTCGACGCCGCCGATCTGCGCGACGGCAGCGAGCCCCTCGACGCGGTCGATCTGCAAATATGGCTTGCGGTCGCCGGAGACTTTCGCGAGTTCGAGCAGGTTCGATGTGCCCTGCATGGCATGACGCTGGAAGAATTTTTCTCCGCCGATGCCATCAGGCGCGCGCAAGATCGAGCACGGGCGCCCTTTCAGGTGCCCGATCATCCACGGTCCGACCGCCTCGAAGTAGCGCGCGAGATCGAGCTTGGTGACGCCCTCGCCGTCGCCGCCGTCCGGCCAGAGCTCCTTGTCCGGCTTCGAGATGACGACGCCCATGACCTCGGAAGTCGCTGCGTCCTTCAGCCGCTTGCCTGTCTTGGGCACGGCACGCTTCCTGGCGGAGGGCTTGGCGAGCGCAGTATCTGCTGGCGTCTCCGCCTCGACCTCCTCGGCCGGCTTATCCTGCCGCAGGCCCTTGAACGCGGCCTGACGGATATTGCCGTCGGCGGTGAAGCCGGCGAATTCGATCTCGGCGACGAGCTCCGGCTTCAGCCAGTGCACGTCCCGTGTCTTCTTCGGAGCATTCTTGCCGCCAAAGGGACTTTCGTTGGCCTCCATGGCCTTAAGCGACGGCATGATGCGCTTGACCTTGTCCGCACCAAAACCGGTGCCGACCATGCCGACGAAAGCGAGATGATCCCCGCGATGCACGCCCGCCATCAACGAGCGGAATTTGCCGTTGGTGGTCTTGTAGCCGCCGATCACCACCTCGTGTCCGGCGCGGCATTTTGCCTTGGTCCAGCTCTCGGTACGGCCGGAGCGATAGGGCGCATCCAGCTTCTTCGACACCACGCCTTCGAGCTCGAGCTTGCAGGCCGATTGCAGCACCGCATCTCCGCCGCTCTCGAAATGCTCGACATAGCGGATCTGGCTCGACTTGCGTTTGCGGGCCTCGAGCAATTGCTTGAGCCGCGCCTTGCGCTCGTCAAGCGGCAGACGGCGGTAATCGAGGCCGTCAGCGAACAAGAGGTCGAAGGCAAAGAAGATCAGGTCCTCGGTCTTGCCGTCCGACAGCGCGGCCTGGAGCGATGAGAAATTCGGAGCACCGTTGTGGTCGAGCGCAACGATCTCGCCATCGATCATGACGTCAGGAAGCCCGCCCGCTTCCTTCGCGATCACCGCGAACTTTTCGGTCCAGTCGAGGCCCTTGCGCGTCTTCAGCGTCGCCTTGCCGTCCTCGACACGAAGCTGCACGCGGTAGCCGTCGAACTTGATCTCGTGGCACCAGCGCTCGCCGGCCGGCGGGCGCTCGACCAAGGTGCAGAGCTGGGGCGCCACGAAGTCCGGCATTTCCGCAACCTTTTTGGCGTTGGTCGCGGTCGTGGCTATCTTCTTCGCCGCCTTGCCGGCCTTCAATGCCGTGCGAGGCGCCGGCTTGACGGTACGCCCTTTCGTCTCCTCAGCACGGTTGGACTGCCAGACCGCATCGGCCTTGCCTTTGGCGCCCTTGGCCAGCATGAACGGCTTCGGCGCACGTCCCTTGCCATCGGCGATCTCAGCCATCGCGCGGCCGGACGCCACCGACTTGTCCTCGCCGAGAATGTCATCGCTCTCGCTGGCATATTCGTCGCGATGCTTGATCAGCAGCCAGTTGGTGCGTTTGCCGCCGGTGCGGTCATTGCGCATGCGCACCAGTACCCAGCTTCCATGCAGCTTCTCGCCGTGCAGCGTGAACTTCAGATCGCCCTTCCTGAAGCCGGCTTCGGGATCATCGGATTCCCAGGTGCCACGGTCCCACAGCATCACCGTGCCGCCGCCATACTGTCCTTCCGGAATCGTGCCTTCGAAATCGCCATAGTCGAGCGGATGGTCCTCGACCTCGACCGCCAGCCGCTTGTCGTGCGGATCAAGCGAGGGGCCCTTCGTCACCGCCCAGGATTTGAAGACGCCGTCGAATTCGAGGCGGAAGTCGTAATGTAGCCGCGTCGCATCGTGCTTCTGGATGACAAAGCGCCGCTGCCTCGACGGCGCCACCGCAGTCTCCCCGGAGGGCTCCGGCGTCTTCTCGAAATCACGCTTCTGTCGGTAGGTGGAGAGTTTTCGCAGCACGGCCGGTCCCGCATTCTCTTTCAGCGCTGAAGCCTATCATGGCAAAAGTCCCACCCGGAACCAAAACCCCATGGGACGGTTGGGGTTCCAAAACGCGTTGAAATCACTGGAGAACGGAATGGCTCCCCGCGCCTATTGGAAGGGAACGTTAAAACTGTCGCTGGTCAGCTGCCCGGTCGCGCTCTATCCGGCAACCACGGCGGCCGAGAAGACGCGCTTTCACCTGATCAACCGCGAGACCGGCAACCGGCTCAAGCAGCAGATGGTGGATTCCGAAACCGGTGACGTCGTCGAGAGCGACCAGAAGGGACGCAGCTACGAGCTGCGCAAGGGCAAGTATGTCGAGGTCGAGCCGGAGGAGCTCGAGGCCGTCCAGATCGAGAGCAATCACACGATCGACATCGAGAGCTTCGTCCCGAGCGAAGAGATCGACCAGCGCTATCTTAACCATCCCTACTATATCGCGCCCGACGGCAAGGCCGCGATCGACGCCTTTGCTGTGATCCGCGACGCCATGAAGGACCAGGAGCGCGTGGCGCTCGCGAAAATCGTGCTGACCAACCGTGAGCATGTCATGGCGATCGAGCCGCTCGGCAAGGGCCTGCTCGGCACCACGCTGCGGTATCCTTACGAGCTGCGAGACGAGGACCAGTTCTTCGACGACATCAAGAGCCCGAAGATCACGAAGGACATGGTAGAGCTCGCCGGCCACATCCTGCACACCAAGGCCGCGCATTTCGACCCGAGCAAGTTCAAGGACGAGTACGAAACTGCGCTGAAGGCACTGGTGAAGCGCAAGGCGAGCGGCAGGAAGATCGAGCTGCCGGAGTCCGAGGAGCGCCCGAGCAACGTCATCAGCCTAATGGACGCGCTGAAGCAGAGCCTGAAAGGGCGCGGCGGAAAGAAGACGGCGGCGAAATCTCACGCGCGCAGGGCGACCGGGCGGCAGCGAGCGGCGCAGAAGACACACCGGTCCACGACGCGACACAGGAAGGTGGGGTAGCCTGCTCCGTCATTGCTGCGAGCGCAGCGAAGCAATCCAGACTCCTTCCGCGGCGAGACACTGGATTGCTTCGCTGCGCTCGCAATGACGGTGTTGATGCAGGCTCGCGCCACCACATCGATCGTGGATGGAAGGACCTAATCCCCCGCCTTCAGCCGATACCCGATCCCGGTCTCCGTCAGCACATATTGCGGCCGTTCGGGATCGGCTTCGATCTTCTGGCGGAGCTGGCGGACATAGACGCGCAGATATTGCGCGTCGGTCAGCTCGTCCCAGAGTTCCTTGAGCAGGAAGCGATGGGTGAGCACCTTGCCGGCGTGCTGCACCAGCACGCGGAGCAGATCGTATTCCTTCGGTGACAGCTTCACCTCGCGCTCGCCGACCTTGACGATGCGGCGGACGAGATCGACCGAGAGATCGCCGGTACGGAACACCGGACGCTCGCCCTTGACCTGAAGCTGGTGCCGCAACGCGGCGCGCAGGCGGGCCAGCAGCTCGTCCATACCGAACGGCTTGGTCAGATAATCGTCGGCCCCGAGATCGAGCGCCTGCACCTTGCCGGCTTCGTCTCCCCGGCTCGACAGCACCACGATCGGCACGCCGTCATTGCGCGCACGAATAGTGCGGAGCAGCTCATGGCCCTGGATGTCGGGCAGGCCGAGATCGAGGATGATCAGCGCCGGCGCTTCCGCGAGCTTCTCCAGCGCGGTCTTGCCGTTCGATGCTTCCAGTATCTCGTAGCCCTGCGTCGTCAGCCCCATCCGCAGCAGTTTGCGGATCGGCGGCTCGTCGTCGATGACCAGGACCTTGATCGGGGCAGCACTCATGCGGCGGTATCCAATGCGTGGGTCTGTGCCGGTACGGGCAGACGGATGGTCAGAACCGCCCCGCTGCGGTCGCTGCGGTTGGCGGCCGAGATCGTGCCGCGCATCGCCTCGACAAAGCCGCGGGAGATGGCGAGCCCGAGCCCGGTGCCGGGACGGACGCGGTCGCCCTTCTGCACGCGATAGAATTTGTCGAACACGCTCTCGAGCTCGTCGGGCGGAATCCCGTCGCCTTCATCGGCGACCTCCAGCACCACCTGGTCCCGCTCGCGCTGGCTGCGGATCGAAATCGTGGTCCCCGGTGGTGAGTATTTTGCGGCGTTGTCCAGCAGGTTGAAGAGCACCTGCTCGAACAGCACCGCATCGAGCTGGAGCATCGGCAGATCAACAGCCAGCGCCAGCTCGACCTTGTGGCTGGTCAGGATCTTGCTGGCGCGCCGCAGCGCGCTGCCGACGATCTCGCCGAGATCGTGCAACGCCGTATTGGGCACGATGGCGCCGGATTCGAGCTTGGTCATGTCGAGCAGATTGGCGATGAAGCGGTTGAGCCGCTCGGACTCGTCGATCACGGTGGCCAGCAGGTCGCGCTTCTCGGTGTCGGACAGCGCGCCGGCGAGATCGCGCATGGTCGAGGCCGCGCCGAGCACCGAGGCGAGCGGCGTCTTGAGATCATGCGAGATCGAGGTCAACAGCGCCGAGCGCAGCCGCTCGGATTCGACGGTACGCTTGACGCGGTCCATGTCCTCGACCAGCAGCACGCGCTCGATTGCCAGCGCGCCCTGGTCGACCAGCGCGTCGAGCAGCCGGCGCTGGTCCGGCGTCAGCAGCGGACCGGTGCGATCGTTGTCGATGCCGATGACGCCGATCGGGCCACGCCCGGTCCGCATCGGCAGGAACAGCCGCTTCGCGCCGGGCAACGTGTCCGAGCCGCGGCCGGCGGGACGATCATTGCTCCAGGCCCAATTGGCGGCGGCAAGATCGGCCTGGTCGAGCTCATCCTCGGGCGGATAGCCGGATTTCACCGTGAGCAGGCCCTCTTCCGGCAACAGCAGCACCACGCGAACCCTGAGCATCAGCGCGGTCTGATAGGCGGTTGCCCACAGCACGTCGTCGAGCGTGCCGGTGCCGGCGAGCTTGCGGCTGAACGCATAGAGCTGCTCCGTCGTACGGATGCGGCCGATCGCGGTGTCGGCCTGCGTGCGCACTCGGCCCGCGACGTTCGAAACCAGCACGGCGATCAGCATGAAGAAGAAGAACGCCACGACATTGGTCGGGTCGGTGATGGTGAAAGTGTAGACCGGCGGCAGAAAGAAGAAGTTATAGGCAAGCGAGGCCGCAACGCTTGCAAGAAGCGACGGCCACAGCCCGTAACGCACCGCAACGATGACCACTGCGGTCAAGAACACCAGATCGACGTTTTCGACGCCAAACCGCGGCTTGATCACGGCAGCGGCAGCAAGGCCCAGCGCGGTGATGCCGAGCGCCTTGAGATAGGGTAACGCGTCGAACGACTCCGACCGAGCTGCGGTCTGCACCGCCGCTTTCGAGATTGGCTGGTCGGGGAGCTCGTCGCCCGGGATGACGTGAACGCTGATATTGCCGGCACGGCGGACGAGATCGTGCACGACGGAGCCGCGCGTCAGTTCGAACCAGCGCGATCGGGTCGATTTTCCGATCACGATCTGGGTGACGTTGTTGGCTTGCGCGAAGTTGATGACGTCGTCGGCGATGCGGCGGCCAACGGCAGGGATGGTCAGCGCCTCGCCGCCGAGCGATTCCGCCAGCCGCAGCGTATCGGCCAGCCGGTCGCGTTCCTCG
Source organism: Pseudomonadota bacterium (assembly GCA_023435725.1). Classification (GTDB taxonomy): domain Bacteria; phylum Pseudomonadota; class Alphaproteobacteria; order Rhizobiales; family Xanthobacteraceae; genus Bradyrhizobium. The sequence continues at coordinate 43,768 of JAEYRD010000035.1, read as the reverse complement.
TCGGACAATTGGAGGGATCGCCGCGTCTCGATCGAGATCGCGGTGAACGGCGCATGCAACCGGTCGGCCAGCCGCTTGGTGTAGCGCACGAGGCTGGCCGCGCGCGGATCCTCGCTGACGCAGACGAGGATGCGCTCGCCCGCCGCCCAGGGGCCGGCGATTGCATTCGCCTGCATGTGAGTGAGGAGCTGTTCGTCGACCCGCTCGGCCGTACGCCGCAGCGCGAGCTCGCGCAGCGCGGTCAAATTGCCTGGCGAAAAATAGTGCTCCAGCGCCCGCTCGGCCTGCCGCGGCACATAGACCTTGCCCTCTTTCAGCCGCTGGATCAAATCGTCGGGCGTAAGGTCGATCAGTTCGATCGCGTCGGCGCGGTCAAACACCGAGTCCGGCACCGTCTCGCGCACCCGCACATGCGTGATCTGAGCGACGACGTCGTTCAGGCTCTCGATATGCTGGATGTTGACGGCGGTGTAGACGTCGATGCCGTGGGAGAGCAGCTCCTCGACGTCGAGATAGCGTTTCGGATGACGGCTGCCGGCTGCGTTGGTGTGGGCGAGCTCGTCGACCAGAGCCAGCTGCGGGCGCCTTGCGATCACCGCGTCGAGGTCCATCTCCTCGACCATCTGGCCGCGATAGTCGAACCTCCTGCGGGGGACGACTTCGAGGTCGCGCAGCAGCGCTTCGGTCTCGGCCCGGCCATGGGTCTCGACGAAGCCGACCACGACGTCGATGCCGGCCTTGCGCCTGGCGTGAGCGCTCTGCAGCATCTCGTAGGTCTTGCCGACGCCGGGGGCGGCGCCGACGAAGATCTTCAGCTTGCCGCTCGCACTCTCCTCCCGGCGCGCTGCTTCCAGTAGCGCTTCGGGAGACGGACGTTGTTCAGGATCGCGGCGCTCTCGGACCATCACACCAATATAGTCATCCAAGCATCCCGGGCCTAGCCCGCTACTTCGCGGACGCGCCGTCGAGTGCGAGGTTCAGCGCAAGAACGTTAACCCTGGGTTCGCCAAGCAAGCCGAGCAGACGGCCCTGGGTGTTGGCGACCACGAGCTGCCTCAGCTGGTCTTCCGATATATTCCGCGCCTTGGCCACACGCGGCACCTGGAATTGCGCAGCCTCCGGCGAAATGTCCGGATCGAGCCCGCTGCCGGAGGTCGTTACCAGATCGACCGGAACGGCGGCGTTCGGGTTTTCAGCTTTCAGCTTGTCCACGTCCTCCTTCAAACGGTCGGCCAACGCCTTGCTGGTCGGGCCAAGGTTGGAGCCGCCCGAGTTGGCGGCGTTGTAGGGCGCGGAGACCGTCTTGGTCGAATCATTCGGGTCCGGCGCCAGCGTCGCCGAGGGACGGCCGTGAAAATATTTGTCGTCCTTGAATTCCTGCCCAATCAGGGCGGAGCCGATCACCTTGCCGTCCCTCTCGATTAAGCTGCCCTGCGCCTGCGCGGGGAAGAGCATGCCGGCAATGCCGGTCATCGCGAGCGGGTAGGCCAGGCCCGTGATGGCGGTGAGCACCAGCAAGAGGACGATGGCGGGGCGAATTTCTCTGAGCATGTTGGTCTCCTATGTCTTCCGTCATTGCGAGCGAAGCGAAGCAATCCAGGATTTTTCCTGTGGTGACAGTCTGGATTGCTTCGTCGCTTCGCTCCTCGCAATGACGGCGTTAAGCCAGGTGCAAGGCGGCGACGACGAGGTCGATCGCCTTGATGCCGATGAAGGGAATCACGATACCGCCGAGGCCGTAGATCAGCAGGTTGCGGCGGAGCAGCGCGCCGGCGCCGACCGCGCGGTAAGCGACGCCCTTCAGCGCCAGCGGGATCAACGCGACAATGATCAAGGCATTGAAGATGATCGCCGACAGGATGGCGCTCTGCGGGCTCGACAGGTTCATGATGTTGAGCACGTTGAGCTGGGGGTAGAACGCGAGGAACATCGCCGGGATGATCGCAAAATACTTTGCGACGTCGTTGGCGATCGAGAAGGTCGTCAGCGCACCGCGCGTCATCAGCAGCTGCTTGCCGATCTCGACCACCTCGATCAGCTTGGTCGGGTTGGAGTCGAGGTCGACCATGTTGCCGGCCTCGCGGGCGGCCTGCGTGCCGGTATTCATGGCGACACCGACATCGGCCTGAGCGAGCGCCGGCGCGTCGTTGGTGCCGTCGCCGCACATGGCGACCAGCTTGCCCTTGGCCTGCTCGTCGCGGATCAGCTTGAGCTTGTCTTCCGGCGTGGCCTGGGCGAGGAAATCGTCGACGCCCGCCTCCGCTGCGATTGCGGCCGCCGTCATCGGGTTGTCACCGGTGATCATGATGGTACGGATGCCCATGCGGCGCAGCTCCGCGAAGCGCTCACGGATACCGCCCTTGACGATGTCCTTGAGCTGGATGACGCCGAGCAGCTTGCCGTCCCTGGCCACGGCCAGCGGCGTACCGCCCGCCTTGGCGATCTCGTCAGCAATGGCCTGGATCTCGCGGCCGGCGTCCGAGAGCCCCGCGGGCTGAACGGCGCGCGCGGCGCTTCCCGAGGCGACAGCCAGCGGCGCGCCGCCGCCGACATAGTTGAGCATCGCATCGACGGCGCCTTTGCGCACCGACGAGCCGCCGGCATCGACGCCGCTCATGCGGGTCTGCGCCGTGAATGGGATGAAGGTGGCCCCCAGCTCGGCCATGTCGCGGCCGCGGATGCCGTACTTCTCCTTCGCCAGAACGACGATGGAGCGGCCTTCCGGGGTCTCGTCGGCGAGCGAGGCAAGCTGGGCTGCGTCCGCCAGTTCCTGCTCGGTCACGCCGCGGACCGGGCGGAAGGCCGTGGCCTGCCGGTTGCCGAGGGTGATCGTGCCGGTCTTGTCGAGCAGCAACGTATCGACGTCACCAGCCGCTTCGACCGCGCGACCGGACATCGCAAGCACGTTGAAGCGCACCAGGCGGTCCATGCCGGCGATGCCGATTGCCGAGAGCAGCGCGCCGATCGTGGTCGGGATCAGCGTCACGAACAGGGCGACCAGGATGATCACCGAGATCGAGCCGCCGGCATAGGTCGCGTAGCTCGGAATGGTGACGGTGGCGAACACGAAGATGATGGTGAGGCCCGCGAGCAGGATGTTGAGCGCGATCTCGTTCGGCGTCTTCGCGCGCTCGGCGCCCTCGACCAGCTTGATCATGCGATCGATGAAGGTCGAGCCTTGCGCCGCAGTGATGCGGACACGAATCCAGTCGGACAGCACCTGAGTGCCCCCGGTCACCGCCGACCGGTCACCGCCGGACTCGCGAATGACGGGCGCAGACTCGCCGGTGATGGCGGCCTCGTTGACGGAGGCCACGCCCTCGATCACTTCGCCATCGGAGGGGATGGTATCACCGGCCTCGACCAGCACGATGTCGCCGACCTTCAGGCTCGTGCCCGGCACCAGCTTGAAAGACCGGCCTGCGCCGGACAGCAGCTTGGCCTGGCTTTCGGTGCGGGTCTTGCGCAGCGATTCGGCCTGCGCCTTGCCGCGGCCTTCGGCCACCGCTTCGGCGAAATTGGCGAACAGCACCGTGAACCACAGCCAGAGGATGATCTGGAATGTGAAACCCAGGTTCTCGCCGCCCGTGACGATGTCGCGCAGGAAGATCACGGTGGTGAGCGCGGCCACGATCTCGACCACGAACATCACGGGATTCTTCACCATCAACCGCGGATCGAGCTTGGTGAAGGAGGCGCGGATCGCCGGCAGCACGATCTTGGGATCAAGCATTGCCGACATCGGCGCACGTTTTTGCAGTTTCATCGTATCCATGGAGGTCACTCCAAACCAATCAGAAGTCTGTCGATCAGAACACTTGGCGATCAGAACGCTTGGCGATCAGAATACTTGGCCGGCGTTCATCGCGAGGTGCTCGACGATGGGACCGAGCGCGAGTGCCGGGAAGAAGGTCAGGCCGCCGATAATCAGGATCACGCCGACGACGAGGCCGACGAACAGCCCGCCGGTGGTCGGAAACGTGCCGGCCGACGGCGGGATGGATTTCTTGGCGGCGAGCGAGCCGGCAATCGCCATCGCCGGAACGATCATGAAGAACCGTCCAACGAACATCGCGGAAGCGAGCGTCAGGTTGTAGAAGAAGGTGTTGCCGGTGAGGCCCGCAAACGCCGAGCCGTTGTTACCGGTCGCCGAGGTGTACGCGTAGAGCACCTCGGTGAACCCGTGCGGTCCGGCATTTGCCATCGAAGCCACCGCCGGCGGGAACACGACGGCAACCGCGGTCCAACCGAGATACATCAGCGGCAGCACCAGGATTGCGAGCATCGCCATCTTGACCTCGCGCGCCTCGATCTTCTTGCCGACATATTCCGGCGTGCGGCCGACCATCAGGCCCGCGACGAAGATCGCGAGCACGACGAACAGCAGCATGCCGTAGAGACCGGCGCCGACGCCGCCGATGATGATTTCTCCGAGCTGCATGTTGATCAGCGGGATCATGCCGCCGAGCGCGGTGAAGCTGTCATGCATGGCGTTGACCGCACCGCAGGAGGCCGCGGTGGTGACGACGGCGAACAGCGAGGACGCGACGATGCCGAAGCGGACCTCCTTGCCCTCCATGTTCCCGCCGGACAGGCCGAGCGCCTGCAGCGTCGAGGTGCCGTTGGCTTCCGCCCAATAGGTGACGGTGACACCGGCGACGAACAGCACGCCCATCACGGCCAGGATCGCCCAGCCCTGGCGCTGATTGCCGACCATGCGGCCGAACACGTTGGTCATGGCCGCACCGATCAGGAAGATCGACAGCATCTGCACGAGGTTCGACAGCGCGGTCGGGTTCTCGAACGGATGCGCAGCGTTGGCGTTGAAGAAGCCGCCGCCATTGGTGCCGAGCATCTTGATCGCGACCTGCGTAGCGACGGGACCGACCGCGATGGTCTGCTTGGCGCCCTCGAGTGTGGTCGCCTCGACATAGTCGCCCAGCGTCTGCGGCATGCCCTGCGACACCAGGAACAGGCTGTAGACGACGCAGATCGGCAGCAACACGTAGAGCGTGGTGCGGGTGACGTCGACCCAGAAGTTTCCGATCGTGCGCATCGAGGCGCGCGAGAAGCCGCGGATCAGAGCCACCGCAAGAGCGATGCCGGTCGCGGCCGACAGGAAGTTCTGGTGCGTCAGGCCGAGCATCTGCACGAGATAGGACACCGTGCTCTCGCCGCCGTAGTTCTGCCAGTTGGTGTTGGTGATGAAGGAGATCGCGGTGTTGAAGGAGAGATCTTCGGCGACCGCCGACTGCCCGGCCGGATTGAAGGGCAGCATGGCCTGCAGGCGCATCACGCCGTAGATGATGAGGAAGCCGCCGATGTGGAACAGCAGCATGGAGACCGTATAGGTCAACCAATGCTGCTCGCGCCTCTCGTCGACACCGGAAATCCAGTAGATGCCGGCCTCGATGGGACGCAGAACCGGCGACAGGAAGGTCCGCTCGCCGTTGAACACGCGCGTCATGTACCAGCCGAGCGGCTTGGTCGCCGCAACGATGATGACGCAAAAGAGAATGATCTGGAGCCAACCGATCATGGTCATGGAATCAACCCTTCAGGCTTGGTGCCCGGCGCAGCAGCGGCAGGAACACCGAAAGCAGGCAGGCGACGAGCACGGCGTCCGCCAGCAGCAATTTGAGAAGCAGCAGCACGGCTCAGAACCGCTCGGGCCGCAGCAGCGCGTAGGTGAGATAGATCAGGAGGCCGAACGAGACGGCACCGGCGAGCGAATAGTCGAAGATCATGGTCCGCTCCGTCACAACCGTTCGCAGGCGTAGGTGTAGCCGATCGCCAGCGCGAAGAAGGCCGCAACCAGCGCCAGCATCAGAATGTCCATCATGGGGATGCTCCTCGTTACGCCTTATATGTTCGGCGCAACCACTTCTCGGGATTCCGGCGGGCGCGTGGACAAGGAAAGGCAACGCATTTCCATGGGCACCAGCTGGGACTTTTGACCGTGCTGAAGTGCCACCCCGGGCATAGGTTTTCGAGACGAGGGCTATGGCGAAGTTATAGGAATCTCATAAAGGCCGGGAACTGGCGCCGAACGGCAAACGCTTGGCACTTATGAGATCCCTATATCCCGCTCCCCGCCCCTATCTCGTTTTCAAATGCCGTTTTGGCCATCTTGGAGAGGCCGGCCGACTGACCGACGCCATTTCCAGGAGGCCAGACATGACCGCCGTCCTTCGACGCCTTGATCCATCTTCCCTCAGCCAGCGGCTTCGGGCGGCTCCGGGAATGACGCGAATGCTGATGCTCGACGTCATCGACAACGCCTGCCGGCGCTTCCCATCGCTTGGCCAAAGCGAGCGTACGGCGCGCCTCATGCGGCTGATCGATGCCGAGGCCTGGGCCGATGCCGCGCTGGCGCTGATCGATCTCGAGCTGCCGATGTGGCAGGTCCGCCGCATCGCCTATGACGAGGGGGAGTGGCATTGCGCCCTCTCGCGCGAGCGCGAATTGCCGGATTGGCTCGACGCCGCGGTGGAATCCTGCCACGCCGATCTTGCGCTCGCATTGCTGTCTGCCTTCATCGAGGTCCAGGCATTTGCGATGGAGGTGTCGCGGCCCAGCGTTCCCACCGTCCGCCCCGCCCCGGATCCGTTCTACGAGCCTATTGGCTGCGAGAATTTCGGCTAAGCCGGTCGGACAGGTTCGCGCCTTGCCGCAATCTTCGAACATATCGCCGGCATTGAGCCCGACACGGGTGATCGCGCGCTTTGCCGTTCGCGTCGCGCTTCTCGCCGGCTTTGCAGTGTTCGGGAGCATCGGGTTCGGACGAAGCCTCGCTGCTCTGCTCTGGATGTCGATCGTCCTGTGCGCCACTGTCGCCCTCCTCAGGCGCGAGCCGCTGTTCGGCGGCGCGCTCAATCATTGGGACGAATGCGCCGCGTTCGGCGCGCTGTTCGCGCTGATTCATGTCGTCAATGAGCTGACCTGACGACCGGGCTTTATGAGCTTCCTATGAGATCGCCGCACGGCCACGCTCGAAATCATATTCGCGACACCGGATATTGAACGAGCAGGCAGGGATATCGGTCCCAAGCCGGCGTCGTTCAGAAGGAATACGAAAGTGAAACTCGTCGAACCTCCATCGTGCAGCTCGCCTTCCACCATCGTCTTCATCGGCAGGAACCGCCGGGGACAATGGATCGCCCAGGAACAGAACGGCCTCTATGGCGGCCTGTTCGTCAGCCGAGCTCAGGCGATCAAATACGCGCTGTTCGAAAACGGCCAGCATCCCGAAACCATCGTCGAACTGCCGCGCGAGATCGAACTCGACATGGGCAAGAGGCTAGATGCCGTAATTCCCAAACGCGCCGCCTGATCCATCCACTTCGCAACGACCATGTTCATCCCTCCCTCGGCCTGGTTCACAGGCTTCATTCCCGATCTGCCGACGCCGTTCGATGCGGCCGACGCGATTGATCTCAGGGCGTTCGCCGCACTCTGCGAGCGCCAGATCGGCGCCGGCGCTCCCGCCAACGTGGTATGCGAGACCGCCGGCGAAGCGTCGACGCTCTCGCCGGCCGAACAGGAGCTGATCATTCGGACCGCGGTCGATGTCGCCCACGGCCGGGTCCGGATCATCGCCGGCGCCATGTCGAACGCAACCGGCAATGCCATCGCGCTGGCGCGGCGCGCCGAGGCCGCCGGCGCTGATGCCGTGATGGCAGTGGTCCCCTCCTACAACAAGCCGATGCAAGAAGGGATGCTCGCGCACTTCCGGGCCATCGCCGGTTCGACCGGATTGCCCGTGATCCTGCACGATGTTCCGTCCCGCACGCTGCGCCCGCTGGCCGACGAGACGCTTTTGCGCCTCGTCGAATCCCGCCAGTTCGTTGGCCTACGCGATGGGAGCTGTGACATCACCCGCCCGATGCGCTTGAACCGGCTCCTACCGGCCGGCTTTCGCTTGCTGTCCGGCGACGACGGCACCGCCTTCGGTTTCATCGCCAGCGGCGGCGACGGTGCGATCTCGGAAGTCGCCAACATCGCCCCGGACCTCTGCCGCACGATCTTCTCTCAGGTCAGACAAGGCCGCCTGCAATCCGCCCGCTACCTCGACAGGCGCCTCATCCCGCTCATCGCCTGCCTTGGCAAGGAGAGCCCGGCAGCGCTGAAATACGCCCTCAGCCTGCTTGGCCTGATGTCGCCCGCCACGAGGCTGCCGATCGCGCCGCTCGATGACGCCGCCCAGTCGGAAGTTGCGAAGGCATTCGCCGCGATCGCCGACGAGGAGCTGATCGACAGCATCGGCGCCTGACGTTCAAGGCCCGGGCGGATTTCACATGAATTCACTCTCATCTGGCGATGGACGACGCAGGCTGCTCCGGGCCTGGCAATTGGCGTTGCTGCGCTTTGCCGTGACACGCGACGATTGCGACAGATTGAACGTTGCGGCTCTCGCCGGGGAACTCGATCGTCTCGGCCGGAGCAACGCCGATGACTCGCTCCACTTCTTCCGGCGAACCAGCTCCCGGCTCTGCGCGGCGATCAATGGACAGGGAGAGGACGCGCAAGCCGTCCTCGGCCACTTCTGCGAACAAATCGACGAGCCGCGGTTGCGCCTCGCTCTTGCGTCGGCCGTCGGGATCGCCCGTTCGGATGCTGTCCCATCCGAGACTCGCCCAAAACGCAACCGCGACCTGTTCAGAGGACTGCCGGCGCGACGGACAGCTTCCTTATGAGTTTCCTATGCCGCCCCCCCCGGCGCTCATCTCGCAATCCTACGCGCTCATGGTCATCATTCCAGGCAGATTGCGGAGGCTGTAGCCGCCGCCGGGCTGATAAAGGAATACAGAGATGTCGATGCTGACACATGGCGTTGAACGCCCTGTCGACTGGAGGGAACATCCCGCGCGGATATCGGCGGAGCGCAAGGCCCAACTCACGCGCCTCGCCCTGGGCGCGCTGACCGTGCTCTCGATGGGCTCTGTGCTCACCGCGCTGATCGCGCTGAAGACCGCAATCTATGTCTGGCGCCTCCACGCCTGATCGGACGCGAGACCATCATGACCTTGCACATGTGTGAGGAGGCCGCCATGGCCGCAATCGCCCTTCAAGCTGCCCATCCCCGGCCTGAGACCACGCAGGCGGCGGCGCTCAGACCGCTCGACCCGGATGTTGTCAGTGCCGCCATCCCCGCGTTCTTCATCGGACGCAACGGCGCCGGCCTTTGGGTGGCGCGCGAAGCGAACGGACGCGTCGGCGGGCTCTTCCTGTTCAAGAGCTCCGCGATCGATTTCGCCAACCGGCAGAGCGCGCCGACACGATGCGCGCTGGTGTTTCCTGCCGAGACCTTCGAACTCGACGTCGAGAACCGCGGCAATCCGCTGATCGTGCTGGCGGAGGGAGCCTGGCGGCTCCTTGCGCGCGTGGTGAAAAGGCTGCGGACATGATCGAGTTCAAGATCGCCATCCTGGTCGCACTGATGGGCGCGCTGCTGCTCGGCATGCGCATCGGCGCTGCGCCCGCCTCGGACAAGCAACATGCAGCTCATGAAGGGTAATCTGGAACACGCGGTCACCACGACCATCCTGACCATGACGGTGAGCCTGATCTGGGGCGCCATCCTGACGCTGGTGATCACGCTGCTCGCGCGCGGGCTAGGGGTCTAGTCTTCCTTCGCAGCCACACGCATGGCGATCGATCGCGAACCGACCATGGCTGCCTACGAGGCGAGCAACCGGGCACGGGCGGCGGTCGCGATGTTTGCCTGAGGCCGCGGATTCCGCGGAAAAGACCCGGCCGATCTGGCGCAGTTTCACGGAACCGTGTAGAGCGGTTGCATGAGCACCAGCAGCGTCAACGTCGTCGTCCATCCCCTGGTCCAGCACAAGCTCTCCCTGATGCGGGAGAAGGACCGCTCGACCAAGAGCTTTCGCGAGATCCTGAACGAGATCGGGATGCTGCTCGGCTACGAGGTGACGCGGGATTTGCCGCTGGAGCTGGTCGAGATCGAAACGCCGATCGCATCGATGCAGGCGCCGAAGATCGCCGGCAAGAAGCTCACGCTGGCGCCGATCCTGCGCGCCGGCGTCGGCTTCCTCGATGGCATGCTGGCGCTGATGCCTTCGGCACGCATTGCCCATATCGGGCTCTACCGCGACCCCGACACGTTGCAGGCCGTGGAATATTACTTCAAGGCGCCGCAGGACCTGTCCGACCGTACCGTGATCCTGATGGACCCGATGCTGGCGACCGGCAACTCGGCGTGCGCCGGCGCCTCCCTGCTCAAGGCCCGCGGCGCCCGCGACATCCGCTTCGTGTGCCTCCTGGCAGCACCAGAGGGCATCGCGCAGTTCCAGAGCGAGCATCCGGACGTGCCGGTCTGGACCGCCGCGATCGACGAGCGGCTCAACGACCACGGTTACATCGTGCCGGGCCTGGGCGACGCCGGCGACCGGATGTTCGGCACCAAGTAGACAGTCACCAAATAGACAGTCACCAAGTAGACAGTCTTGCGCGATCGGGTTACTCCGATTGGCATGAGCGCCAATGACTTTTCGCTGCAATCGCTGACCCGCACCGAGGCCGTGGCCGATCCTGCCTTCGTGTTCGATGGCACGCCGGTCTCGCGCGCGGAGTTCTCAGAAAAGATTAGCGCACGGAGCTGCGGAGCTGCGCCGACAGCGCGTCGCGATGCTCGGGCGCCGCAATCGCGATCATGCGGCGCGCGCGCTCGGCAAGGCCACGGCCGCGCAACTCCGCCACACCCCATTCGGTCACGATGGCATCGACATCGGCGCGAGGCGTCGTCACCGTCTCGACATCCACGACGATCCGGCTGGTGCCATCCGACGCCGTCGCCGGCAGCGCAATGATCGCCCTCCCGCCGGCGGACGCATTGGCACCCCGCACGAAATCGAGCTGTCCGCCGATCGCCCCGATCGCGATGCCATTCAGCGTCTCGGAATTCACGCTGCCGTCGAGCCCGACCTGGAGCGCCGAGTTGATCGCGACCAGCCGGTTGATCCGCGCCAGCACGTTCTGGCCATGCGTGTATGACGTCGGCCGCACCGACACAGCCTTGTTCTCGTTTACGAAGCGATAGAGCCGCGTCGTGCCGATCACCTGGTTGGTGACCGTGATCCCGGGATCGATCCCCTTCTCCGCATTCGTCACCGCGCCGCGCTCGATCAGGTCGACGACGGCATCGTTGATCAGGCCGGAATGGATGCCGAGATTGCGCGCATGGGACAGCGAGGAGAGGATCGCGTCCGGAACGCGCCCCACGCCGAACTGCAGCGTGCTGCTGTCGGCAATCAGACCCGCTGCATGCGCGGCAATGCGCCGCGAGATGTCATCGAGCGGCGGTGAGGCCAATTCAACCGGCGGACGGCGGGCCGCCACGCGCATATGAATCGGCACGTCCTGCGGCCATTCCGCCCCGAACGTAAAAGGCGCCTCCGGATTGATCTCGGCGATGACGAGGCGCGCACCGCGCGCGGCATCGATGACGTAATCGTTGGAGAGGCTGGCGCTGAGGCGCCCTTCGGACTCCGCGAGCTGCACCAGAACGACATCGGCCTTGTGGCGGCGCGCGGCGAAGTCGGCGCAGAAGGCGCTGTAGTTGCTGGGAATCACGTCGAGCCGCCCGGCTTTCGCGAGCCGCCGCGCATTGCCGATCACGCCGTAGCTCAGGAACGAGACTCCAGGAGCGCACGATGCGGAAAACGTCTCCGAGAACACCGGCCCGACCATCATACGGAACGGCGGCAGATACCCAGCCTGCGCCATCAACGCTTCAGTCAAAGTGACGGGCTCCGCCGTCGCCTGCCCGCACACGACGAGATCGCCATCCCGGATCAGGCCGGAAAAGTCGAGCGGCGCCGCGGGCTCGGGCATCGCCGCCTCAATCCATCGGCGCGAGGCGCGTGGAGGACTCGCCGAGCAGCGTGCGCAGCTCCGTCTTCACGATCTTGCCATAGCTGTTCTTCGGCAGCTCACCTGTAACGTAATAATGCTTTGGCCGCTTGAAGCGCGCAATCCAGGCATTGCACATCTGGTCGAGTTCATCGCGCGTAACCGCCCTGCCCGCGATGGGAACGACGACCGCCACCACCTCCTCGCCCCATTCCGGATGCGGCCTGCCGATCACCGAGACTTCGGCAACGGCCTCGTGCCGCAGCAGGACCTCCTCGACCTCGCGCGGATAGATGTTGGTGCCGCCGGAAATGATGACGTCCTTGGAGCGATCCTTCAGCGTGAGGAAGCCGTCGCCGTCGAAGGCCCCCATGTCGCCTGTATAGAGCCAGCCGTCGCGTAACGTATTGGCGGTGGCGTCGGGGTTCTGCCAATAGCCGGACATCACGGTATCGCCGCGCACGATGATCTCGCCGATCTCGTCGGGCGCAACGTCTCGTCCCGCCTGGTCGACGGTACGCACTTGCACGACGCTCTGCGCGATGCCGACCGAGGCCAGGCGCTCCTCGTGGCGCGGATGACCAGCATTGACATGCATGGACTTCGGCAAATACGTGATAGTCATCGGCGTCTCGCCCTGACCGTAGATCTGCGCCAGCTTCGGCCCGAACACATCGAGCGCCGCCTTGCAATCGGCGACATACATGGGGCCGCCGCCATAGATAATCGTCTTCAGCCCTGGTGCCGTTGCGCCCGCAGCTTTCGCCGCGACCGTCAGGCGCCGCACCATGGTGGGCGCGGCGAAGAAGGAGATGCTGTCGCGCTTTGCCGTCAGTTCAAGAATCTCATCCGGCTCGAAGCGGCCGCTCTCGGGAATGATCTGCGCGCCCATGCCCAGCACGTGCGGCACCATGTAGAGGCCGGAGCCATGCGACATCGGCGCGGCATGGAGCAGCGCCTCGCCAGGCACGACCGGGTTGATTTCGGCGAGATAGTTCAGCGACATCGCCAGCAGATTGCGATGGCTCAGCACCGCGCCTTTGGGCCGACCGGTGGTACCGCTGGTGTAGAATATCCAGGCGGGATCGGTGATCCCTACATCGGCGATGGCGATCCCGTCGGCCTTCTCCAGGGCGCGATATTCGACTGAACCTATCTCGACGATGCGCGGCTTGGCCGTACCGAGCACCAGCGCGTCCGACGCCACGCTTGCCATGTCTTCGGTCACGAACACGACTGCGGCAGCGGAGTTGTCGAGAATGAACGCGACCTCGCGCGGATGCAGTTTTGCGTTGATGGGAACGGCGACCAGCCCGGCGTGCCAGCAGGCATAGAGGCAGGCGACATAGTCGGGCACGTTCTTCATCAGGAGGGCGACACGGTCGCCCTTGGCAAGGCCAAGGCGCTGCTGCAGCGACGCAGCCAGCGAGGCCACCGTCGCGGCGAGCCGGCCGTAATCGGCGACCGGCGTCAGCCCCTTGAACAGAGCCGGCGCTGACGCGTCGGCCTTGGCGGCACGCAGCAGATGATGAGCGAGATTCATGGCGATCCTGCCGAACTATCCGCGCGCAAGGTTAGTACGATTTCGCCAGCCCAAGCACCTTCTCCGCGATGAAGCTGAGCGCGAGCTGCGGGCTGACCGGCGCAATGCGCGGGATCAGGACTTCGCGCAGGTAACGCTCGACGTGGAACTCCTTGGCATAGCCGAATCCGCCATGGGTCATGACGGCCTGCTCGCAGGCGGAGAAGCCGGCCTCGCCCGCCAGATACTTCGCAGCATTGGCTGCGGCGCCGCACGGCATGCCCTTGTCGTATTGCCAGGCCGCCGACATCACCATCAGCCAGGCGGCCTCGAGTTCCACCCAGTTCACCGCGAGCGGATGCTGGATGCCCTGGTTCTTGCCGATCGGGCGATTGAACACGGTTCGCGTCTTGGCGTATTCGGTCGCGCGCGACAGCGCGAGCTTGCCGAGGCCGACGGCTTCCGCCGCGATCAGGATGCGCTCGGGGTTCATGCCTTCGAGGATGTACTGGAAGCCTTTGCCCTCTTCGCCGATCCGGTCTTCCATCGGGATCTCGAAGTCCTCGAAGAAGAGCTCGTTGGAATCCACGATCTTGCGGCCCATCTTCTCGATCTCGTGGACCTTGATCTTGTTGCGGTCGAAATCGGTGTAGAACAGGCTGAGGCCATGGGTGGGCGAGCGCACCTCCTCCAGCGGCGTGGTGCGCGCCAGCAGCAGGATCTTGTGCGCAACTTGCGCGGTCGAGATCCATACCTTCTGGCCGTTGACGATGTAGCGGTCGTTCTTGGCAACCGCGCGGGTCTTGAGCTGGGTGGTGTTGAGGCCGGTGTTGGGCTCGGTGACGGCGAAGCAGGCCTTTTCGCGGCCCTCGACCATCGGCGGCAGCATGCGCTTGCGCTGCTCCTCGGTGCCGAACACCACGACGGGGTTGAGGCCGAACACGTTGATGTGCACCGCGGATGCGCCGGACATGCCGGCACCGGATTCCGCGATCGTGCGCATCATGATCGCAGCTTCAGTGATGCCGAGCCCGGAGCCGCCATAGGCTTCCGGCACGCAGATGCCGAGCCAGCCGGCATCGGCGAGCGCCTTGTGGAAGTCGTGCGGAAAGCCGCCGTCGTGATCCTTCTTCAGCCAGTAGGCATCGGGAAAGCCCTCGCAGATCTTTGCGATAGCGTCGCGAATGGCTTCCTGCTGATCGGTGAGCGCGAAATCCATGATGGTCTCCTTGTGGAGGCTCGTTGTGCCTAGCGCCCCATCTGCGAGGGCAGCCAGAGGATGATAGACGGAAATGCCACCAGAATCGCGATCGCAATCAGGTGCGCGATGAAGTGCGGGAAGGTGCCGTGGAACACCTCCGCCACCGGCCGCTTGGCATAGCGGGCGACGATGAAGCAGTTCAGCCCGACCGGCGGCGTGATCATGCCGACCTCGGCAGTGACGATCTTGATGACGCCGAACCAGATCGGATCGAAGCCGAGCGTCTTGATCAGGGGCAGCACGATCGGCACGGTCAGCACCAGGATCGCGATCTGGTCCATGAAGGAGCCGAGCACGATATAGCCGCACAGGATCAGCGTGATGATCACCCAGCGCGAGGTCGGCAAACTGCCGATCCAGGCAACGAGATCCTGCGTGACGTGGGTAAGCGTGAAGAAGTAGCCGAAGATCGAGGCGCCGACCAGGATCATGATGATCATGCAGGTGCCGTGGCAGGCGCGCAGCAGCGTCCTGTAGAGCGACGACGGCGTGATCTTGCCCTTGACGATCGCAAGCAGGAAGGCGCCGAACGCGCCGAAGGCAGAGGCTTCTGTTGGCGTCGCAACGCCGAGATAGATCGTGCCCGTGACGATCGAGAACAGCACCACCATCGGCGAGACCTGCCACAGCAGCGCGAACTTCTCGCGCCACGGCACCGACTTCGCGGCGGGCGCGCGCGAGGGATCCTGCCAGACCAGGAAGTAGATCGTGGCCATGATGGTGATGGTGACGAGGATCGCGGGGATGATGCCGCTGATCAGCAGCTTGCCGATGTTCACTTCGGCAAGCAGGCCGAAGATGACGAGCGCGACGCTGGTCGGCAGCAGCATCGACAGCGTGCCCGAGATCGCGACCACGCCCGCGGCCATCTTCGGCTCATAGCCCTGGCGGATCATCGCCGGAAGGCTGGTCGAGGACAGCGTCGCGGCCGAGGCCGTCGAGGTGCCGCAAATCGCGCCGAAGCCGGCGCCGGCAAGCGCCGTGGCCATGCCGAGCCCCCCGGGAATGCGGCCGACCCAGGCCGAAGCCGTCTTGAACAGATCATCCGCAACGCCCGAGAGCAGCACGAGATCCGCCATCAGAAGGAACATCGGTATGGTGATCAGCTCGTACGAGGAGACGGTCGAGAGCGGCGCGGTCTGCAGAATGCCGAACAGTGTGGACCAACCGCCCACCATGACGAGGCCGACCGAACCGGCAAAGGCCATGGCGAAGCCGACGGGCGTGCCGAGCGCAAGCAGGCCGAACAGCAGGGCGAGAACGATGAAAGGTGTCATGGATTCCTGCCGTTACTCGAAGCTTCGTGCTTCGCCGACGCCGGTGACCGGCGGCAGCGGATAGAGGTCGCGCCCGCTGACGAGGCTCAGCACATTGCCGACGAGCTGCAGCGCCAGCCGCAGCACCAGCACGCCGCAGCCGAACGGCACCAGCGCCGCCGAGATCCAGGTCGGCCACGGAATCGCGCCGGAGAGGACGTCGTGCTGCTCGTAATTCTCCAGCGCGCGCTCGAATCCGACCTTGCAGATCAGGACGAACACGAACAGGCCGGCAAGCGCGGTGACGATCTCGGACAACCGCCGCCCGGCCGGCGAGAAGCGCGACAGCAGGATGTCGACGCCGACATGGGCATGCTCGCGCAAGCCGTCCGACAGCGTGAAGAAGAACACGCCCGCCAGGAGATAGAGCCCGATCAGGTCATAGGTGAAGGAGAACGGACGGTTCAGCGCGTAGCGCATGAACACGTCGGTCACCACCAGCAGCATGATCACGAACAGGAACACCACCGCGACCACCGTCAGCGCGCGTTCCAGCGCACCGAGCACATCTCCTGCCCGTTTGATCACCTCGGGTGCCTCCCTCTTCTATGCGGCTGACGATTACTTGGTGCCGCCGGCGGCGAGCAGGCCTTCGAACTCCCTAAGCGCGGCGGACGCCTGCTTGCCGCGGCTGTCGAGACCGCTGGCCCATTCCTGGCCGACGCCCTTGAGCTTGTCCTTCATCTCGGCGCGGGTCGCTTCGGGAAGCGGATCGAAGCTGACGCCTTCGTCCTGCATCTGCTTCTTGGTGACTTCGCCTTCCTTGTCGACGTCGGCGCAGGCCTTCGGCGTGATCGCCTCCGAGGCCTCGTCCATCGCCTTCTTCACATCGTCGGGCAGCTTGTTCCAGACCGACTGGTTGATGGAATAGGCGACGATGAAGCTGCCGAAGCTGACGCCTTCGGTGGCGTGCTTGACCAGCTTGTCGAGGCCGTAGGACACGACACTGTCGAGCGGGAACAGCAGGCCGTCCATCGTGCCGCGCGACAGCGACTCATAGGCATCGGGCGCAGCCATGCGCACCGGCACGGCGTTGAGCGCACGCAGCGTCAGGTCCTGCGCGCCGCCCGTGGTGCGCAGCTTCAGGCCCTGCATGTCCTTGGTCGTTTCCACCTTCGACTTGACGGTCCACACCTGATAGGGCGGCAGCACCACGGCCATCAGCAGCTTGATCTTGTTCGGTGCGTATTCCTGCTTGGCCAGAACGCCTTCGCGCGCGGTCTTCCAATAGGCGAGCGTGCCCTGGCAGCTGGTTGCGAACGCGCCCGGCAATTGCGCGACTTCCGACAGCGGCATCTTGTCGGAGACATAGGACGGCCCGATGTAGCCGATGTCGACCACGCCCGACTGGGTCAGCCGCAGCATGTCCGCCGCCTTGCCGATCTGCTGGTTCGGATAATAGGTGAAGGTCACCGCGCCATTGGTGCGCTTGGTGACGTCGTCCATCCACGGCTTCAGCATCAGGCGGACGAGATAATGACCGGCGGGGAAGCTATCGGCGACCTTCAGCTCCAGCGCCTGCGCCGGCAGCGTCGAGACCGGCAGCGAGCAAGCCAACGCCGCGGCAGCCCAGACCAGATTCTTCTTCATGTCGTTCTCCTTGACGCGTCCCCATGCCGAAGGCGGCAGTCCACATGCTGCATCACCGTCCGACCCTCACTCCACTTCTTGCTTGAGGAAAATGTACATATACGTGAATTTATCTGTCAAGTATATGAACTATGCATAGAGCTATGCATCCCGGAGTGGACCCGCCGAATTGACATCGATGTTTTGTGAACTCTAACTCCACGTATATGAATTTATCCAACGGGGCCCCATGGGACCGCTCTCCGGCTTCACCATTCTCGACCTGACGTCCGTGCTGATGGGCCCCTACGGCACCCAGGTGCTGGCGGACATGGGCGCCGAAATCATCAAGGTCGAAAGCCCCGAGGGTGACATCGTTCGCCAGATCGGTCCCGGCCGCTCGCCCGGCATGGGCGGGATGTTCAACAACGTCAATCGCGGCAAGCGCAGCATTGTGCTCGACCTCAAGAAGAAGGAGGGACGCGACACGCTGCTGCGGCTGGCGAAACGCGCCAACGCGCTTGTCTATAATGTGCGCCCGCAGGCGATGGCGCGGCTCGGCCTCGACTACGAGACGCTTCGCTCGATCAATCCCGCCCTCGTCTATGTCGGCGCGTTCGGCTACGGCCAGTCCGGCCCCTATGCCGCAAAGCCCGCCTACGACGACCTGATCCAGGGCGCCGCCGCCATTCCAACCCTGATCGCTGCCGCCGGCGACGGCACCCCGCGCTACGTTCCCGTCACCATCGCCGACCGCATCGTCGGCCTGATGATGGTGAACGCGATCATGGGCGGGCTGATGCACCAGCAGCGCACCGGCATCGGCCAGCGCATCGACGTGCCGATGTTCGAATCGATGACCGAGTTCGTGCTGATCGATCATCTGGGCGGGCTGACCTACGATCCCCCGCTCGACCATGGCGGCTACGCCCGGCTGCTCTCGCGCTACCGCCGCCCCTACAAGACCAGCGACGGCTATCTCTGCGTGCTCATCTACAACGACAAGCACTGGCGCAGCTTCTTCGAGGCGATCGGCCGGCCGGAATTCCTGCAGCAGCCGCGCTTTGCCAACCACGCCGCGCGCACCAAGCATATCGACGAGATTTACGAGGAAATCGGCCACATCTTCCTGACGCGCACGACCGCCGAATGGCGCGAGCTGCTGGAACGCGCCGACATTCCTGTGATGCCGATGCATACGCTGGAGACGATTTTGGACGATCCGCATCTCAATGCGATCGACTTCTTCAGGACGGTGGATCACCCCGTGGAAGGCCGCATCCGCCAGATGCGCGTGCCTTCCACCTGGAGCGTGACCCAGCCGGAAGCGGCCGGTCCCGCACCGACGCTCGGCCAGCATGGCCGCGACATCTTGCGCGAGGCCGGATTCTCGACTGAGGAGATCGATCAGCTCGCAGAGCAAAAAGCAGTTCACCTGGCCGCGCCACCTTAACGGCGGCACGGGCCAAATCGCACCAATACAGGGAGGAAACCGCGATGGCCGGACTTTATTTCGAAGACTTTTCCGTTGGCCAGGAGTTCAGGCATCCGCTGACCAGGACTGTCACGGAAATGGACAACACCATGTTCAGCCTGCTGACGCTCAATCCGCAGCCGCTACACATTGACGCGCATTTCTCTGAAAAGACCGAGTTCGGCCAGCGTATTTTCAACAGCCTTTACACCCTCGGCATCATGATCGGCATGACGGTCTATGATACGACCCTGGGGACCACCGTCGCCAATCTCGGCATGACCGACGTCACCTTTCCAAAGCCGGTCTTCCATGGCGACACATTGCGGGCGACGACGAAGGTGCTTTCGTTGAGGGAATCCAAATCGCGCCCCAAGGCGGGCATCGTCGAGTTCGAGCACCACGCCTTGAACCAGAACGACGAGATCGTCGGCAAATGCCGCCGCATGGCGATGATGCACAAGAGGCCGGTCTGATGCGTTCGATGCTGTTCGTGCCGGGCGATTCCCCGCGCAAATTCGAGAAGGCGAGCGAAGGCAAGGCCGACGCGCTGATCATCGACGTCGAGGATTCCGTCGTCACCGAGAAGAAGGCCGAGGCGCGCGCGCTGACGCTTGCCATGCTGAAGGGCCGCAGCAAGCCGCATCAGCTCTATGTCCGCGTCAACGCGCTCGACACCGGCATGACACTCACGGATCTTGCCGCGGTGATGCCGGGCAAGCCCGACGGCATCGTGCTGCCGAAATCGCAAGGCGGCGACGATGTGCGCCGGCTCGCGACCTGGCTCGAAGCCTTCGAGGCGGCGGCCGGCACCGCGGTCGGCGCGACCCGCATCGTTTGTGTCGCGACGGAAACCGCAGGCTCCATCTTCGGGCTCGGCAGCTACAAGGGCTGCTCCCCTCGCCTCGCCGGATTGATGTGGGGCGCCGAAGATCTCTCGGCTTCGCTCGGCGCCACCGAGAAGGCATCGGGCGGCGTGTTCCACAGTCCCTATCGCCTCGCGCGCGATCTCTGCCTGATGGCAGCGGCTGCGGCCGAGGTCGCGCCGATCGACACCGTCTACACCGATATCGACAATCTCGTAGGCCTCGAGCAGGAAACCCGCGCGGCGCGGCGCGACGGTTTTTCGGCGAAGGCGCTGATCCACCCCAAGCATGTCGATGTCGTCAACGCGGCATTCGATCCGACCGATGCCGAACGTACATGGGCCGAGAAGGTAATCGCGGCGTTTGCGAGCAACCCCAATTCCGGCACACTGCGTCTCGACGGCATGATGATCGACAAGCCGCACCTTCGCGCCGCGAAGAAGATTCTCGGCCAGCCATAGACCAGGACAAAAGCCTCACCATGATCGTTCGCCAAGCCGCAAACGTCCTGGAGATCATGGAATTCTTCGCGCAGGCGAAGAAGCCGGCGACGCTTGCCGAGATTGCCGATCATTTCGGCTGGCCGCGCTCGTCGACTTTCAACCTGCTCGCGACGCTCTCGGAGAAGGGCTATCTCTATGAGCCGCGGCCGCGGGCCGGCTTCTATCCGACGCCGCGGTGGCTGGCGATGGCAAGGATGATCTCCGAAGTCGAGCCGCTGCCGCCTTGGACCCACACGCTGATCGCCGATCTCTCCGCGGAGACAGGCGAGACGGCATCCATCGTGGCGCCGGCGGGTGTGATGGCGGTGTTCATCGACGTCGTCGAATCCCAGGCCGCGATCCGCTATTTCGCGACCATCGGCCACCGCGTGCCGATCCACGCTACCGCGAGCGGCCGCGCGCTATTGCTGCAATATTCGCAGGAAGAGCGCGACTCCGTCTACCGCAAGATCGAGTTCAAGCAATACGGCCCGTCGACGCCGATCAGCATCGAGGCGGTCGAGACCGAGCTACGAAATTCGATCGCGCGCGGCTATTGTCAGAGCTTTGCCGACTACAGCCGCGACCTCGCCGGCGCCGCGATCCCGCTGCCGATCGGCGATCGCCGTCTTTCCGTCGTCGTCGCAGGGCCCGAGTTTCGCATCGGCCCGAAGGTGCCGGAGGTGGCTGCACTGATCGCGCGGACGGTCGACCGTCTCAGGCCGAAGACGGCAGCCTGAGCCGACCTCATTCGAATCCCTGAACGGGCGGCGCCAAAGTCTGCGCCGGCACCGCAGGAGCGGCTTGAACAGGCTCCACAGCGGGCCCGGCTTGGACCGGCGGAGTGCTGGCAGCTCTCATCTGGCCGCTGGCGTCCATCGCCTCGCGTGTGCGCGGCGGAGCGCCGGTCGCGGCTACGGGGTACGCCTCCCGGCGCGGCGGCTGCCGATGTCGCGCGGTGCGCGAACCTCTCACACCCCAGGACCGTGCGATCGAGGGTCCGGCGGTATAACCAACGACCGCGCCCGCGACGGCGCCGATCGGCCCCAGCACGACGGCGCCTGACACGGCTCCCAATGCCGCAGCACCAGCGCGCTCCTGCGCGACGGCGCTTGCAGGCACGCCAGCCAACATCACGATGGCAGTCATCAGAGCTTTGTTCATCGAAGCGCCTCCCTCGCGGGAGATCACTCTTACTCAAATATGGCCGCAGGACGTTTGTTCGTTGCCCAACACGGGGCAATCACCGATGGAACTCCGGCAATATAAGGGCGACCGTCTCGCCCGCGGCCATCCTTCGAGAAGCCCACCTATGGCGGGCCCTCGGGATGAGGTCGCGTTTCGCGGCGAGAGATCAGACCCTCATGGCGAGGAGCCCGCCGAAGCGGGCGTCTCGAGCCATGCAGGCCGAGCTGCCGCCGCTACACAATCCTGATCGACATGTCCGGCAGACCCTCGAGCTTGCACAGCAGCACGTCGCCCTTCACCACCGGGCCGACATTCTCCGGCGTGCCGGAATAGATGATGTCGCCGGCCTTCAGCTCGAACGCTTCCGACAGCTTTGCGATCTGCTCGGCCACGCTCCAGATCATCTTGCTGAGATCCGAGCTCTGCTTCACCGTCCCGTTGATCGCGAGCGAGATAGCGCCCTTCTCGAAATGGCCGGTCTTGCTGGCCGGATGGATCGGGCCGATCACCGCAGCGTGGTCGAAGCTCTTGCCGATCTCCCAGGGCTTCTTCTCCGCGGCCATGCCGTTCTGAAGGTCGCGCCGCGTCATGTCGAGGCCGAGCGCGTAACCGTAGACATGGTCGAGCGCCTTCTCGGCCGGGATGTTGGTGCCGCCGGATTTCAGCGCGGCCACCAGCTCGACCTCGTGATGATAGTTCTTGGTCAGCGACGGATAGGGATGGTCGGCAACTTCGCCGATCGCGACGTTCTGGATCGCGTCCGTCGGCTTCTGGAAGAAGAACGGAGGCTCGCGGTTCGGATCCGAGCCGCGCTCGATCGCGTGCGCGGCGTAGTTGCGGCCGATGCAGTAGATGCGGCGGACCTGGAACACTTGGGTCTCGCCGACGATCGGGATCGTGACCATCGGCACCGGAAAGATCGGCTTCGGTCCGGCCTGCGCTGCGGCCGGCGCCGTCTCGGCGATGCTTGCCGCCGTCATCGCGGCTGCGGCCGTGAGCACGCTGCGCCGAGTGGTTCTTGTCATCACTTCACTCCCTGAACTTCGCCGTTTCTTCTCGCAACGCCAGTCATAGAGCCAAACGAGGGGCGGGCCAATGGCCCGCCCAATACGTCTTAAGTCGCGACGCGATCGAAGAACTCCCGAACCTTCCGCGCGCAGACATCCGGGTCCGTTGCGGCAACGTGATAGGAATCGCCGGGCAACACTTCGAGCTTCGAGCCCGGAATCGTCTGCTGCCAGGCCTTCACGGAATCGACGCTGCCGAGCCCGGATCCAGTCGTGGTAATGACGAGCGTCGGGCGCTTGATGGAAGGAAGCTCGCCGGTGACATCGACCGTCGGCACCATCTGGAGGAACGCTTCGAGCGTCGAAGCCTTGGTCTTCGACATCAGCCTGATCCACCAGTCGATCGCCGGCGGCGGCAGCGACGAGCCAAGCCGACCCGCCGTGGTCTCGCGCACCCAGGCCTCGACGCCCTGCTCGCGGATCTGCTTGCGCCAGGTCGGCGCCCGCTCGTCGAACGAGGTGAGCGAGGCCGGCGCGCCGACCGCGGCGAGTGCGATCACGCGATCCGGGTGCTTTGCTGTGAGATGCATCGCCAGCGTGCCGCCGATCTTGCCGCCGACCAGGAAAACGCGATCGAGCTTCAGCGCATCCAGCATTCGGATGATGTCGTCGCCGAGGCCGGCGAAGCGATAGACGTAGTCGCCCTGCATCGGCGTCGAAACGCCATAGCCGCGTAAGTCGGGGCGCACCACGAGATGATGCGTGGCGAAGTACGGCGCCCAGCGCCGGAACGCTTCGCCACTCTCGGCGAGCCCATGCAGCATGACGACCGGCGGCCTGGTGTCCCATGGCAGGAGATAGTCGTCGATGCGAACCGCAAGCTCGCAATCGTCGCTGACACCGATTTTCCGCAGTTCGCTAGCCATCAGATACACCTTGTTCCACCGCCATCGACATTGATGCAGGTACCAGTAATGAAGGATGCGCGGTCTGAACAGAGGAACGCTACGAGGCCGGACACCTCGTGCGGCTGCCCGACGCGCCCGAGCGGCACCGAGGCGATCGCAGCGGCATTCGTCGTGCCCTGATCCTGACCCGTGATCGCCGCGCCTTGAGAGATGAGGCTGTCCCAGCGATCGGTCTGCACGGGACCGGGATTGACGCCGGTGACCAGCACATTGTCCGGCGCACATTCCTCGGCGAGCGCCAGCGTGAAGTTCAGAAGCGCGGCATTGACCGCGCCGCCCGCCATGTAGGCCGCACGCGGCTGATGCCCGCTGCGGCCGATGATGTTGATGACGCGGCCCCAGCGGCGGTCGCGCATTTCAGGCAGGACATTGCGCGCGCACCGCATGTAGCCGAGCAGCTTCAGCTCGATCGACTTCGCCCAGGTCGCATCCGGCGTATCCGCGATCCGGCCCATCGGCGATGCGCCGGCATTGTTGACGAGGATGTCGATACGGCCGAAGGCGTCGCGCGCGGTATCCATTGCGCGGGCAATGTCGTCGGACTTCGTCATGTCGCCGGCGCAGGCGATCACGCGCCGGCCCGTGTCCCGCGAGATGTCCTTCGCGGCTGCTGTGAGCCGCTCCGCGTCGCGGGCGACGATCACGACGTTGGCCTGCTCGCGCGCCAGCTCAGCGGCGATCGCCCGGCCGATGCCGATGCTGCCACCGGTGACGAGGGCAACCTTGCCGCCCAGATTCAAATCCATGAAACCGCCCTCGCCTGCTTCCAGGTCGTTGTTGCACCCATCGCGCCTTAGTCCACGGCGGCGCCGGAGGCCTTGATGATCTTGCCCCACTTTTCGGTTTCGTCCGTCATGAATTGCCCGAATGCGGCGCCGAAGACCGTGCCGGGCTCCGCCCCGAGCTCGGCGAGCCGCTTTTTGACATCAGGCATCTTCAGAATGGTCTCGACCTCGCCGCTCAGCTTGGCGAGCGCGGGCTGGGGCGTTTTCGCCGGCGCCACCAGTCCGAACCAGGACGAGGCCTCGAAGCCGGGAACGGCGTCGGCCACCGTCGGCACGTCGGGGAGCGCATCCGCGCGCTTGGTGCCCGCGACCGCGATCGCATTGATGGCCTTGCCCTGCACCTGCGGCAGCACCGCGGGCATGTTGTCGAACATGAAGGGGATCTGGCCCGCGAGCAGGTCGTTCATCGCCGGCGCCGCGCCACGATAGGGCACGTGCACGATGTTGATGCCGGCCATGCTCTTGAGCAACTCGCCAGCCAGATGATTGGTCGAGCCGATGCCGGACGAGCCGAAATTCAGCGAGCCCGGCTTGGCCTTTGCGAGCGCGATCAGCTCGCCCACGTTCTTGGCGGGCACCGACGGATTGACGACCAGGACGATCGGCACCGAGGCGATCAGCGCCACCGGCGCAAAGGCCTTGGCCGGGTCGAACGGCAGCTTCTTGTAGAGCGCGCCATTGATCGTCAGCGGCGGCGGTGCGGTCAGCAGCAAGGTGTAGCCATCGGCCTCGGCGCTCGCGACCGTCTCGGCACCGATATTGCCGCCGGCGCCGCCGCGGTTCTCCACGAGGAAGGTCTGTCCGCTGCGCTCGGTCAGCTTCTGCGCAATGATGCGGGCGATGATGTCGTTGGACCCGCCGGCCGGGAACGGCACGATGATCTTGACGGGACGGGAGGGATAATCCTGCGCTACCGCGAAGCCGGAGAACAGAACGGCCGCACAGGCGGCCAGAAAGGAGCGTCGGAGAACCCCGCGCATCGGCATTTCCTCGATTGTTGTCTTGTTGTTGGTTGATTCATAACGCGGTCAGCAATGGCCTCAACTTTCCGACGTCGTCAAGCCGTTCGAGATCATTGCCGCCTTGCTCGATCAACGTCTCGGCACTGTCGCTAGCCCGCGACCGTGCCGGCTTCTGCCATCGGTTAGTGTCACTTCGACGACGGTGCTCAGGACCTCAGCGCATCGCGCGCCGTCTCGGGAGCCGTCTGCGTTGCGATGAACGCAGCCTTCGGCCCGAACAGCAGCGCATGCGTCATCGTCATCGCGACGGCGAGCGTGATTAGCGCCGGCTCTTTATGAAACGCCACCGTCATTGCTTCGCCGAGCCTGCAATCGGGCCGCGCTTCGCGTGGATCGGGTGCCTCACAATGACGAACGCCGAAACAGCCACGCCTTTCGTCGCCGCCCCCTCACGGAACCCGACGATTATTCGCCATTGACAAATTCGTTCGCTATTATCTAATTTACCGCCAGAACAAGCAGCCGCGCCAGGCGGCCAATAAAGAGAGGGAACGACGATGAGAGGGCTTCTGGCCTGCACCATGCTCGCGGCCATGACTTCGGCTGCCATGACCACAGTCGCGAGCGCGCAAGTTTCCGACGACGCGGTCCGGATCGGCGTGCTGACGGATCTGTCGAGCTGGGGCCGCGATAACAGCGGTCCGGGCTCGGTCGAGGCAGCGAAGATGGCGGTGGAGGAATTCGGGCCGACCGTGCTCGGCAAGCCGATCGAGATCATCAGCGCCGACCATCAGATGAAGACCGATGTCGGCGTGCAGATCGTGCGCGGCTGGTTCGACAACGGCAAGGTCGACGCCGTCGTCGACATCCCCAATTCCGGCATCGCGATCGCCGTCCACAACATGGTGCGCGAGCGCAACAAGATCGCGCTGCTCTCCGGCCCCGGCGCGAGCTCGCTGACCGACGAGCTGTGCAGCCCGAACACCGTGCACTTCACCTACGACACCTACGCGCTGTCGAAGGTGACGGCCTCCGCCGTGATCAAGGAAGGCGGCAAATCCTGGTACTTCATCACCGCGGACTACGCCTTCGGCCAGCAGCTCGAGAAGGACGCCACGCGCTTCATCAACGAGATGGGCGGCAAGGTCCTGGGCGGCGTGAAGCATCCGACCAACACCGCCGACTTCTCCTCCTTCGCGCTCCAGGCGCAGAGCTCGAAATCCGACGTGGTCGCATTCGCCAATGCCGGCCAGGACACCGACAACGCCATCAAGCAATCCGGCGAGTTCGGCCTGGTGCAGGGCGGCCAGAAGCTCGTCGGCCTCCTGATGTTCGACACCGACGTGCACGCGATCGGGCTCAAGTCCGCGCAGGGAACCTATATGACGACTGCGTCGTACTGGAACATGGATGAGCAGACTCGCGCCTGGTCGAAGAAGTTCTTCGCGCGCACCAACGTGATGCCGACCATGATCCAGACCGGCGTCTATGGCTCGGTGCTGCACTATCTCAAGGCCATCAAGGCCGCCGGCACCGACGATCCGGCCAAGGTCATGGCCAAGATGCGCGAGCTGCCGATCGAGGACACCTTCGTTCATGGCGGCAAGCTTCGTGAAGATGGCCGCGTCATCCGCGACATGTATCTGGCCAAGGTGAAGTCGCCCGAAAAGTCCAAGGAGCCATGGGACTATCTGGAGATCGTCAAGACCGTGAAGGGCGAGGACGCCTTCCGCCCGATCTCCGAATCCAAATGTCCGCTGCTGAAGAAGTGAGGCCCGCATGACTGGCAACGAGCGCAACGCAATTGAGACTTACGAGTGCGATGTGCTCGTGGCTGGATCGGGTGCCTCCGGCATGTCGGCCGCGATCACCGCGCGTTACCGTGGCCTCGACGTACTTATCGTCGAGAAGGAGCCGCGCTTCGGCGGCACCACCGCCCGCTCCGGCGGCTGGCTCTGGATTCCCGGAACCTCGCTCGCGAAGGCCTACGGCATCGAGGAGACGCCGGAGCAGGCCCGCACCTATCTGCGGCACGAGGCCGGCAACAATTTCGATGCCGCGCGTGTCGATGCGTTCCTGAGCGCCGGCCCTGAAGCTGTCGATTTCTTCACCACCAAGACTGCACTGCGCTTCGACATGCCACTGGTCTTCCCGGACTATCATGCCGAAGCGCCCGGCGGCGCGCAGGGTGGCCGCTCGATGGTGACACGGCCGTTCGAAGGTCGCGAACTGGGCGACCAGATCAAGACGCTCGGCATGCCCCTGCCCGAGCTCACCGTATTCGGCATGATGCTCGGCTCCGGCAAGGAGATCATCCATTTCATGCGCGTGACGAAGTCGCTGACCTCGGCGGTCTACGTCGCAAAGCGCCTGTCGCGTCATCTGATGGACGTGCTGCGCTATGGCCGTGGCATGACGCTGACCAACGGCAATGCGCTTGCCGGCCGCCTGGCGAAATCCGCGCTCGACCTGAAGATTCCGATGTGGCTGTCCTCGCCCGTGCGCGAGCTGACGATGGAGAACGGCGCGGTGACCGGCGCCATCGTTTCGCGTGAAGGACGCGACGTCCGTGTTCGCGCCCGCCAGGGCGTCGTGCTCGCCTGCGGCGGCTTTCCGCATGATGTCGAGCGCCGCAAGAAGATGTTTCCGCACGCGCCGACCGGCAATGAGCATTTTTCGCCGGGGCCGACCGGTAACACCGGTGACGGCCTGCGCCTTGCGGAAAGCGCCGGCGGGCGCGTCGAGGATCGCCTGCCGAACGCGGCGGCCTGGGTACCGGTGTCACTGACCACGCGCAAGGACGGATCGAAGGGCGTGATGCCGCACTTCATCGACCGTGCCAAGCCCGGCGTGATCGCGGTGATGCGTGACGGCAAGCGCTTTGCCAACGAGGGCAATTCCTACCACGACTTTGTCCAGGCCATGATCAAGGCGGCCAAGCCCGGCGATGAGATCGCGGCTTTCCTCGTCTGCGATCATCAGACGCTTCGGAAGTACGGCCTCGGCTGCGTGCCGCCCTTCCCGATGCCGCTTGGTCATCATCTCAATACCGGCTATCTCATGCGCGGCGATACGCTGGACGCGCTCGCGGCGAAAGCCGGCATCGATGCCAAGGCCTTCACCGAGACCGTCAAGCAGTTCAATGCGACCGCGCCACAAGGCCATGATGCCGCCTTCGGCAAGGGCTCGAAGGCCTATAACCGCTACCAGGGCGATGCGCTGCACGGCCCGAACCCTTGCGTCGCGCCGGTCGAGAACGGCCCGTTCTACGCCATCAAGATGGTGGTCGGCGATCTCGGCACCTATGCCGGCATCGTCACCGACGAGAACGCCCGCGCGCTCGACGCCGAAGGCCGGGTGATTCCCGGGCTCTATGCCGCCGGCAACGACATGGCGAGCATCATGGGCGGCAATTATCCGGGCGCTGGCATCACGCTTGGGCCGGCGCTGACCTTCGGCTACATTGCCGGCCGTCATCTCGCCGACAGCGCCGCCAAGCGCGACGCGGCGTAAACGAGTCGGACGCCAGGAGGCGCATGAAGACAGAAAGCCGCGGCATCCAGTCGATCGAGGTCGGCGGAGAACTGCTCCGCGCCCTAGCCAGGAGCGGCGAGCCGATGATGCTGCGCGATCTCGCGCGCGAGGCCGGCATGACGCCGGCCAAGGCGCATCCCTATCTCGCCAGCTTCTCCCGCATCGGATTGATCGAGCAGGACGAGACCACCGGCCGCTACGAGATCGGCGCGCTGGCGCTGGAGCTCGGCCTGATCAGCCTGCGCCGGCTCTCCGGCGTACGCATCGCACGGCCGAAGATCGCAAGCCTCGCGAACCAGATCGGGCACGCGGTTTCGCTCGCGGTCTGGGGCACGCACGGTCCGACCGTGGTGCAGCTCGAGGAGCCCGGCCAGCCCGTTCATATCGTGATGCGTGCCGGCTCGGTGATGGCGCTGCTGGAGACCGCGACCGGCCGCGCCTTTGCGGCCTTCCTGCCTGAGAAGACCATCAATGCCGCGCTCGAAAGCGGCCTCGACCGTCACGGCGTCGGCTACAATCCGAAGCGTGCGGTAAGAGGCGCGAGGGTCGCCGAGATGCTCACGGAGGTGCGCAAGCACGGCCTCGCCCGCGCGCTCGGCGATCCCCTGCCAGGTGTCAACGCGTTCTCGGCACCTGTCTTCGATCACGAAGGACACGTCGCGCTGGTCATCACCGCGATGGGGCCGGAAGGCACTTTTGACGCGCGCTGGGACAGCCCCATTGCCCATGCCTTGCGCGACTGCGCCGGCGGCATCTCGAAGCGGCTGGGTTACGGCATGACGATCGCCGCGGAATAGCCGCATACAACCGCCGCTGTCAGCAGGCCCCGCGAAGGCGAGGCATCCAGTACGCCGAGACCTCTCGATTTCAATCGCAGGCGTCACGGCGTACTGGATCGCCCGGTCGAAGCCGGGCGATGACACTGGAGTGTGAGGCGACGCTGCCCCCTACTTGTCCTTCACCGGCACCGTGTAGTTCAGGATCAGCCGGCCGCCATCGGGATAGATCGTCTGCCCGGTGATGTAGGAGGCATCGTCGCTGGCGAGAAACGCCACGACGGAGGCGACCTCGCTGGGCTCGCCGCCGCGGCCGATCGGGGTGCGCGACAGCACGTTTTTCCGCGCATCTTCCGACGTGTAGATGGCGGAGGCCACCATGTCGGTCAAAATCGTGCCCGGCCCGACTGCCACGACGCGGATGTTGTGCGGGGCCAGCGCCACGGCGGCAACCGAGGTGAGCTGCTTCATGCCGCCCTTGGAGATGGCGTAGGTCGCAAGCGTCGGAATCGCCAGCAGCGCGTTCACCGACGACATGTTGATGATGACCCCGCCGCCGCCCTGGGCGATCATCTGCTTCGCCGCGGCCTGGACGCCGAAGAATGCGCCCTTCAGATTGATGCCGATGACGTCGTCAAAGTCCTGCTCGGAGATATCAAGGAGATCCTGGTTGCGGGCGACGCCGGCATTGTTGACTATGATGTCGAGTCGGCCGAACTCGCGGACGGCGGTCGCGACCACGCGATCGACCTCCGCGCGCCGTGCGACGTGACAATGCACCGCGTGCAGGTCCTTGGGTCTGCCCAACTCGTTGACCGTCTTCTCGAGCTCATCCGTATCGACGTCGCAGATGACCACCTTGACGCCGTCGTCGAGGAATCGTTTCGCGCAGGCCTTGCCGATGCCGCGCGCCGCGCCGGTGATGACGGCGACCTTGCCGGATAGTTTCATGGGCTCACTCCAGAATAGCTGCTCGCGGCGAGCCTGCGCCGGATGAGACACCCGGCTCAGGCCGCCGCGAAGCCGAGATGAGCACGGAACCGGTTCTTGATAAAGACGGCATCGCGCGAGGGCAGCGAGCGCGGCGGATTTTCGGCCAGAACCTTGATGACAAAGAGCCGCGGCCCATCGGCCGGCTCGGCGATTTGCGCTGCGAGGCGTTCCACCTCCGCGATCGACCGCACGGTCCCGGTCGCGGCAAAACCGCAGGCCGCGGCGATTGCCGTGAGATCGACGCCGCGGCCGGTGTGGCTCGCCTGCATCCCGGTCTCGCCAAAATGCTGGTTGTCGATCACGACGATGTCGAGGTTACGCGGGCGCGCCACGCCGATGGTGGCGATGCCGCCGAGGCCCATCAGCTGTTCGCCATCGCCGGTCAAGGCAAGGACGCGCTTGGAGGGCTGCGCCTGCGCGAGCCCGAGCCCGATCAGCGCGGCGCCGCCCATGGCGCCCCAGAGATAGAAATTATCGTCGCGGTCACCGGTTGCATGCAGATCGTAGGTCGGAGAGCCGAGACCGGAGACGACCAGCGTGTCCTTGCGATCCTTCAGGAGAGCCGCAACGGCGACGCGGCGATCGAGTTGGGAGGGAACGGACATCGGCTTCACCACTTCTTCTTGCCGATCAGGCGTTGCCCGATCAGGACCGCGATCTGCTGGTCGGACTCATAGGCAAGCGAGGCCGCGGATTCGACCGTCTCGACCAGATCTTCCGGCGTTTCGGCGCGCATCACCTTGAGGCCGATCGCCTCCAGCGAGGGCTGCGTCGCCCGGCTCATCGGCACCTGCCAGGGATTGAACTCGGCCCATTCGCCGCGCATCGTCACCAGCATCAAGAGCGGAAAGCGACCGATCGCCGACAGCGACAGCATGTTGATGCAATTGCCGACCCCGCTCGATTGCATCAACAGCACGCTGCGCTGGCCGCCGAGCCAGGCGCCCGCAGCGATGGCGATGCCTTCCTCTTCGGTCGTCAGCACATTGGTGGTGACGTCGCGGTCGGCCGAGAACAGGCGGATGAGCTGGCTATGGCCGGCATCCGGCACATAGGACATCTGCCTGACGTCAGCGGCCTTCAGGACGCGATAGAGCTCGGACGGCCAGTCTTTCCCGGCGTGCGCTTCGAGATTGGGTTGTGGGCTGTGCACTGCGTGTCTCCGTGACCTTCGAACGGCACACTAGCGATGTTCGCGCGCGAATGCTCTGACCGTCTGGCAGAAGCAGATATCGAGGGATTGTATAGCTGAGTCTTCTCGATGCGCATTGCTGCGCCCTTTCCCACAAGGGGAGACACCGCGATTGGAGCGCTTGATCTAATTCGCCGCAGACCTCGCCGCCGGCATATAGATCTGCGCGTAGCCTTCCTTGATCGCGGAGGTGATGCGGTCGAGGCGGCGGTCGATGTGCTTCTCCAGGATCGAGACGCAGGCGGCCTCGTCGCGCGCCTTCAACCCTTCGACGACGGCGCGGTGCTCGGCCTGCGTATTGGAGCGATTGATGCGGTCCATGTCGATCCAGCGCACGAAGCGGATACGGGCGTTGACGTTGCGGAGCACGCGCAGCATCTCGGCATTGTTCGACATGCCCATCAGCCGCTCGTGAAAGGTCTCGTCGAGTTCGACGAGCTCGACCGAGGAACGCTCGCCGGGATCGGGGCCGGTGGCTTCGAGGAATTTCAAGAGCGCGTCGATGTCTTCGTCCTTCGCCCGCTTGATGGCGAGACGGATCGAGGCGATCTCGATCGACTTGCGCAGCTCATAGAGGTCGAAGATTTCATGCGCGTCGAGTTCGCGGCAGAAGAAGCCCTTGCCCGGCGTGAAGCGGAGAAAGCCCTCGGTGTTGAGACGGTTGAGCGCTTCGCGCAGCGGCGTGCGGCTGACGCCAAGACGTTTGGCGAGTTCGCCCTCGTTGAGACGTTCGCCCGGCTTGAACTCATAGCTCACGGCCATCGCCTTGAGCTGTTCATAGACACGATCGACGATACTGTCGGAAGCCAGTTCCACGTTGCTCTTCATAAGCTGCATTCATGCCCGAACACAGCCCAATATACCGGGGCTGTGGTAGCGATTGCAATGCAAACGACGACGGAGGTTGTGAAGAGCTACAACGGCCGGAATCAGGCGAACGCGCGCGGGCGCAGTCCAGCATGAAACCAGGTGATCATGGAATAGATGTCATAGACCGGCAGCCCGACCTCGGCCTGTAACGCCGCCGCATAAGGCGGCATGTTGGTGCATTCGAGCACGATAGCGCCGACATCAGGATTTTTGGCGACGAGCTGCTGGCCGGCCTCAACCACGTCGCGCTCGGCCTGAGCGACGTCCATGGCGTCCTTCTCGGCCTTGATCAGGACGCGGAAGAACTCCTTACCGTTTTCGGTGCCGACCAGCGGCGTATCGAGCGGCACGCCGGCGCCTTCGAGATGGGCCGGCGTCAAGGTCGAGCCCGACACCGTGACGAGGCCGACGCGCTTGCCGGGCGGCAAGGTCGCCTGCACCCACGGCACCTGCATCAACGACGAGGTCGCGACCGGCACGCCGACGGCCGCCGCGATCTCCTTCTGGAACAGCGAGAGGAAGCCGCAATTGGTGGTGATGGCTTCGGCCCCCAGCCGCACCAGATCCTTGGCCGCATCGATGAAGTCGGGCAGCAGGCCGGCCGCGCCCTTCAGCACCACCTTCTCCGGCGAAGCGCCGCTCACGACGCGATAGAGCACCGGGAATGGCCAGGTCGTGCCATTGCCCATGTCACCGGGAATGCGGGGGAAGCGCGCTTCCAGCATCAGGATGCCGAGCGGCGCGCCATAGATGGCCTTGCCGCCACGGGCGATACGGGAGGGCGAGTTGGCTGGATAGGTCATGATGCGATCTCAGAGGAAGCGAGAGGGGGCGAACGGCGCGAGCGGAATCTCAGGCTGCTTGCCGCTCAGGAGCTGGGCGACGAGACGGCCGGTGCGGGCCGAGCCGACCAGGCCGACTTGGCCGGGGCCGAAGGCATAGACGATGTCGCGCGTGGCGCGCGCATGGCCGATGCAGGGAAGACCATCCGGCATGCTAGGCCGATGACCGAACCAGATCTTGATGCGCGAGGCCGGAATGTCCTTCGGCAGTTTCGGGAACATGCTCAGGAGATTGTTGCGCAGGATCTCGGCGCGCTTCCAGTTCGGCGCGGCCTCGAGGCCGGCGATTTCGACAGTGCCGGCGGCGCGCAGGCCCTTGTCGGTCCAGTTCACCACCATCTTGGCGTCGGACGCCATCATCGAGCTGCGCGGGCCCGATTCCGGATTCTCGATCATGACATGATAGCCGCGCTCGGTCTCGAGCGGCAGCGGATCGCCGACGGATGCGGTCAGCCGCTTTGAATGCGCGCCGGCAGCAATCACTGCGGCATCGCAGGCAATCTCGCCGGTCTCAGTGAGAACGGCGACGAGCTTGTTGCCGCTGAGTTTAAGTCCAGTCGCCTTGGCGCGGACGAGCTTCGCGCCGCTAGCAAGCGCGTGCTGTGCCAGGGCAGCGACGTAAGCACCGGGATCGCGGCAGCGTCCGGCCTCTTCCACCACCACACCAAAGGTGTAGCGCGGATGCAGGTCCGGCTCGCGCTGGCGCATCTCGTCGGCATTGAGCTCCAGCCATTCGACGCCGACGCGCTTGCGCAGGCGCCAGCCGAGATCGTTGTCGAAGTTGCCGCGCGACGGGAACACGTGCATCACGCCTTTGCGCTCGACCAGTTCAGGAACGCCTGCTTCTTCCGCAAGCTTCCTGTGCAGCAGCGGCGCGTCCTTCAACAGGTCGCGCAGCGCGAAGGCGGTCTTCTCGACGCGCGCCTCGGTCCAGCCCGAGAGCAGGTACTTGATCAGCCAGGGCAGCGCCTTCGGCAAATACGACCAGCGGATCGCGAGCGGCCCGAGCGGGTCCATCAGATAGCCCGGCACCTTCTTCCAGATCCCCGGCTCGGCCGGCGGGATCACCGAATGCGATGACAGCCAGCCGGCATTGCCATAGCTCGCCGCCTGCTCGCCACCGGGCTCGCCCGCGTCGATCAGCGTGGCGCGATACCCTTCGCGCAACGCCTCGATGGCGCTGATCACGCCGACCGCGCCGGCTCCGATGATGGCAATGTGGCGGCCTTCAGGCATCAGCTAAGCCTTCACTTGCGGCACGAAATCCTTGCCGACCGAGATCGCGCGCGGATCGATGATGCAGTGGAGGATCGACGGCTTGCCCGAGGCAAGCGCGCGCTCGAACGCCGGCGCGAACTCCTCAGTGCGCTCGACACGCTCGCCGTGGCCACCGAACGCCTTCGCATACATCGCGAAATCTGGGTTCTTGAGCTGGGTGCCGACGACGCGACCGGGATAGTCGCGCTCCTGGTGCATGCGGATGGTGCCGTACTGCGAATTGTCGACGACGATGACGACGAGCGGCGCGTCGTACTGCACGGCCGTTGCGAACTCCTGGCCGTTCATCAGGAAGCAGCCATCGCCGGCAAAGGCGACGACGACGCGATCCGGATATTGCCGCTTGGCGAGCACGCCCGCCGGCACGCCATAGCCCATCGAGCCCGAGGTCGGCGCAAGCTGGGCGGCGAAGCTGTGGAAGCGGTGATGGCGATGAATCCAGCCGGCATAGTTGCCGGCGCCGTTGCAGACGATCGCGTCCTTCGGCAGGCGATCGCGCAGCCAGGTCATGACCTGGCCGTACTGGAACGCGCCCGGCAACTCGCGCGCCTTCTCGGTCCAGGCAAGGTAATCGGCATGAGCCTTGGCCGCCTCGCCCTTCCAGGCAACCGCGCCTGAAGGCTTCAGCGTCTCGACGGCAGCAGCAAACGCCGCGGGCGTCGCCTGGATCGCAAGCGCGGGCTGATAGACGCGGCCGAGCTCTTCCGAGCCTGGATGCACGTGGATCAGCTTCTGCTGCGGGGTCGGAATGTCGAGCAGCGTGTAGGACGAGGACGGCATCTCCGACATGCGGCCGCCGATGAGCAGAATGACATCCGCGCCCTCGATGCGCGCCTTCAGGCCCGGGCTCGGACCGATGCCGAGGTCGCCGGCATAGTGCGAGTGATCGGCATCGATCAGCGAGGCCCTGCGGAACGAGGTCGCAACCGGCAGGTCGAAGCGCTCGGCAAAGCGCGCAATGCTCTTGGTTGCCTCGTCGGTCCAGCGCGAGCCGCCGAGAATGACGAGCGGCGCCTTGGCGCTCGCGAGCATGGCGCCAACGCGCTCGATATCTGATGGCGCGGGCCAGCTCACCGCCGGCTCGATGCGCATCGCATCGGCCACCGCCGCAGTCTCGGTCAGCATGTTCTCGGGCAGCGCGATCACCACGGGACCCGGGCGGCCCTGCATCGCGACGCGGAAGGCGCGCGCGACCAGCTCCGGAATGCGATCGGGGCGATCGATCTCGACCGCCCATTTCGCCATGGTGCCGAACACCGCCTTGTAGTCGAGCTCCTGGAACGCCTCGCGCTCGCGCATGCCGGTGTCGACCTGGCCGACGAACAGGATCATCGGGGTCGAGTCCTGCATCGCGATGTGGACGCCGTGGCTGGCATTGGTTGCGCCGGGACCGCGGGTGACGAAGCAGACGCCGGGCCGGCCCGTGAGCTTGCCATAGGCTTCCGCCATCATCGCCGCGCCGCCTTCGGCGCGGCAGATCACGACGTCGATCGGGCTGTCATGCAGCGCATCGAGCGCCGCCAGATAGCTCTCGCCCGGCACGCAGGTGACGCGCTCGACGCCTTGCGCGACGAGCTGATCGATCAGGATCTGGCCCCCGGTGCGGGTATTGCGAATAGTCATGACAGCTCCCTGCAGGCTTTGGCGATGCGCTTGGTCGCTTCGCGCAAGTTTTGTTCCGAGGTGGCGTAGGACAGGCGGAAATAAGGCGCAAGGCCGAAACAGCTGCCCGGCACCACGGCTACGTCATGCCTCTCCAGCAGGAAGCGGCAGAACGCGGCATCACTGTCGATGACGGTACCATCCGGCGTACGGCGGCCGATCAGGCCGGCGCAGCTCGCATAAGTATAGAACGCGCCTTCCGGCCGGCGGCAGATGACACCGTCGATGGCGTTGAGCGCATCGACCACGATGTCGCGGCGGCGCTGGAACGCGGCGCGGCGCTCGATCAAGATATCCTGCGGACCGGTCAGCGCTGCGATCGCGGCGGCCTGGCTCACCGAGGACGGATTCGTTGTGCTCTGGCTCTGCACCACCGCCATCGCTGCGATCAATTCGCGCGGACCGCCGCCATAGCCGACACGCCAGCCGGTCATGGCATAGGCCTTGGAGACGCCGTTGACGGTCAGCGTGCGCGATTTCAGGCTCGGCTCGAGCGCCGCCGCGGTCACGAACGGCAGGCCGTCATAGATCAGGTGCTCGTAGATGTCGTCGGCCATCAGCCAAACATGCGGATGGCGCTTGAGCACATCCAGGATCGGGCGAAGCTGCGCCGCCGAATAGGCAGCTCCCGTCGGATTGGACGGCGAGTTCAACAGCAGCCAGCGCGTCTTCGGCGTGATCGCGCGCTCAAGGTCGGCGGCATCGAGGCGAAAGCCGTTCTCCTCGCGGCAGAGCACGTCGACCGGCGTGCCGTCGGCGATGCGCACCATGTCGGCGTAGCTGGTCCAGTAGGGCGCGGCGAGGATGACCTCGTCGCCGGGACTTAAGCTCGCCATGAAGGCGTTGTGGATCACCTGCTTGGCGCCGGCGCCGGCAGTGATCTCGTCCGCGGCATAGACGAGATCGTTCTCGCGGCGGAATTTTTCGGCGATGGCCGCCTTCAATTCCACCGTGCCGTCGAGGATCGTGTACTTGGTCTGCCCGGCGCGGATCGCGCGCTCGGCGGCATCCTTGGCGTGATCGGGCGTGTCGAAATCGGGCTCGCCGGCACCCAGCACGATCACCGGCCGCCCCTCGCGCTTCAGCCGCTGCGCGACCGCGCCGATCTTGAGGATCTCGGAGACGCCGATCGCGCTGATGCGCTGGGCGGGACGGAAGCCTGATGCGGGAGCCTGGACGGTCACGGGCGCCCCCTTAGCTGCGTGCGGCGGTCGCGATCACTTCGATGCGAAAGGCGGGATCGGCGAGCTCGACCTTGCCGCAGGCGCGGGTCGGCGCATTGCCTTGCACCACCCAGGCATCATAGACCGCGTTCATGGCGTCGAAATCGTCCATGGTCTTGAGCCAAACCTGCACGCTGAGCAGGCGCGACTTGTCGGTGCCGGCGCGCGCCAGCATGTCGTCGACCTTGGCCAGCGCTTCGCGGGTCTGCTGGGTGATGTCGGCGGTCTTGGTGTCCGCCACCTGGCCGGCAAGGAAGACGAGATCGCCGAACACGGAAGCGCGGCTGCGGCGGGCGTTCTGGTCGATGCGGGTGATGTCCGACATGGGATGTCCTTAACTTCTACTTGCCGGTGGCGATGATGCGGCGGCAGTGATCGAGCGCGGCGCCGATGAGATTGTCGCTCGCCTCCGGCGTGCGGAACGCCGAATGCGCCGACAGCGTCACGTTCGGCAGCTTGGTCAGAGCATGGCCTGCGGGCAGCGGCTCGACGGTGAAGACATCGAGGCCGGCATGGGCGATGTGACCGGAGCGGAGCGCATCCAACATCGCGTCTTCGTCCACGACGGCGCCGCGCGCGGTGTTGATCAGGATGCTGCCGGGGCGCATCTGCGCGATACGCTCGCGCGACAGGAAGCCCTTGGTCTCGTCGTTGAGCAGAAGATGCAGCGAGACGACGTGGCTATCAGCGAGCAGTTTCTCCAGCGAAACGAATTCGGCGCTCGCGTGCGTCTTCGGCGTCCTGTTCCAGGCGATCACCTTCATGCCGCAGCCTGCCGCCATGCGCGCGGCTTCCGCGGCGATGCCGCCGAAGCCGATCAGGCCGAGCGTCTTGCCGGTGAGCTGGACCGCGTCACGGCGCAGCCAGTTGCCCTCCCGCATGCCACGGTCCATCTCGCCAAAGTTTCTGGCAGATGCCCACATCAGGGCGATCGCGCATTCGGCGACCGCGGTGTCGCCATAACCCTTGATGGTGTGCACCAAGATGCCGCGCTCGGCGAGTTCTTCCGGGTTCATGTAGCTGCGCGCGCCGGTGCCGAGGAAGACGACATGCTTCAGCGCCTTGCACTTCTCGGCGATCGCGGTCGGCACCGCCGTGTGATCGACGACCATGATCTCGGCATCGCCGAGCAGGCCGGGCAGCTCGTCGGGCTTGATCGAGGGATTGCGGTTGATGCCGACAGGCAGGTTCTGCGAGCGCAGCAGCTTGTCGGTCACCGCTGCCAGGGTGTCGTTCGCATCGACGAATAGAGCGCGCACAAGACTCTCCTTCAGATCACAAGAATATTGCGTTCAGTCTTGTATTCAGACTTGAATGCTATTTGCAATCCCTGCTCGCACGGAATTTTGCGCAATCCTGCCAAGATATTAGGCTCTTCTCTGCCTTGCCGCACAAATGGTCAGCAATATGAAATACCGTATTGCATTTTATCCTGAATACAGAAATAGTCCAGCGGCCGGAGACGATCCGACCCAAATTTCAGGGAGACAGAGACCATGAATCGCAGGGATGCTCTCACCACTGTCGCGCTGGCGGGCGCAGCGATTGCCGCCGCGAGCAGCTCGGCCAAGGCTGACACCGCACCGACCTCCACGCTCGATCGCATCAAGAAGAATGGCGTGCTTCGGGTCGCCGTCATCGTCGGCCAGGAGCCCTACTTCCATAAGGACCTCGCGACCGGCCAGTGGTCGGGTGCCTGCATCGAGATGGCCAAGGACATCGCCAGCAAGCTCGGCGCCAAGCTCGAGATGCTGGAATCGACCTGGGGCAACCAGATCCTCGACCTGCAGGCCGACAAGGTCGACCTCGCCTTCGCCGTGAACCCGACACCGGAGCGCGCCCTCGTCATCGACTTCTCGACGCCGATCCTGGTGCACTCCTTCACCGTCATCACCAAGAAGGGCTTTGCCAAGCCGCAGACCTGGGCCGATCTCAACAAGCCCGAGGTCAAGATCGCCGTTGACATCGGCTCGACCCACGAGACGATCGCGCGGCGCTACTGCCCAAAGGCGAACATCCTCGGCTTCAAGAACCGCGACGAGGCGATCCTCGCCGTTGCAACCGGGCGCGCCGACTGCAACGTGTCGCTGGCGGTGCTTGCAGTCTCGACCCTGAAGAAGAATCCGAATCTCGGCGATCTCGCGATCCCGCGCCCCCTGCTCACGCTGCCGACCAACATGGGCATCCGCGCCGAGAGCGATCGCCGCTACAAGGATTTCCTCAGCGCCTGGGCCGACTACAACCGCTCGATGGGCCAGACCCGCGAATGGATGCTGAAGGGCTTCGAGGCCGTCGGCCTCACCGCCGACGATCTCCCCAGCGAAGTGCAGTTCTGATCGGCCATGTATGTCTGGGACTTCGCGGCGCTCAAGCCGTATTGGGGCCTGATCTGGCAAGGGCTCCTGGTCACCGTGTTCTACACGGTGACCACGGTGGTCGCGGGTCTCGTGATCGGGCTGTTCGTCGGCATCTTGCGCACCACAGCGCCGCGCTGGGTCACGGTGCCGCTGCGTCTCTATATCGAGGTGTTCCGCTGCACGCCTCTGCTGGTGCAGCTGATCTGGGTCTACTACGCCCTGCCCGTCCTGATCGGCGTCGACATGACACCGGCGATGGCCTGCTTCATCGCGCTGTCGCTCTATGCCGGCTCGTTCTATGCCGAGATCTTCCGCGGCGGCATCGAGGCCGTCGACACCGGGCAGTGGGAAGCCGGCCGGGCCATCGGCATGCGGCGCGGCAAGATCTTTCGCCGCATCGTGCTGCCGCAGGCCACGCAAGTGATGATCCCCTCCTTCATCAACCAGACCATCATGCAATTGAAGAACACCTCGCTGGTGTCGGTGGTCGCGGTCGGCGACCTGCTTTACCAGGGCACGGTGATCACCGCGTCGAGCTACAAGCCGCTCGAGGTCTACACCACGATTGCCGTGCTCTATTTCGTCGTGCTGTTCCCGCTGACGCTGGTCGCGGACCGGGTCGAGCTGAAGATGGGAGCGCATCGATGAATGCGAACGGCGCGACGCTGGTCGCAAACAACATCCACAAGGCGTTCGGCGACCATGAGGTGCTCAAGGGCGTCTCGCTCTCGGTCGCACGCGGCGAGGTCGTTACCCTGATCGGCGCCTCCGGCTCCGGCAAATCGACCT
Source organism: Pseudomonadota bacterium (assembly GCA_023435725.1). Taxonomy (GTDB): domain Bacteria; phylum Pseudomonadota; class Alphaproteobacteria; order Rhizobiales; family Xanthobacteraceae; genus Bradyrhizobium. The sequence continues at coordinate 2,978 of JAEYRD010000035.1, read as the reverse complement.
TCCTGCGCTGCCTGAACCTGCTGGAAATGCCGCAGCAGGGCGAGCTTGCGATCGGCACACACAAATTCGCGTTCGGCAAAGGCGTGCGGCCCGCGGGCGACGCGCAGCTCGCGTTGCTCCGCCGCAGCGTCGGCATGGTGTTCCAGCACTTCAACCTGTTCCCGCACATGTCGGTGCTCGGCAACGTCACCGAGGGCCCGGTGCAGGTGAAGGGCATGGCGCGAGCTGAGGCCGACGCGCTCGGGCGCGATCTCCTCGCCAAGGTCGGTCTCGCCGACAAGGCCGACGCCTTTCCGAGCCGCCTGTCCGGCGGCCAGAAGCAGCGCGTCGCGATCGCCCGTGCGCTCGCGATGAAGCCCGATGTCATGCTGTTCGACGAGCCGACCTCGGCGCTCGATCCCGAGCTCGTCGGCGAGGTGCTTTCCGTCATCCGCAGCCTTGCCGCCGAGGGCATGACCATGGTGCTGGTTACGCATGAGATGGCCTTCGCCGCCGATGTCTCCACCCGCGTCGGCTTCATGAACGACGGCGTCATGGCCGAGATCGGCACGCCCGAGGAGACCATCCGCCAACCGCGCAGCGAACGGCTGAAGGCGTTCCTCAGCCGCTTTCACGAGACGCACTAGCCTTCATCAACCCGCGCGGTCCTGCGGATACGCGGCTATAAGCGGACGATATCGCCCATACTCGTGGCGAACATCACCGGCTCACGCCGGCCGCTCGAAAACGCCGCGGCTGTCAACGGCCCGCCGAAGCATGCGCCGGTGTCGAGATTCAAGCGATTGGCTCGCAGATCGGGGCGCCCGGATCTGATCGGCGTGTGCCCGTGCACGACGAATAGCCCGTGATCATCGGCAGACGAGAGGAACGGCTCCCTTATCCAAAGCAGATCCTCTTGCGACTGAAGAGACAGCGGTACGCCAGGCCGGACACCGGCATGGACGAAAAGCCGATGCCGGTCCTCGTGCGTCAACGGGAGCTGATGAAGCCATGCCAGGTGTTCGGCAGGTAGATCGCCGGGATCATCGACACCGTAGCTCTCGAGGGTCTGCTCGCCGCCATTCCCCCACCAATTCAAGAGATCGCGATCCGAGCGATGCTCGCTGGCAGCCCGGATCAACATCTCCTCATGATTGCCGCGCAGGCAGATGCAGCGACTCCCCTCCTCCGATTGCCGCCGGATCAGGAAGTCCACAACCCCGCAACTATCCGGCCCCCTGTCGACATAGTCGCCGACGAAGACGAACCGGGCGTCCTCTCCATGGCCGGCAATATCGCACACGGCAAGCAGCGCGAGCAGCTCCTCGAAGCACCCGTGAATGTCACCAATCGCGAACGTCAATGAATGCGTCAGAGTTCACTCCACCCGATTGCGAATTTGAGGCCAACCTGGCTAGAAGTTCTGCCGAACCGCGGCAGCCTGGCTAACGAGGCTGCAGGGCATGAAAACGGCACTCGCCCCCGTCCTGCTGAACCGTGTCGTGTCGATAGAAGCCGCATTCGGCACAAGTGGGGATAGCGGTCGGCAGTTCGAGGATTGGCAATCACCCTACTATATTCAAACGACGGCCCGAGAAATTGCGCCTTTTGGCGAAGAAAAGCACCACGTTGCTCTCGCGCAACACTTTGCAGCTCCGGCTTGGGCTCCCGGGACGCGCGGTCCCGGTGAATGCCGATGCGGTGTTGTTCGATGGCCAAGCCTCGGCGCTCGAAGTGAGGCGCGCGGCCGTCACACGACACGAGTTCCTGCAAGCCTCTGGCGGCGGCGCCACGGCGAACCTCGGCAAACGTCCGGGCTGGCAGATTTGCAGACATCTGTATAGATTGATTTATCTCAAGACTACATCCGAAAGGCGAGCCCAGCTGACCTGCGCAAGGCGGCAATACGTCCAGACAATCGGGAGGTAGTGGCATGTACCGGCATATTCTCATTCCGACAGATGGGTCGAAGCTAGCAGAGCGCGGGGTGACGCACGGATTGGCGCTGGCGAAATCCCTCGGAGCCACCGTGTCTTTCATCTTCGTTGTGGAACCGTTTACGGAAATGTCGGGCCGGTTCCTTGAAGCAATCGCAACATATGCCGAACTACGCAAGGAACAGGCCAAGAGCGTATTGGACAGCGCCGCGAATTCGGCCAAGACGGCTGGTGTTTCCTGCGAGACGATTCAAGGCGAGAGCGGGCAACCCCACCAAGCCATCATCGCGGCAGCCGCGGACAAGGGCTGCGATCTCATTGTCATGTCATCGCATGGGCGCAGCGGACTCTCCGCGCTCCTCATCGGGAGCGTGACGAACAAGGTGCTGACGCACGCGAAAACTCCCGTACTGGTCTGTCCATGAATGCGCGGACCCGCGTTGAGGTCAAACCGGCGCGCCGGGAGATGGAGACAATCTCGTCTGGAAAGGGAGCTCCCAAATGTACGCCCATATTCTCCTAAGCACGGATGGCTCGGAGGTCGCGAGACACGGCCTCAAGCATGGGGTTGCTTTGGCCAAGGCCTTGAATGCCAAGGTGACAGTCATTGCCGTGACGGAGCCGCTGCCGATCGACTATGGGGGCGGACACACCTCGGGATGGATACCGTCGCAGCAAGAGGTTGATGCCTTTGACGCAGCCTCCAAGGAACGTGCCACCAAAGTCCTCGACGAGGCGCGCGCCATGGCGGACCAAATCGGGATATCTGCAAAACTCTTGCATATTCCGAATGCGCACCCGGCCACTGCAATCATCCAAGCAGCAAGGTCTGGAGGCTGCGATCTGATCGTCATGGGCTCTCATGGGCGTCGCGGTCTCAAGAAGCTATTCCTGGGCAGTCAAACATCGGAGGTCCTGGCGGACGGAAGCGTGCCGGTGCTTGTCGTGCATTAACGAACAGAGGTGATGGCGCAGGCTTTGTCATCCTCGCAAGACGCGAATGAGCCTGCGCCTTCATCCAGGACCGATCTGTTCAACTGCGAGCCTGCGCGATGAAGCGAG